>NZ_PPTT01000006.1 GCF_003339815.1 Eggerthella sinensis
GGCACGTACGCCCACTACTACGAGATGCAGTTCGGCCCCGCGGACGAGGGCGCGGCAGGAGCGCGTTCGGTTGTGAAACCTCCATGCGGATTGGACTTTGCGGATGATCGGGGCTTGCGGTGAGCTTTAATAGGATTTGGCCAAATCTATCGAGGGAGTCCACGAGAGCGCCTGACGGCTTTCTCGGAGGGGCATCCTGACACGACGAGCGACGCTTGCGCTTGAGCGCGAGCGCGACGAGGAGGTACCATGTCAGGTACGACCAGGCCAAACACCAAGCTCACTCGCCGGAGCTTTCTGAAATCCACCGGGGCTGCGGCCGGTGCGCTGAGCGTTGCCGGAGCTGCAGGCATGTTGTCCGCAGACGCGTGGCTCGCGCCGACCGAGGCGTACGCGCAACCCGAGGAGCGCGTCGCCTACACCTACCACCAGGCCCATTGCCGAGGGCATTGCATGCTCAAGTGCACCGTGCGCGACGGCCGGCTCTGCCTGATCCAGCCGAACGACAAGGCGAAAGCGGGCCTGCAAACGGTCTGCCTCAAGGGTCTGTCCGAAATCCAGCACGTGTACAGCGTCGAGCGCATCCAAACGCCGCTCAAGCGCGTGGGCGAGCGCGGAGCCAACGAATTCGTCGCCATTTCCTGGGACGAAGCGGTGAGCATCTTCGCCGAGAACGTGCGGAAGTGCTGGGACGCCTACGGCAAAGAGAGCGTGTTCGCCAGCATCGCCATGGAGTCGGAAGTGGCTGCCGAGTTGGGCAAGCTGCTGAGCGCATCCATGGACACCGTCGGCGGCATCGACGTGGGCTACGCCAACGGCCTCGCGGCGATGTACGGCGGGGCGAAGCGCTCGGGCCCGCTCGGGGCGGTCACCGCGTTCAACGGCGTGGCCGACTGGAAGAACTGCAAGACGCTGCTGTTCGTGGGCGTCAACTTCATCGAGTCGAGCCTCACGCAAACCAAGCCGTTCTTCGATGCGAAGGACGAGGGGATGTTCGCCGTCTCCATCGACCCGCACTACAGCCCCACGTCGTCGAAGTGCGACCAGTGGATTCCCATCGAGCCGGGCACCGACGCCGCGCTGTTCCTGGGAATGCTGACCGTCGTGCTCGATAACGGCTGGTACGACGAGGAATACGTGCGCGTCCACACGTCGCTGCCGTTCCTCGTGTCCGACGCCGACGGCTCCCTGCTGGGCGACGGCGACGGCGCGTCCTTCGTCTGGGACGAAGCCGCCGGCGAAGCGCGCCTCGCAGCCGATGCTGAATCCCCGGCTCTCGAAGGCTCCTGCGACGTGGACGGCGCGTCGTACACCACCGTGTTCTCGCTGCTCAAGCAGGGCCAGCAACGCTACGACGCGGCATGGGCGTCGAAGGTGACCGGCATCCCCGCCGACGTCATCGAGTCCCTCGCCGAACGCTATGCCACCGGCGGCCCCGCGTGCCTCGCGGTGGGCTACGGCGGCAACGACAAGTACGGCAACGCCGACATCGCCGGTCATGCGGCCGGCATCCTGGCCGCCGTCACGGGCAATATCGGGCGCGCCGGCGGCGGCATCGGCTATCCCGGATTCGGCTACGGCAGCGCGCCGCTGGGCGCCTGGCCGCTCGCGGCCGACATGAAGCCCACGACCCTTTCCGTGCCCGCCTTCGAGCTGCCCTACGTGGACAGCCCCGTCAAGTGCTTCATCGGCGTGGGCGACCAGATTCAGCAGCGCTTCGCCGACCTGAACAAGCTGGACGAATGGGTGCAGGGCCTCGACTTCATCGTGTACGCCGACGTGTACCACAGCACGGGCGCGCAGTACGCCGACCTCGTGCTGCCCATCTGCTCGCGCTTCGAAAGCGACGAGTCCCTCGGCGGCGTCCGTTCGAACAAAGGCCAGGTCATGCTGCGTCAGCAGGTGCTCGAGCCGCTGTTCGAAAGCAAGACCGACTTCTCGTTCGAGCGCGAGCTGGCACGCGCCCTCGGCATCGACGCATCGCTGCCGAGCAGCAACGAGGAGCGCATCGCGCACATGCTCGACACGGCGACGAACCCCAAAGTCGCGGGCATCACGCTCGACGCGCTGCAGAACAACCAGGGCGTGCTCCCGTACCAGGGTCCCAACGCCATCCCGTTCGCGGACCAGAAGTTCCCCACGCCGTCGGGTCGCCTCGAGGTGTACTACGCCGATATGGTGAAGTTCGACCAGGCGCTTCCCACGTACGAGGCCCCTGAGGAAACCGGTCCCGATAGCAAGCTGCGCGAAACGTTCCCCCTGCAGCTGTGCCAGATGCGCACGCGCTTCCACATCCACAACCAGTTCTGCGACGCGGAGTGGATTCGCCAGTATTCCACGGCGGCGCTGCACCTCAACCCCGTGGACATGGACGCGCGCGGCCTGGCCGACGGCGATACCGTCGAGGCGTTCAGCGATCGCGGCAGCTTCGGGTGCCCCGTCGTCGGCGACGAGTCGGTGCGACCGGGCACGGCCCGCGTCTTCGAGGGCGAGTGGTCGAAGTTCATGGCGTCGGGCAACATCCAGAACGTCACGAACCCGGGCATCTCCGACCGCGGGCGCGCTCTGCTCAACGGCCCCGTCATCCCTTACAACGACACCCTCGTCGAAGTGAAGAAAGCGTAGGTGAGCCCCATGACCAGATTCGGATTCGTCATCAATACCGGGCGGTGCATCGGGTGTCATACCTGCGCAAACGCCTGCAAAATGCAGAACAACGTGCCCATGGGCATGCTGTGGAACCGCGTGCTCACCGAGGGCAGCGACATCATCGACGGCGCCATCGGCCAGTACCCGAACGTCTCGCGCGCCTACCTTCCCGTGGCGTGCCAGCATTGCGAGAACCCCGCCTGCCTGCGGGTATGCCCCACCGGCGCCACGTACAAGGACGAGGTGGGCCGCGTGGAGATCGCCTACGATAAGTGCATCGGCTGCCGCACCTGCATGGCGGCCTGCCCGTACAACGCCCGCGTGTTCAACTGGAACGAGCCGCGTCGCGACCCCGACTTCAACTACGGGGACAAGGACGTGCCTGTGCGCACGAAGGGCGTCGTGGAGAAGTGCACGATGTGCAAGGAGCGCACCGACCGCGGCGACGAGCCCATGTGCGTGGTGTGCTGCCCCACGAAGGCGCGCATCTGGGGCGATGTGGACGACCCCGCAAGCGATGTGGCGCGGATCATCCGGGAGCAGCGCACGCACGTGCTGCTCGAAGAGCAGGGCACCCGCCCGCAAGTCCACTACCAGGGATAGGGGAGCGCCATGGGAACGAAAACATCGATGAAATTCAAATTCGCCTCCGTCGTGCTGGCCGTTCTGGCAGCTGCGGGCGTGGGCGCGTGGGTGTACCAGCTGATCAACGGCCTGGGCGTGACGGGCATGAACAACGGCACGTCGTGGGGCCTCTACATCACGTGCTTCATGTTCTTCGTCGGCCTGTCGGCTGGCGGCCTCATCGTGGCCTCGTCGGCTTCGGTGTTCCACATCACGCAGTTCAAGAAAGTGGCGGTGCCGGCCATCATCCTGTCCACCGTGTGCATCTGCTGTGCGGGCATGTTCGTGCTCATCGACCTCGGCGGCATCCAGCGCATCGGGAACATCCTCATGTCGCCGAACCCGTTGTCGCCGCTTCTGTGGGACATCTGCGTCATCACGTGCTACCTCGTCATCAACATCCTGTACCTGTACTTCATGACCTCGAAGCGCGCCAACCCGCGTATCGTCAGCATCATCTCGCGCTTCGCCCTGCCCATCGCCATCCTCGTGCACTCGGTGACGGCGTGGATCTTCGGCCTGCAGATTGCCCGCGAGGGCTGGTACTCGGCCATCATGGCGCCCATCTTCGTGGCCTCGGCCATGGACTCGGGCCTGGCGCTGCTGCTCATCGTGCTCTTGGCGCTCAGCGCGGCGAAGGTGTTCGACCTGGGCCGCAAGCTCATGGGAACCTTGGCCGGGCTTTTGGCCACGTGCATCGCGGTGGACGCGTTCTTCATCGGCTGCGAGCTGCTGACGGTGGCGTATCCGCAGACGGCGGGCGGTATGGAAACGCTCGGCGAGATGTTCTTCGGCGCGACGGCCCCGTTCTTCTGGTTCGAGATCGTCGCCGGCTTGGCCCTGCCGTTCCTCATCCTCGTGTTCTCGCGCAACCGGCAGCGTCCGGCGCTCGTCATCCTGGCCTCGGCGCTTGTGGTGGTGGGCGTGTTCTTCAAGCGCGTGTGGCTGCTGTTCACCGCATTCATCCATCCCAACGTGTACGGCGCGCCGGGCATCTCGTCGGGTTCGTCGGCCGGCGTGCACGCCGACGCTGCCGGCATCTGGTCCACCGTGGGCGTGTACGTGCCCACGTGGGTTGAGATCACCGTGGTGATTGGCGTGGTGTCGCTGGGAGCACTCGCATTCCTCGTGCTGGCGAAGAGGCTGGTCGCCCCGCAGCGCGACGAAGACCTGACGGGAGAGGGTGCCGTTCAGGGGGCATAAGGGCTTGTGCGCGGCGCCTATCCTCCTCAGTCGGCGCCGCGCACGCCTTCCCTCATGCCCGTGACGCACGTACTATGCGCGTTTCGATCAACAAAAATTATCCACAAAATAGGAGCATGACACGCGAAATTATCCTATGACAATCATTGATTGTCATAGGATAATTTTGTATAGTGACCCCAGTGGAATCGGCCGGTTCTCACGAGGAAATGGAGGTGTCCTCGTCTACAGCTCGTTTGCCGGGCAGCGAAAACGTCAGCTCGAGGGGCGAACAAAACGGGGATAATCTGACACGATCTTGAGGAGGAGAAATGTCAGAAACGAGCAGTCCGCATCGCGGACTCACACGCAGGGGCTTTCTCAAAGCGTCCGGCGTTGCCGCGGGGGCCTTGGGACTGGCGGGGGCGGCCAGCATGACCACGTCCGACGGTTGGCTCGCGCCAGCCAAAGCCTACGCCGAGCCCGAAGAACGCGTAGCGCATCTGTGCCACCAGTTTCATTGTTTGACCGGGTGCAACCTGAAGTGCACCATCCGCGACGAACGCGTCGCGCTCATCGAGCCGAGCGATCTCGTCGACGAGACCCACCGCACGATCTGCCTGCGCGGCATCAACGAGGTTGCGCACATCTACTCGCAGGATCGCCTGCAGACGCCGCTCAGGCGCGTCGGCGAACGCGGCGAGGGCAAGTTCGAGCAGATCAGCTGGGACGAGGCTATCAAGGCCATCGCCGATGCATTCAAAGAGTCGCAGCAGAAGTACGGCGAGAACTCGGTGTTCGTGCGCAAGTCGACCGAGGCTTCCATCGGCTTCGACTTCATCGGAGCGCTGCTGCGCGCCGATCAGGGCGGCGAATGGGGCCTCGACCGCGGCCAGCCGAACGGCCAGACGCCTGCGTTCGGCGCGTTCAGCTATTGCCCCTCGCGCTCCATCTGGGAATTCTCCGATGCTTCCACCATCATCGAAGTGGGTCACAACCCGCTCGAGAGCGGCATCGTGTGGTCGCGTGCGCTCATGGATGCGAAGGAAGCAGGCGTGTATATCGCCGTGCTCGACCCGCGCTTCAGCGGCACGGCTTCCAAGGCCGACCTGTGGCTGCCGGTTCGTCCCGGCACCGATGCTGCCGTCATCCAGGGCATGATTCGCGCCATCGTCGACGAGCAGTGGTACGACGAGGAATTCGTCAAGGCCAACACGTCGCTGCCGTTCCTCATCGACAAGAAGACGGGCAAGAACTACCGCTCCGACGACGAGCTGTGCCCGAACCCCACCGTCGTCACCGCGGAGGACACCGGCAAGCCGTACGTGTGGGACGAGGTTACGAACGCGCCGGCGCTCTACGATGCGGAGGGCGTGAAGCCTGCGCTCGAGGGCAGCTGGACGGTTGACGGCAAGGAGCTGGTCACCGAGTTCTCCCTCATGAAGAAGTGGATTTCGGAATACTCGCTCGAGTGGGCGTCCGAGACGTCCGGCATCGAGCAGGATGTGATCGTCGACCTGGCCGACCGCTACGCGAACAACGGCCCGGCCATCATCGACTACGGTCTGGGAGGTCCCGACAAGTACACGAACGCCGACGTGCTGGGCCATTCCATGTCCATTCTGACTGCGCTCACCGGCAACTACGGCCGCAAGGGCTCGGGCTTCGGCTTCTACGGCGGCGTGGGCGCCGATGATCCGGCGGCAACGCTGAACTACTGGACGTTGCCCGAAGAGTACGCCTACAACGACTCCGGCATGGCCATGTACGACATGGTGTACAACAAGAACAACATCCACGTGGCGCTGACGTTCGGCGACGCCTTCACGCTTGAGGCGGCAAGTGCCAACGACACGCTGGAATGGGTGAAGAGCCTCGACTTCTTCGCCATCATCGACATCTACCATTCGTCGGCCGTCGACTACGCCGATATCGTCCTGCCGGCTTGCACGAAGTTCGAGTGCGAGGAGGACGTCAAGCAGCTGCGTGCCAGCTACGGCCACGTCATGCTGGCGAACGGCATGGTCGATCCGCTGTTCGAGTCGAAGAGCGACCTGCAAATCGAGCGCCTGTTGGCTGCCGAATGGGGGCTCGATCACCTGATTCCCGAGACGTACGAAGAGCTCGCGCGCTTCTCCGTGGAAGGCGTGGACAAGCTCGACCCGAACATGAAGGGCATCACGTACGACGCGCTGCTGAAGAACGGCGGCTGCATGCCGGTGGCGGGCGCGGGTCCGGACTATCGTCCCGACGGTCATGCCGACCAGGTGTACACGACGCCGTCCACGAAGATCGAGCTGTACTACGAGTACCTGCTTGACCAGGGCCATCAGTTCCCCGTGTACGAAGATGCCAACGAGGCGTTCGAGAAGAACCCGCTGAAAGACACCTACCCGCTCTACTTCATGCAGGGCAAGTCGCGCTACCGCATTCACGCCTACTACACCGCGTCTCCGTGGTTCCAGGAAGACTTCGGCCCCTGCGTCAACATCTTTCCGTCCGACGCGGAAGCGCGCGGCATCGAAAACGGCGACTCCGTCAAGGTGTTCAACGACCGCGGCTCGTTCGTGTGCACGGCGCGCGTGAATCCTGCGCTGCAGCCGGGCGTCCTGTTCATGGCCGAAACGACGTACACGCGGTACTACCAGGAGGGCTTCCTTCAGAACGTGACGAACTCGGCGCGCAACGAACGCTGCTACGAGATGTTCCACGGTCCGCAGATTCCTTACAACGACACGCTCGTCCAAATTGAGAAAGCGTAGGTGACGCGACATGACGAAGCTTGGAATAGCCATCAACAAAACGCGTTGCATCGGCTGTCAAACGTGCGCCCACGCTTGCAAGATGCAGAACAACGTTCCCTCCGGCATGCGCTGGAACCGCGTGCTCACCGAAGGCTGCGACGTGGAAGACGGCGCGCTCGGTCAGTTTCCGAATCTGAGCAGGGGATACTTGCCGGTTGCCTGCCAGCATTGCGAGAACCCGGCTTGCCAGCGGGTGTGCCCGACGGGCGCCACGTACAAGGACGATAAGGGCCGCGTGGAAGTGGATTACGACAAGTGCATCGGTTGTCGCATGTGCATGGCGGCCTGCCCGTACAATGCCCGCGTGTTCAACTGGAACGAGCCTTCGCGCGATCCCGACTTCAACTACGGCGACAAGGACGTGCCCGTGCGCGGCAAGGGCGTCGTGGAGAAGTGCACGATGTGCAAGGAGCGCACCGACCGCGGCGACGAGCCGATGTGCGTGGCATGCTGCCCGACCCGCGCGCGCACCTTCGGCGACTTGGACGATCCGAACAGCGAGATATCGCAGCTCGTCGTCAAGCGCAAGGCCGGCGTGCTGCTTGAAGAGCAGGGTACGCATCCGCAACTTTACTACTTCGATTAAGGGGTGCGAATCATGGGAACCTCAACGAAATTCAAAGCGGCTGCCGGAGTGCTTGCGGCGCTGACGGTGGCGGGCATCGCCGCCTGGATCTACCAGCTGGTCAACGGCCTGGGCGTGACCGGCATGAACAACGGCACGTCGTGGGGCCTCTACATCACGTGCTTCATGTTCTTCGTCGGCCTGTCGGCTGGCGGCCTCATCGTGGCCTCGTCGGCCTCGGTGTTCCACGTTGCCGACTACAAGAAGGTGGCGCTTCCCGCCGTCATCCTGTCCACGGTGTGCATCTGCTGCGCCGGCATGTTCGTGCTCATCGACCTCGGCGGTCTGCAGCGCGTGTGGCGCATCGTCACGGGGCCGAACCCCACCTCGCCGCTGTTCTGGGACATCTGCGTTATCACGTTGTACCTGGTCATCAACGTAGTGTACCTGTACTTCATGAAGTCGAAGAAGCCGGGCGCGCAGGATAAGGTGGCCATCGTGTCGCGCTTCGCCCTGCCCATCGCCATCCTCGTGCACTCGGTGACGGCGTGGATCTTCGGCCTTGAGATGGCCCGCGAGGGCTGGTACTCGGCCATCATGGCGCCGCTGTTCGTGGTGTCGGCCATGGATTCGGGTCTTGCCCTTTTGCTGCTGTCGCTCATGGGCCTCAACAAGTCGGGTCGCTTCAAGACCGACAAGAAGCTGCTGTCGAACCTGGCCGGACTGCTGGCCGTGTGCATCGCCGTCGACGGGTTCTTCGTCGGATGCGAAGTGCTCACCATGGCCTACCCGGGCGCCGCGGGCGCCGAGACGCTCGCCATCATGGCCACGGGTGCCACCGCTCCGTTCTTCTGGTTCGAGATCATCGTGGGCGTGCTCATCCCGTTCTGCATCCTCGTGTTCGCGAAGAATCGCGCTCGCATGGGGTTGGTGGCCGTGGCCAGCGTGTGCGTGGTGGTGGGCGTGTTCTTCAAGCGCGTGTGGCTGCTGCTCACCTCGTTCGTGCAGTTCAACGTCATGGGCGCTCCCGGCGTGATCTCCGGTTCGTCCTCGGCGGCCCATGCGAGCGGCATGGACGTGTGGACGGTTGCCAGTTCGTACGCACCCACCTGGGTCGAGGTCGTGGTGGTGATCGGCGTGGTATCGCTGGGCGCCCTTGCGTTCCTCGTGCTGTCGAACAAGCTGCTGCCTGCGCAGCGGGCTGAGCGCGACGCCGTGCGCAGCGCGGCCGACGGGACGGCGGGCGAGGCCGCGTAACGCGCCCCCGCATACCCGTCCTCTGCATACCTGCGACGCTTTCCCCTCCCGCGTCGCAGGTATCCTTGTTCTTACGGTATCCTGTAGGGCAGCATCAACGCACCTCGCTGCTCGAAGCGAAGAAAGGAGCTCATCACCATGGCGGAGGAAATCCCCTGGAAGACCCTGTCCGAAGCGTATGCATTCGTGGGCAACTCGCTGCTGAAGCCGATGACGATGACGTCGAACGTCGGTTTGGACCCTGCGTTTTGGGAGGCGTTTCCCACGTTCGACGACGAGGGCGTTGCCGCGGCCGTCGATGCGTGCGCCCGCTATGCCGAGCAGGCCGCGCAGCGCGCGTCCGAGGGCGAAGACGAGGTGCAGCGCACGGCGGTGGAGTACACGCGCCTGTTCGTGGGCCCGCCGTCGCCGGCGGCCGCGCCCTGGGAGACGATGTACCGCGGTGAGGACGTGACCGTGGGCTTCGGCCAGGCCACGTTCGAGATGCGCGCGCTGTTGCGCGAGGCGGGGCTTGAAGTGCGCAACGAGAACAACCAGTACGAAGACCATATGGGTATCGAGCTGTTGTACCTGTCGGCGCTGTGCGGCCGCGTGGCCGAGGGCGACGAGGCGGCGCCCGCTCCCGAGGCGGTGGCCGCGTTCATCGAGGCGCACCCGCTTGCGTGGGCCGAGGCGTTTCGCCTGCGGATTGCCGAGAGCGCGCCGGTTGGGTACTTCGACGCGCTGGTGGGAGTGGCGCGGGCCGTGCTCGCGTGGCATGCGGCAGCGGCACCGTCATCCTGAGCGGAGGCCGAGGGCCATCGGGTAGAAAATGTGACGAAGCGCTTTGCGCTTCTGTTTTGGGAGGGTCCTTCGACTCGCTTCGCTCGCTCAGGATGACAAACGCCCTGTCATCCTGAGCGGAGGCCGTAGGCCGCAGTCGAAGGACCCGTCAAATGCAGAAGCGCGCAGCGCTTCGTCGTTTCTGGCGCGCTAGAACACGAGTGCGCCGTCGACGCTCATAGACGTGCAATTGCCGTCGGCATCGCAGGTCAGAACGACGTTCGTGACGGCTTCGGCGCCGTTGCCGTCCAGGATGGACACCGCGTTGGAGTACTCGTAGCCGCCGTCGATCGGCGTCACGGTTGCCGTGGCGGGGTCGAAGCTCTGGTAGGCGTAGAACGTGTTGTCGGCGATGAGTCCCGGCAGGGCGCCCTCAAGCGCGGCGACGGCTTTGGCCTGCGGATCTTCGGCGGGCTCGGGCTCCTTCTCGGGCTCGGCGGGCGTCTCGGGCGCCGGCGCGGGCTCGGTGGACGCCGCGGTCTGGTCGAGCAGCCACGTGGCCTCGGTGGCGCCGTCGTTCCAGAACAGGCGCTGCGAGGTGTACTGGTCGTCGAACGTGAGCGTGCCCGACACCGTCTCGCCTGCCGGCACGGAGATCACGTTGTTCTCGAACGACGAGCCCGTCGGCGGCATGCCGAAGGACAGCAGGCATTCGGTGGAAAGCTCCTTCGCGTTGGTGTGGGCTTTCACGTCGACGTGCGCGGTGAGCGTGCCGTTCGCGCGATCGATGGAGGTCACGGTCACTTCGTAGTCGCGCCAGACAGCCGTCTCGCCCACGGCGAGCGACTTGAGCTTCGATGCGTCGGTTATCGTATAACCGCTGGTGGAAACGCCGCTTTCCTTGACCGGGACGTTGGGTTCTTCGGCTTTCGCGCCGCAGCCGGCCAGCGCCAAGGCCATGAGCGCACAGGCCGCGGTGGCGACGATCTTCTTGTACAAGGCAGGTCCTTCCGTTCCAGGTGCTGTGATGCACGTGCGAGCTTTTCCCCTTATCATACCAGTTCGCTCACCATATGGTTGCAGTTCGTCGAAGATGGACGACTCTTGTGCGCCCGATTCTTCTCTGGCGCAATGCCCTGCGATGTGGTTTCATAAGCGCATCGACCGCGGAGCGCGGCCGATCGAGAGTCAAGGGGCTTATGGACACCACCATCTTTCAGCAGGCGTTCGCCGATTCGCAGGTGCTCACCGTGCCGTGGAGCATCGACTATTTCTCCGTCATCGTGGGCGTGCTGACCGGCGCTCTGTTCGCGTGCGACCGCAAGCTCGACATCATCGGGACGGTGGTGCTGGGCCTGCTCACCGGGTACGGCGGCGGCATCATCCGCGACGTGCTGCTGCAGGATCACGGCGTGTACTTCACCTCGCACCCCGACCTCATCGTCATCTGCATCGCCATCTGCGTGTTCGTGTTCTACTTCCGCGGCCTGTTCCGGCATCTCGACGCTACCGTGTTCTTCGCCGACGCGCTGTCGGTGGGCCTGTTCGCGCTTGCGGGCGCGAGCAAGGCGTTCTCGCTCGAGCAGGGCTTCGTGCTGTCGATCATCCTCGGAGCCATCACGGCGGTGGGCGGCGGTGCCGTGCGCGACATCTGCGTGGGCGAGACGCCCGGCATCTTCCAGCAGTCGAATTTCTACGCGGTGGCGGGTCTCGGCGGCTCGTTCGCGTTCGTCATGCTGGCCTATGCGGGCTGCCCGCTGCCCATTGCGGGCGCGGCCTGCGTGTTCGCCGTCGTGTTCCTGCGGTATTGGAGCGTGTACTTCGATTGGAAGACGCGCAACGACGCCGACCTCACGCCGCATGTGGCGCGCGGCCTGGGCAAGGTGAAGCGCGTGGCATCGGGCGTGTTCCTGCACGGCGGCGATGCCACGGTGGCGCTCAAGGAGCGCCGTCGCCGCAGCCGCTGGCGTCGCCGCGACCGAGAGGACTAGCAAAATCTGGCCGAAAACGACGGCTGTGGTAATGGGGAGAGAACAGGGCGCATAAGGGGGACGGGGCGCGTCAGCGCATTGCCACCGCCGTTGTTTTGGCCGTTTCTCGTGCCGGTTGGCGTGACGATACGCTGAAGAAGCGGGTTGTGTTCTCCCGAAGGCGCGCCCGTCTGCCATAATAGCGGCAACAACTGCAACAACAAGGTGCCGTGCGATGCCATGCCAGGATCGACGCGGGTGAAGAACGAAGGATCGTGACACATGGCTGATTTCATCGAGGGCAAGCGTCCCGTCATCGAGGCGCTGCGTACGGGCGTGCCCATCAAGAGCGTACTCATGGCGGACAACGTGCAGCGCGACGGCCTCATCGAGGACATCCTGCGCAAGGCGAAGCGCGTCGGCGCGACGGTGGAGATGGTGCCGCGCAAAGTGCTGGACGGCAAGTCCGAACGTGGCAGCCATCAGGGCGTCATGGCGAAGGCGGCACCGTTTCCGTACGTGGGTATCGGCGACGTGGTGGATGCCGCCGGCAAGTACGCCGAGCAGCACGAAGGCCGCGCGCTCGTGATCATCCTCGACCACATCACCGACGCGGGCAACCTCGGCGCCGTGTCGCGCAGCGCCGAAGCGGTGGGCGCGTGCGGCCTCGTCATCCCCAACAAGCGCAGCGCGCACGTGGAGGCGTCCACGTACAAGAGCTCGGCGGGCGCCATCGCGCACGTGCCCGTGGCGCAGGTGTCGAACCTCGTGCAGACCATGAGCCGTCTCAAGGAGGAGGGCTTCTGGATTGCCGGCGCCACCGAGCACGCCCACGACCTCATCTGGGACACGAACCTCAAGGGCAAGATCGCGCTCGTGATGGGCAACGAGCAGGAAGGCATCTCGCGCCTGGTCATGGAGCATTGCGACTTCCTCGCGAAGCTGCCCATCGAAGGCGAAGTGGCGTCCCTCAACGTCGCGCAGGCGGCCACGGCGTGCATGTACGAGTGGCTGCGGCAGAACCACGCGGGCAAGTAGCGCACGGCGAGCAGCATGGCCAAGCAACGGAAAAAGCTCCTCATCGTGGACGGGTACAACGTGCTGCGCTCGGGCAGTCGGTACCGCGTCGCGCCCGAGGAGGATTACACGGACGACACGTTCAACGCGGCGCGCGAGATGCTCATCAACGACGTGGTGAACTACGCCGGCAGCGACTGTAAGGCCGTCATCGTGTTCGACGGCGCGAAGAACGCGTTTTCGAACGGCGAGGCTGAGAAGGTGGGCGGCGTGCGCATCGTGTTCTCGCCGGCAGGGCAATCGGCCGACAAGGTGATCGAGAAGCTGGCCCACGATGCGCGCGAGCGGCAGGTGGAAACGCTCGTCGTCACGAGCGACGCCACCATTCAGGACACGACGTTCGGCTTCGGCGTGGACCGTATGAGCGCCGACGGATTCTCGCGTGAAGTGGACCGGTGCTACGAGGAAGCGCGCCTCGACGACACGCCGAAGGTGGCCGAGAAGAACACGGTGGCCTCCCGCATCGACCCGGCGACGCTCGCGAAGCTCAAGGCTCTGCGCGATCGGGCGACGGGCGTCTGACGATTTCGTGAATGCCCGACACTTCGCGCCGAAAGTGTCGGAATACGGGCAGATCAACCGCGCCTTGTCGGTTGTTTCGCTACACGGTGTTGGTTATCATGCATGGTGAAGGGTAGCCAAAACGCGTGCAGTGCGCGCGACCGAAACGAACAGGCGGGCGGCATGGATCGCATCATCCACGGTATTCTGGCGCGGCGCAAGGCCGTGGTGACGGCCTTCTTGGCCGTGGCCGTTGTGTGCGCGGCCATGATTCCGTTCGTGGGCGTCAACTACGACATGGTGGACTACCTGCCCGACGAGGCGCAATCCACCACGGCCGTCGCCATCATGAACGACGAGTTCAGCCAGGCCGTTCCCAACGCGAACGTGCTCGTGCACGACGTGGGCATCGCCCGCGCCCTCGCGCTCAAAGACCAGATCGCCGCCATCGACGGCGTGGACGGCGTCATGTGGCTCGACGACGTCGTGGACGTCACGCAACCGCTCGAGATGGCCGACGCCGACACGGTGGAAGCCTATTATCGCGACGGCGCCGCCCTGTTCTCGGTCACCGTAGCCGAAGGCGCCGAGAGCGCGGTCATTCCGCAGCTGCGCGCGCTCGTCGACGAGGCGGGCCCCGGCAACGCCGTGTCGGGCGAGGCCGCCGACACCGCGCAGGTGCAGGCGAGCACGGCCGAGGAAGCCGGCGGCGCCGCGGTCATCCTCGTGCCCATCATCTTGCTGCTGCTCATCCTGTCCACCACGTCGTGGATCGAGCCGGTGCTGTTCATCGCGGCCATCGGCGTGTCCATCCTCATCAACATGGGCACGAACATCGCGTTGGGGCAGGTGTCGTTCATCACGTTCTCGGTGAGCCCCATCTTGCAGCTGGCGGTGTCGCTCGACTACGCCATCTTCCTGCTGCACGCGTTCGCGGCCGAGCGGCAGCGCACGGCGAACGTGGAAGAGGCCATGGCCAAGGCCATGCGCGCGTCGCTGTCCACCATCGCGGCCAGCGCGGTCACCACGCTGTTCGGCTTCGCGGCGCTGTCGTTCATGCAGTTCCAGATTGGCGCCGACCTCGGCATCAACCTCGTGAAGGGCATCGTGTTCAGCTTCTTCACCGTCATGGTGTTCCTGCCGGCGGTCACGCTGCTTCTGTACAAGCTCATCGACAAGACGAAGCACCGGCCGCTCATGCCCTCCTTCAAGAACATCGGCAGCGTGCTGTCGAAGGTGCGCGTTCCGGCGCTCATCCTCGTGCTCGCGCTCGTGGTGCCCGCGTTCCTCGGGCAGGCGCACACCGTGTTCACCTACCAGAACAGCGAGCCCGACCCCAACCTGCGCTCGGGCGCCGACACGCTCATGGTGCAGGACGAATTCGGCCAGCAGAACGCCATGGTGGTGCTCGTGCCGCGCGGCGACGTGTCGGCAGAGGCGGCGCTGTCGGCCGACCTCGACAAGCTCGACAACGTGACCAGCGTCATCTCGTACGCCGCCACGGTGGGCACGGCCATCCCGGAAGGCTTCCTCGATCAAAGCGTGCTCGACCAGTTCTACTCGCCGAACTACGCGCGCATCATCGTGTACACGAGCACCGACACCGAAAGCGACGAGGCGTTCGCCACGGTGCAAGCCGTCGAAGAGACGGCCGCGCGCCACTACGACACGTACTACGCGGCCGGCCAGTCCGCGAACCTCTACGACATGAAGAACATCGTGTCGGTGGACAACGTGGTGGTGAGCGCGGTGGCGGTCGTCGCCATCCTCATCGTGCTGCTGGTGACGTTCCGCTCGCTCACGCTGCCGCTCGTGCTGCTGCTCACCATCGAGTCGGGCATCTGGATCAACCTGTCCATCCCGTACTTCACGGGCGAGTCGGTGAACTTCATCGGCTACCTCGTGATCAACACGGTGCAGCTGGGCGCCACCATCGACTACGGCATCCTGCTGACCACGCACTACCTGCGCCATCGTACGCGCGTGCCCGCGCGCAAAGCCGCGCACCTCGCGCTGGGCGAGACGTTCCCGTCGCTGCTCGTGTCGGCCAGCATCCTGGCTACGGCCGGCTTCGCGCTCGGCTTCGCGTCCAGCATGTCGGCCGTGTCCAGCCTGGGGCTTTTGCTCGCGCGCGGCGCACTGCTGTCGCTCGCGCTGGTCACGTGCTTCCTGCCGGCGCTGCTCGTGGTGCTCGACCGCGTCATCCGCCGTACCACCTGGCACGCGAACTTCGCGCCTTCCGACCCGAAACCCTCTCTCCCTGAAACCGAAGGAGATGCATCATGATGAACTTGTCCGCCCGCATCCGCACCGTCTCGTTGGCCTCGCTGCTGGCTGTCGCGCTCGCGGTCGGCAGCGCGCCCAGCGCGTTCGCGGCCTCGTCGTCCACGGCGACGTACCAGAAGTCCGAAGTGGTGTACGCGAGCCTGTCCGCGGCCGGCGCGCCCGAGGCCGTGTACGTGGTGAACCGCTTCGACGTGGAGAAACCGGGCACCGTCGTCGACCACGGCGACTACACGAAGGTGCAGAACCTCACGAACGAAACCGAGCTCGCGCGTCAGGGCGACGCCACCACGTTCGAGGTTGAGGAGGGCACGCTGTACTACCAGGGCGACGCCGCATCCACCACGCTGCCGTGGGACGTCGCGCTCGTCTACGAGCTGGACGGCAAGAAGGTGAAGGCCGAAGATCTGGCCGGTGCATCGGGAAACCTGAGCATTCACGTGACCACGAAGCAGAACGCCTCGGTGGACCCTGCGTTCTACGACAGCTTCATGATGCAGATCACGTTCACGCTGCCGGGCGATGTGGCCAGCGACGTGGCCGCCGAAGGCGCCACGCTGGCCAGCGCGGGGGAGGACACCACGGTGGCGTTCACCGTGCTGCCGGGCCATGACGGCGACTTCACGCTGACGGCCAAGGTGCAGAACTTCAAGATGGCGGGCGCGCAGTTCGCCGCGCTGCCGTACTCGTCCATCATCGAGATGCCCGACACCGACCAGATGGTGAGCGGTATGACGAACCTGTCCGATGCCGTGAGCGCCCTCGCCGACGGCACGGCATCGCTCGCATCGGGCGTTGACGAGCTGACGAGCGGCGCGCAGAGCCTCTCGTCGGGCGCCTCGGCATTCGGCCAGGGGCTCAACCAGCTCAGCGGGTCGTCGAGCACGCTCGTGAACGCCTCGGGCGAGATCAAGGGCGCCCTCGCCGCCATCGCAGGAGGCCTGCAGAACACGGACCTGTCCCAACTCGACCAGCTCGCGCAACTGCCGGCCGGATTGAACCAACTGGCCGATGGGCTGAGCGAGCTTCGGACGAAGTCGATCGCGGCGCGGCAGGGGTATGCCGATTCTCTGACGGCGCTCGATAATGCAATTGCGAAAATCCCCGAAGGCACGCTGACGGAAAACGAAATCGGCAAGATGATGAATGCGTTATCCGATGCCGATGACCTTAAGACGGCTCAGCAATTGGTGGCGAACTACCAGGCCGCTCAAACCGTCAAAGGTACCTACGCCGCCACGAAACCCGCTTTCGACGGCGCGAATCAGTTGTTGTATGCGATTGCCGCCGACGATGGCGCCCTTGCCCAGCAAGAAGCCGCCCTCCGTTCCATGGCCGCGTCCCTCGATTCCGCGGTCGGCGGCGGGCAACTCGACCAGCTGACGCAGCTTGCGAGCGGCCTCGGCGAGCTGTCCGGCCAATACGGCCAGTTCCACGACGGCCTGGCGCAGTACGCTTCCGGCCTGTCGTCGCTCGCTTCCAACTACAACCAGCTCGCGTCGGGCACGGCGGACCTCGCCCAGGGAACGGGCCAGCTTGCGAGCGGCGCGGGTGAACTCAGCAGCGGCATGGGCCAGCTCAACGCGTCCACCATCACGCTGCCCGAAACCATGAAGGAGCAGATCGCCGAGATGACGGCCGACTACGACTTCCCCGCGTTCGACCCCGTGTCGTTCGTGTCGTCGGACAACGCCAACGTCCAAGCCGTGCAGTTCGTCATGACCACCGCCGCCATCGAGCAGCCGGAAGCCCCGCAGGAGGAAGCGCCCGAAGAGGAGCTCACCATCTGGGACCGCTTCGTCGCGCTGTTCCGCTAACGCCGGCGCTCGTCGCCCCTACACTCGCTCCTCGATGCCGTGCTGGATCATGCGCATCAGCAGCTCCGACATTTCGGCGGGGGACTGCGGCGTGCCCTTCTTCAGCCAGTGCGACAGCATTCCGAGCGCGCCCGACACGGCGAACAGGTACATGTACTCCTGCTTGTCGGCCTCCACCGCGCCGGGCGCGTCCGACATCTGCAAATCCACGAGGTGCGCCAGCTCCATGATCTGCTGCTGAAAGCTGCCGTCGCTCTCGTCGAGCAGCATGAGGAACACGTCGGCGTTCTCCTTGGCGTACTCGAGGATCTGCACCACGTTGCGCGTGCGCGACTCGTCGTCGGCCAGCAGGCGCGCCTTGAGGTCGCCGAGCGCCTCGGCTTCCACGTGATCGAGCAGATCGTACTGATTGCGGAAGTGCGCGTAGAACGTGCTGCGGTTCACGTCGGCCGCCTCGCACAGCGCCTTCACGGATATCTTCGAAATATGGTTCTCACGCATGAGCTTGATGAGCGCGGCGGCGAGCGCGCGCTTCGTGTACTGCACGCGGCGATCGATCCTGTCGTGTTCCATGGCGTACCTCCCGTGGTCGGCGTGGCTCCATTATACGGCTCGAGGGGCTTCGGCGGACGGTTGCGGGCGGCCTTCACAGGACGCATTCGTCATTTCCTGACGTGACAAATGTCACAAAATCCCACTTCACACGCATATGCAACCGCCGGTTGCGTAAAATGATAACCAGACATGCTGGTGCAACTCGTCAGGCAACCGTAGGCTGGGAATCAAGAAGGAGCGGCTTTATGCCCCAAACATCGAAGAAGGGATCTTTCATGAACGTCGAGATTGCCCAGCGCCTCGCCACCATGCGACGCGAGCAAGGATACAGTCAGGAGGAGTTGGCTGAACAGCTCGGTCTGTCGCGGCAAGCGGTGTCGAAGTGGGAGCGCGCCGAGTCGTCGCCCGATACCGGAAACCTCATCGCGCTTGCGAAACTGTACGGTGTGTCCATCGACGATTTGCTGCGCATCGACGACGAGGTGGTGGACGACATCCTGTTCGAGGAGAAGGACAAGGACGTCACGGCCGAAGCTCAGGCGCAGGAGGCGGCGGTGCGCGCCAACGAAGCGGCCGTGCGCGCGGCGCAGGCTGCCGTGGCCGCCGCCCAAGCGCGGGCCACAGCCGAGCAGGCGCAGCAGCAGATTCCGCAGCCGCAGCCGCAAGCGCAAGCCCAACCTCAGCCCCAGCAGCCGACGCAGCCCTACTACGGCGCACCCGTCGCTCCGCAGGCGCCGGTGCCCCCGCAGGCTCCCTACGCCCCCGACCCCTACGACCGGCACCCGGACCGCCGCAACCGCGGTCCGTGGTCGACCTTCCCGTACCCGGTGTTCTGCGTGTTCGCGTACATGGTGCTCGGATTCCTGTTCGGCGCATGGCATCCCGGTTGGATCCTGTTCCTCTCCATCCCCCTGTACTATTGGATCGCCCACATCATCGAGAACGACCCGAACTATCGGGCCGACCGACGCTAGCGGAAGGGTCGTATCATGACGAAACTTACCGGGGCGTCGTATGCCAAAATCGCGCTGATCATCGTGTTCGGCGCGCTCATCCTCGGGGCGATCGGCTTTGGAGGCTGCTCGACGGTGTGGAATCGCGGAATCGTGGGCGCGTCGAACATGGGGTCGGCGAACGTGGACGCGGCAAGCGTCAAGAACCTGAACATCGCGTGGGGCGCCGGCGGCGTCGACGTGAACGTGGTGGGCGAGGGCGACTCCATCGAGCTCATCGAAACGTCAACCGGCGGCATGACGAAGGCGCAGGAGATGCGCTGGAACCTCAACGGCGACACGCTCACCATCGATTACGGCCAGTGGTTCTCGTGCTTCATGCTGGGCCGCAAGAACCTCGAGGTGCGCATTCCGCAGAAGTACGCGCAGCAGTTCGATGCCGTTGACATCGACGGGGCCTCGGGGCACTACAACCTGAGCGACTTCGGCTGCGATGCGCTCAATCTCAAACTGGCCTCGGGCGAAGTGGACGCGCGCAATCTCACAGCGAACGACCTGCGCGTCGACGTGGCAAGCGGCCAGCTCGACATCAACGGCCGGTTTGCCGATCGTCTGAACGTGCGCACGGCATCGGGCGACACGCGCATCGTGTGCGACGACGTGTGCCCGCGCACCATCGACGCCGACATCGCCAGCGGGTTGGTGAGCGTAGCCGTGCCGAAGGACAGCGGCTTCACGGTGAGCATCGACAAGGCGTCGGGCAGCTTCAACAGCACGTTCCCGCTCACGCAGAACGGCAGCACGTACACGACGGGCGACGGCAGCGCGAACGTGAGCGCCCATCTTGCGAGCGGCGAGTTCAGGATGGATGCCAGCAACTAACGCGCACGGGTGGCGCGGTTACCGGGACGGGTCGGCTACGAGAGCGGCTCGTCCTCTTGGTATACGTAGCATTGCGATTTGCCCGCGCGCTTGGCGTGGTAGAGCGCCTCGTCGCCGCGGCGGATGAGCTCGTCGATGGACAGGCTCGGGTCGTCGGTGGACACGATGCCCACGCTTCCCGTCAGGGCGTGCGCGTGGCCGTCCTCGTTCGATTCGGCATGGAAACGGTCGAGCAGCGCTTCGGCCTGCGCTTCCAGCCTCGGCATGTCGTGCTGACCGAACACGGCCACGATGAACTCGTCGCCGCCCCAGCGGATGGCGAGGCCTTCGGGGAAGGCTTCGCGCAGCAGCGCCCCCGCCTTCATCAGCACTTCGTCGCCCACGGCGTGCCCGTAGCGGTCGTTCACGTCCTTGAAGTCGTCGAGGTCGAGCACCACGAGCGCAAGCGACTCGTTTCGGCCGCGCTCGTCGAGGTACTCGTAGAAGTAGCGTCGGTTGTACAGCCCGGTGAGGTAGTCCGTGCGCGCGTTCATGGTGGCGCGCTCTTCCAGCTCGCGCTTCTCCGTCACGTCGCTGTAGATGCGCAGCAGCCCCGTCTCGTTGTCGAACACGTCCACGATGGGCGTCTTCGTCATCTCGAACAGGCGCGTTTGCCCGCCGATGCAGGCGTCGAACTCGCGGTCCTCGTGAACCTCGCGCAGGTCGGCCAGCTCGTCGCCGAACACGAGGCGCCGCCAGTCCTTGATGTGATGGCCGATGATAAGCTGCTTGTCCATCTTGAAGTGCGTTTCGGTTTCGCGGTTGGCGTTGAGGATGGTGCCGTCGGCGTCCTCGATGACCACCGAGAAGGGCAGCGCGTTGATGAGGATGTCCAGCTCGGTTGCCACGTTTTGCAGGTCGGTCACGTCGTGGCCGATGCCCGCCGTTCCCATGATGCGCCCGTCCTCGTCGTACAGCGGCGTTTTGTACGTGCGGAACTGCCGCATGCCGTGGGCGGTTTTCACCAGCTCGTTGAACTGGCACGTACAGCCGGCGCGCATGGCCTGCTCCTCGGATTCCTGGCAGGCGTACGCCCCTTCGGCTTCCTCGGGCGGCACGTCCCAGATGTAGCAGTGGTCGCGGCCTTCCACCTGCTCGCGCGGTTTCTGCACCGTTGTGCAGAAGGCCTTGTTCACCTTCACGTGCGTGCCGTCGATGTCCTTGAACCAGATGAGTTCCGGCGAGGAGTCGATGGCGGCTTCGAGGTACGTGCGTGCGAGGTGCAGTTCGGAGGAGAGGCGCGCCTCTCGTTGCAGCCGGGCGAACTCGAAGACGAGGCGCGTCTCGTCGAGGGGCGCGGGCCACACGGCGTCGGCCAGCGCGTAGTCGTCGGCGGTCCACGCGGCAAGCGCGACGGCGTCGGCGATGACGACGAACGCGCCGAAGGAAGCTCCCAGCCGCTCGCGGCGTTGCGCCACGAGCGAGGGGAGATCCGAGCCGGGCAGCAGCGCCGCATCGACGAGCGCGATGTCGCTTGCGACGAAGGCAGCGTCATCCCAGTTCGTATGGGGCGAGAGTTCGTGAGAGAAGCGATCGAGGGGCGTGATTCGTTCCAAGGCCGCAGCAAGCGCGTCGGAGATGCCGAACAGGCTGACATGAAGCGTTTTGCTATACACGCGCACCCCCCTCTGTGTAGTTGAGGGCCATTGTACTCCGTAAAGTATCGCAGGGGTATGGCGAAGTGCGTACCTGGCATTGTTTTTATGGGTGGCGGGGGGCGTGGCCGCGATGGTACAATACCAATGAATTGCTGCATTGCGACAAAGGGGACGGGTGCTGCATGTTCAACATGCTCACAACCTGCTATCTATTTCTCGGCGGCACGGGGGCGGGCGCGCTTGCGGTGTTGTGCGTGCTCGAATGCGCACGCGCGCTGCGCGGGCGGGCGCTCGAGCTGCCGGAGGAGTTCTTCGCGCGCTGCTGGCCCGTGTGCGTCGTCGCGCTTGCCGTGGGCATCCTCTGCCTGCTCGCCGACCTCGGGCGCCCCGACCGCCTGCTGCTCCTCGTCACGTCGCCCGTGCCCTCGGCCATCGCCATCGGGGCGTTCGCGCTCGTCGTGGCGCTGGGGTGCGCGGTTGCGTTCGCGGTGCTCGCGCTGTTTGACAACGTGCGTGCGGGACGCGCCGTGGTGGTGGGGCTGGCCGTGGCGGGGTTCGCGTCGGCCGCGGTGACCGCCGCGTACACCGGGGTGCTGCTGCAGAGCCTGGCCGCCGTGCTGTTCTGGCAGTCGCCCCTGCTGCCGCTCGTGTTCGTGCTCTCGTCGGCCTCGTGCGGCATCGCGTGCGCGTTTCTGGCCGCGGCGTTCGTCGAAACGCGGCATCCGCACATGCGCCCGCTCGTGTGGCTCGCGCGCGCGGACGGCGGCATCGTGCTTGCGGAGGCCGGCTGCCTGGCCGCGTATGTGCTGCTGGCCCTTGCGGGCGACGGCACGGCGCGCGCGGCTCAGGCGCTCGTGTTCGGCGATATGGGCGCGGTGTTCTGGGGCGTGCTCGTGGTGGGCGGGTTGGCGGTGCCGCTCGCGCTCGAGCGCTTCCTCACGCACGGCAACAGCCGCACGCAGCTGCTGTGGATCGCGGCGCTGCTGTTGGTGGGAGGGTTCGCGCTGCGCTTCTGCATCGTGGGCGCGGGGGCGTACGACGTGACGCAGATGCCGGAAGGGCTGTACGGGCTGACCATGCTCGAGCAGCTGGGATAAGGAGAGGTCAGGATGACGAAACGACGGGCAAGCGAGCGGTTCGCGAAGGACGCGCCCTACGACGTGCGCGACAAGGACGCCGAGATCAGGGCGGCCACGTCGTACGTGCCGCGCAAATCCTCGCGCAACGGCGCGGTCATCTTCAACATCGCGGTGTTCATCGCCACGTGCGCGGTGGTGCTGGGCCTCGCCTACGTGCTGACGGGCAAGGTGGGCATCGAGGCCATCGTGGTCATGCTGCTGGCCGCGCTGCTCATGCTTTCGTCCACCCACATCGCGCTGAGCTGGGAGAAGGTGGTCGTGCTGCGGTTCGGCAACCTGAACCGCGTCGTGGGGCCGGGCCTGTACTTCACCATCCCCATCATCGAGCACGGCACCATCCGCGTGGACCAGCGCACCATCGCCACGCCCTTCTACGCCGAGAAGACGCTCACGGCCGACCTCGTGCCCGTCACGGTGGACGCCGTGCTGTTCTGGGTGGTGTGGGATGCGGAGAAGGCGTGCACCGAGGTGGAGGACTACTACGCCGCAGTGTCGTTTCTCGCGCAGACGGCCCTGCGCGAGGCCGTGGGCCGCTCCACCGTGGCCGAGGTGGCGCTGCGGCGCGACCAGCTCGACGCCGAGATCAAGGTGGACATCGAGAAGGAAGCGGCCAGCTGGGGCGTGGACATCATCTCGGTGAAGGTGCGCGACATACGTATCCCCGACGAGCTGCAGGAGGTCATGTCGCTCGAGGCGCAGGCCGACCGCGAGAAGAACGCGCGCATGACCGTGGCCGGCGTGGAGGCCGAGCTCGCCGAGATGCTGGCCGAGGCCGCGCGCGTCTACGGCGACCCCGATGCCGCCCTCAAGCTGCGCACCATGCTCATGCAGTACGACACGGTGAAGAAATCGAAGGGCACCGTGGTCACCGTTCCCAGCGCGCTGAGCGACGGGTTCACGGATAGTGCTATGATGAACGATAACCGTACTTCTGAGAGAAAGACCTCATGAATCCACTCGCCTCATTCGAACTCGACTACAACAGCGGCCTGCCCGTGTGGATCCAGGTGAAGAACCGCATCGCGTACCTCATCGGCTCGGGCGCGTACCGCACGGGCGATCGCCTTCCCACCGTGCGCGCCCTCGCCGTCGACCTCGACATCAGCTACAACACCGTGAACCGCGCCTACATGGACCTCGAGCGCGAGGGCTACATCTCCACGCGCAAGGGCCGCGGAACCTTCGTCGCCGAGCGCCACGCCGTGGGCGCCACCCTCGCCACCGACAGCCCCGTCGAGCTGCTCGTGGACGACCTCATCCGCACCTGCGCCAACGCCGGCATGGCCGACGACGACATCCTCGCACTCGTGCAGGCCCGCCTCGGCCAGCGCCGCGTCATGAGCGAGCGCGCGTAGGGGAGCGCCCAGCGCCCCCGGGACGCTGCGTGTGCGATTGTCGCACGGCATGGTGACAAATGTTTCACGTGAAACATTTGTTTGCTTTATGACGAACGTACCTGATCAAACGGCTTTCTTGCCCGCTGTTTCCCCGTATCTATTCTCAAAGTAGCCTAATCCTGTTAATTGATTGTCGCAAGTCATTGTGATAATGTGACAGTCACAAGGATTTGGCCAATTCTTATCAGGTACGGTATGGGGGATATCCGATAAGATTGCGCTTGGGGCGAGAGGTTTCGAAAGTGCCGTTCGGCGGCACAGGTTTCTCGAATCCGGTTTCCCGACACCATCCGCAAGGGGATATCCTGACGCGATCTTTGGAGGAGGAGAGATGTCAGGAGCAACCGGCTCGCATGGCGGGCTTACACGCAGAAGCTTCCTGAAAACAACCGGTGCCGTAGCGGGTGTAGCCGCTGTGTCTGGTACGGCTGCGCCAACGCTGCAGGCTTTGGCGGCAGAACCCGTTGCCAAGCAGGGTTCCGGAGACGAAGAGTTATTCAGCTGCATGTGCCGTTCCAATTGCATGGGATCATGTCGTTATCATGCGCATGTGCGCGATGGCAAGCTTATGAAGCTCACGCCGGCGGATTATCCGGTCGAGGGATATCGTGGCAGTTGCTTGAAAGGGCTCGCATACGTCGAACGCATCTATAGCCCTACACGGGTGAAGTATCCCATGCGGCGCGCGGGGGAACGCGGGGCCGATCAGTGGGAACAGATCAGCTGGGATGATGCTATCAAGGAGATCGCCTCTAAACTGACGGAAATCAGCGAGAAGTACGGTCCGAAAGCCGTGGTCTTCGATTCTGCTTCGGGTCAGTACGGATTCTTGAACGGTATCTACAACCCGTTCGGGCGCCTTTCGGGTGTAATGGGTGCGACGAAACTTGCGGTTAGCTACGACTATGCCGCTGGCCACGGAATCGATCGCGTGCTGGGCACGGGGGACTGGTCGTACTGTAACGAACCGAACAGCGTGATGGACTCATCGCTCGTGGTTGTCTGGGGAACCAACCCCGTGTTATGCGCGCCGCAGAACTGGCGCTGGATTCAGTGGGCTCGCGAGAAAGGCACCCGCGTCATCGACATCGACCCCATCAAATCCGCTACGGCTCATCGGGCCGACGAGTGGATACCGGTGACACCGGGCCACGACGGTTACATGGCGCTCGCGATGTGCAACCACCTCATCGAGCACGATCTTATCAACACTGAGTTCCTCATGAAGCAGAGTACGGCGTGCTTCCTCGTGCGTCGCGATACGCTGAGGCATCTGCGCAAGAGCGACTACGAGGAAGTTCCGACCGATCCTGCCACCAAGAAGCCTATCGACGATTTCTATGTTTGGGACAACGCAAGGGGAGATATCGCTCTGGTTGGCGAAGCTCAGGATCCGGCGATGGAAGGCTCTTTCACGACATCCGACGGCATCGAGGTTGATACTGCGTACTCGCTGCTCAAGAAGCAGTTGGAACAGTACAGCGTCTCGAAGGCGAGCGAGCTTACCGGCGTGCCCGAGGACCGTATCGTGAAGCTTGCCGAAGAATTCGCGGGAGAGCGAGCTGTGTCCGTCAACATCACGTATGGTCTTGATCACTATGTGAACGGCTATCAGAACACGTGGGCCATCGCCATGCTCCTCGCGCTGACGGGTCAGTGCTGCCGCGACGGTGCCGGATTCACCGGCGTATTCACTGCGACATACTCGCCCAATACCCTTGCCATCTGGGCGGGGACGCCTGAGTTCAAGGAATTGAACTCCCAGATACCCAATGGCTTGGCGGCTGAAGTCTTCGGCACGCAGAAGCTTGAGGGCAAGGACTATCCAGCGAAGGCCATGGTCTCCTACTGCTCGAGCCTTTTGAGCAATCAGCCCTCTCAAAAGGAATGGATGGAGAAAGTGCTTCCCAATATCGAGTTTTGGGTAGTGCTTGATACGGAAATGCACGACTCTGCCCGGTATGCCGACATCGTTTTGCCCGTTGCATCGTGGTATGAAAAAGAAGATGTGCGTGTTGCATACAATAACCCGTACATGACCATTAACGAGAAGGCCATCGAACCGCTCTACGAGTCGAAGCCCGAGTGGGAGATTGCCGGGCTCATCGGTCGTGCGATGGGCTACGAGAAGTCGTTCCCGGCCGACTGGGGTCCCGACGACTGGATGAACCTTCTGTTCACCGATGAGGTTTCCAAGAAACGCGGCTTTACGCTCGATCGTCTGAAAGAAGAGAAAGTCATTCAATTCACGACAACAGCCGAAGGGGAACCCCACATCAGGGGTAAGAGCGCACCGCTTCCCACCGAATCGAAGCGCGTTCAGCTGTACTGCGAGAACCCGAAACCGCGTTTGAACTGGGGGCAGGATCTTTCGGAACGCGAGCCGCATGAGCATATCGTCTACTACCAGCCGCCCGAGGAGGCCGGTGCCGACAACCCGCTTGCCGAGAAGTATCCGCTCGTGTACATCCAGGAGCATTCGCGTTTCCGCGTGCATATCCAATGGTGGGAGACTCCGCTGCTCCGCGAGCTCGATCCCGAACCGCTCGCGAAGGTGAACAGCGCCGATGCCGAGGCGCGAGGCGTGAAGAACGGCGACATCGTCGAGGTATTCAACGATCGAGGCCATGCGGTGCTCAAGTGCCTCGTCGACGAGTCCATCGCTCCGGGGGTCATTTCCATCCCGAAGGGTTGGCAGAGGAACCAGTTCATCGAGGGAAGCTATCAAGAGATGACGCAACCGAAAATCGATCCATATCCTGCGGCGTCTTCTTTCTATGACAGCCGAGTCGATTTCAGGAAGTGGGAGGGCTAAGAGATGACGCACTATGGATTTGCCTTAGACGGGCAACGTTGCATCGGATGCCATACGTGCTCCGTCGCATGTCGTATCGAGAACAACCTGCCCCAGGGAACGTGGTGGAACCGCGCGCTTACTGACGGCGGCGAGGATATGGACACCCCCGCTGGCATCTTTCCTGACGTGAAGATGAGCTACCTTACCGTGGCTTGCCAGCACTGCGAGAACCCGGCGTGCGTGAAAGTGTGCCCGGTAGGTGCCACATACCGCGATGAAGAGACGGGTATCGTGCGCCAGGACTACGACAAGTGCATCGGTTGCCGCATGTGCATGTCGGCGTGCCCCTATACGGGCGTGCGGTCGTTCAACTGGGAAGAGCCGAAGTTTACCATTGATTTCTCCGTCGGCGATGCGGACGTCCCCTCCCATCAGAAGCACGTGGTGGAGAAGTGCACGATGTGCTGGCATCGTTTGGCCAAAGGCGAGGAGCCTGCGTGCGTCGAGGTCTGTCCTGCCCGCGCTCGTTTTTGGGGTGACTTGGACGACCCCGATTCCGAGGTGTCGCGTCTTGTGCGCGAGCGGGAGCATATGCGCTTGCTTGAGGATCGCGGTACCAATCCTTCCGTCTACTACCTCGTCTAGGGAGATAAGGAGACAATCATGTCTGAGAATAACCAGGCGACAACGTCGCCTCAAGCTCCTGCTGCCAGATTCGGGGGCAAGGGGCTCAATATCGGCATCGCGGTGGCCGCGGTTGCCACCGTCGCGGGCATCGCGCTGTGGGTCGTGCAGCTTTCCGGCGGCCTCGTCCAGACCAACATGCGCAACTTCGACTCGTGGGGGCTCTACATCACGATGTTCATGTTCCTCGTAGGCCTGTCGGCCGGCGGCCTTATCATCTCGTCGGTGCCGCGCGCCTTCGGGATGCAGGGTTTCGGCGGCATCTCGAAGGTGGCCGTGTGGACCTCGATCTGCTGCACGGTGCTGGCCATCGGGTTCGTGGTGGTGGACCTCGGCCAGCCGATGCGCCTGTGGGAGCTGTTCGCGTACTCGAACCTCGGCTCGCCGCTGATGTGGGACATCATCGTGCTGGGCACGTACCTCATCCTGTCCGTCGTGTACCTGTGGGCCACCCTGCGCGCCGAGGCGGGCAAGGTGTCGGCCACCGCGCTGCGCGTCGTGTCGGTGATCGCGCTCGTGTGCGCCGTGCTCGTGCACTCCGTGACCGCGTGGATCTTCGGCCTGCAGCAGGCGCACGAGTTCTGGCACACCGCGCTTCTGGCGCCGTGGTTCGTGTCGAGCGCGCTCGTGTGCGGCGTGGCGCTCGTGCTTGTGGTGGTCATCGCCCTGCGCCGCGCGGGCTATATGGAGCTTGACCAGGCCAACGTGGTGAAGCTGGTGAAGATGCTGGGCGCCTTCGTGCTGGTGGACCTCTACTTCTTCGGGTGCGACCTGCTGACCTCCGCCTTCCCGGGCGGTTCGGGGGCCGAGGTGGCGGCCATGCTGACCTCCGGCCCGCTCGCGCCGTTCTTCTGGGTCGAGGTGGTTGGTTGCGCGCTGTGCGCCGTGGTGTGCTTCGTGCCGAAGTTGCGCACGAACCCGCTCATCGTGGCGGCGTCGCTGCTGGCCATCGTGGGCATCTTCTGCAAGCGCGTGCAGCTGCTCGTCGGCGGCTTCCAGCTGCCGAATCTGGACTACGCGGGCGTCATGACGCCGTACACGGTGACCGACTGGACCGCCGGCATGACGGGCGCCTACCAAGGCATGGTGTACTTCCCGACGCCGCTCGAGTTCGGCCTCGTGCTGGGCGTGGTGGGCCTCGGAGCCCTCATGCTGCTCGTGGGCCTCAAGTATCTGCCCCTCAAGCCGACCGAGGCGTCTCACTGACGCTGATCGGCCGCAAGGCGCCCGGGCCTCCCGGGCGCCTTCGATGGTATCGAGGTACGACATGGTAAGAAGAATCGTGATAACGGTGTTGTCGTTTGTCCTGGTGGGCATCTGCGTGTTCGCTGCCGGAGCCGTCTCCGACGTGTCGGTGGGGCTCCCTCGTCCCATCGAGGCGAACTCGCCATGCCCGGCCGCCGGGTGCGCGTCGGGAACGTGCCACGGCTTCGACAACGTGCCCGAGCCCGACGGCGTGCACGAGATGGCGTGCCCCGAGGCCACGTGCGCGTCGGTCGAATGCCACGCCTGGGACGTCCTGACCACGCGCTACTACCAGCCTTCGGACGCGAGCTTGAACCTGTGGGTGCTCGCGCCGGTGGCGCTTGTGGCGGGGCTCGTGCTCATCGTGCGGAAGGTGGGGTGAGAACGTGGACGGGAAGAATCTCGCCATCGACGTGGTGGCGCTCGTGGCGTACCTCGTGGTGGCGAACCCCGCGCTCACGGGGATTGGATTGCACGAGTGGCTGGGCCTCGGCGCGCTCGTCGTGCTGTTCGTCCACCTGCTGGTGCATGCCGACTGGTGCGTCGACGCCCTGCGCACGACGCTGCGCCGCCCGACGTGGGCGCGTACGGGCAACCTGGTGGTGGACGCGCTCATGCTGGTGACGCTCGTGGTGGTCGTGGTGTCGGGCCTGTTCGTGTCGGGGGCGGTGCTGCCGGCGTTCGGCCTGTACGCCGAGGGGTACTACTTCTGGGACCCGCTGCACGCGATAGCGGCGAAGGCCCTGCTCGCGCTGCTGCTGGTGCACGTGGTGGTGCACTGGAAGTGGTTCGCGAACGTGGCGAAGAGGGGAAGGAGCAACCGGAATGAGTCGTGAAGCCGAGTGGCAGGTTCGCGCCGCTGCCTGGGAGCTGCTGGCGCTGTCGCTGCGCTACCCGGACGAGGTGCTGGCCGAGGCGATAGCGAGCGGCGAGTGGGAGGCGGCCGCCGCCGAGATCGCGGAGGCGCTGGGGATCGGCGAAGGGGAGGAGGGGGACGCGCTGGATGCGGCCCCGGCCCCGGGGCCCGCTCTGGCGTCCACGGCCCCCACTTCGGCGGCCACGGCGCCCACCCCTGCGTCCGCGGCCCCGGCCCCCACCATTGCGTCCGCGATGCGCCATGCGGACGCATGCGGCACTGCGGACGCAAGAGGAGGGGCCGCGCCTCTTGCGAGGCCCGCGCCGGACGCAATGAATGGGGGGCTTCCCGCGAGGCCCGCACCTCCCGCGCTCCTCCGCTCCCTGCGCGTCGAGGCGACGCGGCTCTTCGTGGGGGCTCCCGAGCCCGCGGTCTCGCCCTACGAGGGCGTCGCCCGCGCGCTCGCCGAGGGCGCGCGGCCCCTCCTGTTCGTCAACCCGCGCTCCATGGACGTCGAGCGCTTCGTGCGATCCTGCGGCCTGGGCCGCCCCGAGGGCGCCAACGAGCCGCTCGACCACGTCGCCGCCGAGTGCGAGCTCCTGTCCTACCTCGCCTCGCTGGCCGCCGGCGCCCCGGCGCCGGCGGGCGCGCCCTGCGGCGCGGCCCTGCCCGGCGGCTCCCCGCAGGCGGCCTACGCCGCCTTCCTCGACGCCCACGCCCGGCGATGGATGCCCGCCTTCGCCGCGGCCGTGCGCGCCGAGGCCCGCGCCCCCTTCTACGCCGCCGCCGCGCGCCTGCTCGCCGCCGTCGTCGAGCGCGGGTGACGCTCCCGGGCCGCGAAATGGCAAGAAATGACGCGATTGCGGCCCCGCTCGGCACCCCGCATCTCAGCGGAATCGCGCGACCTGGGGTTATGCGCGCACGCTTTCCGCATCTGAGCGCTGAATCGCCTGAAACCGCCCGAAATCGACCCCAAAACCCCGCAATCGCGTACATTTTTGCCACTAACAGGCGCTTATCCGTGCATCCGCCCCAAACATGGCCAAAAATGGCGGCTGCGGCAAGGAGGATACGCGCACGGGGAGGGGTCCGCCTTACCGCAGCCGCCATTTTTGGCCAAGAACCCTTCGTCCCCGACCATTCCTGTGATAGAATAGCCCGCATCCCGTGGGGGAGTAGTCGACGCCGAGAGGCGTGGCTGCGTCAACATACTGCTTCGATGAAGCTGGCGCATCCTGAAACGACAAGACTCGCGGTGTGGCGTACTCGTCGCACCGCTCATGTGCAGCCGGCGCGTACGCGTCGGTATTTTTATGCCCGCAGCTTGGCGACGCTGCTGCGGGGGCGGCCAGGGGGGCCGCGCTGAGACGAGAGGAATACCATGGGATTCGTGGAACTGTTCTTGATCGCGGTGAGCCTGTCGATGGACGCGTTCGCCGTGTCGGTGTGCAAGGGCCTGTGCATGAAACGGCTCGACGTGCGCCAGGCGGTGGTCATCGCGCTGTTTTTCGGCGGCTTCCAGGCGCTCATGCCGCTGGCGGGCTGGGCGCTCGGCACGCAGTTCGAGGCGCTCATCACGCCGGTGGATCACTGGATAGCCTTCGTGTTGCTGGGCATCATCGGCTCCAAGATGCTGTGGGACGCCTTCCACGAGGACGATCCCGAGGACTTGGCGTGCCCAACCGACGGCAAGCTCGACCTGCGCGAACTTGTGATGATGGCCATCGCCACGAGCATCGACGCGCTGGCCGTGGGCATCACGTTTGCGTTTCTGCGCGTGGACATCGCCGTGTCGGTGGGCCTCATCGGCATCACCACGTTCGTGCTGTCCATCGTGGGCGTGGCTGTGGGGCATCGCTTCGGGGCGAAGTACGAGAAGCCGGCCACCATCGTGGGCGGCATCGTGCTCATCCTCATCGGCCTCAAGATCCTGCTCGAGCACCTCGGCCTCATCGCCTTCTAGCCGCCAACGCAAGGAGGGCGCCCCACGGCGCCCTCCTCGTTTTTCCACGATGCCCTTACTTATATAAGAGGATAGCTTCCCAGCACCTTCACCTCGCGCAGCTTGAGGCGCAGGCAGTTGAGGGCGGTTTGCGTGGCCAGGTCGTTCGCCGAGCCCTCGAACTCGATGAAGAACATGTAGTCGCCGAGCGCCTGCTTGGTGGGGCGCGACTGGATCATCGACAGGTTGATGCCGGCATAGGCGAACTCCGACAGGATCATATGCAGCGTGCCGGCCTTGTCCACCTGCAAGAACAGCGCGAGCGACGTCTTCTTGCGGTCGCTGCGGAACACCTGGGGATGCCCCTGGCGGCCGATGAGCGCGAACGACGTCTGGTTGCCGAAGTGGTCCTCGATGTCGCGCTCGCGCACGACGGCGCCGTACAGCTCGGCGGCGAACGCGTTCGCGATGCTCGCGACATGCTTGTCGCCGGCGGCCAAGCGCGCGCTCTCGGCGGTGGACGAAGTGGTGATGCTCGCGCGCCCCGGCAACCGCTCGTTGAGGAAGCGGCGGCATTGGGCGAGGCCCTGAGCGTGCGAGGCCACCGTGGTCACGTCCTCGAGCTTCGCGTCAGGGTGCATCACGAGGCAGTGGTGGATGTCCAGCACGTGCTCGCCGAGTATGTTGGCCGTGCTTTTGAACGCGAAGTTGTCGAGCGTGGCCGTGACCGAGCCTTCGAGCGAGTTCTCTTTGGCAACGACGCCGAACTCGGTTTTGCCGCGGTCCACGCAATCGAACACCTCGTCGAACGAGGAGCACTCGAGCAGCTGGGGTTCGTCGATGCCGAGCCGCTTCGCAAACGCTCGCGCCGCTTCGTCGGAATAGGTACCGGCGGGGCCGAGGTATGCGATGACGGGGTCGGTTGAAGCCATGGTCCAATCCTTCTGTCGGGGGTTCTCGATTATCGGAGCATGTGCTATCATACCCGACTCACGACGAGATGAACGGCAGTGAACGAGAAACCAACGAGAGTTCTCACGCTTTGAACGCTATGCATACAGAGGCGCGAATTTGACCTCCTCTTGCATGAAATTGAGTAAACAAGCCAACGAAGTGTATAACTCATGTTACGCAAATGTTGAACCGTAACATTTTTGCGCCATTTGCGGGTCAAACGTTGCGCTCGCGCCCATGCTGTGCGTTTTATTTCTGGAGTCGTGGAAAATACACAATCAGCAAGCATTGGAAGACGAGAGCACCTGAGGAGGTGTGCACATGGAAACAGAGGCCACAGTTTCAGAGTTTCAGAATATGCTGTCTGCTCGCGGCGTCAGCCGCCGCAGCTTCATGAAACTTTGCGGCGCCGTTGCGGTCGCGGCCGGATTGTCCGAGCTCGCTGCTCCGCGCGTGGCGCAGGCCCTCGAGAAGTCCGTGATCGGCGCAACGAAGGGAAAGCTGTATCCGGTTATCTGGATCGAAGGCGCGTCGTGCACGGGATGTACCGAGTCGTTTGCGCAGGTTGAGACGCCGGATGCGGCTTCGATCGTGCTGGACATGATCTCGCTCAACTACTCTGAGACCCTGTCGGCGGCTGCCGGCTGGTCGATGGAGGAAGCCAAGGAGCAGACGATCGAGGCCGGCAACTACATCCTCGTGTACGAGGGCGCTGTGCTGGAAGGCTGGGGCGGGCAGGCGCTGCGCGTCGCCGACAAGCCCGGTACGGAGCATCTGATCGAGGCTGCCGAGAAGGCCAATGCCGTGGTTGCGCTGGGTTCCTGCGCGGTCAACGGCGGCTGGATGGGCGCGAATCCGAACAGTTCGGGCGCGCTCGGCGTGCAGGCGTTCCTGAAGAAGGCTGGCATCGAGACGCCGGTCGTGAACGTTCCCGGTTGCCCGGCGAACCCCGAGTGGCTCGTGGCCGTTCTGGCCGACGTCATCTTCCTTGAGCAGCTTCCCGCGCTCAACAGCGAGAACAAGCCTGCCGGCATCTTCGACCAGACGATCCATGACAACTGCGAGCGTCGCGGTCACTTCGAGAACGGCGAGTTCGTCTACAAGTTCGGGTCCGAAGAGGAGGCCAAGGGCTACTGCCTGTACCCGCTCGGCTGCCGCGGCCCGCAGACGAAGTCGAACTGCGGCGTGGTGCTGTGGAACAACCGTCGCAGCTGGTGCGTGCAGTCCGGCGCTCCCTGCATCGGTTGCTGCGAGGCGAACCCGAACGATCCCGGCCAGAACTGGGTCGAGGTCAACACCCCGTTCTACAAGCGCCATCGCGACCTGCGCATCGGCGACTGGATGGTGCAGCCCGGCACGATCGCGCTCGGCATCACCGGCATCCTGGCTGCGGCCCTCGTGGTGCACGGCTTCGGCATGAAGCTCACCGGCCGTATGGACGGCGGCGCCGACTTCGAGAAGGTGCGCGGTTGGGACGCGAAGCATCCCGACAAGTCCATCGGCAAGTACGACGAGGCCGATCTGAAATCCGACGACAAAAAAGAAGGGAGGTAAGCCCACATGACTCGTTCAGTCATCGACCCGATCACCCGCATCGAAGGCCATCTTCGCGTTGAGATGGAAGTGACCAACGGCAAGGTCTCCGACGCATGGGTGTCCGGCGGCTGCTTCCGCGGCATGGAAATGGTCGTGGAGAACCGCACGCCCGAAGACGCTGCGCAGATCGTGCAGCGCATCTGCGGCGTGTGCCCGGTGTCCCACGCTCACTCGTCGGCCATCGCCGCCGAGAAAGCTTACGGCATCCAGATCTCGAACAACGCGCGTATCATCCGCAACATGCTCGAGGGCGCGCAGTTCCTGCACAGCCACATCCTGTGGTTCTACAACCTGGCTGCCCTCGACTACGTGAACCCGCTCAATGCGCTCAAGGCCGACCCGGCGGACGCCTACGATCTCGCCCAGGCTGCCGGCACGTCCATGAACAGCGACTTCGTCGCGCTCAAGGAGCGTCTTGCGAACTTCGCCGACAACGGCCAGCTGTCCATCTTCTCCGGCAACTGGTTCGACGCCGAAGAGGGCACGGCTTACCAGCTGCCGCCCGAGCTCGACCTCATCTGCACGGCGCACTACCTCGAGGCGCTCACCATGCAGGCGAAGGCCTCGCAGATCTCCGCCATCATCGGCGGCAAGATGCCGCACGTCATGACGCTCGTCCCCGGCGGCACCGCTTTCGTGCCCACCGATCAGAAGCTCGATGAGCTCAAGGGCCTCGTCGACGAGATCTACACCTGGGTCGAATCCACCATGATCCCCGACACCTTGGCTATCGCGCCGTACTACATCGACGCGCTCAACTGGGGCAAGGGCTGCGGCCGCTACGTGGCCTGGGGCGTCTTCGAGGGCCAGGGCGACTACAGCAGCTACACCGAGCAGATGGCGAACCGCTACCTGCCCATGGGCGTCATCGACGACAAGCTCAACCTGTCCGACGTGCAGGAGAACCTCATCACCGAGTACATGGGTCACTCCTGGTACGAGGGCGAGGAAACCTTCGAGTCGCCGTACTTCATCACGAAGCCGGACTTCACCGAGTACAACGTCGAAGATCGCTACACGTGGGTCAAGTGCCCCGCGTACGACGGCAAGCCCTACGAGGCCGGCGGACTTTCCCGCATCCTGGCAGCGTACAAGCGCAACGTGCCGTTCGTGGTCGAGCAGGTCGACGGCCTTCTCGAGGCTCTCGGCGCTCCCGGCCAGATCGGCGTCGCGCAGTCGACGCTCGGCCGTACCGCCGTTCGCCAGATCGAGACGCTCTACATCGCCGGCCTCATGAAGGACTGGGTTGCCGAGCTCATCGAGGCGCTCAAGAGCGGCGACAGCGAGTACTTCCGCGAGCCTGCCACCATCACCGGTGCCGGCACGGGCTTCTGGGAAGCTCCCCGCGGCGCGCTTTACCACTCCGAAAGCGTCAAGGACGGCAAGATCGAGGGCTACCAGATCATCATCCCGACGACCTGGAACCTCGCGCCGATCAACGCCAACGGCGAGCACGGTCCGATGGAGCAGGCGCTCATCGGCAACCCGGTGGGCGACATCGAGAAGCCGATCAACGCGCTGCGCACGGTTCACAGCTTCGACCCCTGCACGGCGTGCGCGGTGCACATCACCGAGCCGGCGACGGGCAAGAGCTTCGAGACCGTCACGAGCCCCTGGGGGGTGAAGTAACATGGCGCACTTGGCACACTACCGCGAAGCGCATCCGATGCCCTTCGTCATCACGCACTGGATCAACCTCGTGGCTATGATCCTCCTGATCATCACGGGCTTCAGCATCCACTTCCCGTTCTGGGGCGGCTTCATGGGCATCGCTCGCGGCGTCCATGTGTTCATGGGCTTCGTGCTGTTCATCAACTGCATCGTCCGCGTGATCATGGCCTTCTTCGTGAAGTCCGCGCCGGACGGCGGCACCCGCTACCAGGTCACGGACTTCAAGACGTGGCTGCCGCAGGCTGACAACCGTCACCAGCTGGGCGCGTGGATTCGCTACTACCTGTTCTTCAAGAAGGATCACCCGCTGGGCGCCAAGCTCGGCGTGCCGCAGAAGATCAGCTACCTGGCCATCCCCATCCTCATCATCGTGATGTTCTACACGGGCCTGTGCCTGTGGAACCCGACGATGAACCTCGCGTTCTTCGCGGGCGGCACCGATCTGGTGGGCGGCCTCATGTCGATGCGCATCATCCACTACTTCATGATGTACGTCTTCATCTGCTTCATGTTCATCCATGTGTACCTGGCGAACATCGAGGGCATCTCCCCGACGCTCCTCATGTTCTTCTGGAAAGAGCACGGCGGTTTGGTCTACGACCCCGAGAAGCACACCATCGTGGGCGAGGACGACCTCCATCACAACGAGAAGGCATAAGCTGCTCGTAGGTTAAGCAAGAAGGCCCGGGAAACCGGGCCTTCTTGCTTTGTTGGGGAGGGGGCGTTGCGTCCCCGCCTCTGCCTGTGTACCTGCGTCTCCCTCTATTGCATACCCGCTCTCCCCCTATTGCGCGCGGTGGAGCACGTGCGACCTGGTTGTGCTACCCCGCGCGCAATAGGGGGAGGCGCAGGAAGGGGAGAGGCGAGGGACGGTGCTGGGGGATCAGGGAGCGAGGGTGCGCTGGGGCCTTGCCTGCGCTAGCTGATCTCCTTTTCCACGAACCTAATGAAGGCGTCGGCTTGTTTTTCGAGGTAGGGGGCGGAGGCTTCCAGGCGGAGCTCGCCGTTTTCGTCGGCTTGGGTGGCGATGTGGGGGATGGTGAGGCGCGGCTTGTTCATCACGTGCGCGTCGAGGAAGCTCAGCATGTTCACGAGCTGATCCTGGGCGTGCGCAGCGCCGCTCATGCCGATGCTGGCCCCGGCGAGGGCGAACGGCTTCTCCCCGAGCACCTGGGCTTCGGTGGCGCTCACGGGGCGCGAGAGCCAGTCGAGGAGGTTCTTCAAGGGGCCCGGTATGGCGTGGTTGTATTCGGGGCTGAACAGCCAGATGCCGTCGGCCTCCCGCACGGCATCGCGCACGCGCGTGACGGCCTCGGGAGCCGGATGCTCGATATCCTGGTTCATCAGGGGCACGTCGTCCCAGACGAGCAGGTCGAACTCCACTTCGGGATGGCGCTCGTTCACGACGGCGCGGGCCGCTTCGGCCAGTTGCCGGTTGTAGCTGTGCTCGCGCAGCGATCCGGCGATTGCCAGCAGCTTCATGCTCTCTCCTTCCGCTCGGCTAAAGCCCCCTCGTGTGCGGGGCTACCTCGTCTATAATGGCAGAGAATCATACGGAGTGCGAAAGGGATATCGAATTGTGACTGAATTGACCGACGAACAGATCGCGCGCGAGGAGCGCTTCCTCGAAGGCATCCCCCGGCTCAACATCGGCGCGCTGTTCCTGCCGCCCATCTGGGGACCGGCGCACGGCATGTGGGCCACCATCCTGTTCTATCCCATCTGGCTGTTCGCCGACAACACGTTCTACGCCGCATTCACCGAGCGCACGCCGCTCGCCATCGTCATCGCGACGCTCGTGTTCTTGACGCTCACGGCGGGCACGGTGGCGTTCGCCATCCTGGGCCAGCCGTTCGCGGCGCATCGGGCCGCCAGCCTCGGCCAGGACAAAGAGGCCTACCTCAAGCGCGAGCGTATCTGGGGCATCGTCTGCGTGGCGGCGGGCGTCGTCATGCTGGCGGCGGCCACGTACTACAACCTGGTCATCCGCCCGACGGTGGGTGCATGATGGGCGACGTCGAAGGAGGGGCCGAAGCGCCGCGCGCCATCGCGGTGTTCTGCGTGGGCAACAAGCTCATGCTCGACGACGGCGTGGGCCCGGCGGTGTACGAGGAGCTGCTCAAACGCTACGACATCCCCGACAACGTGACGCTGTTCGACTTGGGGTGCCTCACGCTCAACATGATCGACCGGGTGCGCGAGTACGACGTCATCATCACGGTGGACGCCGTGGACGGCACCGACGCGGAGCCGGGCACGGTGTTCCGCTTCGCGCCCGACGCCATGGCGCGCCATTCGGGCGCGACGGCCTCGCTGCACGACCTCAAGCTGGTGGACCTGTTCGATGCCGCCACGCTGCTGGGCTACGAGGCCGAGGGCCTCTGCCTGGGCATGCAGGTGGAGAACCCGTCGCCGGCCATGGTCGCCGTGGGCCTCACGCCGAAGGTGGACGCCGCGCTGCCGCTGCTCGTGGAGACGGTGGCGGGGGAGCTGGCGCGCTTGGGTTCGCCGCTTAGGGAAAAACCCGCTCGCTAACACGGGGGAGCCCCGGATTTTCCGTCGAAATCCCGACTAGTATGATCGGATAGCGTATAATTGCTCAAGCGTTAGTTGAAGCCGGAGTCGTACGAGGGCAAAGGGGTGCCTGAGCAACCGTGTTGAGCAAGAGCGAGGTAGGGGATTTCCTTCGGGACATGCCCGTAGCATTCGTGGTGTTTCGCGTTCTCCCGTCCGATATCGTGTATGCGTACGTCAACGAAGCGGGCGCGTGCATCGAGGGTTTCCGCCGCGAGGAACTGGTGGGCAAATCGATGCCCCAGGTGTTTCCCGCTGTGGACGCGGCAACGATGGAGGCCGTGCGCATGACGGCCGAGCAGGGGGTCAAGCAGTACTTCACCCGCTGCATTCCCGGAAGCCGCTATCTTTCCATACAAACCTACCAGCCGCGCCCCGGGTTCTGCGCGTGCGTCCTGCACGATGTGACCGATACGGCGCGCCAGGACAACCTGCGCAAAGAGGAGCATCAGCGCCTCGAGCTGCAGGCGACGCGCGATCCGCTGACGGGCTTGTACAACGTGCGCGAGGGTCGCGTCCTCGTGGAGCGGCAGCTTGCCGAGCCGCGTTGGAAGGGCACGCGCGGCGCGCTGTTCATGTTCGACCTCGACGACTTCAAGCTGGTGAACGACCGGTTCGGCCATGATCGGGGCGATGCGGTGCTCAAGGGCTTCGCACGCGTGCTCGAGCGCTCCTTCCGGTGCTCCGACATCGTGTTCCGCGCCGGTGGCGACGAGTTCTCCGCGTTCGTGCCCGACATTCCGTGCGCGTGCGTGGCCGAGCGCATTTGCGCCGACGTGGTGGCGAGCGTCGAGATCCTCAAGGAGAAGTGCGCGGACGTGAGCGTGAGCATCGGCGTGGCGGTGGGACGTCCCACCCATTCCTACGAATCGTTTTACCGCGCGGCCGATCAGGCCCTCTACGGCATCAAGCGCACGGGCAAGAGCGCCTACCGCATCGCCGACATGGACGACGTGCGGGCGGAAGACGTGCAGGGACCGACGCCTACGACGCTGCCTGCGGCGTGAGGAACTGCTCCTCGAAGCTGGCGGCCGGAATGGGCCTCGACACGAAGAATCCCTGAATGTTGTCGGCGCCGATGGCACGCACGGCATCGAGTTCGGTGGGTTCTTCAACGCCTTCGACGGTGACGCGGATGCCCACGCTGTGGCACAGCTCGATGACGGCGTCGATGAAGGCGCGGTTGAACGATTCCTTGTGGATGTCCTTGATGAACAGACGGTCGATCTTCACGATGTCGGCGGGCGACTGCGACAGCAGCCCGAGCGACGAGTACCCCGTGCCGAAGTCGTCCATGGCGATGCGGATGCCGATGGCGCGCAGGCGGTCGAACGTGGCGCGCAACGCATCCATGTCGGTGACGAAGTAGCTCTCGGTCATTTCGAGCACGATGGACGACGGCTCGACGCCCGTGCGCTCGATGAGCTGCTCCACGAAGGGGATGAAGTCCGCGTCGAGCAGCTGCAGGTAGGAGATGTTCACGTCCATGATGAAGTCGGGATGCGTTTCGGTCCAGCGCTTGCATTGGACGAACGACTGCTCGAGCACCCAGCGTCCCACCTGGCCGATAAGCCCGTAGGACTCGAGGACGGGGATGAATTCGACGGGGGAGAGCGAGCCGCGATCTTCCGAGTTCCAGCGCAGCAACGCTTCGGCGCCGGCAAGGTCCATGGTTTCCGCATCCACGAGCGGCTGGTAGTACAGCTCGAAGTGCTTCATGCCGCCGAGCACCGACGATTGCATGCAGTCGCTGATCTCGAGCCGCCTGAGCTTCGTCGCCGTCATCGCGGCCGAGTAGAACGTGGAGGTGTTCTTGCCGCGCTGCTTGCTTTCCTCGAGCGCGCTCTCGGCGTTGCGCAACAGGTCCTGCGCGGTGGTGGCGTCCTGGCCGATCATCGCGATGCCGGCCGATGCCATGCAGAAGAACGTCACGCCGTCGATGGTGTGCGGGCGGTTCGCCACCATGTGGACGGCGTCGTAGAGCTCCTTCATGGCGGCGCGATCGGCGCCGTCCACGATTACGGCGAACATGTCGCCGTCGAGACGGAACATGGAGCCGCCTTCGGGGAGCAGGCGCTGCGTTGACTGGGCGAAGAGGCGCAACACGGTGTTGCCGAACGCGTGGTCGTTGAGCGAGTTGATGCGGGAGAAGTCGTCGAGGCCGAGCAGCATGACGCCGCCTTCGGACTCGCAGCCGATGAGGCGGTCGAGCAGTTCGACGCATTCGTCGTGCGTGAACAGGCCCGTGACCGAGTCCACCTTGCCCTTGCGCTCAAGGCAGGTGACCACGCCGGCGAACATCGTGGGATCGTTATGCTCGTCGCGCTTCATGAGGCCGCGGCACACCACCCAGATGTTCTCGTCGTCGACGTTCTTGATTTGGTACTCGACGTCGTGGACGTCGGTTTTTCCGGAGAGCATGTCGTTGATCGATTCGTCGAAACGCACGCGATCCCGTTCGACGATGAGGTCGCGCCACAGCGGGATGAGACCCGGAACCAGGCTGTCGGGCAGACCGAAATCCTCGCGCATGTTGTCGGAGACGAGGGCCGTGTCGCGACTCATGTCGATGATGTAGAGGTAATCGTCCGTGCTGAACGTCACGGCGTCGTAGAACAGCCGTGCGTCGAGTTCGAACGATTTCAGCGCTTCTTTCGTATTCAAGAAATGCGCTCCGTTTCAATGATCAATTGAATATGCGAAGTCCATTGTATACGTAATCGGTGCGATATTGTGCGTAAATGACCGAGTACGAGGGGAAACGTTCCCGGTGGGCGAAAAGAATGGCGGAGTGGCAGCGGATTGACGAGACCTCCTCGATTCGTCCACAACGGCCGCTCGCGGGCTCGGCGCGCTTCCCGCGCGCGTTATCGTTTCGAGGAAACAACCGTGCCGCGCGCGTCGTCGCGCGACGAGAAGGAGCGCCCGCTCATGCACATTCATACCATCAGCGCCTACGAAACCTCCGCCGAGGAGTTCTTCAAGCGCCTTGAAGATTGGAACACCGACCTCGTGATCGACACGAGGCTCAAGAACACGAACCAGCTTGCCGGCTTCACGAAGCGCGACGACCTCGCCTATTTCGTGGAGCAGATCGTGCACGGCCGCTACGTGCACGACAAGCTGTTTGCGCCGGCGCCCACCATGATGGAGCGCTACATCCATGGCAACATCGGCTGGGACGCCTACGCCGACGCGTACCGCGAGGACATGCGCGAGCGCGAGGCCGTCCCGCAGTTCTTCGAGCGCTACGGCGAGTACGAGTCCGTGGCCCTCGTGGGCACCGCGACCCACGCCCGCCGCTCCCATGTGGAAATCCTCGCCGAGATGCTCAAGGACTTCCAGAAGCAGTAGGGACGCGGAAAGGGTGCGCCGGATGTTTCACGTGAAACATCCGTTCTCGTTCTGCTCTCTTGTAAAACTAGCGATTGTTAGTTATTATGCTAGCAATCGCTAGTTTTGTAGAGGAGGGACCATGCGAGGGAAGGACACGAAGGAGCGCATCGTCGAGGAGGCGTTCGCGCTGTTCGCGTCGCGCGGCTTCCATGCGGTGTCGGTGCGCGACATCGCGTCGGCCGTGGGCATCAAAGACGCGTCGCTGTACAACCATTTCTCCGGCAAGCAGGCCCTGTTCGACGCCATCGTGCACGATGCGCTCGAGCGGACGCGCCGATTCTTCGGCGAGCGCAGCATCCTGTTCGACGTCACCGACGACACGGCGCCGTACGAGGAGATGACCGCCGCGCGCCTGCGCGAGATGGTGCTGCCGTCGTTTCGCTACTTCTTCGAGGACCCGTACATGGTGCGTCTGCGCCATTTGCTGGTGATCAGCCAGTTCGAGAGCGAGGAGGCGGGGCGCGTCTACCGCCTCGTGTTCGTCGAGCAGCCCATGGCGCTGCAGCGCACCGTCTTCGAGCACCTCATGGCCACGGGCGAGTTCGTCCGCGACGATGCGGCGCAGATGGCCATCGAGCTGCAGGGCGTCCCGTTCATGCTCATGCATGCGGGGCTGACATGGGAGGAAGCCGAGCCGCGGCTCGCCGCGCACGTCGAGCGGTTCGCGCGGGCGCATACGGCGCCGGGACGGGGCATTCGAGGAGAGGAACGGGCATGAGCATGATCGTGGTGTATTCGTCGCACACGGGGTTCACGAAGCGCTACGCGACCTGGCTTGCGGAAGAGCTGGGGTGCCGGGCGGTGTCGCTTGACGACGAGCCGCGGTTCGATGCGAGCGGCTTCGACATAGTGGCGATGGGCGGATGGCTTCACGCGGGCGGGCTTGCGGGCAAGAAGTGGCTCGTGCGCGCGCGGGAGCGGCATCCGCAGACGCGGTTCGTCGTGTTCGCGGTGGGCGCGACGCCGGTGGAGTGGGACGATATGGTCGCCGAGGCACTTGCGAAGGAGCTGCCGTCGCCGGAGTTCGACGGCGTGGAGCGCTTCTACCTGCGCGGCGGGTTCGCCTACGAGCGCCTGAGCGCGCCGAACAAGCTGGCCATGAGGCTGTTCTTCAAGATGCAGGAGAAGAACGCGGAGCACGACCCGCGCGCCGCCGAGATGCTCTCGGGGATGCGCGGCGGGTTCGACGCCACCGACCGCGCCGCGCTCGAGCCGGTGACGGCCTGCGTCCGCGCGCTCGACGCCGCCGCGGTGCCGACGGGAAGCGCGGAGCGCGCATGAACGCGGCGCGCCGCATCGTGCGGGTGATCTGCGTGTTCAACGGCGTGTGCGCGGTGGTGTGCGGCGGCTTCATGATGGCGGGCGCCGCGGGCGTCCTGCCGCCCGCGTTCGACGAGCTCTTCGGCTTCTTCGACCTCATGGTGCCCTTGATCCAGCGGATGCCGCTGCCTGCGTATATGACGGCCGACCTGTTCTGGCCGGGGCTTGCCCTCGCGCTCGTGAACGGGGTGGCGAACCTCGTGGCCGCCGTGCTGTTCGCGCGCCGCGATGGGCGCGCGCGTTCGTGGGCGTTGCTGGCCGGTGCGCTGCTCATCGTCTGGTGCTTGTTCGAACTCGTGTACCTGCCGAACCCGGTCTCGGTGATCTACCTGGTGATCGGGCTCATGCAGACGGCGTGCGCGGCGGTGATGCGCCCCGCGCGCTAGCGGCGCGCGGGTTCGTGCCGCATGAGGCCGTGGGCCGTGCAGTACGTGTAGAGCTTCGCGCCGGCGAGGTGGGGCAGGCGCGCTTCGCCGCCCTGCTCGGGGTAGAGCTTTTCGACGGCCATGCGGTCGAAGCCCACGACGGCGACGAAGCCGAGGTGGTGCTGCTTGCTCATCTTGTGGTCGAAGGTGACGTACCAGTCGCCCTCGACCGGCTCGACGTGCACGGCATGCGCCTCGTCGGCGGGCAAGGCGACGAGCGCGGGCAGCTTCCTGCCGCAGCACGACACGTCGGCATCGCCCGTGGTGGTGATGATGTTTCCGCAGGTGGGGCATACGCGGAATGCGGTGCGTTTCATGGTTCCTCCCATCCGCTCGTCGGCGGCCAACGTGCCGGCGAGCAGCGTTTCGACGGGAGTTCCCAGGTGATCGGACAGCGCGCCCAAAAGCTCGATGTCGGGGCAGCCGCCGCCGCGCTCCCACTTCGACACCGCCTTGTCGGTGACGCCGAGGGCGTCGGCCAGCTGCCGTTGCGTGAGCCCTCGCTCCTCGCGCAGCGAGCGGATGAGCGTGCCCGTCGATCGTGCGTCCATGGTGTTCCTCCCTGATCGGTTGACGGGTGTCCACGATACGCGTCCGCTGCGGCAGGCGCAATGAACGCTCCGTAGAGTGGCGGCCCGGGTGCTACGGCAGCGGCTGGCAGACGGGGCAGTAGTACACGTTGCCGCCGAGGTAGGGCTTGCGTTCGATGGCGCCGTGGCAGACGGGGCAGCCGTCCTTCCACGTGTTCGCCGACAGCAGGCACCGGTAGCCGCCGGGGTTGCCGTAGAGGTCGCGCTCCACGTCGCGGCCGCCCTCCTCGACCATGGCCGCAAGCGTGTCCTTCATCGCGCGGAAGAGGCGCGCCGTGTCTTCGTCGTCGAGGGCGTGCACCTTCGTTTTCGGGTTGATGCCCGCGTTGAACAGGATGTCCTGCAGCACGCCGTTGCCGATGCCCGGGATGCGCTGCTCGGTGGCGAGGAGGGCCTTCGCGCTCGTGCTTGCCGGGGCCGCCTCGATGAGCGCGCGGAAGCGCCCCTCGTCGTAGGCGTCCGAAAGCACGGGGACGCAGTCGCGGGCGGCCACGTAGTACGCGTCGTCGTCCGCCCCGGTGTCGGCGATGAGGAACATGCCGTACATGGCGGTCGTGCAGACGAGGCGCGCGCCGTTCTCGAAGGCGAGCAGCAGCTGGTGCTTCGCCGGTGTCTTCGCGCCCGCATCGAGCAGCCGCGCGTTCACGCCTTCGCGCAAAAGCAGGGTCATGCCGTCGTCGAGCGCGAGCTCCACGTAGGGGCCGGTGGCTTTGACGGCCTCGACGCGGCGCCCGTCGAGGCGCGCGCCGTACGTGGCGGGGTCGCCCGTGTAGAACGCGAACTTGTGCGGCGAATGGTTCGCCTCCGCTTCCACGATGACGTGGCCGGCGAAGGCGGCGTGCATCTGGCGGGCGAGCGTGAGGGCTTCGGGCATCTCGATCATGGCGAACCTCCTGGACGGTGCGGCGCGGACGCGGGGGAGCGTTGCCGCCAGTATAGCAGCAGCCCTAGCTGCGGTGCGCCTCGGCGCGCTTCACGCGCTCGACGAGCACGCTCTTCACCTCGTCGCGCGGAATGGACAGCGAGACGGCCAGCTCGTCGCACAGCAGGCCCTCGGCGAGATCGAAGTACTTCTTGTCGGTGGCGGTGATGCGACGGCCCGAATCGACGCGGCGGGCCGTGCGGTCGTGGACGGACTTCATGATGGGGACGAGGTCTTGCGGCGCGAACGTTTTCAGCCGGCGCTCGTACTCCTCCTTGAAACGCCGCTCGAGCAGCGTGGGCGTGGGCGCGTCGGGCCGCAGCGTCTCCTCGTCGATGGAGTCGGCGTCGGCCATGGAATCGATGAGGGCGAGGGCCTCGTGCTTCGTCATGACGGGACGCAGGGTGGGCGGCGCGGCCTCGTCGACGGCCACGAACAGCTTGAGGGAGTTCTCGAACAGCGTGCGCAGCTCGAAGTAGTCCTTGCCCTCGAAGTAGTCCTCGCGCAGCGCGGCCACTTCGCAGACGTGATGGCGATAGACGACGGTATCTCCGCAAGCGTACATGGCAACCTCCGACGGATGGGTGGGGAAACGGTGGGTGCGGCTCCGTCGCGTCGAAAAGACGTCGCAGATCAGCACCCCTATTATACCAGTTCGTATGCGAAAGAGCCCCAACCCCATTCGGCGAGCGGCAGAGGCGTTTCCCGGGATGTCGCTTGAAATACTTTGACATCAAAGTATAATGCGGGGACGGACGGAAGGGAAGGAGCGGGCATGGACGATGTGGTGCATCGGCTTTCGGTGACGGTTGCGCAGGCGAACCGGTTCATCGCGGCGCAGCTGAAGGCGCGCGGGTTGACGGGCATCGCGCCGTCGCACGGCGACATCCTCGCGCAGCTGTTCGCGTCGGACGAGCGCTCCATGCAGGAGCTGGCGCACGCCATCGGCCGCGACCCCTCCACGGTGACGGCGCTCGTCAAGAAGCTGGCGGCCGCCGGGTACGTGCGCACCGAGAAGCGCGCCGACGATCGGCGCGCCACCGTGGTGTCGCTGACCGCGCGCGGCCAGGAGCTGCGGGGCGATTTTGCCGCCATCTCGCGCGAGCTGCTTGCCGTGCAGAGCCGGGGCATCGACGCCGAAGAGCAGGAGACGATGTGCAGGGTGCTGGCGGCCATGCGCGAGAACTTCGAACGCGCCCTCGGGGACGCGTAGCGCACGACGAGTCGACGAGACAAACGGCGGAACAGCCGGGAAGGGATGGTCGCTATGGAACAGGTGCCGCGTACGGACGATATCGATGCGGGGTACTGCCTGCGGTTTCTGCGCGAGGTGCGCGACGTGGCCTTCGCCACGACGGACGAGGCGGGTCTGCCGGCGGTGCGCATCATCGACGTGATGATGGTGGAGGGCGGCCGGCTGTATTTCGTCGCGGCGCGCGGCAAGGCGTTCTACGCCGACGTCATGCGCACGCGCTTCGTGGCCATCGTGGGGCAGTCGCCCGACTTCCGCACGTGCCGGCTGCGCGGCGCGGTGGAGCATCCCGACGACGAGGTCGAGCAGCATCGGCTCGTCGACCGCATCTTCGAGCTCAACCCGTCCATGCAGGAGCTCTATCCCGGCGACTCGCGCTACGTGCTGGAGGCGTTCTACCTGCAGGACGCGCAGGGCGAGTACTTCGACCTGAGCGGCACGCCCATCGTGCGCGTGCCCTTCGCGCTGGGCAGCGCGCGCGAAGCCGTCGCGGGGTTCGTCATCACCGACCGGTGCGTCGGGTGCGGGACGTGCGCGGAGGCGTGCCCCGAGCAGTGCATCGCGACGGGGTCGCCCTACGAGATCGCCCAGGTGCACTGCCTGCGCTGCGGCCGGTGCGCCGAGGTGTGCCCGCACGATGCGATCGAGCGGCGCTCGTGACGTGCGCGCCGGAACAGACGGGGCAGGTGGAACGTCTGGCGGAAGCCCTCGACGCGGCCGACGCCGTGCTCGTGGGCGCAGGAGCGGGGCTGTCGACGTCGGCGGGGCTGACCTACGGCGGCGAGCGCTTCATGCGGTACTTCGCCGACTTCCACGCGGCCTACGGCATCCGCGACATGTACGCGGGCGGCTTCTATCCCTTCGCCACGCCTGAGGAGTATTGGGCCTGGTGGAGCCGCCACATCATGGTGAACCGCTACGACGCGCCGGTGGGCCGCCCCTACCGCGATTTGCTGAACCTGCTGGAAGGGCGCGACTTCTTCGTGCTCACCACGAACGTCGACCATCAGTTCCAGCGGGCGGGCATCGATCGGGCGCGGCTGTGCTACCTGCAGGGCGACTACGGGCTGTGGCAGTGCTCGAAGCCCTGCCATCGGGGCACCTACGACAACGAGGCCGCCGTGCGGCGCATGGCGGCCGAGCAGCGGAACATGCGCGTTCCCTCGGAGCTGCTGCCGCGCTGCCCCGTGTGCGGTGCGCCGATGGCCATGAACCTGCGCATCGACGGGACGTTCGTCGAAGACGAGGGCTGGCATGCGGCCCGTGCGCGCTACGAGGCGTTCGCGGAGGCGCACGCGAGCGACCGCCTCCTCCTGCTCGAGCTGGGCGTTGGCGGCAACACGCCGGGCATCGTCAAGTACCCCTTCTGGCGGATGGCCGCCCGCAACCCGCGAGCCTTCTACGCGTGCGTCAACCGCGGCGAGGCGTACGCGCCGCGCGAGCTGGGCGCGCGGGTGCTCGCCCTCGACGCCGACATCGGCGGCGTGCTGCGCGACCTGTGCATGCTGCGCGGGCCGCAGGCCGCGGGTCGCTAGGCGAACAGGGCCGACGCCAGCGCCATGCGCTCGGCTATGGGCACGCCGAAGGGGCAGCGCGGCTCGCAGGCTTCGCAGGCCGTGCAGTCGTCGGCGCGCGCGTCGAGCGCGCGGTAGTGCGCGCGCACCGAGGCGGGCACCTCGTCGGCCATGACGGCCAGGTCGTAGAACTTGTTGACGGTGGCGATGTCGATGCCGGCCGTGCACGGGGCGCAGTGGCCGCAGTACGTGCACTGCCCGAAGTAGGCGTGCTTCGGCGCGTCGGCGAGCACGCTCGCGTAGTCTTTCTGCTCGTCGGAGGCGCTCTCGTAGGCCACCGCGTCGTCGACGTGCGTCGGCTCGTCGAAGCCGGCCATGATGCTGGCCGCGGCCGGGCGGGTGAGCGCGTAGTGGATGCACTGCACGGGCGTCATCGCCACGCCGAAGGGCGAAGCCTCGGCGTTGAACAGGCGGCCGCCGGCGTAGCCCTTCATGACGGTGATGCCGACGTCCTCGCGCTCGCAGAGGGCGTACAGCTCGGCGCGCGCGGGGTCCATGCCCCCGAGGGTATCATCGTAGTCGAACGCGAAGGCGGTCTCGAGGCTCGTCGATGCCGGCAGCAGGTCGAAGGCGGGGTTCACGCTGAACATGATCATCTCGATCTCGCCGGAGAGGGCGGCGCGCTTGCCCACTTCGGGGCTGTGGGTGGACAGCCCGATGTGCTCGATGGTGCCCGCGGCCTTGAGCGCGCGCACGTAGTCGATGAACGGGCCGGCCATGATGCCCTCGTACTCGTCGACATCGTCCACGTAGTGGATCATGCCGAGCTCCACGTGGTCGGTGCCGAGGCGCGCGAGCAGGTCTTCGAAGGCGGGACGCACGAGATCCATGTCGCGCGTGCGCACGTACTGCCCGTCCTGCCAGGTGGAGCCGATGTGCCCCTGGATGATCCAGCTATCGCGCGTGTCGGCGAGGGCGGCGCCCAGGTTGCTGCGCACGTCGGGGCCGGCCATCCAGCAATCGAGGATGTTGATGCCCGCTTCCTCGCAGCGCGCGGTCACGGCGCGCACCTCGGCGGCCGACTTCTTCTCCATCCACTCGGCGCCGAAGCCGATCTCGCTCACCATGAGCCCGGTCTTTCCCAGTCGGCGGTATTCCATGAGGTTCTCCTTCTCGCCTAGACCTTGCCGCAGCTGGGGCACAGGTCGCAGATGAAGCATGTCTCGCACTTCGGATGGCGGGCGATGCACGTCTCGCGCCCGAACAGCACCCATTGGTGGTTGATGGGGCCCCACCAGGAGCGCGGGTAGAGCTTGAGCAGCACGTCCTCGGTTTTGGCCGGGGTATCGGCCGAGGGGCCGGCGAACTTGAGCCGATGCGCGATGCGGAACACGTGCGTGTCCACCGCGATGCCCTCCACGATGCCGAACGCCTCGTTGAGCACGACGTTCGCGGTTTTGCGGCCCACGCCCGGCAGCTTCTGCAGCTCGTCGATGTCGCGCGGGATCTCGCCGCCGTAGTCGGCCACCACCATCTGCGCGCACCTGATGACGTTCGCGGCCTTCGTGTGGTAGAACCCGATGGTGCGGATGATGTCCTCGACGTCGCGCACGTCGGCGGAGGCGAGGTCGGCCGGGGTGGGGTAGCGCTCCCACAGGGCCGGCGTCACCTTGTTCACGCCCTTGTCGGTGGTCTGCGCGCTCAGCAGCACGGCGATGGTGAGGCGAAACGGGTTGCCGCCGTACACGAGCGCGCACTCCGCGGCGGGGTAGTGCTCGTTCATGCGCTCGGCTACCGCCAGCGCGCGTTCGCGCTTGTCTTTCATGGTTTCGCGCGGCATCAGGCTCTCCTTCGGACGCGTGTGCGGGGGATTTCCTCCCAGTATAGTGAACTTGCCCACGGCGTGAAAGCGGTTTCGGCTGAAGGTCGTTCTGCGTTGAATTGAAGGTACCTTAACAAATTTCTCGAAACGGTGTTGACAAACTATTCAGGCACCTTCATAGTGTGCAAAGTAAGGTACCTGAGCAACTAGAACACGTACTCAATGAGGAGGCACGTATGGAAGAAAAGAATGCAGCCATCGTCGAGCGCCTCTCGCGCATCGACGCGTTGATGAAGCGCTATCAGGGTCAGCGGTTTCGCGGCGGACGTCGCGGCGGGCGCCGCGGCATGGCGAACCCGCATCGCGGGCAGGGACGGGTGCTGACGCTGCTGCGCCTGCAGCCGGAGATCACCCAGAAAGACCTGGGCTACCTGCTCGACATGCGCACCCAATCGCTCGGCGAGCTGCTGTCGAAGCTTGAGAAGGCGGGCTACATCACGAAGGAGCCGTCGGAGGCCGATCGGCGCTCCATGGTGGTGAAGCTGACGCCGGAGGGCGCGAAGGCGGCCGAGAACCTGGCCGACAGCGAGGATGAATGGTCCGTCGTGTTCGGCGACTTCACCGAAGAGGAGAGCGACCAGCTCATCGCCCTGCTCGACAAGCTCATCGCTTCGCTCGAGCGCGCTGCCGAAGCCGAGGGCGGAAGCGACGGGCGCGGCCGTCCCACGCCGCCGCCCCCGCCGGCGCATCCCGATTTCGACGGATGGCTGGAGAACTTCGGCGAGTACAGCGAGCGCATGGCCGAATACGCCGAGCGCATGGGCATGGACCCGCGCGCCGCGCACGACGCGCGCGGCCGCGGAGGGTTCGGCGGGTTCGGAGGGTTCGACGGCCGTGACGGCCGTGCGGGCCGCGACGGCTTCGGCGGATTCCCGGGTTTCGACCCGCGCGCCGCAGGGTTCGACCCGAGCTCGTTCGACCCGCATACGTTCGACCCGCGCATGGCACCGGGCTTCGGCATGGACGCCGACGAAGGCGACGATCGTGCGCGCACCCGCGACGACGACTCCGCGCCGAAGCGCGAGGACGCCGACCGCTAGCATGTCCCCCGCCGGAGGCGGCAGTGCGCCGCCTCCGGCCCGAGGGCTCGTGCCCTCGCATCCCGTAATCCCTTAAAAACATCATTTCATAGCACCATGACCAGGGCTTCCCTTGGGAGCTCGCAGCTTCGCACGCGCTCGTGTGCCGATGGCTTGCGCCCTGCCGTGCGTGCTGCAACCAGAAAGGAGTTCGCTATGCTGGCTCTACTCAAGCGGCTGCCCGTCAAGGCGTCGGCCGTCGCCATCCTGTTCATCGTGCTGCAGTCGGTGTGCGCGCTGTGCCTGCCCTACGTGACGGCGCGCATCGTCGACAACGGCATCGTTCCGGGCGACATCCCCTCTATCCTCTCGGACGGTGCGCTCATGATGGCGCTCGCCGTGGCGAGCCTCGTGGCCGCCGTGTTGGGCGCGTACTTCGTCTCGCGCGTCTCGTACGAGGTGGGCCGCGACATGCGGCGCGACGTGTACGCGTCGGTGCTGCGCTTCTCGGGCAAGGAATTCGACGATTTCGGCGCGGCCACGCTCATCACGCGCAGCGCCAACGATGTGGCGCAGGTGCAGAACGTCGTGGAGATGGGGCTCAAGTTCCTCATCCTTGCGCCCATCTACCTCGTGTGCGGCATCGTGCTCACCTGGCTGCTGAACCCGGCGCTCGCGCTCGTGTTCATCGGCGCCCTGCCGTTCCTCGCGCTGGCGGCGTACGTGGTGTTCCGCTTCGCAGGCCCGCTGTACGGGCGCATGCAGGAGCTGCTCGACGGGTTGAACCTGCGCTTCCGCGAAGGGCTGACCGGCGCGCGCGTCATGCGGGCGTTCTGCCGCGAGCAGTACGAGATCGAGCGTTACGGCCAGACGAACGAGGCGTATCGCGCAACCGCGGTGAAGGCCGCCACCATCATGAGCGCGTTCATCCCGCTCGTGACGCTGTTCATGGGTTTGGCGACGGCCTTCATCGTGTGGATCGGCGGCGGTCAGATCATGGCAGGCGAGATGCAGATCGGCGCGGTCATGGGCGCTATCACGTACGCGGCGCAGATTCTCATGGCGTTCGCCATCCTCACGAGCATCATCGTGCTCGTGCCGCGCGCCATGGTGTCGGCGCGGCGCGTGCAGGAGGTCATCGATCATCCCGTGTCGGTGGACGATGCGGACGACGCGCATGCCGTCGCCTGTCCGCAGGGCAAGGATCTCGCGTTCGATCACGTGGGCTTCCGCTATGCCGGTGCCGACGGGCGGGTGCTCGACGATGTGAGCTTCTCGGTGCAGCCGGGGCAGACGCTGGCCGTGGTGGGCGGCACGGGGGAGGGCAAGACGACGCTGCTCAACCTCATCATGCGCTTCGCCGACCCCGAGGAGGGCGCCGTGCGCCTCGGCGGCGTGGACGTGCGGACCTGCTCGCTCGCCTCAGTGCGCGCCGAGGTGAGCATCGCGCCGCAGCGTCCGATGCTGTTCCAGGGCACCATCCGCTCGAACCTCCTGATGGCGCGTCCCGACGCGACGGAGGAAGACCTGTGGGAGGCGCTGCATATCGCCGACGCCGACGAGTTCGTGCGCGCGCTCCCCGAAGGGCTCGACGCCGTTGTGGACAAGGCGGGCGGCAACTTCTCGGGTGGTCAGAAACAGCGCTTGAGCATTGCCCGGGCGCTCGTGAAGCACGCGTCGGTGTACCTGTTCGACGACGCGCTGTCGGCGCTCGACTTCAAGACCGAGGCCGTGGTGCGCGCACGCTTGGCGCCGCGCGTGGCCGACGCCGTGTGCGTGGTGGTGTCGCAGCGGGCGAGCGCCGTGCTCGATGCCGACGCCATCGCCGTGCTCGACGACGGAGCGCTTGTCGGGTTCGGCAGGCACGAGGAATTAATCGACGGATGCGACGTGTACCGGGAGATCATGCACACGCAAATACAGGAAGAGGTGGCAGCGTAATGAAGGCACCAGGAGAAGGTCAGGACGCAGTGGAGTCGTCTCCCCGAGAGCTCGTGCGCACGGTGGGACGGTTGCTCGGATTCATGAAGACGAGCAAGCTGCTCATCGCGGTGGCGCTCGTGGCGGCCATCGTGGGCACGGTGCTGCAGGTGGCCACGCCGAAGATGCTGGGCGATGCGACGACGGTCCTGTTCAACGGCGCCACGTCGCACGCGATGGACTTCGGCGCGCTCGCCTCCATCCTGCTTGGCGTGTGCGGGCTGTACGCGGGTTCGTTCGTGGCGTCGTTTCTGCAACAGCGCTCGATGGTGGCCGTGGCGCAGCGCACGGCGGCCACCTTGCGTCAGCGCTTGAAGGAGAAGATGGCGCGCGTGCCCATCTCGTATCTGGACGGGCGCGCTACGGGCGATCTCATGTCCGTGGCCACGAACGACGTGGACAACATCGCCGAGAACCTGCAAGAAGGCCTCGTGATGTTGGTGACGAGCGTCGTGCTGTTCGTGGGCGTGTTCGTCATGATGCTCACCATCAGCCCGCTGCTCACGCTGCTCGCCTGCATCATGGTGCCCGGCGGCCTGCTGGTGGCGAAGCTGCTCACCGGCCCGGCCAAGCGCAACAACCGGTACTACTACACCCATCTGGGTTCGCTCAACGCGCACGTGGAGGAGACGTACCAGGGCTTCGCCGTGGTGAAGGCGTTCGGCGGCGAGGGGGCGGCGCTGGCCGATTTCGACGAACGCAACGAGAACATGTACCGCACGGGATGGCGCGCCCGCTTCTTCGGCGGCATCATGATGCCGTGCATGATGCTGCTGGAAAACGCGTCGTACGTGCTGATCGCCGTCGTGGGCGCGGTGCAGGTGGTGGGCGGCGGCATGCCCATCGGCAACCTGCAGGCGTTCTTGCAGTACTCATCGCAGTTCTCCGACCCCATCACGAAATTCTCCATGGTGTGGACGAACGTGCTGTCCGCCGTCGCGTCGGCGGAGCGCGTGTTCGCCGTGCTCGATGCCGAGGAGATGGGCGAAGCCGACGGGACGGGCGCGCTGGCGCCGGCGACGTTGGCGACGTTGGCGACGGACGGGGAGCTGCCGAAGGTGGCCTTCCGCGACGTGTCGTTCGGCTACGGCGACGAGCCGCTCATGGAGCACTTCGACCTCGAGGTGAGCGAAGGGGCCACGGTGGCCATCGTCGGACACACCGGTGCGGGCAAAACCACCCTCATCAACCTGCTCGAGCGCTTCTACGACGTGGACGGCGGCGCCATCGAGCTCGACGGAGCGGACATCGCCAGCTTGAGCCGCGAAGAGGTGCGCGGACGCATGGGCATGGTGCTACAGGACCCGTGGCTGTTCACCGGCACCATCTACGACAACATCGCCTACGGCAACCCCGACGCTGCCCCTGAGCAGGTGCGCGCGGCGGCGAAGGCGGCCTATGCCGACGAGTTCGTGCGCAAGCTGCCGCACGGTTTCAACACGGTGCTGTCCGAGGACGCCGACAACATCAGCCAAGGCCAGCGCCAGCTGCTCACCATCGCCCGCGCCTTCGCGGCCGACCCCGAGATCCTCATCCTCGACGAGGCCACCTCGAGCGTCGACGGGCGCACCGAGCTCATCATCCAGCGCGCCATGGCCGAGCTCATGCGCGGCCGGACGAGCTTCGTCATCGCGCACCGCCTGTCCACCGTGGTGAACGCCGACGTCATCGTGGTCATGGACCACGGCGCCATCGTCGAGCAGGGCACCCACGCCGAGCTGCTCGCCCGCGGCGGCGCCTACGCGTCCCTCTACGAAAGCCAGTTCGAGCAGAAACCCGCCGCGGCCGCGTAGCGCGCCTCGTACCTTGACACGCAGCTGCTCATTCAGTAAACTATCAGTATTATATCGTTATAGTGATAGGATATGATATGCCGCACATTATCCCGTCGACGGATCTGAGAAACCGCTTTCCCGAAGTGGAGGAGCTTGCCAAGAAATCAGGCGAGCCCATCTACCTGACCAAGAACGGGCGCGGAAGCCTCGTGCTCATGGATATCGATGCCTTCGAGGAGTATCAGCTCGACAAGGTTTGGCATCGCTACGTCGGGGATGCGCTCGCCGAAGCCGAGCTGCACGAACGCACGGGCGCTTCGTCGTATCGGGATATGGAGCTCGCCTTCGAAGAGCTGCTCGACGAGCCGCTGGAGGACAGGGGCTCGAAGCGCGAGCAGGGTGCGCACCGTGAAACCGCGTAAGGTCGAGCTGCTCGACGATGCGGTGGAGGATCTGCGAGCGATCAGGGGTTACGTGTACCGCGCATCGAAATCGAAGCAGGTGGCCGACAGCTATCTGAAGAAGATCAGGCGACGTCTGCGGCCGCTCGAATACGGGGCGGCCGCATATCCTCGGTATTTCTATCAAGGGGGTAAGAACTCGGGGTTCAGGTTCTGCGTAACCGAGAACCATGTGGCATTCTTCACGTTCGACGAGGAGCGCGTGCGGGTGAAGCGGGTGCTTCACAAGCGCATGAACTTCGACGACACGCTTGTTGATTGAGCTTGCCGGCGCTTTCGTGCTGAGGGCCCTTGGAGTGCGCCGTCGGTCGTGCTGGCTGTGGTTTCTCCTTCACGGGACGATTTCACGGCGGGCGCGGAGGCCGCTCGTGTAGTAGAATCGACAGCGTTTGTCCGCGCTTGCGCGGACGGCATGCAGAAACCTTGCACGAAGCCGCGAAATGCGGCTTTTCGTGCTGCGCGCATACGGAAGAGGACTCACTATGCTCATCGACTCGCTCACGTTCACGCTGGAGAAATCGGGCTGCCTCGACGCGTTCTGGGGCAAGCTCGACGCGGGCGAAGACGGCACGCTCGGCGTGGCCTCGTCGGCCCGCCCCTTCCTCGTGGCGGCGCGCTTCGCCCACAAGCCGCAGCCGACGCTCGTCGTGGTGGCGGGCGAGGACGCGGCCGTGGCCTTCTCGCGCAGCCTCGCGGCCTACCTGGGCGACGAACGCGTCATGCGCTTCCCCGAGCGCAGCGACTTTCCCTTCGTGCCGAAGCCGAGCGACCCGGCGCAGGTGGCTCGCCGCATGGAGGCCGTGCACGCGCTGGCGAGCGGGCGCAGCGTCGTGGTGGTGGCAAGCGCCCGCGCGCTGCTGCGCGCCCTGCCGCCCGTGGGTTCCGACGTGCACGTTCCCGTGGCGCTCGAGGCGGGGCACGAGCTGGCGGACATGCCCGGCGCGCAGGCGGCGAGCGTCACCGAGTTCGAGGATCTGGCGTACGCGCTCGAGGAGCGCGGCTATCAGAACACCGGCGAGTTGGACGGCCCCGGCACCTTCGCGGTGCGCGGCGGCACGATCGACGTGTTCCCCGGCAACCTCGTGTACCCGGTGCGCCTCGACTTCTTCGGCGACGAGCTGGAGGAGATTCGCCGCATCGTGCCCACGACGGGACAGACCATCGCCGCGCTGCCGAGCGTGAGCATCTACCCCGTGGTGGAGTTCTCGTGCTCGAAGCGGGGGCTGGCCCGCGCGCGTCAGAAGCTCGAACGCCCTGCCGCGACGAACCCGGTGCTGCGCGACGTGCTGGAGAAGCTGGACGGCGGTCTGCGCTTCGACGGCTCCGACATGCTGCTGCCGTACCTGTACGCCGCCACGGCGACGCTCGGCGACTACGTGCGCCCCGGCGCGCTCACCGCGCTGATCGAGCCGCGCTCGCTGTTCGACGACATGAGCCACGCTTTCGACGACGTGGTGGGCCGCGCGAAGGGATCGAGCATCCCCGTGGACGGTCTGTACGAGCAGCCGGCGAACGTGAGCTTCGGCGAAGGCCAGCGTGCCACGTACGTGTCCATCATGCGCGTGGGCGGTCAGGTGGACGACGAGCTGCCCGTGAAGCGCGTCGAAGTGGCGGGGCATCCCGACAAGCTGTTCGGCCGTCTGCGCAGCCTCGTGGACACGGACTACACCGTGGTGTTCAGCGCGCCGAACTTCCGCGCCCGCCAGGACATGAAGCTGGCCTTCGTAGACCACGGCCTGCCCATCCAAGAAGCGCTGGACGGGGGAGAGACGTATGGCGACAAAGGTGCGCTCACGGGCTCTACTCATGGCGCCGCGGAGGGGCTTGCCGGTGCGCACGCGCTCCCCGCGGCGCAAGGAGGGGGAACGCAAGTCGAACGCTCGCAAAGAGGGGGAACGCAGGTTGAACCCCCGCAAGAAGGGCGCGCGTCTCTCGCGGCGCAAGAAGGCGCTCCGTCGGCCGACGCTGCCCATGCGCTCGCGGTCGCGAAGCGGCAGCTTCGGCGGGGCGTGGTCAACGTCGTGGACGTCGACGTGCCGCTCGGCATGATCATCCCGAAGGCGAAGCTGGCCATCGTGAGCGTGTCGGACACGCAGGGCGCGTCCTCGTCGCGGCCGAGCCGCCACATCGACATCACCGAGATCACCTTCCCCTACCAGCCGGGCGACTACGTGGTGCACGCCGCGCACGGCGTGGCCTACTTCAAGGAGCTCGTGCGGCGCGACGTGGACGGCACGGCGCGCGACTACCTGCTGCTCGAGTACTCCGAGGGCGACAAGCTGTACGTGCCGGTGGAGCAGCTCGACCGCGTGACGCGCTACGTGGGGCCCGAGGGCGCAAGCCCGCGCCTCACGCGCCTCAACACGGCCGACTGGTCGCGCGCGCTCGCGAAGGCGCGCAAGGCCACCAAGAAGCTCGCGTTCGACCTCGTGGACGTGTACGCGCGCCGCGCCTCGACGCAGGGCTACCGCTTCGGCCCCGACACCGTGGCGCAGCGCGAGATGGAAGAGGCCTTCCCCTATCAGGAAACGCCCGATCAGCTGGCCGCCATCGCCGACGTGAAGGCCGACATGCAGTCCGCGAAGCCCATGGACCGCCTCGTCTGCGGCGACGTGGGCTTCGGCAAAACCGAGGTGGCCCTGCGTGCCGCGTTCAAGGCGACGCAGGACTCCAAGCAGGTCATGGTGCTGTGCCCCACCACCATCCTCGCGCAGCAGCATTACACGAACTTCAAGGAGCGCTGCGAGCCCTTCGGCGTGAAGGTGGAAGTGCTCTCGCGCTTCCGCACGCCCGCGCAGCAGGCCGCCGCGCTCAAGGGCTTCCAGGAGGGCGACGTCGACGTGCTGGTGGGCACGCATCGCCTGCTCAGCCGCGACGTGAACCCGCACGATCTGGGACTGGTCATCATCGACGAGGAGCAGCGGTTCGGCGTGGGCCACAAGGAGCAGATGAAGAACCTGCGCGAGTCCATCGACGTGCTCACGCTGTCGGCCACGCCCATCCCGCGCACCATGCAGATGTCGCTGTCGGGCGTGCGCGACATGAGCCTCATCCTCACCGCGCCCGACGAACGCCGTCCCGTCGAGGTGCACGTGGGCGAGTGGGACCCCGACCTCGTGAGCGCCGCCATCCGCCGCGAGCTCGCGCGCGGGGGGCAGGTGTACTACGTGTCGAACCGCGTGCGCTCCATCGAGGAGGCCGTGCGCCGCGTGACGGCGGCCGCCGGCGAGGCGCGCGTGGGCGTGGCGCACGGGCAGATGTCGAAGGAGCAGCTCGAGCGCGTGATGGAGGACTTCAGCGCCGGCGAGCTCGACGTGCTCGTGGCCACCACCATCATCGAGAGCGGCATCGACAACCCGCACACGAACACGCTCATCATCGAGGACTCGCAGCGCCTCGGCCTCGCGCAGATGTACCAGCTCAAGGGCCGCGTGGGTCGTTCGTCCACGCAGGCGTACGCCTTCTTCATGTTCCCCGAGAACATGGAGCTCACCGAAGAGGCCGCCGCGCGCCTGACGGCCCTCAACGAGCACCAGGACCTCGGCAGCGGCATGCGCATCGCCATGCGCGACCTCGAGATCCGCGGCGCGGGCAGCCTGCTGGGCGCCGAGCAGTCGGGCAACATGAGCGCGGTGGGCTTCGACCTGTTCGCGCAGATGCTGAACCAGGCCGTGAGCGCCACGCGCGAAGGCGACCTCAAGGCGATGGACGCGCTGCCGCCCGCGCTCAGCGACATCACGGTGAACGTGCCGGGGCACACCTACCTGCCGGAAGAGTACGTGCCCGACGCCGACGAGCGCGTGCTGTGGTACCGCAAGATCGCGTCGGCCGCCACCGAGCAGGCCGTCGAGGACGTGCGCGCCGACTTGGCCGCCAAGCGCCCCGACATGCCGCAGGCGGCGAAGAACCTGCTGGAGAAGGCGCGCATCAAGGCCTACGCCAACGAGCACCACATCAAGACCGTGTCGGTGACGGGCGGCAAGCTCGTGGTGGAGCCCATCGACATCGCGCGCGACAAGATGACGGGCCTGCGCCGCTCGGGCGGCCGCTACCTGGCCGACAAGCGGAAGCTGTCGCTGCCCCTGCGCCACTTCAAGCTGGACGAGGGCGACAACCTGCTGGGTCCCGTGGCGCAGTTCCTCGAGGAGCTGGCATGAGGGAGCGCATAGCCGAGGGGGCGTCCGTGTTCCGGCGCCGCCATACGAAGGGCGTGCTCTGCGCGCTCGTGGGCGCGGCCCTCTGGGGCTTCTCGGGCGCGTGCGCTCAGTTCCTGCTGGCTAACTACGACATCACGCCCTCGTTCATCACCGCCGTGCGCATGCTGGGCGCCGGCGCGCTGTTCCTCGCGGTGCTCGTCGTGCGCAACCGCGCCCAGCTGCGCGCCATGCTGGGCGACCGGCGCACGGTGGGCCAGCTCGCCGTCTTCGGCGGCGTGGGGCTGTTCCTGTGCCAGATCACCTACACCATCGTCATCGGGTACACGAACGCCGGCACGGCCACCGTGCTGCAGACCACCGGCATCGCGTTCGTCATGCTTGCCACGTGCCTGTTCATGCGGCGGTTGCCGCGCATGCGCGAGATCGTCGGGCTCGTCGCTGCGGTGGCGGCCACGTGGCTCATCGCCACACAGGGCGACCCGAGCGCGCTGTCGCTGCCCCTCGTGGGTTTGATCTGGGGTATCGCGAACGGGTTATCGGTGGCGTTCTACATCATGTACCCAAAGAAGCTGTTCGCGCGCTGGGGCAGCTTCGCGGTGACGGGCCTCGGCATGCTCGCCGGCGGCGTCGTGGCCACGGCGGTCTACTTCGGCGGCGCCGCGTTCGGGCAGCCGCTCGCGTTGCCGGCGCTCGACGCGGCGGGGCTGCTCGTGTTCGCGGCGTTCATCGTGATCGGCACGTTCGCCGCGTTCGCGCTGTACCTGCACGGCGTGTCGGTGGTGGGCTCGGTGCAGGGCAGCCTGCTCGGGGCCGTCGAACCCGTCAGCGCCACGGTGTTCTCGGCGCTGTGGCTGGCCACGGCGTTCACGGGCGCCGACCTCGCGGGCTGCGCCCTCATGATAGCCATGGTGTTCCTCGTCACCACCGAAGACCCCGCCGCCTCGCAGGAAGCGGTTGAGGAAGACTACTCCGAGTGCGTGTAGTGGGCGCGGTATAGCACGTAGGTCGCAACGATGCTGACCGCGGCCGCGACCAGGAGTATGGCAACCATGGCGGGCATGACGAGGTCTGTCGGGAGCACGACTCCGCCGATCAGCGTGAGCGCGCCTGCGACGATCATCGCGCGTCCGCCGAAGCGTTGCGCCTTGCGCCACACTTCGGCGTTGCTGAGGCTCCAGGGCGTGCGCAGTCCGAAGGAGTCGTTCCGATCCGATTTCGGCATAACGTTTCCGCAGGCGATGAACGCGATGCCGGCGACGAGCGCGCTGCCTCGGCTCACACGCTTCTCGGCGTGATGCAGCGCCCTTCCCCTGTTGCGCCGGCGATGCGGCTATTGGACGTGAGCGGCTTTCGGCCGGCGCAAGGAGGGGACGTTACATTCGTCGCTCCGCTTCGCGGTGAAGGCGAGGCCCAGGCCGAACACGAGCGCGAGCGCGGGGAACCACAGGTGCTCGTACTTGCTGCCGATGCGGTTCGCGTCGCCGTTGTTTCCGAAGTGCACAGGAACCTGGTCGGGCATCAGCAAGAGGAAAGCCGCATCCATGATGACGTTGAGCGCGACCAGGAGATACACGACCCGATAGATGGTTTTCATAGGTTCTGCTCCTTCAGGTTGGCAATCCATAGCAGCGTCTCTTCGAGCACGGAGGCTTTCAACTCGTAGTAGATGAATCGTCCCTCGGGGTAGTCGCGCACGAGGCCCGCGTTCTTCAGCACCGATAGGTGCCGCGAGATCGCGGGGGCTGAGATGTCGAACAGCTCGGCGATCTCGCCTGCCGCCATGCGCTCGTGCTTGAGGTGCTCCAAAACCTCCCGTCGAACGGGATCGGACAAAGCCTTGAGTGTTTCCTGGATGCCCATGACGCGCGCGTCGTCCTCCGCCACAACATTTAACCTTTCGGTTAAATATAGCAGATCGGATCGGAGAAGGCAATCGGAGCGGTTTGTGCTATCGTGACGGGAGCAAGGGCCGAGGGCTCGGCGTGCAAGGCGAAGGTGCGATGGTTCGAGACGAAGGGATGATCCGATGGGCGCGTTTCTCACGTTGGAGGAGTTGGCGACTGAGGAGGCGGGCCGCATCGCGCGGGAGCGCGGGCAGGCGGCGGCTGGCAAGCTGAGGGTGTTCGACCTGCACTGCGACACGCTCGACCGCATCGCGTTTTCGGGCGATCCGTCCGTGCCGGGCGGCTTCGCCGAGCACGATGCGGCCGTGCCGCGCCATCGCATGGCCACGCTCGCCGACAACGACGCGCATATCTCGCTCGCGCGCACCGAAGGGTTCGCGTGGTGCCAGTGCTTCGCGGCGTTCATTCCCGACGAGGTGCACGGCGAGGCGGCATGGGGCCTGTTCGAACGCGTGCGCGGCGTGCTCGCGCGCGAGCTCGACCGCTGCGGCGACAAGCTGGCCTTGGCGCGCACGTGCACCGAGATAGACGCGATCCACGCCGCGGGCAAGACGGCGGCGCTGTTCACCGTGGAGGGCGCGTCGTTTCTCGAAGACGACGAGCGGGCCGAGACCCGGCTCGATGCGCTGGCCGATGCGGGCGTGCGCATGCTGACCCTCACGTGGAACGGCCCGAACGCGCTGGGCAGCGGCAACGACACGCGCCACGGCCTGACCGGGTTCGGCCGCGCGATGGTGGGGGAGCTCGAGCGGCGCGGCATCGTGGTGGACGTGTCGCACCTCAACGACGCGGGGTTCAAGGACGTGTGCGACGTGGCCGACCGGCCGTTCGCCGCCTCGCACTCCAACGCGCGCGCCGTGTGCGGGCACCCGCGCAATCTCGCCGACTGGCAGCTGCGCGAGTTGGCCGACCGCGGCGGCATCGCGGGCCTCAACTTCTGCGTGCAGTTTTTGAGCGATGCCCATGCCGACCCGACCCGCGATGACGTGCTGCGCCATGTCGACCACGTCCTCGAGACGGCGGGCGAGCACGTGCTCGCGCTCGGCAGCGATTACGACGGCTGCGACGTGCCCAGCTGGCTGAACCCGTGCAGCAGCATCGGCGCCCTCCACGAGCTGCTGGCACGCGAGTTCGGCCGTCCGATTGCCGACAAGGTGTTCTTCGAGAACGCGCACGGCTTCTTCTCCCGGATGGAGGATGCCGCGCCGCGCTCGTGACGGCTGCGGGCCCGTCAACCTCGACCCGCCGTCTGTGGACTTGCCGCGCAGGTGCGGGCGTCTCGGGGCGACGGCGCGCAGGTTCCCTATAATAGTGCTCAATTTGGATGCGCCGCTTCGGTGATGCGGCCGAGGTCGACGGAAAAGGGGGAGCGGGCAGCGTGAGGAACGGGGAGGCTTTCCAGCCGCGGTGCATCGCTTTGCTTGCCGCGCTGGAACTCTGCGCGTTGACGCTCGCCATGCTGGCGAGCCCTGCCGCGGGCCCGTACCCCTCGTACGCGGGCTTCGCCAACGCCCTGGCATCGGCGCTCGCCTTGGCCGCCCTGCTGCTCGTCGCGGCGAAGCGGCCGTCGTTGCTGCGCGCGGCCGCAACCCCGTGGCTGCTCCTCGCCTCGTTCGTCGTCGGCATCGCGCTCATCGGCTACGGCTGCGGCGAGCACTCGTCCGTGGCCGTGCTCGCGGGCTGGCTGCTCGTGTCGCTCGGCGCGGCGTGGCTCGTGGTGCTCGCGGGATCGTGCCTCGCGCGCATGGATGGCTCGGCCTGCTTGCGCACGGTGTTCTCGTCGTTCGCCCTCGTCTTCGTCATCGCCGAGTTCGCCATGCCCTTCATGAGCGGGCTTCCCTACGCGCGCGCCGCGCTGCTCGGGTTCGCGCTCGTCACGTTCGGAGTCGCGTTCGCCCTCGGGCATGCGCGCGGGAGCGCGGCCCTCGAGGTGCTCTGCGCCGCCGTCGCGCAACCGGCCCCCGTCCGCCGCTCGTGGCGCGCCGGGACGCGCGCGGGCTCTCCCGTCCTGTTCGCGGTGATCTTCGCGCTCGGCATCGTGTCGGGCTATGCCACGTTCGCGGTGTTCGGCGAGCGCGGCGGCGCGGGCCTCAGCTACGCTGCGCTCTTCGCCGCGGTGCTCGTATGCGCGATCGCCTCACGCTTCTCGAAGAACCGCATCGACGTCGCGTTCCACTTCGGGCTGCTGCTCGTGCTGGCCGGGCTGCTCGTGGTGCCTTTCGTCGGACAGGCGGGCGTCGGCGCGGCTGTGGCGCTGTCCCATGTGTCGAACACCCTGCTCATGGCTGGTTCGGAATGCTTCGCCATCCTCGTGTGGGCGGTTCTCGCTCGGCGCGGCTTCCTCGATCCGTCGCGCGCGCTCGTTGCGTTGGCGGGCGGTCGTCTGGCGGCTGCGTTGGGCGCGCTCGTCGGGTTGATCGTGGGCTCGTCGGCCCGCTCGTTCTCGGCGGTGAACCCGGTCGTGCCCGACGCCATCGCCGTCGCCCTCGCGTTCATGCTCGTGGCGTACTGCCTCATCGGGCTGCGCAGCTTCAGCTTCGAGGAGTCCGTCGACGGCGTGTCGCCGGACGAGGCGGAAGGGGCGTCGCCGGTCCCGGCGGTAGCCGCCGCGCCGCCTACGGAGGTCGATCCTGCAGCCGCGGTGGAACGACGCTGCGAGCGTCTGGCGGCCCTGCGCGGGCTGACGGGCCGGGAAGAGGAGGTGCTCAAGCTGATGGCGCGCGGCCGCAGCGGCGCCTACATCGCCGAGCACCTGGTGATATCGCAGAACACGGTGAAGACCCACGTGAAGCACATCTACGCGAAGCTCGATGCGCACTCGCAGCAGGATGTGGTCGACCTCGTGTTCGAGGCCGACACGTCGGTTTAGCGGTAGCAGGTGGCGGTCATCTTCGCGATGGCCTTGCCCAGGTCGTCCTCGACGAGCACCGTGTAGAATCCCAGGTGGCGGCCCGGCTTGTCGCAGACGGCCGTGGCGGTGAGCTTCGCGCCCTTCGTGGAGCGGAAGAAGCTGATGGAGGAGTCCACCGACACGGTGGGCTCCTCTCCGATGTTGCAGCAGATGGCCAACGCGAAATCGGCCAGGGTGAAAATGGCGCCGCCCATGACGTTGTCCATGGCGTTCTTGTGCACGTCTCCCAGCACCATCTCGCATACGGCGCGCCCGCGCGCACCCTCCACCACGCGGCACCCCGCTGCCTCGGTTGCGAACCGGTCGTTCGCGAACACGGCCTCGATCTCGTCGCGCGTGGGATGGTCGGGAAGCATGGGGCGCCTTTCTATTCCGCGGGGGTGGCCGTGGCGGCGTACAGCTCGAGCCACTCGCCGTCTTGCACGGTGATGGTCTGCGAGCCGCCCTTCACCACGTACTTCGTGTCGGTGATGGAGTCGTCGTCGAAGGCGAGGTCCTTCATGATGAAGGCGGCGCTCTCGCTGTCCGCGACGGCCGCGGCCTCGTCCTGCGTCGTCACGGTGTACGTGCCGGCCGGGATGTCGGTGCCCACGAGGAACAGGCCGCACTCGTAGGGCGCTTCGGGCTTGAAGTCGGCTTCGTCGGCCAGGTACATGCGGTCGTTGGCCGCTCCCATGAACACGACGAGGTCGCCTTCCTCGAGGTCGGCGAAGTAGTTGCCGAAGTAGGCCACGGCCGACTGGATGTCGTAGCCGCCGGAGCCGTCGCCGTCGAACACCGAGAAGTAGCCCTCTTCGCCCGTGCTGCCCTCGAAGAAGTAGCGGCCCGGTTCGATATCGGCACCCGCGCCTACGCGGTACACGCCCGACGTGCACTTCCCGTCGATGACGTTGTTCGGCAGGTTACCGGCCGCCTCCTTGATGCTCTCGTAGGTGAGCTGGCCCGAATAATCCCCGCTGTCGGAATCGTCGTAGGGATAGTTGTAGCGGTAATCGTAGTCGTCGTAGGAATCGGAGTAGCCGTAATAGGAGCTGTCGTAGCGCTCGCCCATCATGACGGCGCACGACACGCATCCCACCAACCCGCCGACGAACAGCACGAACGCCACGAGGCATCCGCCGAGCACCCACGGCCACACCTTCTTCTTGGGCTGCTCGGGCGCGACGGGGTACGGCGGCTGCGCCGGATAGCCCGGGTAGGGCGGCTGCGGGGCGGCGCCGTAGGGTTGCTGTCCGTACGGCTGCTGCGGGGTTTGGCCGTACCCGTAGGGCTGCTGCGGCTGCGGTTGCTGCGGGGCCTGCCCGTACGGCGCGCCGTAGGGCTGCTGCGGGGCATACGGCTGCTGCCCGGGCGGCGGAGGCGGCACGGGAGCGCCGGGAGCCGCCGGTGCGGGCTGCTGCGGGGCGTCGTTGCCCTGCGCGTTCTGATCGTCGCTCGGGAACGTGGGCTCTTCTGGTGCGGTCATGCGAGGCTCCTTGCCTTGGGGCGGGCGGGTTTTAAGCTTGCGGATGCTCGTCTTCGTCGGGCGCGAACACGGCGGCCGTGGTCTCGACGAGTTCCACGGCGCCGTGCGGGCACGCGTCCACGCACAGGCCGCAGCCGATGCAGTACCGCGCGTCGTAGTCGAGGGTGCCGTCCTCGGGGCTGGGGAAGCGCGCGCCCGTGGGGCAGGCTTCGACGCAGGCGAGGGAATTCGTGCAGAGGCTGCAGTCGGTTTCCGAGATCACCACCGGCACGCGCTCGGCGATGTCGGGATTGCGGTCGATGGCTTCCAGCAGCAGCTGGCGCTTCGGCCACATGGTCTTCTTCGTGCGGCCGGCGGGAACGAACTCGTTGAACTGCACGCCGTCGACGAGGTTGAGGCGCGCCCGCGCCCGGGCACGCTCCTTGCGCTCGTAGAACTGCTGCAGCACCTCGGAGTTGCGCAGGCGGCGCTTGCCCGACGCGATGTCGCCCACATCGCCCACGAGGTTCGTGAACGCGCTGCGCCGGTCGACGCCTTCGGGGTTGGCCAGATCCTTGACGAGGTTCTCCTTCTCGGGGATCACGTCGAGGTAGCCCACGCTCTGCCCGCTCCACTCCTCGGCCGTCTGCACGGCGTGGGAGTACAGCAGCTCGCCCATGTCGCCGGCGCGGTCGCACTCGGCGCAGTAGGCCAGGTCGGCGGAAATGCGCACGGGGATGTTCTCGGTCAGCACGAGCGTCCAGAACTCGGGCGACAGGCACGCCAGGCACGGCAGCACCACGACGTTCGCGGCCGGCTCGAGCCCGGGGAAGATGTTCTCCTTGCAGGTGAGCACCACGTCCTCGCCGCGCAGGGCGATGCGGCGGATGCGCGCGTGCACGTCGATCATCGTGACGCGCGAGGAGGAGAACGCGTCGCAGATACCCAGGCAGATGCCGCAGCGCGTGCACGCATCCGCGTCGATGACCGGACGGCCGTCCTCCGCGAAGCTGATCGCGTCGTGCGGGCAGGCCAGCGCGCAGCGGTCGCATGCCGCGCCGTGCGTGCGCGTGCAGTAGTCGCGCAGCACGACGATCTGGTTGGGGCGGCTCTCCGCGTCGGCGGAGGGGCCGCCGGCCTGCTCGGGCATGTTGTCAGGGGCGTCAGCCACCGAACACCTCTTTCGTCACGTAATCGATGCGGGCCAGCACGTCTTCGCGGGGCAGAAGCTCGATGCTCTCGAACAGCGGCGGCGACACCATGTTGCCGCAGACGGCCACGCGCAACGGCTGGAACAGCAGCTTCGGCTTGAGCTCGAGCTCTTCGCCGCGGGCGCGGCACGCTTCCTGGAGCGGCTCGGCCTTCCAGGCAACGCTCTCGTCGGCCAGCACGCTGCGGCAGGCGGCCAGGGCTTCATCGGCACGGGCGCCTTCCTTCTTCAGCACCTTGGTCACACTCTTCTCGTCGAGCTCGCGCACCTCGGGCCCCCAGAACATGAAGGCCAGCTTGTTCGCCACGTCGTCGAGGCGCGTGAGGCGCTCGGCCACGAGCGGGTACAGGCCCAGGTAGAAATCCGGCCGCGCCGCGATGTCCTCGGGCGTGGCGCCGATCTCGAGCAGCCACGGCAGCGATGCCTGCACCCAGGCGTTCGCTCCCATGTCCTTGACGTACTGGCCGTTCATCCAGTCGAGCTTCGTCTCGTCGAACACGGCGTCCTTCTTGGTCACGCGGTCGAGGCTGAACTTCTCGCACAGCGTGGCGCGGTCGATGAGCGTGGTCTCGCCGTCGAGCGACCAGCCCAGCAGCGCGAGGAAGTTCACCATGGCGTCGGGCAGGTAGCCGCGTTCGCAGAACTCCTCGACCGAGGCCGCGCCGTGGCGCTTCGACAGCTTCTTGCCGTCGGGGCCGAGGATCATCGACAGGTGCGCGAACGTGGGCACGTCGAAACCGAGCGCCTCGTAGATGAGGATCTGGCGCGGGGTGTTGGACAGGTGGTCGTCGCCGCGGATGACGTGCGTGACGCCCATGTTGGCGTCGTCGCACACCACGGCGAAGTTGTAGGTGGGGGAGCCGTCGGTGCGCACGACGATCATGTCATCCATCACCTCGGCGGGGAAGCTCACGTGGCCGTACACGGCGTCGTCGAACTCGATGGGCCCGTGGTTCTCGGGCACGCGCAGGCGCCACACGTGCGGCTCGCCGGCTTCGATGCGGCGGGCGGCTTCGGCGGGGTCGAGGTCGCGGCACGTGCGGTCGTAGCCCGCGTAGCCGCCTTCGTTCGCCTCGGCGGCGGCGCGCTTTGCGTCGAGCTCCTCTTTCGTGCAGAAGCAGGGGTACACGCTGCCGCGCTCCTTCATGAGCTCGAGCGCCGCGGCATACGTGTCCATGCGCTGCGTCTGGAAGTAGGGGCCGGCTTGGCCGCCCACCTCGGGGCCCTCGTCCCAGTCGAGGCCGAGCCACTTCATGGCATTGAGGATGACCTGCACGTTCTCCTCGGTGGAGCGCTCGGGGTCGGTGTCCTCGATGCGCAGGATGAAGTCGCCGCCCATCGCGCGGGCGAACGCCCAGTTGTAGATGGCCGTGCGCGCGCCGCCCACATGGAGGCGGCCGGTCGGGGAGGGTGCGAAGCGCACGCGAACGCGCGCGTCGATTGCGTTGGTCATGGAGCGGATCCTTTACGTCTCGTCGTTCGTCGTGCGTGGGCCCGCGCCTAGCGGGCGGGCGTGCGGCGGCGCAGCAGGGCGCCGACCACGATTGCCAGTATAGACAACAAGCCGGTGGCCGCAAGCCACACGGCCCCCATCCCCATCCAAAATTCGGGAGGATACATGGTGATGAGCAGCGAATCGTAGGAGAAGGTCCAGGTGCCGCTCGCGAAGAACAGCGAGTGGAAGGCGGCGAAGAAGCCGTTGAAGTCCACGACCACCCATGCGGCCAACAGCGCGAAGGCCGCCACCACGACGATGCCCGCGGCCAAAAGCACGCCGCCGAGCGCGCGGCGCCCCACGCGGATGGCCATGTGGGCGCAGGCGGCCACGGCCAGCAGCGCGATGATGGCGAGCGCGATGCGCGCGGCCACCACGACACGGTACACGTCGTCGAGGTGCGACAGCGCGTCGGACGTGAGCGTGTACTGCTCGGGCGCGGCGGCGAGGCCCGTTTCGTCGGCCGTCGCGTAGCGCGTGTTCGCGCCCTCGTTGATGTCGTGCAGCATGGCGAACACGGCCTCGCGGTCGTTCGAGCCCACCGTGTAGTCGCGCGTCACCACCGCCGCATGCACGAGCTCGTCGTGCGAAAACGGCGTGTCGGGATTCCCCTTGCCCGAGAACGCCCCCGCAAGCATCTCCGTGGTCTGCGGAAACGCCGCGCACGCAACGAATCCCGCCGCCACAAGCGTCACCGCCAGCGACACGACGGCAACAACTGCCGCCACCTTGTTGATCAGGTTGGACATAACGTTCCTCTCCCCAGCTCTCATAGCGCGTCCAAGAAGGGCGTTAATCCACCCAGATCGTGGCGGCGGTCATCCCCTGCATGTCCTTCGAGATCGTCGGCAGGGGGCCGAGGCGGCTGAACACGCCGGTGAACATGCCGTCGTAGAGGTACAGGCCGTTCAGGTTGTTGTAGCGCTTCGGTTCGTCGGACACCTCGTCGTCGGGCAGCTCGTCGATGCCCGCGTCGGGCGGCAGCGTCTCGGTCTTGAAGGGGCGGATGTAGCGCTGCACGATGAAGGGGAAGCCGGCGCGGCCGTTCGCGAACTTGTCGATGAGCGCTTCCCACTCCTCCTGCGAGACCGAGCAGCCGGCGTACACGTCGTCGGCGCCGTAGTGGTCGGTGGGCTTGATGATCCATTCGTCCTTGTTCGCGCGGATTTGCGGCACGTTGATGTAGTCGTCGTCGAGGAAGGCCGTCATCGGCACCGTCTCCTCGATGAAGGAGATATCGTCGCCGTCGAGGAACGCCACGGTGCGCTCGTCGAACAGTACCTTGAAAATCTGCTTGTCGTGCACGATGTGCCCGGCGAAGCTGCCGATGAGCGCCACCTTTTCGGCGCGCACGGCGTTGAGCAGCTCCTGCGAGTCGTCCCAATGGTCGATGACGTCGTTCGTCACGCAGCGGCGCCAGATGGCGTCCACGCGCTGTCCGTCCTTGTCGCGCAGCACCTCGCCGTCGAAGCTCAGCTCGCGCACGTCGGCCACGACGCATTCCACGCCGCGCTGGCGGAACAGGTCGGCGTAGATGTGGAACTCGTCGACCACGCCGTTCTCGAGATAGTCGCAGATGGCGATGCGCGGGTTGTCGACGCGCCGCTCGTAGGTGGCGTAGATGTCCAGGAACGCCTGCACCCACGATTCGAACAGCTCGCAGCCCTGCACCTGATGGCGCTCGGAGAAGCGCTTGAACGTCTCGGACTGCGCCACCGACGTGGTGATCTCGCGGTTCTCGTTCATGCCCGAGGAGCCGTCGGCGTTGAACTCGCAGAACTTCACGCGGTAGTCGTCCTCGTCGATGAACGTGTCCACGCGCGCGAACGGCAGCACCGACGCGTAGCCGCGCGGCAGCAGGATGAGCTCCTCGAGGCGCGGGTCGAAGTCGAAGGCGCGGCGGTACTCGGGGTCGTCCAGGTAGTGCTCGATAACCTTGCACAGGATGCGGTGCGCCGTCTCGGCCGTGTCCTTCATCACCTCGTAGGTTTTCTTGTTGAACAGGCGCGGGATGAACGAGCAGGCCACCACCTGGTGGTGCACGATGGCCGTGGAGCGCTGCATGTAGTCGTACGCGGCGCGCCGTCCGGCGATGTCGCCGCCCAGTTCGTCCATGATCTGGAAGTACTCGTGCGTGTAGTCGGCATTGGTGGGCATGGTGCGTCCTTTCGGAACACCGCTTCCGAGGCATCGCGCGCCTCGGGGCGGGGGCTAGGTTTCAGCCGAAAAGTGTACCATGAGCTGCGCGGCCCGATCGAGGAAGTTGCCGTATCGCCACAGGAACGGCGGTTGCGCGCCACCTTTGCGCGACCCCCTTCGGGCGCTCCGTCGGGTGCGGCTGCGAGCGGAAGCCGGAGGCGCTGTCCGGGCAGTCGTGGTGGTTGCGCGCTTGCCGTGCATTCGCCCTTGCGCGGATGTCGCTTTCAGGGTACCATCGGCAAGGTTTACGGGCGTTCCGGCCGCTTGCGCGGTTCCCGTTTTATCAAGAGTCGGGGGAGAGAGTTGGCTCGATGATCCCGACACCAACCTGGCTGTATATGCCAAGGTGGTCCGGCCTACACCGATGAAGGAGGAATTCATGGCCGAAGTTTCATCATATCTGTTCACATCCGAATCCGTTACCGAGGGGCACCCCGACAAGGTGTGCGACCAGATCTCGGACGCCGTCCTCGACGCGATCCTCGCCAAGGAGATCGAGCTCGCCGCCGCCGGCTACGTGGCCCCCGGCGGGCAGGCCGCCGATCCCGCGCAGGTGCGCTGCGCCTGCGAGACGCTGGCCACCACCGGCATGGTGATGGTCACGGGCGAGATCCGCACGCAGGCCTACGTCGACGTGCCGGCCATCGTGCGCGAGGTGCTCTCCGACATCGGCTACGACCGCGCGAAGTACGGCTTCGACTGCGACACGTGCGGCGTGCTCAACGCCATCCACGAGCAGAGCCCCGACATCGCGCAGGGCGTCGACGAGAGCTGGGAGGCCCAGCACGGCCTCGCCGGCGACGACGACCCCTACGAGCGCATCGGCGCGGGCGACCAGGGCATGATGTTCGGCTACGCCTGCGACGAGACGCCCACGCTCATGCCGCTGCCCATCTACCTGTCGCACCGCCTGGCCGAGCGCCTGGCCGAGGTGCGCAAGGACGGGACGCTGCCGTATTTGCGCCCCGACGGCAAGACGCAGGTGTCCGTGCGCTACGAGGGCGGCCGCCCTGTGCGCGTGGAGAAGGTCGTGGTGTCCACGCAGCACGCGGAGTCGGTCGGGCACGACGAGCTGTACGCGGCCGTCGTCGACCAGGTGGTCATGCCCGTCCTGGCGCGCGAGGGCGTGGCGCTGTCGCCGGACGCCGAGATCTACGTGAACCCCACCGGCCGCTTCGTCATCGGCGGCCCCATGGGCGACGCGGGCCTCACCGGCCGCAAGATCATCGTGGACACCTACGGCGGCATGGGCCGCCACGGGGGCGGGGCGTTCTCCGGCAAGGACTGCACGAAGGTGGACCGCTCGGGCGCCTACGCCGCGCGCTGGGTGGCCAAGAACGTGGTGGCCGCCGGCCTCGCCGCGCGCTGCGAGGTGCAGCTGGCCTACGCCATCGGCATGGCGCGCCCCGTCTCGGTGATGATCGACACCTTCGGCACGAACGCGGTGCCCGAGGCCGACATCATGGCCGCCGTCGAGGGCGCGTTCGACCTGCGCCCCGGCGCCATCATCGACGCCCTCGACCTGCGCCGCCCCATCTACCGCAAGACCGCCGCCTACGGCCACTTCGGCCGCGAGCTGCCCGAGTTCACCTGGGAGCGCACTGACAAGGCCGACGCCCTGCGAAAGGCCTGCGGCCTGGCGTAAACTAACTCCCTGCTTCGGTTCCGATTCCGGCCCGCTTTCCGCGGGCCGGCTTTGGTTTACGGGGGATTCTTATTAAAAGAGTACAAATGTACGTTTATTTGTGTTATACTGCGTCCAACGAAAAGAGCCAGTGCAGGCGCATCGCTCGCAAGCCGTCCCGCAGGGCGGTCTCTGCGCGACGCCCATAGATGGCGGCGGGGTTCCGCGCCGCCCGTACCACGCCCGCAAGATCCTCTGAGCAACGGAATACGCCTTGCGCGTCCGCGATAAGCCGCTTCGCAAGGCGGGCGGGAGGTGCCCGATGGCCGCGTTGGCGAGACGTCCCTTGAGTTTTCCAGGTATTGCAACTATAATTCAGTTGCAACTAAAGGAACCGTCATGACGAGCGTCGATCGGCTCGCTGCCCGACTGATGGCTTGTCCTCGGACGTTCCGTTTCGACGATGCGGTGCGGGTGATGGCCTGGTACGGATTCGCGCTCGACGGCAAGGGAAAAACGTCGGGTTCCCGCATTCGCTTTTATCGGGAAAGCGATGGGCGAATGCTGCTCATGCATGTGCCCCATCCAGGTAGCGAGATGCGTGCTGCGGCTGTGCGCACGATGGCCGCTTTCTTGAAAGAGGCGGGAAGGAGATGAACGTGGGAAACGCGCTGAGGTATCGAGGCTATACGGCGCTCGTCTCGTACGATGCAGAGGGCGGATACCTGTTCGGCAACGTAGCGGGGATGCGCGACGCCATCTACTTCGAGGGCGACAACGCCTCGGAGATCGTGCAGTCCTTCCATGCGGCTGTGGACGACTACCTGGCTTTCTGCGAGGAAAAAGGCAAAAACCCGGAAAAGCCATTCAAGGGGACGTTCAACGTGCGCGTCGGCGCAGAACTGCACGAGCGCGCCGCATTGAAGGCGGCAGAAAGGAACGAGTCGCTCAACCAGTTCGTCATCGAGGCGCTGGCGGCGGCGGTATAGTGTCTAAAACCGTAGGTGAAGATCATGTTCGACGAGCGTGCGCCGCGCCGGACGACCAAAGGGTTTCCTGCGCAATGTGGGTGGAGGAGCCGGCGGGGCGGCGGCTGCGGGAGCCGTGGGGTATACTGGGGGCATGAAACTTGCATCCGTTATCCTCGACATTCCCACGCAGGCGCTCGACGCGCCGTACACCTACGCCGTCGCCGACGAGGCCGCCGCGGGCGATCAGCCGGTGGAGGTGGGCTGCGCCGTGCTCGTGCCGTTCGGGCATCGGCAGGCGGTGGGGTTCGTCATATCCCTCGACGAGCGCGCCGAGGGCGACTGGCCCGCGGGGCTCGACCCCGCCAAGCTCAAGGGCATCGTGCGCGCGGTGAGTCGCCCCTATTTCGACGAGGAGGGCGCCGCGTGCGCGCAGTGGCTCTCGGAGCGCTACGTCGCGCCGCTGTCGTCGTGCGTGCGCCTGTTCACGCCGCCGGGCGGCGTGCCGCGCATGGTGCGGGCGCAGGGCGGCTACTGGCGGCTCGAAGAGCCCTCGGTGGGGGAGGTGGACGACCGCTGGGTGGTGCCCGGCCCGTCGTTTTCCGACTTCGAGCCGCGCAAGAACGCCGTGAAGCAGGCGTCCATCGTGGCGGCGCTCGAGCGCGGCGAGCTGCGCGTGGCGGAGCTGTCCGCCGAGTTCGGCGCGGTGTCCTCGCCGCTCAAGACGCTTGAGAAGCAGGGCGTCGTGGTCATCGAGCACCGCCGCCGCATGCGAGGCTTTGCCGTTCCGCCGGCTTGTCAGCCGTCGGAACCTGCCGACGCTGCGGCCTCCTGCGGCACCCGATCTCGCGGCGATGCCGGAGACTCGCGTACCGAAGTACGCTTCGCCTCCGCCATCCCCACGATCTCGGGCACCGCAGGAGCCCTCGCTGACGTTGGCGGACCGGGGGGATCTTTCGTTCCCAGCCCCAAGCCGCCGCTCACGCCCGGGCAGGCCGCCGCGCTCGCCGCCATCGACGGCGCGCGGCAGCGCGGCGCGGGCGAGGTGGTGCTCGTGGACGGCGTAACCGGCTCGGGCAAGACGGAGGTGTACCTGCAGGCCATCGAGGCCACGCTGGCCGCCGGCCGCACGGCGTGCGTGCTCGTGCCCGAAATCTCGCTGACGCCGCAGACCGTCGCGCGCTTCCGCGGCCGCTTCGGCGACATGGTGGCCGTCATGCACTCGCGCATGAGCCAGGGCGAGCGCTACGACCAATGGGACTTCATCCGCTCGGGCGCGGCGCGCGTGGTGGTGGGCGCCCGCAGCGCCTTGTTCACGCCGCTCGCGAACCTCGGCCTCGTCGTGATCGACGAGGAGCACGAGGGCTCCTACAAGCAGGACAGCGCCCCGCGCTACCACGCCCGCGACGTGGCCGTATGGATGGCGCGCCGCGCCGGCGCCGCCGTGGCGCTGGGCTCGGCCACGCCGTCCATCGAGGCGCTGCACGCGTGCGCGAAGGACCCGGCGTGGCATCACGTGGATCTGCCCGAACGCGCCAACGGCAAGCCGCTGCCCGCGGTGCAGGTGGTGGACATGGCGAAGGAGTTCAGCGGCGGCTCACGCTCGATGTTCGCGCTGCCGCTCGTGCGCGCCCTCGAAGAGGAGCTCGCGGCGGGCCGCAAGGTGGTGCTGCTGCTCAACCAGCGCGGATTCGCGAAGTTCCTGCTGTGCCGCGAATGCGGGTTCGTGCCCGAGTGCCCCTCGTGCTCCACGTCGCTCACCTACCACGAGCGCGGCAACTTCCTCATCTGCCACCACTGCGGGCATCGCGTGACGGCGCCGCCCGTTTGCCCGGAATGCGGCAGCCCCTACCTCAAGAAGTTCGGGGCGGGCACGCAGCGCGTCGAAGCCGAGCTTCGCGTGCTGCTCGACGGCATGCCGGGCGTGGGCGCGTCGGTGCCCATCGTGCGCATGGACGCCGACACCACGAGCGGCAAGGGCGCCCACCAGCGCCTGCTCGAGGAGTTCGCCGCCGCCGACGCGGCCGTTCTGCTGGGCACCCAGATGATTGCGAAGGGGCTCGACTTCGAAGACGTCACGCTCGTGGGCGTCATCAACGCCGACACCATGCTCAAGCTGCCCGACTACCGCGCCGCCGAGCGCACGTTCGCCCTCGTGGAGCAGGTGGCCGGCCGCGCGGGCCGCGCCGAGCTGCCGGGCCGCGTGCTCGTGCAAACCTACGAGGCCGACGCGGCTCCCATCCGGGCGGCCGCGTCCTACGACCGCGCGCTGTTCCTGCGCGACGAGCTGCCGAAGCGCCGCCTGCTGGGCTACCCGCCCTACGTGCGCATGGCGAACGTGCTGGTGTGGGGCAAGGACGAGCCGGCCGTCCGGCGCGTGGCGGGCGAGCTGCAAGCGGGGCTCGAGGAGGTCGTGCGCGACTTCGGCGGCGACGGCTGGAGCGTGCTGCCCGCCACGCCGTGCGTGCTCGCGAAGCTGCGCGGCACGTACCGCTGGCACATCGTGGTGAAGTGCCCGACCGACGCCGACCTGTCCTGTGTGCTGCTGCCCCTGTTCCGCCGCCGCAAGCCCGACAAGGACGCGAACGTGGCCGTGGACGTCGACCCGGACGATCTGCTGTAACGCGCTACGACACCTTCATGGCCCCGAGCGCCTCGACGCTGCTCGCGGCCACCGTCGGCGCGCCCGTGAGGTTGGCGAAGAAGCGCTGCACGCCCACGCCGAGCGCTTCCCACCAGGCGGGGGCGGCCGCGTCGCGGACGGCCACGAGGTCGGCCTCCCACAGCACGGTTCCTCCCTGGCGAAAGGTCATGCGCCCCACGACGTCGCCGCGCCGCACGTCGCCGTGCACGTCGGCGAAGGCGACCTCCTGCTCGATGCGCTCGGAACCCGCGGCCACCGTGACCGCTGCGTACGGGTCGGCTACGGTGGCCTCCACGGTGCGGTCCGTCCAGTCGCCGTGCGCAACCTTCGCCACGACGGGGTAGGACGCCTCCGCGCCGGCGATCTCGGTTTTCGTCGAACTCGTCGCGTTCACCAGCTGATACGTCTCCTCGTCAACCTGCGGCGGCGCGCTTTCGCGCTCCTCGGGTCGCGCTTCCGCCTCGTCTTCGAGCGCGGCGCGGTGGGCGAACACCCAGTCGTAGAGCGCCTCGGCGTCGGCGAACCGCTGCGGCTTCGAGGAGGAGCCCAGCACGACCGCGTAGTACTCGTGCCCGTCGCCCCGGTTCACCGCCGAGGCCGAGCACGGCCCCGCGGCCAGCGTGTAGCCGGTCTTGGCGGCGCAGGTTCCCTCGTAGCTTCCCAGCAGCGCATCGGTGTTCGTCAGCGTGAGCGCGGTGGGCACGCCGCCGCGCTGCACCACGATGTCCACCTGCGCGTACCCGATGTTCGCGCGGATCAGGTCGTGCTGCATGGCCGCGCGCAGCATCGCGGCCACGTCCTGCGCGCAGCTGTGCTGCCCTTGCGCGAACGCGTCGAAGTCCAGCCCGTGCGGGTTCGTGAACAGGGAGTTCGCCAGATCGAGATCGCGCGCCTTGGCGTTCATCGCCTCCACGAACGCCGCCTCGCACGCCTGCGCGTCGCCGCTCGCGCCCTGCTCCTCGAGCAGCCGCGCCCCGGCCGCCTGCGCCACGGCCGCGGCGGCGTCGTTGCCCGAGGCCGTGAGCACCGCCTTGAGCGCGTCGTCGAACGTCATCGTGTCGCCCTCGACCAGGCCCGCGCTCGACTCCCCGATGCTCGCCGCCGTCGGCGTCACCTCGATCGTCGCCGCCGCGTCGAGGTGCTCCACCGCCACGAGGGCCGTCATGATCTTCGTGAGCGAGGCGATCTGCGCCTGATCGGCGGCCCCGCGCCCGAACCACAGGGTTCCGTCTTCGTCCATGAGCGCCGCGAACGACGCGTCGAGGTCGGGGGCCTGCTCGAGGGGCGTCCCGCGCTCGGCGATGCTCGTGCCCAGCACGAGGTCGTCCTCGCTCGTCACGGCGAACGCCGCCGCGTGCGGCAGGCAGGCGAAGCCGAGGGCGACGGCGAGGGAGAGGGCGCAGGCGAAGCCGAGGGCCAGGCTCGGGCCGACGCGGGCGAACCGGGTCGAAAGACCATTTGAACAGGCAAAACGATGTGCGATCATCAGGGACTCCTTGCGCATGCGACGACGATGTCCTTCGACGACAGTATACGCGACGCGCGCGCAGCGCCCCGCAGGTGCATGAAATCCATGGGCATGGACGGCGCGCATATTGTTGGTTACCGAATTGGCGGTTACCCGTCAACCCATGGTATCCTAGCGCATCGTGGGACGAGCTCGAACAAGCAGGTGTCGAAGGAGGGATGGGCTGTGAGAACAAAAGCAGCGCGCTGCGTCTGCTCGGCAATGGCAGCATTGCTGATCGCAACTACCGTCTTCGTCGCACCCGCATCGGCTGAAGCGGTGCCCGGTCAGTCGTCGGGAGCGGAGGTGACCGCCGAATCGTCCGATGCGGGCGATGCGGAAGCGTCATCGCACGAGTCGGCGGCCGAAGGGCCCCGCGAACCCGACGAACCCGACCCCGCATCCGCAACCGAACCCGAATCCCACGCGTCGCGTGCGATCAAAGTGGCGTTTCCCGAAGTTGCCGGCATCAGCGAAACCGACGAGAACGGCGTGCGCTCGGGGATCTTCTACGACTGGCTCGTCGAGATCGCCAAGTACACCGGGTGGGAGTACGAGTTCGTCGACGGGGAGGCCGACGAGCTCATGGACCGCATCGTGGCCGGCGAGCTCGATCTCATCGGCGGCATGTACTACCGCGAGCAGATCGCATCCTATTACGAGTACGCCGCCTATCCCATCGGGTCGAACCACGCGCTGCTCATCAGTTCGGAGGACGCCGACGACATCGTCACCTTCGACCCCAAGACGCTGAACGGCAAAACCATCGGCGCGTTCGAGAACGCTGCCGAGAAGATTCGCCGTCTGGAAAACTACCTCGAGTTCAACGGCATCGACTGCACCGTCAAGAGCTTGGAGTACGACGACTACATCCAGTGCCTGAGCACCGGTATCGCCGACGTCATGCTGGGAAACGATCCCGACGTCATCGACGGCCGCAAGGTGGTGGCCGAGTTCGAAGGCGAGCCGTACTACATCGCCACGCCGGCGGGCAGCCCGTTGATCGACGAGCTGAACAATGCGATGACCTCGATATACACCGCAGATTCCGAATTCGCCGAAGAACTCGACGTCAAGCACATGCCCTCGCGCTACCGAACCCCCATCGGGTTCTCGGACGCCGACCGCGCCTACATCGAGCAGGCGGGCGTCATCAGGGTGGCCGTCATGGAGGACCGCTACCCGCTCTACTACCAGCGCGACGGCCAGTACCAGGGCATCGTGAAGGACGTGCTCGACCGCATCACCGAGCGCACGGGCCTCACGTTTCGCCTCGTGCACGCAAGCACCTACCAGGGGGCCATCGACCTCGTGAACGCCGGAGAAGCGGACATTATGGGCTGCTTCATGGACGACGGGTACGCCGCCGACGCCGAAGGGCTCGCCATCACCGACAGCTTCGCCGCGCTCAACGAGGTGGTGTTCCGCAACAAGCTCACCAGCTCGCAGGGCACCGTGTTCGCGCAGATCGAGGGGCGCTCCGGCTCGAACGGCGTGAGCGCGTCGGACATCGTGTACTACCGCACCTACGAGGACTGCCTCGAAGCGGTGAACTCGGGACGCGCCGACATCACGAGCATGCCCGTCGCGTTCGCGGAGAGCCTGTTCACCGACCAGGCGTTCAACAACATCACGCCCACCACCTCCGAGCACCACGACAGCAACCTCTCGCTCGCCTTCCCGAAGCCCGTCGATTCCGCGCTGTACTCCATCATGAGCAAGGCCGTGAACAGCTTCACCTCCGACGAGCTGGAAACCATCTCGTCGCGCAACACCATGCCCGCGTTCGGCCAGCAGCGCACCATCCAGGCCGTCGTGTCCGAGAATCCGCTGCTCATCGTGGCGCTCGGGTTGGTGCTGTGCCTGTTCGTCGGCGCCATCGTCGTGGTGGTGTCGGTGGCGAAGGTGCGCAACCGCATGATGGAGATGAAGCTGGAGAAAGTGGAGGAGATGGGCCGCGCGAAGACCGACTTCCTCTCGCGCATGTCGCACGAGATTCGCACGCCCATGAACGCCATCATCGGCCTGTCGAACGTGGCGTCGCTGTCGGGCGAGGCCACGCCGTCCATCCGCTCGAGCCTCGAGAAGATCAACACCTCGGCGCAGTTCCTGTTGTCGCTCGTGAACGACATCCTCGACATGAGCAAGATCGAGAACGACAAGATGCACATCGAGACGGCGCCGGTCAGCCTGCATTCGCTCGCCGATCGGCTGCAGAGCATGTTCTGCATTCAAGCCGAGGAGAAGGGCATCGTGCTCGAGGCGCGCTGCGACGCCGACGACGTGGTGGTGGCCGACGACGTGCGCCTGCAGCAGGTGCTGGCGAACCTGCTGTCGAACGCGCTCAAGTTCACCGATCCCGGCGACACCATCCGGCTGAGCATCGGGGTGCTGCTGCGCGAGGAGGGCACGGTGAACGTGCGCTTCAGCGTGAAGGATACGGGCGCGGGCATCCACGAGGAGGATCTCGAGCGCATTTTCGTGTCGTTCGAACAGGCTTCCGGGAACCGTCTCAACGCGCAGGGCACCGGTTTGGGGTTGGCCATCAGCAGCAACCTCGTGCGGCTCATGGGCGGCAAGCTCGACGTGAAGAGCGTCGCGGGCGAAGGCTCGGAGTTCTTCTTCATCCTCGACCTGCCCGCCGCCGTGGAGGCGCCTGCCTCAGCGGGGTCGTTCTGTGCGGTCGACGGCGTGCCGCCGCGCTCGCTTGCGGGCACGCGCGTGCTGCTGGCCGAGGACAACGACTTGAACGCCGAGATCGCCGTGGCGCTGCTCGACATGGAGGGCGTGGAAACCAAGCGCGCCGCCAACGGGCGCGAAGCGGTCGACCTGTTCGCGCAATCGGTTCCCGGAACCTTCGACTTCGTGCTCATGGACGTGAAGATGCCGGTGCTCGACGGCCTCGAGGCGGCGGCGGAGATCCGCGCGCTCGCCCGCGTCGACGCGCGGGAGATCCCCATCATCGCGCTCACGGCCAACACGTTCCAGGAGGATCGCGAGGATGCGGCGGCCGCGGGCATGAACGGGTTCATCCCCAAGCCGTTCGACGCGAAGCAGCTCTACGACACGCTGCGCAGCTTCCTGCCGCCCGAGGGCTAACGGGCACGCTAGCCCACGATGAAGCGCCCGTCCTGCGCGGGCGCGACGGTCTTGGCGTCGCGCACCGCCTGCGCCACGATGTCGGCGACGGCGCGGTTCGACCGATCGCACGACAGCAGGTACTCGTCGGGCACCGTCTCGTCCATGACGGCGACGGTGTAGACGGCGTCGGGCTCGATGGCCGACCCGTCGCTGCGGGCGATGGCCTTGATCCTGCTGCCCGGTGCGGCCTGCGGATCGTAGGTCATCGTGAGCCCGGAGGCGTAGTAGAACCAGCCGGTTTGGTCGTTGTCCACGGGAAGGGCGTACTCGAGCGTGCGCAGCAGGTTCGCGCCGGTCATGCTCACCGTCCACATCGTGCCGGTCTCGCCGTGCTTGAGGTCGGGCAGGATGCGCAGCACGTCGGTCATGGTCACGGTGCCGCCGTACAGCCGCCCGCTGATGCCCTTGCCGTTGTAGCGCCCGTCCTTGCCGTTGTCCAAAAACAGCGCGACGTCGGCGCCGCTCGCCTCGCGCAGCGCATCGGCCACGAAGCCGCCCGTCTCGGCCAGCGTGAAGTCGCTCGCGGCCGCCCCGAGCACCTCCTCCTCGTTCGAGGCGCTCTGCGGCGCGGCGTTCTGCGCGTCCACCATCTCGATCACCTGGGCGCTCGTCGTGTCGCCGCGCACCATGCCGGCCAGCCCCTCGCGCAGCGCGTCCTGGGCGTTGGCCAGGGTGGGGAAGGACCCGTAGCGGCCGTGCTCCAGCGCGTTGCGCATGTCGTCGATCTCGGGCACGTCGGGCGCGCCGACGCCGGTGAGGTTCGAGTACATGGCGCCCGTGTCGGACATGAGCGCCTCCTGGCCTTCGGGCGTGCTGAGGTAGTCCATGATGCGCATGACGGCGTCGTAGACGGTTTCGTTGCCCGCCTGCGCGATCTGCTTGCCCAACCCGATGTAGCAGACGGGGTAGAGCCGTGCCCAGTCGCCGCCGTCGCCGGGGTTGAAGAACGGCATGAGCGCGAACTCGTCGGTGGTGCCCGTCTGGCTCTCGCCCATGCGCGCCATGAGCACCGAATCCTCCACCATGGCGCACCCGCGCGTGAACAGCATGGTCTCGCGCTGCGCGTAGTCCACGTCGAGGTCGCCCGCTTGCAGGATGTTCTCGTCGACGAGCGTCTGGAACGTGTCGAGCGCCGGTTGGAACTGGTCGCCGAAGCTCGCGCCGTCGTTGCGGTCGTACGCCTCGAGCCAGCGCTCGTCCTGCGGCTTGCCGTAGCAGGACGCGAAGCCGAAGCCCGTGAACGCGGTGTCGAGCACCTCGGCGTTCTTGAGGCCCAGCTGCAGCGAGCGCATGCCGCTGTCCTCGATGGTGCGGCACAGCTCCACGAACCCGTCGAAGTCGGCGGGGACCTCCCAGCCGTTCTCGGCGAACAGCGTCTTGTTGTACACGATGCCGCGCACCTGCGCGGGGCCGGGCAGGTAGTACAGCTTGCCGTCGCGTGCGATCTCGTTGAGCGCCGAGATGTTGTAGCGGCTCGAGAAGCCCATGCCGCTCAAGTCGAGCAGATTGTCGTCCCAGTACTGCTCGCCCACCTCGTAGGGCCAGGTCATCACGATGTCGGTGAGGTCGCCGTGCGCGAGGCGCGCCTCGTATTCGTCGATGCCCATCTCGCGCGTGTAGTTGCCCACCTGCACGATGTCGATGTCGGGAAACTGCTCTTCCACGGCCTGCTCGAAGCCGTTGACGGTGAAGGCGTACTTCACGAGGACGGACACCTGCGTCCGCCCCTCCTCGGCAACCTTCTGCGACAGCACGTCGCCGTCCTCGCTCGAGCTGCTCGCGCACGCGACGGTGCTCACGAGCAGGGACGCCGCGACGCAGGCTGCGAGCGCGCCGCGCGCGAGACGACGCAGGGCCGGATGTGCGGACATCATCGCTCCTCGCCTTCCTCGTTCGTCTCTTCGCCGAACGCCAGGCGCTCGAAGTCGGCGATGGGCATCGGGCGCGCGAACACGTAGCCCTGCACGTAGTCGCAGCCGATCTCCTCGAGCATGTCCACCTGATCCTCGTACTCGACGCCCTCGGCCACCGTGTCCATGTTGAGGGCCTGCGCCATGCTCACGATGCTCTGCACCACCGAGCGCGTGCGCGCCGGGTCCTTCGTGCGGTTGCGGAAGAAGATCTTGTCGAGCTTGAGCGTGTCGGCGGGGATGGATTGGATCATGTTGAGCGAGGAGTACCCGCTGCCGAAGTCGTCGATGGAGCAGTCGAAGCCCGCCTCGTGGATGTCCTCGATGACCTCGATGAGGCGATGCGAGTCCTCCATGACGATGCCCTCGGTGAGCTCGATCTCGATGAGCCGCTCGGGGATGCGGTAGCGATCGGCGATGGCGCGGTACGCATCGAGGAAGTTCTTGCTCTTCACGTGGGCGCGCGAGCAGTTCACCGACGTCTTCGGCGGCGTGAGCCCCCGGTCGATCCACCCGCGCAGCGTGCGGCACACCTCCTCGAACACGTGGAGGTCGAGCGTGACGATGAACCCGTTCTTCTCGAACAGGGGGATGAACTCGTCGGGGAATATCATGCCCTCCGAGGCGCTCACCCAGCGCGTGAGGGCCTCGGAGCCGCCCACGACGCGCTCGGGCAGGCGGTACTTCGGCTGCAAATACACCTGGAACTCGCCTTCGAGCATGGCGCGCTCCATCATGTCCTCGAGCTGCTTCTCGCGCACGAGCAGGCGGCGCACCTCGTCGTCGTACACGGCGTAGCGAATCTTGCCGCCGATGGCTTGGGGCGATTCGCGCAACGCCAGCTTCGCGCGGTCGATCATCTGGGGGAAGGGCAGCTCGTCGTTGTCGATGACGAAGATGCCGAACTCCACGATGGGCAGGTTCCACTGCGGCTGGTTCTCCTCGAGGAAGCGCTCGGCGATGCGGTACCATTCGGCGAAGCGCTCGCGCAGCCACGGCTCGCCGTCGAACTCGATGAGGATGCAGAAGTTGTCGGCCGACTGCCGCCCGATGTACTCGCCGGGGCGCAGCCCGCTCTCGATGGTTTCCGAGAACATGCGCAGCAGGTCGTCGCAGGAGCGGCGGCCGAACTGCTCGTTGAGCACCTTGAACTTCTCCATGTTCGTGTAGACGAGCGCGTAGCGCGGCCGATCCGTCGCGGACAGCGATTGCTGCGCCAGGTCGTAGAAGCGTTGGATGGTGTGGCCGCTCGTCACGTCGTCCACGTAGGCGATGTGCTCGAGTTTTCGGCGGTTGCGCGACGAGGTGAACAGCAAGAACGCCACGAGCGCGGCGAAGGCCGCCGTCACGACGCCGCACATGAGCAGCGTTGCGCCCAGCATCATGTCCGAGCGCGCGTTCACCACGCTCGCGGGCACGAACGTGAGCAGGTACCAGTTCTGCGGCGCGATGGGCGTGTACACGGCGTAGTAGCGCACGTCGTCGATGGTGAAGCCGATCTGACCCTTCCCCTCGGCGGCCATGGAGGATTTCATCGACTCGAGGCTGTCGTCCTGATCGAGCTCCGACTGCCCGATGGTGGTCAGCACGTTGTAGCCCAGTTCGAGGGCGGAGGGGGAGGACGAGCGCACGACGATGGTGCCGCCGCGGTCGATGATGCACGAGAACGACTGTCCGTCGAACGACGACATGGACAGCGTCTCGTCGAAGGATGCCGGCTCGTACACGGCGGCCATCGCCACCATGGGCGTGCCGTCCATGGTGATGTTCTCGAGCGGGATGGACAGCGCGATGCGCTCTTCGTTGTCGATCATCTGCGCGTTCGAGATGACCGCCCTGCCTTCGCTCACCGCATCCATGAAGTACGCGTCGTTGTCAAGCTTCACGGGCTCGCCGGTGCTCGCGTACGCCTTGCCGTCCGCGTCGATGAGCATGATGTCCTGGAACTCCCAGCCTTCGCGCTGCGCCTCGACCACGGCGGCGAAGCGGGAGAAGGTGGTCACCTGCGCGGTGTGCAGGCCCGACGACACCGTGTGCAGGAACGAGTAGTTGTCGGCGATGGTGCGGTCGATGTTCGCGCCGATGCGCGTGGCGATTTCCTGGAGGTAGCCGCCGCTCTCGGCGCGGATGGTGCTCTGCAGCTGCTGGTAGTATTGGAAGCTGAACGTTCCCACGACGATGCAGGCGAGCGCGAACGTCGCAAGCGACAGCTTGAGGGAGCCCTTGAAAGCCGGCATCCTGCGGTGAGTACGTCCCATACTGCGTCCTTTCGACGGAAGAGCATCGGACCGGTGCGCGATGCCGTGGGGCGCGCGAAGCCGAATCAAACGACGTACGCGTTATTAAAGCATAGGTTGGCAAGAAAATGTTGCAAGAACGCGACCGAATTGCTACGCGTTCTAAAATGCCTGTTCATTCGTGCGAACAGGGAGGGGGGCCGGCCCTGCACCACCCCGTTTGAAGCTTTATATTCGTCGTCTAAAACGGGCCCAACTATGATAAACTATTTGGCTGTATCTTTGCGCCTGGTGCGTATGTATACTCATGCCCAGCGCGCAGTCCTGTCGGAAAGGAAGATCACGTGGCCCAAGCCTCAAGTAAGCAAACGTCTGTTCAAGAGCAGAGCAAAGCTACGGAAGTCTCAATCGAAGCCGAAGACATGTTGGAAGAAGACGCGCTCGACGACGAACCCGATGTGGTTGACGCCGGCGACGCGCTCGACGACGATAAACTCGATGGCAGCCTGTCCGAGGACGGCGACGACGAAGACCTGCTTGAGGGCATTCCCGAAGAGGAGCTCAAAGCGACGGTCGACGTTCCGCTGCCGAAGGTGGTTGGCAAGAGCAAGGTGCGCTCGGTGCGCAAGCGCAACGCCGACGCAAGCGTGACCATGCTGACGGGCGACCCCGTGCGCATGTACCTCAAGGAAATCGGCAAGGTTCCGCTGCTCACCGCAGCGGAGGAAATCGACCTCGCCATGAAGATCGAAGCCGGCGTCGCCGCCACCGAAGAACTTGAGAAGGCCGAAGACGAGGGCATCGAGCTCGAGCGCCGCGAAAAGCGCCGCCTCGGCCGCATCGAGCAGGTGGGTATCGACGCCAAGCAGCAGCTCATCGAAGCGAACCTGCGCCTCGTCGTGTCCATCGCCAAGCGCTACGTGGGTCGCGGCATGCTGTTCCTCGACCTCATCCAGGAAGGCAACCTCGGCCTCATCCGCGCGGTTGAGAAGTTCGACTACACGAAGGGCTTCAAGTTCTCGACGTACGCCACCTGGTGGATTCGCCAGGCCATCACGCGCGCCATCGCCGACCAGGCCCGCACCATCCGCATTCCCGTGCACATGGTGGAGACCATCAACAAGCTCGTGCGCATCCAGCGCCAGCTGCTGCAGGAGCTCGGGCGCGAACCCACGCCGGAGGAGATCGGCAAGGAGATGGGCCTGCCCGCCGAGCGCGTGCGCGAGATTCAGAAGATCTCGCAGGAGCCCGTGTCGCTCGAGACGCCCATCGGCGAAGAGGAAGACTCCCAGCTGGGCGACTTCATCGAAGACGACGCCGCCGTGGTGCCGCCCGACGCCGCCTCGTTCAGCATGCTCCAGGAGCAGCTGTCGAAGGTGCTCGACGGCCTGGCCGAGCGCGAGCGCAAGGTGATCAGCCTGCGCTTCGGCTTGGAAGACGGCCATCCGCGCACGCTCGAGGAGGTCGGACGCGAGTTCGGCGTCACGCGCGAGAGAATCCGCCAGATCGAGAGCAAGACCCTCGCGAAGCTGCGCCACCCCTCCCGCTCCTCGAAGCTGAAGGACTACCTGGAAGACTAGGGCTCTTCCTTTTATGGCGCGGCGCTCCAGTCTTTTCCGGCGCGGCGGGGACGTAGCGTTCCATGCGTCCCTTGCCGCGCCTGTGCGCATGCCGCTCCCGTCACGAATCGGCGCGCGTGCGGGTGCTTGATCGCATGCCGCTTCCCGCGCCATGAAAACACTTCCCAAGGAGTTCCCCGGATGAGCAATCCTTGCAACGAAAACCTCGAACTGTTCGCGAGCTGCCTGTCCGGCTTGGAGGCGCCGCTCGCTGAAGAGTTGAAGCGCCTCGGCATCAAGCGCGTGCGCCCCCTCGGTGGGGGCGTCGCCTTTTTCTGCGACGTGCGCCATGCCCTGTCCGCCTGCCTGTGGTCGCGGCTCGCGTCGCGCATCCTCGTGGTGGTGGGACGCGTGAACGCCGGCGACGCCAACCTGCTGTACGAGGGCGTGCGGCGCCTTCCCTGGGAGGACGTCATCGCGCCGGGTGCGAGCATGGCCGTGACGGCGCACGGCATGAACGAGGAGCTGCGCAACACCCGCTTCACCGCGCTCAAGGTGAAGGACGGTGTGTGCGACCGCCTGCGCGAAGCGCGCGGCGAGCGCCCCGACGTGGACGCCGCTTCGGCGGACGTCACGGTCGACGTGCGCATCCGCGAGGGACGCGCCACCATCTCGCTCGACCTGTCGGGCGAATCGCTGTACCACCGCACCTACCTCACGCCCGACGACGGCCCCGACGCGCCGCTGTCCTGCGCGCTGTCGGCGGGCTTGCTGGCGCTGTCCGGATGGCGCCAGCGCGGCAGCCGGGGCGAAGCGTGCGTCGACCCTGCTTGCGGCGACGGCTTCCTCGTGGTGGAGGCGGCGGCTGCGGCGTGCGATCTGGCACCGGGGCTCACGCGCGAGCGGTGGGGCTTCTTCGGTTGGGCGCAGTCCGAACCCGAGGCGTGGAACGAGCTCATCGACGACGCGGACGAGCGCTTCGAGCGCGGGTTGACGTCGGCCGTCGCTCCCGGTGCGGCGGAGGGCCCGGCTTCGGCTCCGCCCGACCCGCTGTACGTGCGCTTCGCCGGCGCGTCCACCTCGTCGCCCGCCATCGCGCGGGCGCGCACCCACGCCAAGCGCGCGGGATTGCGCCAGGCCGTCAGCATCGAGCTGGCCGACGCTCAGAACGTCGACGGCCTCGTGGAGCGCGTGTGCGCGGCGGCGGGCAAGGTGCGCGGCGGCGAGGAGATGGCCTGCACGGTGGCCAGCGTGCTGCTGTCGGGCGAGCGCTCGCAGTCGGACGCGCGCGCTCAGGCCGAGGCGGCCACGTTCGTGCGCGCCGCATCGGCTGCTCCGGCGGGCTCGACGTTCGCGGTTGCCGGCGGCGACGGCGTGGAGGCGCGCTTCGGCAGCGCGCCCATCGTGCGCGCCACGCTCGGCCACGACCGCGTGGCCACCGAGGCGCTCGTGTTCGACGAGCCGCCGATGCAGGCCGTGACGGTGATCGTGCCCGATTCGGCCGGCGGGGCCGAGCATGTGGTGGAGGTGCTCGAGCCTTCGTCCGAGCAGTTCGCCGCGCGCCTGCGCAAAACCGCGAAGGAGCGCCGCAAGTGGGCGAAGCGCGAGGGCGTGTCGTGCTATCGCGTGTACGACGCCGACCTGCCCGATTACGCGGTGGCCATCGACGTGTACCCGGGCGCGGGCGACGCCGAGGGCAACCTCTACCTCCACATCGCCGAGTACGCGGCCCCTTCCACCATCGACCCCGGCAAGGCGCAGCGCCGCTACGACGACGTGCTGGCTCTCGCGCCGGTGGTGCTGGGCGTGCGCCCCGACCACGTGTTCTCCAAGGTGCGCCGCCGCGACAAGGGCGGCAGCCAGTATCGCGACTCCGGGCGCCGCTCCTACGTGACGCAGGTGGAGGAGGACGGCTACCGCTTCGAGGTGGACCTTGCGGGCTATCTCGACACGGGGCTGTTCCTCGACCATCGTCTCACGCGCGAGCTCGTGGGCGCGAAGGCGCAGGACAAGCGCTTCCTCAATCTGTTTGCCTACACGGGCACGGCGAGCGTGCATGCCGCCGCCGGCGGCGCGCGCACGACGGCCACGGTGGACCTGTCGCAGACCTACCTCGATTGGGCGGCGCGCAACATGGCCGCGAACGGGTTCGAGGGCCCGGAGCACACGTTCGAGCGCGGCGACGTCATGGCGTGGATCACCGAGGCACGCCGTACGGGCCGCCGCTTCGACCTCGTGTTCGTCGATCCGCCCACGTTCTCCAACTCGAAGGCGATGGGCAAGCGCACGTGGGACGTGCAGCGCGACCATGTGGAGCTGCTCATCGGCGTGTCGCGCCTGCTCTCGGAAGAGGGCGAAGCCGTGTTCTCATGCAACCTGCGCTCGTTCAAGCCCGACGAGGAAGAGCTTGCCAAGTACGGCGTGCGTATCGAGGACATCACCGCGCAGACCATCCCGCACGACTTCGAAAGAAACCCCCGCATCCACAAATGCTACCTGGTGAAGAGAGGGTAGCATCTTCCTTCCATTGTGGCGCGGCGTTGGCTTACCGGTCTGCGCCGCCCCCATCGCGCCCATCGCACGCCGCGTCCTGGTTGAAAGGGCGCGGCGTGTTTTATTTAGTCCGCGCGGTCGTACTCCGCGCCATGGGGGAGGGGGCTTTCGTTCTCGCGCTCCTTCGCCTCTCCCAAAGCGGGTCGCACGCCGCCCATGAGCTTGATGAAGGCGTTCACGATGAAGCCGGTGGCCGCCGCCGCGATGACGGTGCCTTCGCGCACGCCCGCGACGCCGCCCACGAGCGCGACCGACGCGATGACGGCCAGCACGACGCAGCCCAGGTCGAAGCCCACCTTCGTGTGCCCGAAGTTCCACCCCGTCCTGCTCGTGATGGCGCAGACGAACGCTTCGCCGCAGTTCATCACGATGTTCGCCACCACGGTGCACGCCACCCCGAACGCGAGCACCACGATGCCGAGCGCGAGCGTGGCGAGCGAGGCGGGATAGGTTGCGGGCGCGACGAACGAGAGCGCCTGGTTGAAGCCGTCGATTCCGATGCTGAACAGCACCGACAGGGGAATCTGCAGCAGCGCGATCGCCTTGAAGCGCCGGCGCAGGATGGCCACCTGCCCCAGCAGCAGCGCGCTGTTCCACGCGAACATGAACGTGCCGTACGACACGGCGGGGAACGCCAAGGTCAGCACGTAGCCGAGCGACGAGATGGGCGAGGTGCCCAGGTTGCTTTTCGTGACGAGCACGATGCCCGCCGTCATGATGAGGACGCCCGCAGCAAGCAGGCAAGAACGCACAAGGGGAGTTTTCATACCCTCGATTGTAGCGCTGGGTCTTCCGCCCGACAAGGTAGTGCTGTTCGCCATCTGCCTCCGTTTGTCCCAAGAGCTTCATATTGCAATATAATGCCAGATCAGATATATTTAGTATTGCTAAGTGCCTGAGAGAAGGATGCTCGATGCAGCAACGGTTCGCGCAGCAGATGAAGAAGGGCGCGCTCGATATGCTCGTCCTCAAGCTGCTCGAGCGCGACGAGAAGTACGGCTACCAGCTCATCGCCGAGCTGCGCGACCGCACCGACGAGGCGCTCTCGCTCAAGGAGGGCACGCTGTATCCCATTCTCTACCGGCTGGAAGACGGCGGCCTCGTGACGAGCCGCATGGGTGCGCACACCGCGAAAGAACCCGCACGCAAGTACTACGCCATCACCGACGCAGGACGCGTCGCCCTGCGCGAGATGTACGAGCTTTGGAGCGAATTCGACGGATACGTGCGGTCGATCATGGAGGAGGGGCAATGAACAGGGAAGCCTACGTGAAAGCGGTGGCGAAGCGCCTTGCGTGCTCGAAGGGGCGGCGCGACGAGTTCGTCCGCGATCTCGAGTCAGACATCTCCGACGCGCTTGCGGCGGGGGAGACCTGGGAGCAGGTCGAGCGCCGCATGGGCGATCCGCTGCAGGTGGCCGCCGAGTTCAACGAGGACCTTTCCGCGTCGGAGATTGCCGCCGGCAAGAAGCGCAAGCGCACGAAGATCATCGCGATCGTGCTGGCCGTCGTGGTGGTCCTCGCCGCCATCCTCGCCGCCGCCACCTGGTGGGCCACGCCGCACTACGTGGCCGTGGGCGAGGCGAGCGGCCACACCGAGCAGCAGGTGCTCGACCAAGCCGAGCAGGTGGTCGAGCTGTTCGCGGCGGGCGACGCCGAGGGCATCGCGGCGCTCGGCAACGAAACGCTGAAGAGCCTCACCAACCAGGAGGTAATCGATTCCGCCCGCGACCTGTTCAACGGCGGAGACTGGGGCGCGTTCGAGTCGTTCGGAAACGAATACGTCGGCGAATTCGTCTACATGGGGAAGACGAGCAATCCCGTTCAGCTCGTAGCCGTGTACGAGCATACCACCGTCACGTTCGTCCTCGCGTTCGACGGCGATCTGCAACTGACCGAGATGCGCGTGATGTAACCCGAAAGGCAGGCGCAACCATGGAACCGTTCTCGCTCGAGCAGATCGCCATCCTCGCGTTCGGGCTCGCGACGTTCGTGTACGGCGCGTTCGTGTTCGCGGGCAACAGGAGGTGCTTCTCCGTCCTCGCAGGAGGCGGCGCGTTCCTCTCCCTGCACCCCAGCGAGGCGCAGTACCGCACGTCGGCGCGCCAATCGGGGGTCGCGGTGTGGTTGGTGGCACTCATCATCGGATGCTTCGCGCTGTGGCCCTGCGCGCCGCAGGTCTGCCTCGGCGCGGGCATCGCGGCGGCGCTCGCCATCGCGGTCATCGTCGCGCTGCAGGTCAAAACGCACGTCGAGCTGTTGAGGGGGAGCCATGAGTGAGGAAGCGGGCGGGGCGGTGCGGTTTGCGGGGAAGGTGGACGTGTGGTTCTACCTCATCACGATCGCGGCGAACATCCTGCTCATCGTGCCGGCGGCGATGGCCTTCGCCGATCCTGCGAAGGAGGGGGCGCTCCTCGGGGCGGCCATCTCGCTGGGATGCCTCGTCGTGTGCGACGCCCTCTTCATCCCGATGATCGCGCGCAACTACGTGGAGTTCGACGACGAGGGGAACTTCGTCGTCGCGTTCGGCTGGCAGGGGGTGCGGGTGCCGGTGGAGAAGGTGCGCGCCCTGCGGGAGACGCGGAGCCCCCTCGCGTCGACCGCCGCCTCGTTCGACCGCATCGCCATCCAGCTGGGGCTCGAGGAGATCATGATCGCCGTCAAGGACAAGGAGGCGTTCTACCGCGTGGTGGAGCAGCGCTGCCCGCACGCAACCGTCGAGCGCCGCGCGAGGTAGCCGCCGGCGCGACCGCATGCGATTGAGGGCGCGCTAGCGGCTGCGGGCGCGCTGCTTCTCGTCGTACATGGCGCGGTCGGCGCGGCGAATCAGGTCGCTCAGCGTGAAAGGCGCCCGGCTCCATGCGCTGCCGACGGCGGCCGTGGCAACCACCGCGCGGTTCTCGCAGAGCGCGCGCAGGGCCTCCTCCCACCGCGCGACGAGCGCCGCCAGCTCGGCCTCGTCGCAATCGCAGGCCACCACGATGAACTCGTCGCCGCCGTAGCGGTAGCCGTGCACGCGCTCGTCGGATATGGCGTGGATGCCGTCGGCCACGAGCCGCAGCATGATGTCGCCCTGTTCATGGCCCTGCGTGTCGTTCACCGTCTTCAAATGGTTCACGTCGAAGAACAGCACGCCGCACGACGAGAGCCCCAGGTACGCGTCGTCCCGCATGCGCGCGAGGCAGGTGCGGTTGAAGAGCCCCGTCAGCTCGTCGCGCTCGGCCTTCTCGCGCTCCTCGCGGGCCAGCTGCTCGGTGAGGTCGGTGTAGTAGCCGCTCAGCAGCAGGTTGCCGTCGCGGTCGTCGGTCACGCGGTAGAACACCTGCATGGGCACGTAGCCGCCGTCGCCGCGGATGAGGCGCAGGCGCAGCGTGATGGTGTCGCGGGTGGATACGAGCTTGCCCAGCGCTTCGTTCGCCATCTCCACATCGTCGGGGTGGACGCCGGTGAAGCCGTCCTCGCTGTAGAACTCGACGCACTCGCGGTGGCTCATATGGCTCATGCGGCAGAACTCCTCGTTGATGAACAGGGGGATGGTCCGCCCGTCGGGCGTCACCCGCTGCTGGACGAAGCCGCCGGGCATGTCCTTCATGAGGTCGTGCATGACGCGGTTGTCGTGCAGGATCTGCTCCTCGTCGTCGCGGCGGCGCAGGATGGCCGTCACGTAATCGCCGAGCGCGACGAGGTGGCTCGCGTGCGAGACGTTGCGCGCGGGGTTGTCGACGCCCATGAACCCGACGAGCCGCTCGCCGGTGCGCAGCGGCACGAGGATGATGCTCTCGATGCCCTGGCCGGTGATGATGTCGTTCTCGTCGATGCCGCTCTCGACGATGGCATCCACTCCGTCGAGGCAGATGCTCTCGCCGGTTCCCAGGATGCCGAGCGTGCGCGTGTAGGCCGTGCAGGGAAGATCCTGCAGGTTGTGCTGCTCGGAGGGGACGCCGGGCGCGCAGCATTCGTAGGTGTTGTTGGTCAGCCCCTCCTCATCGTCGAGCTCGAACACGTAGGCGCGGTCGCCGGCGAAGTACGTGCGCATCTTCTCGAGGGCGAGGCGGATGGAGTCGTCCGGGTCGGCGCCCACCAAGAGGTAGCGCGAGGCGTCGTTGAGGAACTGCAGCTGCTCGTTGATCTCGCGCGCGCGGCGCTCGGCGCGGCGCTGGTCGGCGAGGGCGGCGCCGAGCGAGCGCGTCTCATCGCTGATGGGCGTGTACGTGGTGTACATCACGGTTTTGCTCGGCCCCTTCTCCACCACGCGTCCGACGAGGTGGAAGGGCAGGTAGCCGCCGTCGCCTTTGAGCGTGCGCAGGTCGCATTCCATCATGCAGTCCTCGCGCACGGCCTCGTCGATGGCGCGCAGGAACCGTGCGCGGTCGTCGGGATGGACGGCGTGGATGGCGTCGTGGACGCGCAATTCGGCCGCATCGCGTCCGATGAGCTCGATGTAGCGCTTGTTGATGTGCGGGCAGTCGATGCTGCCGTCTGAGGCGATCTCGAAGATGATCGCGCCGCACGGCAGGTTGTCCAACAGCTCGCGGCGACGCTCCTCCTGCGCGGCTTCCGGCGTCACGTCGGCGTAGTAGCCGTTCGTGTACTTCGTGCCGTCCGAGTCGGTCGTGGTGCGGTAGTACGCCTGGAACAGCTGGTAGCCCTTCTCCCGATGGAGGAACCGCGCCCGCGCCGAGAACACGCAATCCTCTTCCATGGCCTTCACGGCCGCCTGCTGGATGGCGAGGACGTCGTCGGGATGAACGCCCGCGTAGGCATCCTCGGTGTAGAGCGCCATCGCCTCGTCGTGCGTCATGCCCATCATATGGCAGAACCCGTCGTTGATGAACACGGGCACGGCGTTGCCGCCGGCGGACATCCTCATGCGGACGAAGCCGCCGGGCGTGTCGTTCATGAGCTTTTGCGCCAGCTCGCCGTCCTGCTCGGAGCGCCGCGTCTGATTGCGCCGCGCGAGCATGGCCGCCAGGTAGTCGCCGATGGCGGCCAGCTGGTCGACGTGGCGCGCGTTCTTGCGCGGGTCGTCGACGCCGGCGTAGCCGACGAGCCGCCCCTCGCTCCACAGCGGCACGAGAAACGCGCTGCGGATGCCCTGCCGCTCGAGCACGCGCCGCTCCCGAAGGCCGTTCTCGGGCATGCCGGCCACGTCCTCGATGCGCACGACGCGGTCGTTGCGGAACTCTTCGAGCACGTAGGCTTGCGACGCGTACGGAAGATGCTGGAGGTTCGCCTGCTCCGAGGGCACGCCGGCAGCGCACACCTCGTAGGTGTTCGCCGCCTCCTCGCGCTCGTCGTCCAGCTCGAAGAGGTAGGACCGCTCGCCGTCGAAGTGCTCGAGGATCTTGCGCAGCGCCCGGTGGATGGCCGCGTCGGGGTCGGTGCCCACGAGCAGCAGGCGCGACGTCTCGTTGAGGAAGCGCAGCTGGTCGTTGATCTCCTGCGCACGCGCATCCGCCGCGCTCTGGGTGCGCAGGGCGCTCTCGAGGCGCGCGCGGGCGAGCAGGGGGCTTACGGGAAGCGTGACGATGCCGTCGGCGCCGTGCTCGAGCGCCGATGCCTGCGCGTCCTCGTCGTCCTTCGGCGCGAGCGCGAGCACCGGCAGGCCCCGGGCGTCGTCGTCGCGCCGGAGCAGGTCGAGGAAGGTGTGGGCCTTGGGTGCGGACAAGTTGCATAGGACGGCGGCGGGCGCGTCGACGCGCACGGCGCGGAGCGCCTCGTCGGCGCCGTGCGCGAGCACGAGGCGGAAGCCGTCGCCGAACGTGTGCGCGAGAGATGCTCGCTCGTCCGGCGTGCAGCAGGCGAGCAGCAGCGTCATCTTCGGTTGTCCTCCGGCGGCGTTCGCGCAGACCATGTTCCCGATCCTTTCCGTGCTCATGAATAGGGTTCCAGTGTAGCAAGTTTCGGGTGCGCGCGGGGCTGCGGAAAAGTGGAATCTATGCGATGTCGTGCCTGATGAACGTGTAAAAACCTGCTGACACGAACGCGCCGTCAAGTCAAGGGTTAAGATGGCGACGAACGTGCGCATATACTGGACGCATTCGTATTGGCACCACGCCGAAGGGATCGCGCCGCATGAGAACCCCCGAAGGAAACAAAGGCTCCCTTGCGCTCTATCTGACCGCGCTGGCGGTGCTCGCCCTCGCCACGGCCGTCGTGTGCAGCGTGACGTTGCAGCGGGGCGCGGACATCGCTCGCGAGGACACCGACCGGTACCTGACCGAGCTCTCGCGGCAGACGGCCTTCAAGATGGATCAGCGGGTCTCGTTCAACCTGGAACTGCTGGGCTTGCTCGGGCGCGAGCTGGCCATCGACGGCCCCTCCGAGGACAGCCGCGCGGCGTCGGTGGCGGCGTACGTGGACAACGGCCCCTTCGAATGGATCGGCACGGTGGACGCGGCGGGCATGCTGCGTGTGGACGGGCGCGAGGTGCGCGACGTTTCCGGGTTCGGCGCGGTGGCCCGCGCGCTCGCGGGCGAGACGGCGGTGAGCGAGGGCCTCGTCGCCGTGCTCGACGAGCGGGAAGGCGCGCTGTACGCCGCGCCCGCCTCGGACGATCCCGCCATAGGCGCCGTGGTGGGCTGGGTGCCGCCCGAGCGGATGCAGCTGCTCATGGACACCGACACGTCCGACGGGGTGGGGTTCTCCCACGTCGTGGCCGAGAACGGCGACTTCATCCTCAAGTCGTCGAACGGCAACGCCGTGCTCGAGGGGGAGAGCTTCTTCGCCGCCCTTGCCGCCGATGCGACGTTCGAGGAGGGGAGCCTCGCCGAGCTGCAGCGCAGCATGGAGGCTGGAGAAAGCGGGCATGTCCGCTTCTCCGTGAACGGCCAGGCGCGCGAGATGACCTTCGCCCCGCTCGGCAGGGGCGGTTGGTACCTCATGTCCATCGTGCCGCCCGACGCGTACGTGGGCGCGCTCAGCGCGTACACGGCGTTCTCGGTGGGCGGCGTGGCGGCGGTGGCGTGCGCGGCCTTCGCGGCGTTCGGCGGCCTGCTGCTCTGGACGTCGGCGCGCAAGAACCGCGAGATCAAGCGCATGGCCTACGTCGATCCCGTGACGGAGGGACACACGGCGGCGCGCTTCGATCAGCTGCTGGCGCGCAGGATGGGCGAGGGGCGCCCGTTCACGTTCCTCTCGCTCGACATCAAGGACTTCAAGCTGGTCAACGACTTCTTCGGCAAGGACAAGGGCGACCTCACCCTGAAGTACCTGCATCGGCTCGTCGTGGAGGAGCTCGCCGGAGGGGAGTTCGCCGCACGCGTGTCCTCCGACGTGTTCAACGTGGTGCTCGACGACGCCGACCCCGCGCGCGCCACCGCATGGATCGATCGCATCGCCACGCGGCTCAACGCGTACAACCATATGGGCGACACGCCCTACCTGCTGGCGCTCAGCTGCGGGGCGTACCTGGTGGACGACGCGCCGCTCGACATCGTGACCGTCAGGGACCGCGCGAACGCCGCGCGCAAGGAGGCCTCCGCGTCGGGCTTGAGCCTGTGCAGCATCTCGTTCTGCAACGACGCCGACTTCGAGCGCATCCTGCGCGACAAGGAGCTGGAGAACCGCATGGACGACGCCTTGGCGAAGGGCGAGTTCGTGGCCTACCTGCAGCCGAAGGTCAGCCTGCGCGACGGTCGCCCCGTGGGCGCCGAGGCGCTCGTACGGTGGATCAGCGCCGAGCGGGGGCTCATCCCGCCCAACGACTTCATCCCGCTGTTCGAGCGCAACGGGTTCGTGGTCAAGATCGACCTGTGCGTGTTCGAGCAGGCGTGCCGCCTCGTGCGCTCGTGGCTCGATGCGGGCGTCGATCCGCTTCCCCTGTCGGTGAACCTCTCGCCCGTGCACCTGCGCATCCCCGGTTTCCTCGACGCGTTCGAGCAGATCAGGGCGCGCTACGACGTGCCGGCCCGGTACTTGGAGCTGGAGCTCACCGAGCGCGTGGCGTTCGAGAACCTCGAGCTTCTGGGACGCGTGGTGGACGAGATCCACGAGCTGGGATTCACGTGCTCCATGGACGACTTCGGCAGCGGCTACTCCTCGCTCAACGTGCTCAAGGACATCCCCGTGGACGTGCTCAAGATCGACCGCACGTTCTTCAGCAGCGACGACGAACGTGCCCGCGACGTGGTGGCCTCGGTGGTGGAGCTGGCGAAGAAACTGGACATGGGCACGGTGGCCGAGGGTATCGAGACCATCCCGCAGGTGGAGGTGCTGCGCGCCATGCGCTGCGACGCCGTGCAGGGCTACGTGTTCTCCGCGCCCGTGCCGGCGGACGAGTTCGAGCGCGTTTTTCTCAAGGGGGAGGGGGCGGGCCGCTGACGGCTCGACGGCCTTTCAAAAACCCCTGAGGAAAAAATTGGAAATAGGGACTTGCGCGTCTTTGAAACTACCGGTAGAATACTTCGAGCGCGTTAACAACAGCGCTTGCACGGTCGCTTGGCTCAGCGGGAGAGCATCGCCTTCACACGGCGGGGGTCACAGGTTCAAATCCTGTAGCGACCACCATGAATCCTCAGAACCCTCGGAAGTCCGGGGGTTCTTTCTTTTCGGTCGGGCGGCAAAGAGCCCCTTGGCATCGGCGTCGGTTTTGGGATAGAATAGCGGGGCGCTTTACGGGCCTATAGCTCAATGGCGGAGCAGGGGACTCATAATCCCTTGGTTGCAGGTTCGAGCCCTGCTGGGCCCACCACGGACGTACGAGCCGGTCGCACGAGATCATTCGGGCGGCCGGCTTTTTCGTGCCCTCAGGCGCGCAGCGTGAACTTCCAGGCGCAGTTGCACGTGTCGTCGACGATGTCGGGGAAGCAGCTCAGGCATGTGCACGTGATGCGGTCGTCGATCTGCTCGGCGAACACCCCGTACTCCACCACGCCCACGCTCTTGCACGGGTGAAAGCCCATGCCCTTGCGCTCGCGGGCGTTCTGCACGCGGCAGTCGACGATGCGATAGCGCAGCTCGTCGCCGTCCACGGTGATCTCGTCCACGTTCGCGGCCGACTGGCAGCGCAGGGCGAGCGCCTTTGCCAGGCCCTCGAGGCCCGGGTGCTCGTCGAGGCCGAGGAACCGCTTGATGCGGCGCGCCTCCGATGCGCTGAACCGCCGCCACGCCTCGATGTCGTGGTGCACGGCGGCGTCCATGCCGTCCTCGGCTTCGATGGACTGGAACCAGGTGCCGTCGAGGGCGATGAGGTTCTTCGCGTATATTTCCAGCAGCTCGATGAGCTCGTCTTTGGACAGGGCGCGTACGGTTTCGTTCATGGAATCTCCTTGCGATGCGGGGTCGGCTTCGATTATAGCGCGCTGCCGAAGTGCACCGCAGACCACAAAACCGCTATACTGTTGCGTTGCCGATTGATTCCACCCGATCATGAACAACGGAGAACCGAGACCATGAGCATCGATAGCTTTGAAGCGAGCCGCAAGCGCTCCGACGAGATTCGCGCCGACCTGCCCGTCCATCCCGAGAAGTACACCATGCTGACGGGCGACCGCCCGACGGGCCGTCTGCACCTGGGCCACTACTTCGGCACCATCCGCGAGCGCGTCGCGCTGCAGGACTTGGGCATCGCCACGCGCATCATCATCGCCGACTACCAGGTGATCACCGACCGCGACACCACCGAGCACATCCAGGACAACGTGTACAACATGGTGGTGGACTACCTGGCCTGCGGCATCGACCCCGAGAAGACCATCATCTTCACGCACTCGGCCGTGCCGGCGCTCAACCAGCTCATGCTGCCGTTCCTGTCGCTCGTCACCGAGTCCGAACTGCTGCGCAACCCCACGGTGAAGTCGGAGATGGACGCGTCGGGCCACGCGCTCACGGGCCTTTTGCTCACGTATCCCGTGCACCAGGCGTGCGACATCCTGTTCTGCAAGGGCAACATCGTGCCGGTGGGCAAGGACCAGCTGCCGCACATCGAGCAGACCCGTCAGGTGGCGCGCCGCTTCAACGAGCGCTACGGCCACGTGTTCCCCGAGCCCGAGGGCGTGCTGAACGACGCGGTGGAGATTCCCGGCCTCGACGGCCGCAAGATGTCGAAGAGTTACGGCAACGCCATCAGCCTGTCGCTCACGGCGGAGGAAACCGCCAAGCTCATCAAGAAGTCGAAGACCGACCCCGACCGCATGATCACCTACGACAAGGAGAACCGTCCCGGCGTCTCGGCGCTGCTCACCACCGCCGCGCTGTGCACAGGCCGCACCGAGCTCGACATCGCCGCCGAAATCGGCGACGGGGGATCGGGCGCGCTCAAGAAGTACGTCACCGAAAGCGTCAACGAGTTCCTCGCGCCCATCCGCGAGCGCCGCGTGCAGCTTGCCGGCGACATGGACTACATCAAGGACGTGCTGCACGACGGCAACCGCCGCGCCAACGAGATAGCGAACGCCACCCTCGACGAGGTCCGCGCCGCCATGAACATGGTGTATTAGGGACGTTTGTCGCATATGACCTGCGCGAATGAAGGAAAATCGTGCATGTGCCTGAATTTCGAAAATTCGGTATTGCGAAAAGATGAGGTTCCGGTATAATCTTCACTTGCGCAATCAAGGGCGCCCATTCCTCGGTAGCTCAACGGCAGAGCATCCGGCTGTTAACCGGAGGGTTGTAGGTTCGAATCCTACCCGGGGAGCCAGAAACTTGAAGGAGGCCAGACCAACGTCTGGCCTCCTTTTTTGTATCGATCATGTGTGCGGTCATCGAATATCGCCCTGCCCTCCGATTGACGCCGTGCATCGCGTACACTCTTTCAAGCGGCAGAGGCCGCATATTCATCGACAGCGCCGGTTATGCCGCGCGTCGTCAGCATTTGCCCTGCGGGGTAGGAAGTAAGGTTTTGCATGTCTAAGGGTACCGTTAAGTGGTTCAACTCCGAAAAAGGCTACGGCTTCATCTCCCAGGAGAACGGCGAAGATCTGTTCGTCCATTTCAGCGAGATTCAGGGCGACGGCTACAAGAGCCTCGATGAGAACGCCGAAGTCGAATTCGTGATCGCGTCCGGCGCGAACGGCAAGAACCAGGCGACCCAGGTGCGCGCGCTCTAAGCGACGCCGAGGATCGATTGCGCGCGGCCCGACGGGCCGACGTGCCGAAGCCCCCGAACCCTCCGCGGTTTCGGGGGCTTCTTAGTTCGGGGGCCTCGCATGAGGATGCGGGGCTGCGGGAGGGGGCGGCGCTACGACTCGCCGCGCAGCTGCCGCTCGCATTGGCGGATGGTCTGCTCGTAGTTGTCTATCTTGTAGTCGAGGCGGTCGAGGCCGGCCTGCATCTCGGCGATGCGCCCCCGCACGAGTTCGCGCTGCTCCTCGAGCAGGGCCTTGCGGGCCTCGAGCGTCGCGTCGTCCTCGTCCATGAGCGCCATGTACTCGATGAGCGCCTCGATGGACACGCTTGCCGCCCGCATGCATTTCACGAACTGCACGCGGGCGCAATCCTGCTCGCTGTAGTCGCGGATGCCGCTTGCCGTGCGCGTGACGTTCGGCAGCAGGCCGATGCGCTCGTAGTAGCGCAGGGTATCGGCGGACAGACCGTATTCCTTACTCACTTCGGCGATTTTCATGCACGTCCCTTTCCTCGTACGCATCGTGTACGCCTATTGAAGCACATGGAGTGCACTCCAAGTCAAGCGCGTCGGCATGCGGCGAAATTGGTTCATACGACCTCTTGACTTAGAGTTGACTCGAAGGAATAGGATGAATCCCGTCAGACGATCAAGACGAGAGGAACGGCACATGACGAAACGGATTTTGGCGATAGCGGCGAGTCCGCGCAAGAACGGCAACTCCGACCTGCTGGCGGAACGCTTCATCGAAGGCGCGCTTAAAGCGGGCAACGTGGCGGACGAGGTGTTCCTGCGCGAGAAGGAGATCGGGTTCTGCCGTGCATGCGACTACTGCCGCACGCACGAGGGCGCCTGCGTGCAGCGCGACGACGCCGCCGAGGTGCTGGACAAGATGGCGGAGGCCGATGTGATCGTGCTGGCCACGCCCGTGTACTTCTACTCGATGGACGCGCAGCTCAAGGCGCTCATCGACCGTACGGTGGCGCGCTATACCGAGCTCGCCGACAAGGAGTTCTACTTCATCGCGGCCATGGCGGACCCCGACGAGGAGCTCATGGAGCGCACCTTCGAGGGCCTGCGCGGCTTCACCGACTGCCTGCCGGGCGCGGTGGTGCGCGGCGTCGTGTGCGGCGTGGACGCATGGGAGAAGGGCGCCATCGCGGGCAGCCCGGCGATGGACGAGACGTACCGCATGGGCGTGGAAGCGTAAGAGAGAGCCGGCGCGCGGCGGCGACCGACGCGCGTGCGCGTTGCTTTCGGGAATTGCCGGGGAAATGGGGAAGCCGCTTCGCAGGAGGCGGCTTCTTCCGCTATCATATGAGGGCTGTGCCCCAGGCGGGCGCAGCCCTCAGCGAAACCGCACGCAAGCAGAAAGCACGCACGCATCATGATCATGCAGCTCGAACATATATCCAAGTCGTTCGGGGGACGCCAGCTCTTCCACGACGTGACGTTCCGTCTCGAAGAGTACGAGCGCCTGGCGCTCGTCGGCCCGAACGGCGCCGGCAAAACCACCATGCTCAACATCATCTCGGGGGCCGAGGACGCCGACGAGGGCCGCGTGCTGTTCGCGAAGGGCGCGCGCGTGGGCTACCTCGAGCAGGAGGCCATCGAGATGGCCGACCAGCCCATCTTCGAGGAGGTCATGTCGTCGCAGGTGGAAGTGCTCGAAGCCGAGCGTCGCCTCCACAAGCTCGAGCACGAGTTGGGCGAGAATCCCACCGAGCAGCAGCTGGCCGCCGCCGGGCGCGCCCGCGACGCCTACGAGGTGCTGGGCGGCTACACCATCGAGGCGAAGGTGCGCAGCGTGCTGTTCGGCCTGGGCTTCAAGGAGGACGACCTCGCACGCTCCACCACCGAGTTCTCCGGCGGCTGGCAGATGCGCATCGCGCTGGCGAAGCTGCTCATCCGCAACCCCGAAGTGCTCCTGCTCGACGAGCCCACCAACCACCTCGACCTCGAAAGCGTGAAGTGGCTCGAGGGCTTTCTGCGCGGCTACGCCGGCACCGTCATCGTGGTCAGCCACGACCGCGCGTTCATGGACAACATGGTGGACCGCGTGGCCGAAGTGGACAACGGCCAGGTGAACCTGTACAAGGGCAACTACTCCGCCTACCTCAAGACGCGCGAGGAGCGCCTCGAGCGCCTGCGCGCCGAAGCGGCGAGGCAGGCCGAGGAGATCGCCCACATGGAGGCGTTCATCGAGAAGTTCCGCTACAAGGCCACGAAGTCCAAGCAGGTGCAGGATCGCGTGAAGAAGCTCGAGAAGATCAAGCGCATCGAGCTTCCCGAGGAGAAGAAAACCGTCAAGTTCAACTTCAAGCAGCCGCCGCGCACGGGCGACGAAGTGGTGAAGGCCCGCGGCCTCGTGAAGCGCTACGGCGACAAGAAGGTGTACGACGGCTTCGACTTCACCATGTACCGCGGCGACAAGATAGCCCTCGTCGGGCCGAACGGCGCGGGTAAGTCCACGCTGCTCAAGATGATCGCGGGCGCCATCGAGCCCGACGCCGGCACCATCGACTACGGCGTGCACGTGTCGAAGACCTACTACGCGCAGCATCAGCTCGAAGAGCTGCACCCCGGCAACACCGTGTTCGAGGAGCTCGACCACGTGGCCCCGGGTTGGAGCATCTCGCAGGTGCGCACGCTGCTGGGCGCGTTCCTGTTCACGGGCGACGCGGTGGACAAGAAGGTGAGCGTGCTGTCCGGCGGCGAGAAGAGCCGTCTCGCGCTGGCGAAGATGCTCGTGGCGCCGCGCCCGCTTTTGTGCCTCGACGAGCCCACGAACCACCTCGACATAGCGAGCGCCGACATCCTCGAGCAGGCGCTCAAGGTGTTCGAGGGCACCATCCTGTTCATCACGCACGACCGGCACCTCATCCGCGGCGTGGCGAACCGCATCGTGGAGATCGAGCCCGGCAAGGCGACGAACTACGACGGCGACTACGACTACTACCTGTTCAAGAGCGGGCAGCTCGATGCGGAAGGCCCCATGAGCCCGTCGCTCGTCGACGAGATGCTGGACGAGACGCCGAAGGCGAGCGGGAAGGACGCGGCGAAGGGGAGCGCGAAGGCCGGCGGGTCGAAGACCGTCGTGCACGTGAACCGCAAGGATCGCGGCGCGGCCGAAACGGAGCAGGACGCCACCGTCGACCTCACCGCGCCGCGCGCGAGCGCGCCGAAAACCAAGGAGCAGAAGCGCCGCGAGGCCGAGGCGCGCAACCGCGCCTACGCGGCCCTCAAGAACCACCGCAAGCGCATCGCCGAGCTCGACCGTCAGATGGAGCGCGACAACGCCCGTATGGCGGAGCTGCTTGAGCTCATGGCCGACCCCGACTTCTACGTGAACGAGGACGCCAGCTCCGACGCGGTGGCCGAGCACACGAAGCTCAAGCAGCGCCTGTCGGCGGCCGAGGAGGAGTGGTTCATGCTCACCGAAGAGCTGGAAGAGGAGATGGCAAAGCAGGCGGAAGCGCTGTGAGCGAGCCGCTCAACATCGTGCTCGTGGAGCCGGAGATCCCGCAGAACACCGGCAACATCGCGCGCACCTGCGCCTGCACGGGCGCGCGCCTGCATCTTGTGGAGCCCATGGGCTTCCGCCTGACGCAGAAGCAGCTCGCGCGCGCCGGGTGCGACTACTGGGACGAGGTGGACATCGTGCGCTGGCCCTGCGCCGCCGCGTTCTTCGAAGCGCACGCCGCCGACGAGCTGCACCTGTTCACCGGCCATGCCGCGCGCTCGTTCGCGGACGTCTCGTACGGCGAGGGTGCCTTCCTCGTGTTCGGCCGCGAGAGCCGCGGCCTCGACGGCGACCTCATCGAGGCACACGCCGCGCGCTGCGTGCGCATCCCCATGCGCGACGGCCTGCGCAGCCTCAACCTGAGCAACGCCGTGGCCGTCGCCGCCTACGAGGCCCTCCGCCAGCAAGGCTGGCCGGAGCTGGGGTAGGACGCCCGCGCGCACGTGACGCACCGCATCTTCGCTCGGAAAACACGCTACGTGGCGTGAGGCGTGGTTTCCGAGCGAAGATGTGCCCGGTGACCGCCCGGCGTCCCGTTTCGCCGCTTTAGCGGGATAAAGCGGTTGGCGCGGGGGAATCGCGGTATACTTGAGAACATTATCTGCGTGCCTATCAAGGAGGTCGTTTCTATGGCTCGAGTGTACAACTTCTCCGCCGGTCCCGCGGTGCTGCCCGAGGAGGTGCTGCGCGAAGCCGCCGACGAGATGCTCGATTACGAGGGCTCCGGCATGTCGGTCATGGAGATGAGCCATCGATCCAAGCCGTTCGCCGCCATCATGGAAGCGGCCGAGCAGGATATCCGCGACCTTCTGAGCATCCCCGACAACTACCGCGTGCTGTTCCTGCAGGGCGGCGCGTCCACGCAGTTCGCGATGATCCCGATGAACCTCATGAAGAACAAGGTGGCCGACTACGTCGTGAGCGGTTCCTGGTCGAAGAAGGCGTATCAGGAGGCGAAGCTGTTCGGCGACGCCCGCTGCGTGGCCTCGAGCGCGGACGAGAACTTCAGCTACGTGCCCGACGTGCACGCCCTCGAGCTGTCCGACGACGCCGACTACGTCTACATCTGCCAGAACGAGACCATCTACGGCACGGTGTACCACGAGCTGCCCGACACGAACGGCAAGCCGCTCGTTGCCGACGTGTCGTCGTGCTTCCTCTCCGAGCCCATGGACGTGTCGAAATACGGCCTCATCTACGGCGGCGTGCAGAAGAACGTCGGACCGGCCGGCGTGACCATCGTCATCATCCGCGACGACCTCGTTACCGACGAGCCGCTGCCCGGCACGCCAACGATGCTGCGCTACGACACGCACGTCGACGCGAAGAGCCTGTACAACACCCCTCCCGCGTACGGCATCTATATGTGCGGCAAGGTGTTCAAGTGGCTCAAGGCTCAGGGAGGCCTCGAGGCCATGCAGCAGCGCAACGTGGAGAAAGCCCAGCTGCTCTACGACTTCCTCGATCGGTCGAAGTTGTTCAAGGGAACGGCCCGCACAGAGGACCGCTCCATCATGAATGTGCCGTTCGTCACCGGCTCCGACGAGCTGGACGCGAAGTTCGTCGCCGAGGCGAAGAAGGCGGGCATCGAGAGCATCAAGGGCCACCGCAGTGTCGGCGGCATGCGCGCCAGCATCTACAACGCCATGCCCCGCGAAGGCGTCGAAGCCCTCGTGAAGTTCATGCAGGAGTTCGAGAGGGAGAACGGGTAAGGGGATATTCCATTTCCTGTGGCGCGGCGGGGGAGATGTGAGTTGTTGAGCTCTTCCGCGCCGTTGGGACGTCTCGCAGGTTAACGAAAAAGGCGCGCCGTGGGCGCGCCTTTTCGCATGTCTTCCCGCGCGCCATGGAGTAGGAGGAAGCCATGGGCGGAGGAGCACGGAAGCCCTCGAGTGCGCCTGCCCTTCCTAGTACGCGCTCCAGCCGCCGTCTATCGTGAGGGTTTCGCCGTTGATGAAGCCGGCCTGGTCGGATGCGAGGAACAGGGCGGCGGCGGAGATTTCCTCCGGGGTGCCGGAGCGGGTGGCACCCGCGTAGCCGGTCGTGGCCTTCGCCATGCCGCGCTCGCTCGGCTGCCGCATGCCCACGCCGATGTTCGTCTGGGTGTTGCCCGGGCAGATGGCGTTGCAGCGGATGCCGGTGTCGGCGTACATGAACGCGACGTTCTTCGTGAGGCCCACCACGGCGAACTTCGAGGCCGTGTAGGCGCAGCCGCCGCGCCCGGCGCACAAACCCGACAGCGACGCCGTGTTGATGATGACGCCGCCTTCGCCGCGCTCGAGGAAATAGCGCACGGCCTTGCGCGTGCCGTACATGACGCTGTTCAGGTTCACCTTCATGAGACGCTCCCACACGTCGTCGTCCATCTCGGCGATGGGCAGCAGGTTGTCCATGATGCCGGCGTTGTTCACGATGATGTCCATCTTTCCGAACGTGCCGACGGCATGGTCGACCATGTCCTCCACGGCCGCGCGGTTCGAGACGTCCACCTTCATCACGTCGAGCTTGTCGCCGTACGCGGCGAACTCGTCCTTGAGCGCGTTCAGGCTGTCCTCGTTGAGGTCGGCGGCCAAGCAGCTCGCCCCGGCTTCGAGGAAGCGCTGGACGATGCTCTTGCCGATGCCGGACCCGCCTCCGGTGATGACGGCGACCTGGTTCTCGAGTACGGAATGGGGACGTGCGTCAGACATGTGACAACTCCTTTTCAAGCCGGTTGATCGGGTTGGTTCCGTTGCGCAGCGTACCATGCGCCCCCGCGCGCCGCCGATGCCTCCGACGGCGAAAGGCCGGAGGTCCTCGCGCGGCGGGCCGCCCCCGATGCGAGCGGTAGCGAAACGATCTTCGGCGGCGAAGCGTCGGTCACTTGTGAAATTTCCTGCCGGCGCGTCGAACGGGGGCGGGGTTGCGGTAGACTGATCAGCATTATGTCTTCCATATCATTGCCCTACCTCATATGCTCCATCCTGAGCTTCGTTCCGGCCATCGTATGCCACGAGGCCTGCCACGGCTTCGCCGCCTACCGCCTGGGCGACCCCACGGCGAAGCGCGCGGGGCGGTTGTCGTTCAACCCGCTCAAGCACATCGACCCCTTCGGCACCGTCATCATGCCGTTGTTGCTCATGGCCATGAACATGCCCGTGTTCGGCTACGCGAAGCCGGTGCCGTACAACCCGGCCTACTTCAAGGACCCGCGCAAGGGCGATCTCATCGTGGGCCTCGCCGGCCCCGCCGCCAACCTCGTGCTGGCCATCCTGGGCGCGGTCGTGTACACGCTCATCATGCTCGTCCTTCCCGTGCAGCAGCTTGCGCAGAACGACATCTTCTACTACTTCCTCACGTTGTTCCTGCCCATGTTCTCGCTCATCAACCTGTACCTCATGTTCTTCAACCTGCTGCCCATCCCGCCGCTCGACGGCTCGTCCATCTTCGCGTTCTTCCTGCCGCAGAAGTACCTGCCGCAGTACTACAAGGTGCAGCGCTACGCGTTCCCCATCTTCATGATCGCGGTGATCGCCGTTCCCTACGTGCTGCACTTCAACCCCATCGGCATCTACTTGGACGCGACGGCCGGCAACGTGTTCGACCTGCTGTTCTCGTTCGGCGGGTAGAAGAGGCGCGTCCGTGTCGTACAAGGTTCGCATAGACAGCTTCGAGGGGCCGTTCGACCTCTTGCTGTACCTGGTCAGCCGCCAGAAGGTGGATATCGGGGCCATCTCCATCACGCAGATCGCCGACCAGTACCTGGCCGAAGTGTCGCGTATGGACAACCTCGATTTGGACGTGGCGAGCGACTTTCTGCTCGTGGCGTCCACGCTGCTCGAGATCAAGGCCGAGAGCCTGCTGCCGCGCGAGCGCGATGCGGTGGAGGACGAGTTCGAGGAGCTTGCGCCGAGCGAGGCGCGCGACATCCTCGTGGAGCGCCTGCTCGCGTACAAGCAGTACAAGAACGCCGCGAGCGCGCTGCACATGCGCTTCGTGTCCGAGGGCCGCATGCATCCGCGCCCCTTCGGCCCCGACGCGTGCTTCTTGAACCTCATGCCCGACTACCTCAAGGACGTCACGCTCGACGGCCTCGCGCTGCTGGCCGCCCGCGCCTTCGCGCGCCGCGACGTGTTCCTGCTGGAATCCGAGCACATCGCCGCGAAGCCCATCCCGGTGGAGGTGCACGTGCGCGCCATCCATCAGCGCATCCAGAACAAGAAGACGCTGCGCTTCTCGGAACTCGTCGACGAGCGCACACCCACGCCGGTGGTGGTCGTGACGTTCCTCGCCGTGCTCGAGCTGTACAAGCGCGCCATGGTGACCATCGAACAGGCCGAGCTGTTCGGCGACATCGACATACGCTACATCGAAGGGTCGGGGGAGCTCGTGCTCACGGGCGACGACTCGCTCACCTCGGTGGAGGAAGGGTAGGGCCATGTTCCAAGGCTTGCAGGAAAACCAGCTCAAGGGCGCGATCGAGGCCATGCTGTTCGTCACGGACGAGCCGGTGGGCACCATCGCGCTGGCCGACATGCTGGAGGTGGAGCCGGGCGAGGTGGAGCGCGCGCTCGTGGAGCTGCGCGGCCAGCTGGAAGGCGAGAACCGAGGCATCCAGCTGCGCGAGGTGGCCGGCGGATGGCGCCTGTACTCGCACCCGGCGTACCACGAGCTCATCGAGCGCTACGTGCTGTCGTGGGACACGCGCAAGCTCTCGCAGGCGGCCATGGAGACGCTCGCCATCGTGGCGTACCTGCAGCCCGTCACGCGCTCGGGCGTGGCCTCGGTGCGCGGCGTGAACTCCGACAGCTCCATCAACTCGCTCGTGGAGAAGGGCCTCGTGCGCGAGGCGGGCGTGGCCGACGCGCCCGGCAACCCCACGCTCTACGCCACGACGCGCGCCTTCCTCGAGAAGTTCGGCCTGCGCTCGACCGCCGACCTGCCCGACCTCGACCAGTTCGCGCCCGACGACGACACGCGCGCGTTCATCCGCGAGCGCCTGAGCGCCACGCGCGACGAGGTGTACATCGCCGAGGACGCCCGTCTCGACGACGAGCCGGCCGACGCGCTCGACGGCGTGCAGTTCGAGCTCGACGACGACGTGTCGGTGATGGCCGTGGAAAGCCCTCGCGAAGAAGCCGCCTCCGACGCCGCCCAGCAGATGCTCGCCGAGGCTATGGCCAGCGGCTTCGGCCTCGTGGAGAAGATCGACTTCGACAAGCTGACCTTCGAGACCGACGATGAGTAGGGACGTGGAGGCGCCTCATGTCGTCTGCTGACGAGCTTGTCGTCCCCATGCGGTTGCAGAAGTTCCTTGCGCGGGCGGGGGCGGCCAGCCGGCGGGGGTCGGAGAACCTCATGACGGCGGGGCGCGTCACGGTGAACGGGGAGGTGGTCACCGAGCTGGGCAGCAAGGTGGACCCGCTCGTGGACGAGGTGGCGGTGGACGGCGCGGTGGTGCGCCTGGCCGACGGCCCGATCACCCTCATGCTGCACAAGCCTGCCGGCTTCGTCACCACCATGTCCGACCCGCAGGGGCGTCCCACCGTGGCCGAGCTCGTGCCGACGGAGCGCTATCCCGGACTGTTCCCCATCGGCCGCCTCGACTACGACACCACGGGGCTGCTGCTGTTCTCCACCGACGGCGAGTTGGGCAACGGGCTGCTCCATCCCAAGCACCACGTGACGAAGCGCTACCTGGCCTGCGTGGAGGGCACGCCGACCGAGCGCGAGCTGGCGCTGCTGCGCCGCGGCATCGAGCTGGACGACGGGCCTGCGCAGCCGGCGGACGTGCGCATCGTCGAAGGCGGCCCCGCGCGCCAGGCCGCGCGCCTGCTGGACATCCCCGCCGCCGTGCCTCCGCGTTCGTCGAGGGAGTACGCCGCGGTGTGCGAGGGCCGCGCTCTCGAGCGCGCCATCGTGCGAGTGGGCATCCGCGAGGGCCGCAAGCGCCAGGTGAAGCGCATGCTGGCCGCCATCGGGCACCCCGTGCTCGCCCTGCATCGCGATTCCTTCGGTCCGCTCGAGCTGGGCGACCTTCCGCGCGGATCGTGGCGCGTGCTCGATGCCGATGAGGTGGCGGCGCTCCATAAGGCTATCGGCAGCAGCAAATAATGCTAGAATGAAACGCGCAGGGGCCCGCTTCGCGGGTCTGAGCGCACGAAGAAAACGACCCCTCGCAAGAAAGGCGTTCCCGTTCCATGGCACACAGGCAAGCAGCGCAACCTGAGCAGGCGTTTCACCGTATCGCGGTCGTCGGTTTCGGCCTTGTCGGCGCATCGTTCGCCGCCTCCGTGCGCGCCGCCTATCCCGACACGCAGGTGCTGGCCGTCGATATCGACGAGCATACGCTGACCGAGGCCCTCGCCCGCGACTGGGCGACCGCCGCCGCGCTGCCCGACGATCCCGCGTTCGAGCGCTTCGTCGTGCAGGGCTGCGACCTCGTGGTGCTGGCCACTCCCGTGGGCGTGGTGGCGCCGTACTTCGAAGACCTTGCGCGGTGGGACTACCGCGGCATCGTCACCGACACGGCTTCGACGAAGGCGCGCATCGTCGCGCTTGCGGAGTCGATCCTGCCGCACCCCGAGAACTTCGTGCCGGGCCACCCCATGGCCGGCTCGGAGAAGAACGGTCTCGAGGGCGCCCGCCCCGACCTGTTCAAGGGCGCGCATTGGATACTCTGCCCCGACGCCGACACGCCCGCCGAGCACTTCCCCCGGCTGCACGAGCTGGTCACCTCGCTCGGCGCCCGCGTCATCGCCCTGCCGCGCGAAGACCATGACGAAGCGGTGGCCGTGGTCAGCCACGTGCCGCACATCGTGGCCTCGTCGCTCGTGCAGCTGGCAAGCCGCCATGCCGACGATCAGCAGGCGCTCATGCGCCTGGCCGCCGGCGGGTTCAAGGACTCCACGCGCATCGCCGCGGGCTCGCCCGAGCTGTGGTGCGGCATCGCCTTCGACAACAAGGAGGCCCTCGCCTGCGGGCTCTCCGAGATGCAGGGCATCATCGCCTCGTTCGCCGACGCGCTCGACGCCGACGACCGCGCCGCGCTCACCGCGCTGTTGGCCGAGGCCGCCGCGGCGCGACGCGCGCTGCCGGCCGCCTGGGTGCCCTCGACGGAGCGCCTGTTGGAAGTGCGCATCCCCATGGAGGACCGCCCCGGCGTCGTGGCCGAGGTGACCACCGTCACCAGCTCGGTGGGCTGCAACATCCAATCCATCGAGATCGACCACGTCACCGAGGACAGCGCCGTGCTCAGCCTCGTCCTCACCGACGAAGGCGATATCGGTCAGCTGTCCGCCCAGCTCATCAACGCGGGATTCTCGGTATCATTCAGCCCCCTGACGGCAAAGGAGCACACCCATGTCGCATGATGAAGCCAACGCCACCGTCGTCAACCCGCTGCCGGCGCCCCTGCGCGGGGCGGCCACGGTTCCGGGCGACAAGTCCATCTCCCACCGCGCCGTGCTGTTCGCGGCCATGGCCGAGGGCACGTCGCGCCTGGCGGGCGTGCTCGATTCCGAAGACGTGCGCTCGTCCATCAAGGCGGTCAGCCAGCTGGGCGCGCAGGTGTCGATGGAGAAGCAGCCCGACGGCAGCCTTGCCGGCGGCATCACGGGGTGGGGAAGCGCCGGCCCCGTGCAGCCCGACGGCGCCATCGACTGCGGCAACTCGGGCACCACGGTGCGCCTGCTCATGGGCGTGCTCGCGCCCTGGAACCTCCAGGTGGAGCTCACGGGCGACGAGTCGCTGCAGCGCCGTCCCATGCGCCGCATCACGGCGCCGCTCATGAAGATGGGCGTGCGCTTCGAGCCCGAGGGACGCGAGACGCTGCCGCTCACCGTGTGCGGCTCGCCGAGCCTGCGCGCCATCACCTACGATGCGCCCATGGCGTCGGCCCAGCTCAAAACCGCGGTGCTGCTGGCCGGCGTGTACGCGCGCGGCACGACGACCCTCAACGAGCCGTCGCCGTCGCGCAACCATACCGAGCTCATGCTGCCCGAATTCGGCGTCACCACCACGGCGGCCGACCGCACGGCAAGCGTGACGGGCCCGGCGCAGCTCGGAGCCTGCGAGGTGCAGGTGCCGGGCGATCCGTCCTCGGCGGCCTTCCTCGTGTGCGCGGCCGTGCTCAAGCCCGGCAGCTCCATCCAGGTGGAGAACGTCAGCCTGAACACCGCGCGCATCGGCTTCACGCGCACGCTCGAGCGCATGGGCGCCGACATCAGCGTACGGCACACGGGCGCGGCGGGCAAGGAGCCCTACGGTATCATCTCGGCGTGCCATACGCCCGCGCTCCACGGCTGCGAAGTGCCGGCCGACAAGATCGCCACGCTCGTCGACGAGGTGCCCGTGCTGGCGCTCGTGGCGGCCCACGCCCGCGGCGTGACTGTGTTTCGCGAGGTCAGTGAGTTGCGCGTGAAGGAAACCGACCGCCTTGCCGCCATCGTCGAAGGGCTTGAGACCCTCGGCGTGGACGCGTGGATCGACGGCAACGACCTGTTCGTGGAAGGCCAGCCCGGCCTCCAGGTGCCCGCCGGCGCGACGTTCGACTCGAAGAACGACCACCGCCTCGCCATGACGTGGGCGCTCGCCGGCCTGTGCGGCTCCACGCCCGTCGAAGTGGAGAACTTCGACTCCGTCAAGATCAGCTATCCGCAGTTCCTCACCGATATCGAAAGGTTGGCACGATGATCATCGCCATCGACGGCCCGAGCGGGGCCGGCAAGTCGACGGTTGCAAAGGCCGTCGCCCGTGAACTCGACTTCTCCTGCCTGGACACCGGCGCGATGTACCGCGCCATCGCCTGGCAGGCGATCCAGGACGGCGTGCCGTTCGACGACGACGCGGCGCTCGGCGAGCTCGCGCGCACGCACGACATCGCCTTCGGGCACGTCGCGGGCGACCCCGTCCCGCGCCGCGTGTCCATCGGCGGTGCCGACGTCACCGACGCCATCCGCACGGCCGAGATCGACCGCGCGGTGAGCCCCGTGTCCGCCGCTCCCTCCGTGCGCGCCGCGCTCGTCGAGCAGCAGCAGCGCATCGGGCGCGCGGGCGACTACGTGGTGGAGGGCCGCGACATCGGCACCACCGTGTTCCCCGAATCGCCCGTCAAGGTGTTCCTCACCGCGTCGGCCGAGGAGCGCGCGCACCGCCGCGTGCGTCAGAACGTCGACCGCGGCGTGGGCTCCATCGACTACGACGAGGTGCTCACCGACATCCGCCGCCGCGACGATCAGGACTCGTCGCGCGCCACATCGCCGCTGCGTCCCGCCGACGACGCCGTGCGCATGGATTCCACCGGCCGCTACATCGAGGAAGTCATCGACGACATCGTCGCGCTCGCCCGCGAGAAGGGCGTCGTGTCCGGAACCGAAGGAACCTGCAAATGAGCCTGTTCCTCCCGTACGAGAAGATGTGGGACATGCCGCTCGGCGGCACGTCCGACGAGAAGCAGGTTCCGCACTGGGCCGGCAATCTCATCTGGGGCTTTCTGGCCTTCGTCTTCAAGATCTGCTTCCGCTACCGGGTCGACCATCGCGAGAGCCTGCGCGGATTCAAGGACAAGAGCGGCGTGCTCGTCGTGGGCAACCACACCTCGTTTCTCGACGTGGCCTTCATGTACTTGGCCGGGCGCCCCTCGCAGTGGGTGCGCTTTCTCGGCCGCGAGAGCCTGTTCGGCAACGCGCACGGCCTCGTGGGGCAGGTGCTGTCGCGCGTGGGGGCGTTCCCCATCAAGCGCGACGCCGCCGACCGCACCGCCATCAAGCGTGCCACGCGCATGCTCAAGAACAACGAGATCGTGGGCATCATGCCCGAGGGAACCCGTCGCGGCAAGAGCGACCGGACGCCCGAAATCCACTCCGGTGCCGCGTTCATCGCGAAGATGGGCCACGCGCCCATCCTGCCCATGACCGTGCGCAACGCCGAGTACGTGAAGCAGAAGGGCAAGTTCTTCCGCTTCCCGAAGATCACCATCGAGTACGGCGATCCGCTGCTCGTGAGCGACTTCGACTTCCTGCCGAAGGAGGACCGCATCGACGCGTGCACGTGGTACGCCATGCGCGAGTGCTTCGCGCTGTCGCTGTACCTGCCGCGCGAGCAGGTGGACATGCCGGCGCTGTTCCCCGGCGGCAAGGACTTCACGGCCGTGTTCGCCGAGCATCCCATTCCCGCGCACACCACGGCCGAGATCGTGGCCGACCTCGACGCGAAGGCCGCAGCGAAGGCCGCGAAGGCGGCAGCCGCTTCGGCGGAGGAGGCCGCATGAGGGTGGTGAAGGCCGAGTTCGCGGGCGCGTGCTACGGCGTGCAGCGCGCGCTCGACATGGCCGTCAAGGCGAGCGAAAGCGGGCAGGGCGCCTCGACGCTCGGCCCGCTCATTCACAATCCCCAGGTGGTGGCCGAGCTTGCCGAGCGCGGCATCCGCGCCGTGGAGGGCCCCGAGAACGTGGAGCGGGGTTCGGTGATCATCCGCAGCCACGGCGTGACGCCGGCGGTGCGGCGCGCCGTGGAAGCGCGGGGCCTGCCCCTCATCGACGCCACGTGCCCGCACGTCGCTCGCGCGCAGAAGGCCGCGGCCGAGCTCGCGCGTCGCTGCGGCCGCGTCGTCGTGGTGGGCGAGGCGGGGCATCCCGAGGTGGAGGGCCTCGTCGCGCACGCGCGCGAGGCGGGCGGCCACGTGGTGGTGGTCGCCGAGCCCGACGACCTGCCCGCGTCGCTCGAGGCGCCCGTGGGCATCGTCGTGCAGACGACCCAGACGCGCGAGGCGCTCGACGCCGTGGTGGCGGCGCTCGCGGAGCGCGGCATCGAGGCGGACGTGAAGAACACCATCTGCTTCGCCACGCGCCAGCGCCAGGAATCGGCCGCGGCGCTCGCCGACGAGGTGGACGCCATCGTGGTCATCGGCGGCCGCAACTCGTCGAACACCACGCGGCTCGCCGACATCTGCGCGCTGTCGTGCGCCCGCACCCACCATGTGGAAGCTCCCGACGAGCTCGACCCCGCCTGGTTCGCCGGCTGCGAAAGCGTGGGCGTCACCGCCGGCGCCTCCACCCCCGAAGACCAGATCGCCGCCATCGTGGAGCGCCTGGAGGCGCTATGACCCCCCAGCGCGACACTCGCGCGGCTGTTTGGCAGCACATCGGAAGGGCCCGGCGACCATACGGTTTCCGGGCCCTTCTTCATGGAGGGGAGCAGGGCTGCTATTCCCAGCTGTCCAGCTTCGCGGCATCGATGGCGGCGATATAGCTGAACACCATGCCGGGGGCCACGGTGCCGCCTGCGCCATTGTAGTACTTGCCCGGCGTGCCGCATCCGGCGTTGTTGCCGCAAGCGTACAGGCGGGGTACGGTATCGCCGTTCACATGAAGCACCTGTCCGAATTCGTTGGTGCGCGGGCCGCCCTTCGTGCCCTGCAGGAAGGGTACGATCTGCGCGGCGAAGTAGGGCGGGACGTTCATCGGCTCAAGGCAGTTGGCTGGGCGGCCGGGACCGCCTTGGTCGAAGGTCGATTCTCCTCGATGGAATTCGGGATCGGTTCCTTCGGCCGCGTACCGGTTGAAGCGCTCGACCTGGGCGAGCAGGTTCTCCGTCCCCAGCTCGTCGAGTCCCATTTTCTGGGCGAGCTCTTCAAGCGTGTCGGCTTGCAGCACCCAGGCGGGCGGCTCCGCCGAGGCTTCCACTCCCCAGAGGTTGCCGCCGGAATCGGGCGTGGCCACGCCGTCGCCGCCTGCGTTTCGGTTGCGGTTCCCCTGATCGCATACGTACCAGGCGGGAATGTTCGTGTACAGCATCTCGCCCGTCGTGTCACGTCCGTTGCCGAAGCCGTACCAGAACGAATCATACGAAGCAGCTTCATCGCAGAAACGACGGCCGTAACGGTTGATCCACATCGACGACGTGTCGCTCTGGTAGCACAGCGGCGCGATGTTGGCATCGACCACCTTGTTGGCGTAGGCTTCCTCTCCGATGACCTTGTACGCCGCGTTTCCCCATCCGTAGCACATCATAGCCAGATCTGCACCCACGCCTTGCGCCATACGGACGCCTTTGCCATCGCACGTTTCCACCATGAAAGTGCAGGGCGAGGGGATGTCGAGGTACTGCGCCTTCATGTCGTCGTTGTAGTCGAATCCGCCGGCGCCCAGCAGCACGGCTTTCGATGCTTTGATGGCAAGCGTGGCGCCCTTCGCGTCCGTCGCGATGACGCCGAGCACTTCCTGGCGTCCGTCGTCGAGGGTGCGGGCGACCAGCGTTTCGGCGGTGGTGTTGAAGAGGATCGTGCCGCCTAGCTCGGTGAACTTGTCGGCCTGCGGCTGCGTGTACCCGCCACCGTTCGTCGACTTGCCCGTTTCGGGGTCGATGGGCTTGACGGTGCGGGTTGCGGTCGTAGCGCCTTCCCACTGCTCGTGGTAGTCGGTGCGGTCGGCAATCTCCCAGGCGACGCCGGTCTGCTCCGTGATGAAGTTGATCATGGGCGAGGCGTTGTCCAGGTAGGCGTCGATGATCGCTTCGGTGGACAGCCCGTCGGCCACCTTGGTCATGTATGTTTTTGCAGCGGCCCGATCATCCTTAGCATAATCGTTGCAGGGTATCCACACGGAGCCTCCGGAAAGCGCTGTCGTGCCGCCAGCGATGGCGCGGGCTTCGATCACGATGGCGGACATGCCCTGCTCGACCGCCTTGAGCGCGCCCGTCAGCGCGGTGCCGGCTCCCACCACGACGAAATCGGCCTCGTGATCCCACGACTCCGGCACGCCGGCCGAGGCGAGGGGCGTCGCGTCGTTGCTTGCGGACGGCGCGCATCCGGCCAAGCTCATGGCGCCAAGCGCCGCCGCGCCCGCTGCCATTCCCAAGAACGACCTTCTGTTCAAAGCTTTACCCATTGCATCCTCCTTTGATAGGCCTTGCCTTGCAAGGCGCTGCTTCGTCCCTGATGGGACCCCCGAGCAAGGGGGTCAACGTTTTCCCTTGCCACGACGAATGCTATAATCCGGACAGCTACCATCCGTCCTATCTGAGGATGGATTTTCTCGAAAACGATCGATATCCTACCGGAGGTATGAGGCGCATGGCTGCAGCTAGCTCGCATCGAGGCGCGGTGGTTCGTGCGGTTCGTACGCGGTTTCGCGACGTGTTGCTCATGGCGCTGCTTCTCGCGTGGTTCTTCGACGTGCGCTTCACCAATCAGCTGTTCCGGTTCACCGACTCCGTGCTGGCGAGCTCAGTGTTCTCCTGTGCGGCGATCGCTTCCGCCTTCGTCATGGCGCTCGTGTTGGTCGTGCGGCCCGGCGTGCTCGATTCGCCGTCGTGGCGAAGGGGCCTTGCCGCTGTCCTCTGCGTGCTCGCGTTGGCGGTGGGGGCGTGCGCGGCAAGTTTCGTGCCCGAGGACTCCGAACGCTTGATGGCGTATTCGATAGGCATGGGTGCGATGGTGGGAGCTTGCATGGCGTGCGCGCTCGCTCTGACGACGTATCGGCTTCGCGGGTGCGGGGTGCCCGCCGTCGTGGGCATGACGACAGCGGCTTTTGTCGTCGCGTTCTCGCTCGTGGTTGCGGCGATGATCGTGCCGTACGGGCTCGTCGTCCTCATTCTGCTGTGCCCGTGCGCGTTGGCTGCGTGTTTGTTCGGAAAGCGCGGCTACCTGGGGGAGCGCGACGCTTCCCGCGCGTCTCGCCTTGAACCGGCGAAAGGGAGTGCGGCACCGCGCCTGAGGCTGCTCCTGTTCGTTTCGTCGTTTCTTGCGGTGTATCTGCCTGCGATGTTTCCGAAAACGACCCAGTTGGCGCCCGCGTACTTTGAAACGAGCGTGGCGGGCGTGAGTTTCGCGTCCTTGGCGGCGTTCGTCCTCTGCGGCCTGCTGTTTGCCGCGCTCTCGTTGCTGGCGGCGCGTCGCAAAGTCAACGCCGCCTACGTGGCCATTGCGTCGATGGTTCTCATCGCGGGCATCTTCTTCAGCATGCCGTTCATGAATTCAAGTTCGGTGCCCTTCGCGCTCATGATGTCCTGCGCTGTCGTGTTCGTGTTCTCCAGCTATGCGCTCGTCCTGTCGGCGATGGGGGACGTTCGGACGCGCGAGGGCCGTTTCTACCTTTTGACCTGCGTCTGTGTGAGCGGGTCGGGCGCTTCGCTCGCCGCCGTGTTCGCGTTCGTGTTCCTCGGGCCGCTGTACGGCAACTCGTTTCAAGACGGCCTGTTCGTTGCGATCCCCGCCGTGCTCATCATCCTGTTTCTGGCCTTGTTCATGGCGAAGTGGAAGGATTATCTATCGCTGCTGGGCTTGGGCCAGCACTTCGCGAGCGAGCTTGACACCTCCCAGCTCGAGGATCGATGCGCAGCGGTGGCGCGACGCTGCCGTCTCACGAAACGCGAGAGGGAAGTGCTCGTCTTGCTGGGCGAAGGGCGCAACGAGCCGTATGTCGAGCAGGCCTTGTCCGTTTCTCGGGCGACGGTCAAGACGCACATTTCCCATATCTACCAGAAGACGGGCGTGGCTTCGCGGCAGGAACTCATCGATCTTCTGAGGGCTTGACCGTTTCGCGATGCGGAGGACGGAAGCTCCTGATATGATGGGCCGAAACGGTACGGACAACGCCCGCTTCGGGCGCGATGGGTGGGATCCTGATCTGCTGGCATGAACGCGTTCTCCTCTCAAGATATCGATAACGAATCCGATTGCGGTTCCTTTTCCGCGCGGGCGGTGCCGGCGGTGTATCCGCCGGCGGACGTCGATCGCGAGGCGGCGGCCAAGCAGGGGTGCTGCGGACGGGGCGAGGCGCCGCGCGCGCTCGTGCGCGAGGTGCTGCCCGACAGCCCCGCCGACGACGCGGGGTTCGAGCCCGGTTGCTTCGTCACCACGGTGGACGGGCGGCCCGTGCGCGACATCATCGACTGGCGCTGGCTCACGGCCGACGACGTCATCGAAGTGGGCTACATCGACCTCGATGGCGACGCGGGCGAGGTGGAGCTCGAGCGCGACGAGGGCGAGGAATGGGGCTTCGAGTTCGAGGGCGTCGTGTTCGACGGCGTCAAGCAGTGCCGCAACGCCTGCACGTTCTGCTTCATGCGCCAGCTGCCCGACGACATGCGCTCGTCGCTCACGCTGCGCGACGACGACTTCCGCCTGAGCTTCCTCGCGGGCACGTTCGTCACGTTCACCAACCTCAAGCCCGAAGACGAGCAGCGCATCGTGGAGCAGCGCATCTCGCCGCTGCGCCTGTCGCTGCACGTGGCCGACCCCGAGGTGCGCCGCCGCATGATCGGCCGGCACGCGCAGCACGGCATCGACGTGCTCGAACGGCTGCTCGACGCCGGCATCGAGTTCCACGCGCAGATCGTGCTCGTGCCCGACGAGAACGACGGCGCGGTGCTGGCGGACACGCTGTCGTGGGCCTACGAGCGGCCCGGCATCCTGGACGTCTGCATCGTGCCGCTCGGCTTCACGAAGCATCAAAGCGTGTTCGACCGCAGCTTCAACAACCCCACGGCCTCGCGCGCCGTCATGGACCTCATCATCCCGTTCCAGCAGCGCGCGCTCGCCGAGCGGGGCTCCATGTGGGCCTTCGCGGCCGACGAGTTCTACCACAACGCGTACGGCCCGACGCTGCTCGAGAACCTGCCGCCGTCGGCGCACTACGGCGATTTCGGCATGTTCGAGGACGGCGTGGGCATCATCCGCTCGTTCGTGGACGACTGGGAGCAGGCCGAGCGCGCGGGCCTGATCGAGCGATGCGCCGCCGCCCTGCGCGCCGCCGACATGCGCATGCACTACCTGGCCGGCTGCGCCACGCGCCACTTCCTCGGGCCGCTCATCGAGGCGAGCCCGCTCGCGGGGCTGCTCGTGCCGCTGTTCGTGAAGAACGACTTCTTCGGCGGCAACGTGGACGTGACGGGCCTGCTGTGCGGCTGCGACATGGCCGACGCCGTGCGCGCCGAGCGCGAGCGCGGCCTGCAGCGGGCGCTCGTGCCGAGGGTGGTGTTCAACGACAATGCGGTAACGCTCGATGACATGAGTTTGGAGGATATGGAAAAGCGGGCGGGTGCGCCTATGTCCGTGGTATCCTGTAACGCGTCTGATTATCTCCGCGAGATCATCGACCTGGTCGGGCGCACCGCCCCGACCCCTGACCGAACCAATCGAGCCAATTCTGCGAGGTAGCTCATGCCTTTACCAATCGTCGCGGTGGTGGGACGGCCGAACGTCGGCAAGTCCACCTTCGTCAACCGCATAGCCCAGGCCGACGAGGCCATCGTCCACGCGATGCGCGGCGTCACGCGCGACCGCTCGTACCATGATGCCGACTGGAACGGCGTCGAGTTCAAACTCGTCGACACCGGCGGCATCGAGATGGGCGACGACGACGCGTTCCAGGGTTCCATCCGCAACCAGGCGCTGGCCGGCGCGAACGAGGCCGACGTCATCGTCTTTCTCGTGGACGGCAAGACCGGCATCAACGCCGACGACGAGCAGGTCGCGCGCATCCTGCGCAAGACGGCCAAGCCCGTATTCCTCGTGGTGAACAAGCTGGACACCCCGGGCCGCACGGACGACATGTGGGAGTTCTACCAGCTGGGCCTCGGCGACCCGTGGCCGGTGTCGTCGATGCACGGCCACGGCACGGGCGACTTGCTCGACGCCGTGGTGGAGGAGCTGAAGAAGGTGGAGCTGCCCGCCGACGCCGATGACGATCCGGGCATCAACGTGGCCATCATCGGCCGCCCGAACGCGGGCAAGTCGTCGCTCACGAACAAGCTCACGGCGAACGACCGCTCCATCGTCTCGGACGTGGCGGGCACCACGCGCGACGCCATCGACACGCATGTCGTGCACGACGATCGGCGCTACACCATCGTGGACACCGCCGGCCTGCGCCGCAAGAGCCAGATCGACGAGGACGTGGAATACTACGGCTTCGTGCGCGCCATGCGCGCCATCGACCGCGCGAATGTGGCCCTGCTCGTCATCGACGCGACGCTGGGCCTCACGAACGAGGATCAGCGCGTCGCAGGGTACGCCGCCGAGCGCGGCTGCGCCATGGTCATCGTGCTGAACAAGTGGGACCTCGTCGAAGGTCCCGAGGCGAAGGCCGAGATCCGTGAGCGCATCGCCGACCGCATGACGTTCGTGGGCTACGCGCCGGTCATCGCCATCTCGGCGCTCACCGGCAAGAAGGTGGACCGCATCTGGGACGCCATCGACACGGCGTACGCGAACTACAGCCAGACCATCACCACGAACCGCCTCAACACCTGGCTTGCGGGCATCCGCGAGTTCGGCCACACGGTGAGCAAGGGCAAGGTGGTGCTGCGCATGAAGTACGTGACGCAGACGGCCGCGTGCCCGCCGCAGTTCACGTTCTTCGCGAACCGCCCGGACCTCGTGGACGACAACTTCGAGCGCTACCTCGAAAACCGTCTGCGCGAGCAGTTCGATCTCGTGGGCACGCCGATCAGAGTCAAGTTCAAGAAGAAGGATTAAGGAACTATGGGGGATTTGCTGGTTGCGGCCGGATTGTTCGTCGCGGCGTTTCTTTTGGGGTCCATCCCCTTCGGGCTCATCATCTCGAAGGTGTTCTACCACACCGATCTGCGCGAGCACGGCTCGGGCAACATCGGCACCACGAACGCCATCCGCACGATGGGCAAGGTGGGCGGCTATTCCGTGTTCGTGCTCGACTTCGGCAAAGGCCTGCTGTCGGGCGTGCTGGCCTGGGCGTTCAGCACGTGGTTTTTGCCGGGCGGCGGTTTCGAGCCGGGCGCGCTCGTCACGTACGACACCATGCTGGCGGTGGCGTTCCTCGGCTGCACGTGGGGCCACATCTTCTGCCCGTGGCTCGGCTTCAAGGGCGGCAAGGGCATCGCGGTGGCCGTGGGCTGCCTGTTCGTCACGTTCGGCTGGGTGGGCGCCTGCCTCGAGCTGCTCATCTTCATCGTGCTCGTCGTGGTGACGAAGCGCGTGTCTGTCGGCTCGATCGCGGCGGCTGCGGCCTGTCCGTTCTTCGCGCTGTACTTCTTCTGGGGCGACTGGCTGGCCTGGCTGTTCTGCACCGTCGCGGGCCTTACCGTCGTGTGGGCCCACCGCGAGAACATCAAGCGCCTGCTGGCCGGCACCGAAAGCAAGATCGGCGACAAGAAGAAGTGAGGTTCCGCCGGTCTAACGGCCGGGACGTCGAAAGGAATCCAACCATGAAAATAGCCGTTATCGGGGCGGGGTCGTGGGGGACGGCGCTCGCGCAGGTTGTGGCGGGCAACGGCCATAACGTGGGGCTGTGGGCGCGCAAGCCCGAAGTGGTGCGCTCCATCAACGCCGACCACGTGAATCCGCGCTACCTGAGCGAGGTCGGGCTGTCCGAGAACATCGTGGCCACCACCTCGTACCAGGATGCGCTGCTGCACGCGGAGGCCGCCGTCATCGTCACGCCCTCGAACCTCATGCGCGGCGTGGCCTGCGCGCTCGCCGACGTGGTGGACGCCGACTTCCCGGTGATCATCTGCTCGAAGGGCGTCGAAGAGGGCAGCGGCCTCTTGCCCGTGGAGGTGTTCGAGGCCGAGATGGGCAACGCGAGCCGTCTGGCCGTGCTCTCGGGCCCGAACTTCGCCGCCGAGGTCATCCGCGGCATCCCGACGGGCACCGTCATCGCAAGCTCCGACGAGGGCACGGCGACGTTCTTCCAAGAGCTGTTCGCCTCCGAGACGTTTCGCACGTACGTGAGCGACGACGTGTGCGGCGTGGAGCTGTGCGCGGCGTTCAAGAACGTCATCGCCATCGCCGTGGGCCTGTCGTACGGCCTCGGGTACGGCGACAACACGGCGGCCATGCTCATGACGCGCGGCCTTGCCGAGATGAGCCGCCTCGTCGTGCGCTGCGGCGGGCAGGCCCTCACGTGCATGGGCCTTGCCGGCACCGGCGACCTCGTGGCCACGTGCACTTCCGAGCACTCGCGCAACCGCCGGTTCGGCAAGCTGCTGGCCGAGGGCGGCACGCTCGACGAGTTCACCGCCGAGACGCACATGGTGGCCGAGGGCGCGCTCGCGTGCAAGACGCTGCAGACGCTGGCCGAGGCCTATCAGGTGGAGCTGCCCATCACCGACGTGGTGCGGGCCATCGCCTGGGAGGGCGCCGACCCGCGCACGGTGGCGCAAACGCTCACGAGCCGACCGCTCACCACCGAATTCTACGGATTGTAAGAGACGGGGCCGCGCATGCGGCCCCGTTTTCGTCCGCGTCCCGCCCGCCGTGCGCCGTGCGCCGTGCGCGCACGTGCTATTCGCGTCTTCGTCATGCTTCAATCCACATGGGGGCAACAAGGCGTTGACCGGGCATTGACCGAACCCCGAATCGCATTGTGCCGGGGGCGCGGCTGTCGTAAGGTACTACCTGTCACCAACGGAGCCCCCTTCTCCGGCGGCGGCGAAGACCTTTTGACAACCTATCCGAGTGCCCGTCGTCTCGTCTCTCGTGTGAACCCCCCCTCTCTCTCACTCTCTCAAACCTCCGACGGGCCAAGAGCATACGCACCTTCCCCTTCTCCTCTGTGCGTACTGCATTGCCTCCCTTGGGACCCCCCATCCCAAGGGAGGTTTTATTTTGCCCCCATCCCTCGCTCGCTGCGATCCGCGGTCCCTTCCGGTTTCATGCCGATCGGGGACGGCGGACGATCTGCTATGCTGTGTCGAAGCGAAGAGGCGCGAAGGGACGCGGCGCATGCCGACGGCAAGCCCGCATCGCGTCATGGGAGGGAAGGCGTGGAAGGGGAGTGGCGATGAAGAAGAGGTTCCTGATTGCATCCGTGCTGATCGGCGTGGTGTGCGCGCTGTGCCTGGCAGGCTGCCAGAGCGCGTCGAGCGTGCCGCCGGCGGGCTCGACGGCCGAGGCGGGCCTGCCCGACTGGGCGGACGAGGACGCGGTCAAAGCCGAGGCGCTCGAGGTCATCGAGGAGTTCGCGGACGGCGACTACGACGCCGTCGTGGCCCGGTTCGACAACCCCGAGGTGAAGGCGGCCGACTTCGAACGGGCGGCCGCCACCATCGAGGGCGTCGGGGATTTCAGATTCTACAGCGACGTCACGTTCGCGCGCTACGAAACCGAGTCCGACGGCACGGCGGCCGTCGTGGCGCAGACCGCGGACTACGTGAACGGAAAGCTCATGTACTCGGTGGGGATCGCCGAAAGCGGCAAGCTCACGGCGTTCCGCGTCCAGTAGCGGTTCGCGTCGGCGCGCCGCCGGCTAATCGTCTTCCAGCTCGTCGCCGAGCGCGGCGAGGTAGGGTTTCGTGTCCACGAGGCGGGCGAGCGTCACCATGCCGGTCCACCGGTTCGTCTCGGTGGCCACGAGCCCCGGCTTGTACGCGAGCATCGTCACCGTCATGTCGGCGGCGAGGCACGGCCGCGCAGCCGCGCCCGTTTGGGCCGACAGCCCGCTCGGCACGTCGACGGCCACCGTGAAAGGGGCGTCCTTCGCCCGCATCGGCGCGCTGCGGCGCTCCCCGCGCTCATGGCGGCCGCGCTCGAGCGCGCGCTTGCGGTGCCGGCCGCGGCCCTTCCCGCGCGACCCCTCGAACCGGCGGCGGTTCGCCGCGCGAATCCACGCGGCGTAGGGCGGGCGCACCTCGTCGCCCGCGAAGCCCGTGCCCAGGATGGCGTCCACCACGGCCTCGGCGCCGTCGATGGCGTCGATCAGCACGTCGGCGTCGGGGGCGATGAGCACGCGCAGCGGCAGGTCGCGCTCGGCCGTGTCGGCGAACACGTCGAGGGCGGTCGAGCGGGCCGGTTCGGCCTTGATGCGCTCGGCCAGGTCGGACGTGATGAGGGTGACGGGGTAGTCCTGCTCGGCCAGCGCGCGGGCGGCCACCCAGCCGTCCCCGCCGTTGTTGCCCGCGCCGGCCAGCACCACGACGGGCGCCGGATCGGGCACGTGCAGGCGCACCGTGTCGGCCACGGCCGTGCCCGCCCGCTCCATGAGCTCGGCCAGCGGGGTTCCGTCGTCGGCGATGAGCCGCTCGAGCGCCGCCACGTCGGCCACGTCGAGCACGCACCGGCGCTCGCGCTCGCGTTCCACGCCCGCCACCGTCATGATGCGCGTGTTGCTGATCAGCCCGTTCAGCATGACGAAGGGGCGCTTGAGGCGCCACGAGCGCACGGCGCGCACCAGAAGCGAGACGCCCCACGCGGCCATGAGCACCACCCACGCCCACACGAGCAGCGTCTGGTTGTGCGCGGCGAAGTTGACGATCGCGCCCATTTCCCCCGAGGTGGAGGGGTCGAGCCCCACCACGCCCGACAGCGCGGCGAACGGCGCCCAGATCATGAGGTACAGGAGGCCGTAGCGCGCGAGGAACTGGTACCAGTGCGCGCGCGACGCGTCGGAGCGCACGATGCGCAGCCGCAGCAGCTTCTGCCCGAGCGTTTGGCCGTGCGTGACGACGGGCACGACGACGAAGCAGAGCAGCAGGACGGCGCGGTCGGTCCACACGCTGATCGTCTCCTGCCCGGAAAGCCCCGCCGCCGCGAGCCCGAAGCCCACGAGCATGCCGAGGAACCCGGCGATGAGCAGGTCGAGCAAAAACGACAGCGCGCGCTTCGTCACGCTCGCGCGCATGCCCGCCTCGCGCGCCTCCTCGTTCACGAGGCGGAAGTCGGGCAGCACGCGCATGGCGGGCCCCACCATCCAGAAGCCCACCATGGCGCCCAGCGTGTTCATCATGAGGTCGTCCACGTCGAACAGGCGGTACGGGTGCTCGTACAGCCCCCATAGGCCGGTGAGCTGCGTCGTCTCGAACGACAGCGTCACCAGAAAGCCGATGATGAGCGTCTGCCACCACGTGCGGCGGAAGTAGTAGCGCAGGTACATGCCCAGCGGCACGAGCAGCAGCACGTTGAAGAACGCCTCGTAGACGTAGGGGTCGCGCAGGGTGGCCAGCCAGGTGGACGGGTTGCTCGGCGAGAACGAGGTCTCGGCCAGGAACTCGTGCACGAAGTTGAACGGCACGAGCTGCGGCGTCTGCGCGTAGGGCACGATGGCCGTGCGATCCTCCGGCAGCGGCAGCAGCACGAGGAAGTAGGCGCACAGCAGGTAGAACACGAACGAGTACACCACGAGCGTGCGCAGCCACGGGATGGACCCGAACTTGCGGTACTGGTAGACCATGTAGGGGATGGTGATGACGAAGGCGATGAGGGGGAAGGACAGCGCGGCCATCACGATGTTGGAGACGTAGACGTTCATGCGGGAAAGTGCCTTTCGAGGTTCACGGGTCGGTTGAGGGTCGGACGGACGGGGCGGGCGCGGCGCGGCGGGCGGGCGCCTAGCGCGCGCCGTTCGCGCGCTCGCGCTCGAGGGCGAGCAGCGCGCCGCGCAGCTTGGCGTGCGCCCCGATAGGCGTGCCGCCGGCGCCCACGATGCGGTGGTCGGGCACGAGCACCGCAAGCGGGTTCTTGTGCACCGCGCTTCCCACGGCGCGGTACGAATCCGGCTTGCCGAGCAGGGCGGCCACGTCGGCGGTGGTGAGCGTCTCGCCGAAGGGGATACGCTCCAATTCGCGCCATACGGCCAGCTGGAAGGGGGTGCCGTCCGGCGCGAGGGGCACGTCGAACGTCCGGCGCTTGCCGGCGAGGTACGCGAGCAGCTGGTTCGCCGCGCGGCTTGTGAGCGCACTCGGGCGGCGTTCTCCCGGCAGGGCGACGTCGCCGAACACGACGCGGGTCACGCCGCGCTCGTCCGCGGCGATGGTGACCGGCCCGTGCGGCGTCCAGTAAACGTAATGCGTGCCAATGCGTGGTGCCACGGCGCCTTCTTCCAGAGGGGACTATCATTATACTGTAGTGCGCCCTGTCGCGGGGAAGCGGTTGAGCCTCGCCGTCATCGTGTTGTTTTCCTCCATCGCGCCGCCGCAGGAGCGAGGGCGCGGGCGGTTTGCGTTAGAATGAGCGCAACAGCGATGAGGAAGGAAGCAGCATGTTCGAATCGGTGAAGATCGCGCCGTCCATCCTGTCGGCAGATTTCATGCATCTGGGGCGCGACATCGCGCTCATCGAGGAAGCCGGCGCAGGGTACGTGCACGTGGACGTGATGGACGGCCATTTCGTGCCGAACCTCACGATGGGCGTGCCGGTGGTCAAGCAGCTCAAGAAGGCGACGAACCTGCCGCTCGACGTGCATCTCATGATAGCGAACCCGCTCGAGCAGCTGCCGTGGTTCCTCGACGCGGGGGCCGACTCGGTGACGGTGCACGCCGAAGCGCTCGACGCCGATCAGCTCATGCGCGCCATCGCGGCCATCCATGCCGCCGGCGCGAAGGCGGCCGTCAGCGTGAAGCCCCGCACGACGGCAGGCGCGTTGGCGCCGGTCATCGCGGACGTGGACATGGTGCTCGTCATGAGCGTGGAGCCCGGCTTCTCGGGCCAGAGCTATATCGAGGGCAGCGACGCGAAGGTGGCGCGCATCGTGGACGTGGCGCGCGCCGTGGGAGCGTCCCCGCTCATCCAGGTGGACGGCGGCATCGGCGTGAAGACGGCCCCGCTCGTGGCCGCCGCCGGCGCCGATGTGCTCGTGTGCGGCAACGCCGTGTTCGCCGCGGACGACCCGGCCGCCGCGCTCGCCGCCGTGCAGGCCGCAGCCGACGAGGCGGGCCTCGCCGCGCTGGCCGCCGCGCCGAAGGGGGCGTGAGGCATGCCCTCCGTCGCTTCCGATTACGTCTACCTCGATTACGCGGCCACGGCGCCCCTGTGCGAAGAGGCGGCCGCGGCCATGGCGCCCTATCAGGTGCCCGGCCGCGCCAACCTCGCGGTGGGCGGCAACGCCAACTCGCTCCACGCGCCCGGCCGCGCGGCCTTCGCCGCGCTCGAGGACGCGCGCAAGTCGCTCGCGCGCGACCTGGGCGCGCGCCGTCCCGATGAGATCGTGTTCACGTCGGGGGCGACCGAGGCCGACGACGCCGCCGTCCTCGGTCTCGCGCAGGCGGCCGCCGCCGCGCGCCGCCGCTCGGGCGCGGGCGACTTCACGCCCCACGTCATCACGACGGCCGTCGAGCACGACGCGGTGCTCGCGCCCGCGAAGCGCCTCGAGGCGCAGGGCTTCCGCGTGACGCGGCTCGCCCCGAACCGCCAGGGCTTCATCGAGGTGCGCGCGCTCGAGGCGGCCCTCGACGAGAGCACGGTGCTCGTGTCGGTGCAGGCCGCGAACAGCGAGGTGGGCAGCATCCAGCCCATCGCCGAGCTCGCGCGCGCGACGCACGCGGCGGGCGCGCTGTTCCACACCGACGCCGTGCAGGCGCTCGGCAAAGCGCCCGTGAACCTGCAGGAGCTCGACGTGGACGCCGCGTCGTTCTCGGCCCACAAGGTGGGCGGGCCGAAGGGCGTCGGCGCGCTGTACCTGCGCTCGCGCATCCCGTTCGAGGCCTACGCCATCGGCGGCGGCCAGGAGAGCGGCCGGCGCAGCGGCACGCAGAACGTGGCGGGCGTCGCGGGCTTCGTCGCGGCGGCGCACGCGGCGGTGGAGGCGCAGGAGCTCGAGGCCGCGCGCCTGCGCGCGCTGCGCGACAAGCTGTACGCGGCCCTGTCGGCCACCGACGGCGTCGAGGCCACGGTGGACGTGGAGCCGGGCAGCGCCGACTTCCTGCCGAACATCGTGCACGTGCTGGTGAGCGGCCTGGAAAGCGAGACGCTCATCCTGCGCTTCGACATGCAGGGCTTCGGGGTGTCGGGCGGGTCGGCCTGCTCGTCGCACTCCCTCGAGCCGAGCCATGTGCTGCGCTCCCTCGGCATCGACGCCGACCGCGCGCACGGCGCGCTGCGCATCTCGATGGGGCGCTACACCACCGAGGCCGACATCGACGCGTTCATCGAGGCGACGGCGAAGAGCCTGGCCTGGAACTGATACCGAGGAGCATCGTCCATGGAACTTGTCACCACGCACACGCACACCTGCTTCACGAACCACGGCGAGGGCACGGTGGAGGAGCTCGTTTCCGCCGCCGTGGCCGCGGGCGTGACCACCATCGCCGTCACGGAGCACTACCCGATGACCGACGCGTTCGACCCCGAGCACTATCTGGCCATGCCGGCCGAGCGCATGGGGGCGTACCTCGCGGCCATCGAGGAGGCGCGCGCCGCGCATCCCGAGATCGAGGTGATCACGGGCTGCGAGCTCGACTGGCTCGGCGACGACGAGGACCGCGTCTTCGCCGCGGAGGACTTCGCGCCCTTCAAGCTCATCCTGGGCTCGGTGCACTTCGTCGACCGCTGGCCCTTCGACGACCCCGCGCAGCGCGGCCGCTGGGACGAGGTGGGCGCCGACGATATCTGGCGCCGCTACTTCGAGGTGTGGTGCGAGGCCGTGTCCTCCGACGCGCCGTTCCACGTCATGGCCCATCCCGACCTGGCCAAGAAGTTCAACTTCTACCCGAGCTTCGACCCCCGGCCGCTCTACGAGGAGGCCGCCGAAGCCTGCGCCGCGGCCGGCCGCATGGTGGAGGTGAACACGTCGGGCTCGTACTACGCGTGCAAGGAGATGTTCCCCGCGCCGGCGCTGCTCGAGGCGTTTCGCCGCGCGGGCGTGCCCTGCACGGTGGGCACCGACGCGCACACGCCGGCCAACGTCGCGCGCGACATCGAGCAGGCGTACCGCCTCATGGCGCAAGCAGGTTATAGAACGGTAACGGTCCCGACAGCCGACGGCGACCGTCGAGAGGTTACCATCGTGTGAGCGTATTCCAGGACCGAAAGGACTTGATCACATGGTTGCAGCGAAGAAGAGCCAGAAAGACGATAAAACGCAGAAGGGCCTCGCGCAGCGCGCATCGGGCGTGCTGTCCAAGCCCGTCTCCGCCGTCACCACCGGTGCGCTCGAGCGGGCGCTGCTGGCCGAGTTTCCGGCGGCCGACGCCGAGGCGTGGGACCGCACGGGCATGACGGTGGGCGACCCGGCCCGTCTCGTCACCGGCGTGGCCGTCGCGCTCGACCCCACGGTCGAAGCCATCGAGAACGCCGCCAACGCAGGCGCGAACGTGCTGGTCACCCATCATCCGGCCTTCCTCGCGCCGCCCTCCTCGTTCATGCCGGCGTCGTCGGTGGCCGCCAACCCCGGCGCGGGCGTGTGGCGCGCCGTCGAGCGCGGCGTGTCCATCCTGTCGTACCACACGGCCCTCGACGTGAGCGTGCGCGCGCAGCGCGTGCTCCCCGGCATGCTCAACCTGAACTTCCAACAGGTGCTCGTGCCCATCCCGGGCTCGCGCGACAAGGGCTACGGCCAGCTGTGCACCCTCGGCGAGGACGACGGGCTCACGCTCGGCCAGCTCGCCGCGCGCTGCACCTCGGTGTTCGGGCGCACGCCGCGCGTGTGGGGCGACTTCCCGCGCGAGCTCGACCGCGTGGTCACCGCCACGGGATCGGCCGGCGACCTCGGCAGGGCGTGTTTGCAGGCCCAGGTGGACTGCCTCGTGTGCGGCGAGATCAAGTACCACGATGCGCTCGAGCTCTCGCAGGCGGGCCTCGCCATCATCGACCTCGGCCACGACACGAGCGAGCTGCCACTCGTCGCGGTGCTGGCCGACGCGGTGGAGAGCGTGGGCATCCCCGGCGATCTGGTTATGGTGGTGGATCAGGGAGATAACTGGTCGTACCCCGAAACTCTGCGGGTATAATAGAGGCAGCGTCGCAGCGGCGGCGCGCCACGCGAACAAAGGAAGCGCATGCACGTAGACACCGACGATCTTGCCACGTTGCTCAAGATGCAGCACCTCGACCTCGAGGCCCTGCGCGTCAAGAAGCAGCTCGAGGAGCTCCCGCAGCGTGCGGTCATCCTCGAAGCCCGCTCCAAGAAGAAGGCCATCGAGCAGAAGCGCGCCCAGCTCGACGCGCTCCATGCGAAGGCCGACGCGCAGCTTGCGCACATCGACGAAGAGGACGCGTCCCTCGCCGAGAAACAGCGTCACGTGCAGGGCGAGATCGATGCGGTGCGCGGCGACTACCGCGGCGTGGAGGCGCGCACCAAGGAGCTCAACGGGTTCGCGAAGCGCCGCAACACGCTGGAAGCCGAGCTGAACACGGTGAGCGAGGAGCTGGCGAAGATCGAGGGCGTGCAGGCGCAGGTGACCGCGGCCCTCGCAGGGCTCGAGCGTCAGGAGGCCGAAGCAACGGCCGCGTTCGTGAAGCAGGGCGGCGCGCTCAAGGATGCCGCCGCGCGCATCGAGGCCGAGCGCGCCATGCTGGCGTCCTCGCTGCCGAAGGAGCTGCTCGACACGTACGAGAAAACGGCGGCGCGCACCGGCGGCGTGGCGGTGGGGCGTTTGCAGGGCTCGAACTGCGGCGTGTGCCGCATGGCCATCGAGGGCGGCCGTCTCATCGACATGCAGGGCCAGGGCAACGTGGCGCCCTGCCCGCAATGCGGCCGCCTGCTCATCCTGGAGTAGCAGGCAGCGCGCAGCAGAACGACAAAAAGCCCGCGCGAGCGGGCTTTTTCAGCGTCGGGATTGTTCGTCGGCCGCGCGGCCGACGAAAGCACGATTACGCGCGCTCGACCTTGCCGGCCTTCATGCACTTCGTGCAGACGTTCGCCTTGCGGACATGACCCTCTTTGTCCTTGATCGTCACCTTCTGAATGTTGGGACGGAACCAGCGGTTCGTCACGCGGTGCGAGTGGCTGATGTTGCGCCCTGCGCTCGGCGCTTTACCGCAAACTTCACAAATCTTCGACATCGTTCATCACTCCATGTACGTTGGTTTCTCATCGGCAAAGGCCGTTGATGACAAAAAAGCCCTCATACTATAGCACATTAGATCGGAGGGTTACAAGCATTTTTCATGTAGTATACGCGCCGCTGCCACCAGGTGCGCCGCACACGCGCGGGTCGTTGCGGTATACTGCTTTAGCAGGTTTTTTGTCGTGCGCGGCTGCGCCGCGCCGTGAAAGGAATGCCATGAACGATACGATAGCAGGCAACCTCCACGTTGCCAATGATGTTCTGGCCGACATGGTCGGCAATGCAGCGCTCGAGTGCTACGGCGTCGTGGGCATGGCCGCCCCGACCGCAGTCGACGGCATCGCGAAGATACTCCCCACGTCCCGGCTGCGCCGCGGCGTGGTGGTCACGACGACGGAAGCCGGCGTGCACGTCGAGCTCTACGTGGTCATCGAGTACGGCACGAACATCAACACGGTGTCGCAGAACCTCATCGACCAGGTCACGTTCGCACTGACCGAGTACGCGCGCGTCCCGCTCGACGGCGTCGAGGTGCACGTGCAGGGCGTCAAGGTGCGCAAGTAACGCGCCAACCCCTGTCATGATGAGCCGCTGACCGCCCGAGAGGGGTGCGGTGCTCCGCGGCATTACGTTTAAGGAGAATCGAAAGCATGTCAGAACCCTATACCGCGAACGATCTGCTCAACGCCATCGCCGTTGCCAGCAAAACGCTGAGCGAGCGCAAGGACGAGATCAACCGCTTGAACGTGTTCCCCGTGCCCGACGGGGACACGGGCACGAACATGTCGCTCACGCTGGAGACCGTTGTCGAGAACCTGGCCCATCTGCCCATCGGGGCCGAAGGCGCGGACATTCGCAAGGCGATCACCACCGGCGCGCTCATGGGCGCTCGCGGTAACTCCGGCGTCATCACCTCGCAGATCCTGCGCGGTTTGTGCGAGGGCAGCGTGGGACACGACGAGCTGAACGCCGAAAGCATCGACGCGGCGTTCGCGAAGTCCCAGGAAGTGGCGTTCCAGGCCGTGCGCAAGCCGGTGGAGGGCACCATCCTCACCGTGCTGCGCGACAGCGCCGCCGCCGCGAAGTACGCGCGCAAGAAGAAGCTCGGCACCGACGAGGCCCTGGCCCACGTCGTGGAGGAGGCCTACGCCTCCGTGCAGCGCACGCCCGACCTGCTGCCCGTCCTCAAGGAGAACGGCGTGGTGGACGCCGGCGGCTTCGGCTTGGCCATCTTCTTCGACGCGTTCGCCTCGGCGCTCATGGGCAAGGAAGGCCCCATGGTCGACGAGCTGGCGTTCGCGCGCGGCACCGCCCCGAAGGTCGAGATCGAGCAGATCAACGACTGGGAGGGCTCGGCCTACCGCTACTGCACCGAGTTCCTCGTGCACTCCGACACGGTGGACGAAGAAGCCGCCAAGGAGTTCCTGCCCACGATGGGCGACTGCGACCTCATGGTGGGCATGCACCCCAACTTCAAGGTGCACGTGCACTCGAACCGCCCCGACCAGGTGCTCGGCTGGTTCCTCACGCACGACGCGCAGATCTCCGAGGTGCACATCCACAACATGCAGCAGCAGAGCGCGGCGCGCACCGACGCGCTGGCCGCCGAGCAGGAGGCGAGTGCTAAGCCGCTCGGATTCGTGGCCGTGGCCGCGGGCGAGGGCAACGCGAAGATCCTCAAGAGCCTCGGCGTGGACGTGGTGGTGTCCGGCGGGCAGACCATGAACCCCTCGACGAAGGACCTGCTCGACGCCGCCGGCGAGGTGAACGCCGACGCCGTCATCATCCTGCCGAACAACAAGAACATCATCATGGCGGCCCAAACCGCCTGCGATCTGGCCGAGTTCCCCTGCGCCGTCGTGCCCACGAAGAGCGTGCCCGAGGCCTTCGCCGCGCTGTTCGGCTTCGACGAGGACGCAAGCCTCGAGGAGAACGTCGAGTCGATGACCGAGGCCTACGACGAGGTGAAAACCGGCGAAGTGACCACGGCCATCAAGGATTCTAAGGACGCGCACGACAATCCCATCAAGGAGGGCGACGTCATCGGCATCGCCGACGGCGCCATCGAAGCCGTGGGGTCGTCCACCGAGGACGTGGTCATGTCGCTGCTCGACACGATGGACGCCGCCGACGCCGACACGCTCACCATCCTCGCGGGCGAGGACTTGGACGAGGACGCCTTCAACGCGCTCATCGAGCGCATCGAGGGCGCCTACGACGACCTCGAGATCGACGCGCACCGCGGCGATCAGCCCCTGTACCCCGTCGTGATGTCGGTGGAGTAGCGGCCCTTGCCGAACACCCTCGACACCAACGCGCCTGATCGCTTGGCTGCCACGCTCGCGCTCGACGAACCTGTCGGGCGCGTTCGTTTGGTGAGCCCGGGCCGCGCCCGCGCGCTCGACGCGCTCGGCATCCGCACGGTGCGCGACCTGGCCACCCACTTCCCGCGCCGCTACATCGACCTGTCGCGCAAGGCCACGGTGGCCGCCGCGCGCATCGGCGAGCAGTGCACCATCGAAGGGACGGTGCACGAGATCAAGCTCAAGCGCCCGAAGCCGCGCCTGTCGCTCGTGGAGGTGTCGCTCGTGGACAGCACGGGGCTGCTCATGGTGACGTGCTTTCGGCAGCCGTGGCTCATGGACCAGGTGCGCGCCGGCATGCGCATCGCCGTGGCGGGCAAGCTGGAATTCAACTTCGGGTTCAAGCGCATGACGAACCCCTACCTCGAGGTGCTCGACGGCGAGGGCGCGGCGGAGGGCATGATCATCCCCGTGCATCCCGCCTGCGAGAAGATATCGGCCGCCTGGATGCGCCGCCTCGTGGGCAACGCGCTGGGAGCGACGGCCGGGCTGTACGACCCGCTGCCGCTCGAGCTGCGCGCGAAATATCGCCTCATGAGCCGCAGCGCGGCGCTGGCGTGCATCCACTTCCCGCATGCGATGGACGAGGTGGCCGAAGCGCGCCGCCGCCTCGTGTACGAGGAGCTGCTGCTGCTCGAGCTCATGCTCATGCGCGAGTCGCGTGAGCGCAGCGACGGACGCGTTGCCGTGCGGCACGTGACCGACGGCCAGCACGTGGCCGCGTTGGCCGCCGCGGTGCCGTTCCAGCTCACCGACGAGCAGGTGCGCGCGAAGGACGACATCCTGGCCTCGCTCGCGGCTCCGCAGACGGCGAACCACCTGCTGCTGGGCGACGTGGGCACCGGCAAGACCGTCGTCGCGGCGTTCGCGCTGGCCGCCGCCGCCGACACGGGCACGCAGGCCCTCCTCATGGCGCCCACCGAGGTGCTGGCGCGGCAGCACGGCAAGAGCCTGGGGCCGCTGTTCGACGCCGCGGGCGTCACCTGGGAGGTGCTGACGGGCTCGACGGCGCCTGCGGAGCGCGAGGCCATCCTCGCGCGCGTGGCGGGCGGCACGGTGGACGTGCTCATCGGCACCCACGCGCTGCTCGAGGACGACGTGGCGCCGCAGCGCTTGAGCCTCGTGGTGATCGACGAGCAGCAGCGCTTCGGCGTGGAGCAGCGCGCGAAGCTGCTGGCGAAGGGCGACGCGCCCGACGCGCTGTACCTCACGGCAACGCCCATCCCGCGCTCGCTCGCCCTGGCCCTGTTCGGCAACCTGACGCTGTCCTACCTCAAGCACCGGCCGCACGACGCGGCCCGGCGCACCACGTTCGTGCACCAGAAAACCGACCGCGGCCACGCCTACGACGCGGCCCGCGCGGCGCTCGGGCGCGGCGAGCAGGTGTACGTGGTGTGCCCGCTCATCGGCCAGGACACCGGTGAGCGCGACGCGAAGGCGTCGGGCGGCGGCACGGGCGGCCGGCGACGCGAGGCCGACGAAGAGGCCTACGAGTACGCCGCCATCAGCATCGAGGACGACACCGACCTGGCGGGCGACGACGTGGCCGCCGCCACGAAGGAGGCGTCCTACCTGCAGACGACGGTGTTCGCCGACTACCAGGTGGAGCTGTTGCACGGCCGCATGCCGAGCGCCGAGAAGCAGGCCGTCATGCAGCGCTTCCGCGCGGGGGAGACGCACGTGCTGGTGGCCACGACGGTCATCGAGGTGGGCGTGGACGTGCCCAACGCCACCGTCATGATCGTGGAGGATGCCGACCGCTTCGGCCTCTCGCAGCTCCATCAGCTGCGCGGCCGCGTCGGCCGCGGCGAGAAGGCCGCCGAAGTGCACCTCGTGTCGGCGTCGAAGTCCGACGCCGCGCTCACGCGCCTCGCCGCCATGGAGCGCACCGACGACGGCTTCGAGCTGGCCAGCTACGACCTGTCGCTGCGCCGCGAGGGCGACATCCTGGGCAACCGGCAGCACGGCGCCTCGGGCCTCAAGCTGGTGAACGTCGTGCGCGACGGCGCGGTGATCGAGGCCGCGCACGGCGATGCGGCGGCCATCATGGCCGAGGACCCGAACCTCGAAGCGCCGGCGCACCGCGCGCTCGCGCGCGAAGTGCGCCTCATGTACGCCCACGACCATGTGTCCCAAGGAGGCTGATCGATGAGAATCATAGCCGGCGAGTACCGGGGCCGCGTGCTCAAGGCGCCGAAGGGGGAGGGCACTCGCCCCACCACCGACCGCGTGCGGGAGGCCATGATGAGCGTGGTGAACAGCGCGCGCGACGGCTTCGACGACGCCGTGGTGCTCGACGCGTTCGCAGGCTCGGGCGCGCTCGGGCTCGAGGCGCTCAGCCGCGGCGCGCGGTGCGTGCAGTTCTGCGAGCGCGCAGGGGAGGCGCTCAAGGCGCTCAACGCGAACGTCGCCGCGCTCGGGCTCGACGCCCGCCGCGCGCGCGTGCGCAAGGGCGACGTGCTCAAGGACGTGCCGTACGCGCGGCCGCCGTTCGACCTCGTGTTCCTCGACCCGCCGTACGCCTGCGACGCGGCGGCCGTGCTCGACTTCGTGAGCGCGCTGCGCTCGCGCGCGGCCCTCGCCGACGACGCGCTCGTGGTGTACGAGCACGCGGCGGGCGCGAGCGATGCGGTGGACGATGCGGCAAAAGCGCGCGATTTGTCTATTGCGCAGCGCAAGAAGTACGGGGATACTGTCGTGGACGTGCTGCGCGTGGCAGCATTGCCCGACGCACCATGCTGAGATACGCTTAAAAGGAATGGATTCACACATGAAACGTGCACTGACGCCCGGAACGTTCGACCCCATCACGAGCGGGCACCTCGATGTCATCACCCGCGCGGCGCAGCTGGTGGACGAGGTGGTGGTGGCCGTGGCCGCATCACCGAAGAAGAAGCCGCTGTTCACGCTCGAGGAGCGTGCCGAACTCGTGCGTCAGGCCACGAGCCATCTGCCGAACGTGCGCGTGGAGCCCTTCGACGAGCTGCTCGTGGACCTCGCCGCGCGCCTCGACGCCACCGTGGTCATCAAGGGCCTGCGCGCCATCACCGACTTCGAATATGAATTCCAGATGACGGCGCTCAACTACCAATTGAACCAGGAGCTCGAGACGCTGTTCATCATGTCGCCCCCGCAGTACATGTACCTCTCGTCGTCCATCGTGCGCGAGATCGCCAGCCTGCGCGGCGACGTGGCGCAGTTCGTGCCCGCGTGCGTGAACGAGGCGCTGCTCGAGAAGTTCGCGAACGCCTAACACGAAACGGGGTGCGCGCACCTCACAGTTTGGTGTCGGCACGGGCCCGACCGGGTAAAATGTGCACGCTTTGTGCATTGGAGGTTGGTTTTCCCAGCATACATGCTAGAATATTGCGACGCATGCACGCGAAGATACCCGTGTGCGCCAACGCAGATGAAACGCAGCACGCCTGGGTGGAAGGACAATCATGGACGAAACAGGAGTCTTGGGGCTGTTGGAAGAGCTCTCGATTCTGCTTGAGGACTCTAAGCCGGTTTTCGGCAAGGGCAACATGCGCCAGGTCGACATCGCCGCGGCGTTCGAGATCATGGATGAAATCCGCGACACGTTCCCCAGCGAGTTCGCCCAAGCCCGTCAGATCGTGCGCGAGCGCCAGAGTCTGCTCGACGACGCTGAGGCCGAGGCCAATCGCATGATCGAGGACGCGCGCAGCCAGGCTATGACCATCGCCAGCGAGCAGGAGATCGTCCGCATCTCCCAGCAGCAGGCCGATCAGGTGCTTTCCGACGCCCGCGAGCTGGAGCGCCAGACGCGCGCCGGCGCCGAGGACTACGCCGACGAAGTGTTCGGCCACGTGGAGCAGAGCCTCGACACGCTGCTCAACAACGTGCGCCGCTGCCGCGACCGCCTGAACGCCAACTCCCTCGCATCGGGGCGCTAATGGAATCGCTGCGCATCCATATACCTTCCGAGCTCTTCGCACCGGCGGAGAGTTCTCATTTTGAGGGAACCGTGGCCATCCCCGTCATCAAGGCGGGTCCGGATCTGTACGATTTCGCCGAGCCGCTGTCCTGGCAGGTGGACATCACGAACACGGGCGATGCCCTGCTGGTCACCGGCACGGTTGAAGGCGAGGCCAAGACAGCCTGCGCCCGCTGCCTCGACGCGTTCGGCTTCTCCGTCACGGGAGACGTCGAGGGGTATTACCTGCTCGACGAGACGAAGGCCGCGCCCGAGGACATGGACGACGACGAGTTCGAGGTGCTGCCATCCGACAACATCATCGACCTCGAGCCGCTCATCACCGCGGCGTTGCTGCTGGAATTCCCGCTCATCCCGCTGTGCGACGACGAGTGCCGGGGCCTGTGCCCGCAGTGCGGCGCGAACCTCAACGAGGGCCCCTGCGGCTGCGAGCCGGTGCCCGACGATGACGACGACACGCCGCCGAACCCCTTTGCGGCGCTCAAGGACTTCCCGTTCGATCAGAACTAGGAAGCGGCGTTTGCGCGAAGCGAACCGAACGACGGCGGGCCGGAGACGGCCCGCCGTTTTCTTTTTTCTCCCAGCTTTCTTCCTTCTTGGCGCGGCAGAGGGCGGGGGAGCAGGGCGTCCAATACCGCGCCGATCGCACGCCGCCCCCGTCACGAATCGGCGCGGCATACTCCTTCCGGTCGTACATCCCTCTCCGCGCCATGGAGGGGAGGGCTCCTCTTCCCCTTCGCCTCCGCCCATGCTACAATGTTGAACAGAAATTCAATGAAAGGAAGTTCAACGAATGGTGACGCGGCAGGAGCAGCGGGAACGGCGGCGGCAGGAGATCCTCGGGGAGGCGCTCAGGCTGTTCGTGCGCAAAGGGTATGCGGCGACGAAGGTGAGCGACATCGCGGAAGCGGTGGGCATGAGCACGGGTCTCATGTTCCACTACTTCGACTCGAAGGAGAAGCTGTACGAGGAGCTGGTGAAGCTGGGCGTCGAGGGTCCCATGGGCATGGTGGGGGCCATGGCGGCCGAGGGCGACGCGCTCTCGTTCTTCGAGGGGGCGGCCGCGGGCATCATGGGATTTCTGCGCGACGAGCCCGCCATGGCCGACATGTTCGTGCTCATGGGCAACGCCCTCATGGACGAAGCCGTGCCCGAGGGCGCGCGCACGCTGCTCGCCGGCCTCGACGTGCACACGCCGACGGCCGAGATCGTGCGCCGCGGGCAGCGCGAGGGCACCATCCGCGAGGGCGACCCCGTGGCGCTTTCGATTGCCTTCTGGTGCGCCATCCAAGGTATCGCGGAAGAACTGGCGCTCAACCCGGACATGCCGTGTCCCGACAGCGCATGGATCGTCGACATCGTGAGGAAGAGGTAGATCATGGCGCACGTGGCAATCGTGGGAGCGGGCATCGCAGGGCTGACGGCGGGCGTGTACGCGCGTCAGAGCGGCTTCGACGCGACCATCTTCGAATCGCACACCATCCCCGGCGGGGCTTCCACCAGCTGGAGGCGGAAGGGCTACCTGTTCGAGGGCGGCATGCACTGGCTGACGGGATCGTCGCCGCGCACGGCGCTCAACGCCGTGTGGAACGAGATCGGCGCGCTCAATCCCGACGTTCCCATCTACAATCGCGACCCCTTCCTCGTCTACGAGTTCGAGGAGCAGACCATCTGCCTGTACCGCGACATCGACCGGCTCGAGGCGCACCTGATCGACGTCGCGCCCGAAGACGAGCGCGAGATACGCCGCCTGACGAAGGACGTGCGGAAGTTCATGAAGGTGGACATGCCCATCACCGACGTCAAGGGCGTGCAGACAGCCTCCAAACGCGCGGCGAGCCCCCTGAGCATGCTGGCCATGGTGCCGTCGATGATGCGCATGCCGTTCTACGCGGGCCAGACCGCCGGCACCTTCGCCGAGCGTTTCTCGAGCCCGCTGCTGCGCACCCTGTTCTCCGGCATGGTGGGCGAGGACATGAGCGCCATGGGCCTCGCGTTCACGCTGGCCACGCTCGCTTCGGGCGACGGCGGCTACCCGCTGGGCGGCTCGCTTGCCATGGCCGCGCGCATCGCTGAGACGTATCAAGGGCTGGGCGGCACGATCGAGTACCGCTGCCCGGTGGAGCGGGTGACGGTGGAGGACGGGCGGGCCGTTGGCCTCGTCGTGAACGGCGAGCGGCGCGCCTTCGACGCCGTGATCGTGACGCAGGATCTGCGCATGGCCATCGACGAGCTGTTCGACCCGCCCCTCGTCGAGGACTGGGCGCAGCGGCTGCGCGCGAACGTCAGCCCCATCCTCGACACGTTCGTGAGCCTCGGCATCCGCGCCGACCTCTCCGACGTGCCCGAAAGCGTCGGCTTCCCCGTGAGCGAGCCCGTGTTCTGCGGCGGGCAGCGCCACGATAACCTGGCCATCAACAACTACGCGGCCTACGAAGACTACGCGCCCGAGGGCTGCACGGCGCTCACCCTGTTCCTCAACGGCGACACGTACGACTGGTGGGCGGATCGCTTGGCCGACGGCACGTACGCCCAGGAGAAGCAACGCCTCGCCGAGGCGGTCATCGCCGCGCTCGCGAAGAAGTACCCGCAGATCGAGGGCAGGGTGGACGTGTGGGACGTGGCCACGCCGCTCACGTACGAGCGCTATCTGCATTCCTACAAGGGCTCGTGGATGTCGAACATGAAGCCGGGCGAGAAGATGGTCAGCTACCCGTCGAAGCCCGCGGGCATCGCGCACGCCTACTTCGCCGGGCAGCGCATCACGGCCCCCGGCGGCCTGCCCACCGCGGCGGAAACGGCCCGCACCGCCGTGCAGCACCTGTGCAAGGACGAGGGCGTCGTGTTCCAGGGCGCGCGGCGATAGCTTTTTCGCTTGCGGATGTTTCACGTGAAACATCTGTTTGCGCGAACGAGTGTTTCACGTGAAACAAAAGCGAACGGACAGTTGGCGGCTGCAGCTTCGCGCTGCGGCCGCTTTCGCGCGTCGTGAGGACACAGGGGGCGAGCGGGTGCGAAGGGGCTTGACAGCTCCCTTTACCCTCTTTACAATGTTAGTTAGTTACTTGAGTGACTAACCAACGAACAAGAAACGGACCAGGGGATGAAGGTCGATCCAAGCATTGAAACGCCGCTGTTCGTCCAGATCGCCGAGTCGATCGAGGACGACGTGTTCACCGGCGTCTACGGCGAAGGCGATCGCGTGCCGTCCACCAACGAGGTGGCGGCGCTCTTCGGCATCAACCCGCACACCGTGCTCAAGGGCATGAACCTCCTCGTGGACGAGGGGATCATCTACAAGCGGCGGGGCATGGGCATGTACGTGAGCGACGGCGCGCTCGCCGCCATCCGGGCGAAGCGGCAGGCGGCGTTCGCCGAACGCTATGTGGACGCGCTCGTTGCCGAAGCGCGCAAGCTGGGCATGACGAAGGAGCAGGTGCTTGCACTCGTTGAGAAGGGGCTGGGACATGAGTGAGGAACGGGGCATCCGAATCGAGGGCGTCACCAAGCGCTACGGCGGGGCGAGGGCGCTCGACAACGTGTCGCTCGCGTTCGAGGCGGGGAAGATCCACGCGCTGCTCGGCCGCAACGGAGCCGGGAAGTCCACGCTGCTGGGCATCGCTTCGAACCGCCTGTTTCCGACGTCGGGGCGGGTGCTCGTCGACGGCGAGCCGGTGACGGAGAACCCGTCGGCGCTTGCCAAGGTGTACGCGTTCGGGCCGTGCGATCTGTACCCCGAGACGATGCGGGTGGACAGGCTCTACCGGAACCTGGCCGCCTTCCACGAGGGTTTCGACCCGCATGCCGCCCTGTCCATCGCGCAACGGTTCGGGCTTGAGGCCGACGCGACCATCGACGCGCTCTCGACGGGGTACCGGACGGTGTATCGCCTGGCCATCGCGTTGGCCACGACCGAAGCGTACTTGCTGCTCGACGAGCCGGTGCTGGGTCTCGACGCCAACGCCCGCGAGTTGTTCTACCGCCTTTTGCTCGAGGACTACCTGGAGAAGCAGCGCACGATCATCGTGGCCACGCACCTCATCGAGGAAGTGGCGAACCTCGTGGAGCAGGTGACGGTTATCGACCACGGGCGGGTGCTCCTGCAAGCGTCGTCCGAAGAGCTGCGTGCGAGCGGCTACAGCGTGTCCGGTCGCGCGGCGGATGTCGACGCGTACTGCGAAGGGCGCGAGGTGCTCGGCATCGACGAGCTCGGCGGTCTCAAAGTGGCCTACCTCCAGGGCGCGTTCGACGCCGAGGCGGGCGATGAGCGGCTGACGCTTGCCCCGATGAGCCTGCAGAAGCTGTTCGTGAAGCTGACGGAAGGGAGCAAGCGATGACGAAGCTCGAGATGGGCGTGCGCTACGAGATGCGCAAGCTGCTGAAGCACGGCGTTCTCTTCATCGTCGGCGTCGCGGCGTTTCTGGGAGCGATCCAGGTGATCGCCCTTCCCTTTACGGGGTTTGAGCGGTTCGGGTCGGTTGGTTTTGGCGGGTCGTATGCGTTCGCGTTCCTCTTCTTCGTGTTCTGGACCGCGATCGCCTTCGACAAGGACGCCGGCTTGTTCCTGCAAAGCGGGCTCACGCGCAGGGAGACGTTCGCGATCTTCTCGTTGGCCGTCGTGGTCGAAGCCTTCGGGTTCGCTCTTCTTGACGCCGTCATGTCGCTGGCGGTGCCGGGGTTTTGGGTCGAGCAGTCGCTCTTCTTGCGCATGGCGGGCTCCTATTCGGCTGCCCTGTTCATCCAGGTGTTCCTGCTCAACCTGACCGTGGCGTCGTGCACGCTTGTCGTGACGGTGCTGAAGCGGCGCGTCGGCACCGGATGGACGGTGGCGATCTTGATCGGCCTCTACGCGCTCGTGGCCGTGGTGATCCCCGGCTGCTTCTTGGCCGTGCCGGGCGGCATCGAAGCCTACGGCAGGTTCTTGGCCGCGTTGACGGGCTTGCCATTCGCCCCGGCGATACCCGTTGTGCTCTGCGCCGCGCTCACCTGGGCTCTTTTGCGACGGGCGAACGCTGACCGTTTCGCAGCGGCGCGGTAACGGGTCTGATTGCGGCCTCCTTGTCGAGTCCCGTGTGCGTACCATGGTGCGGATACGGTAGGACGGCAAGGAGGTGGCGGCGTGGCCGCGCAGGAAAGCGAACAGGCGCAGGGCCCGCAGGACGGCCGCGTCGATCTCGTGCAGCTCGCACGCCATGTGGCGTTCGCCCTCGTCGTGGGCGCGGCGGGAGCTGCCGCGTCCATCGTGCTCACCCTGTCCGTCACCTTCGCGGGCGGCCTTTCGGCGCGCTACCCCTGGCTCTTGTTCGCGCTGCCCGCCTTCGGGCTCGCGTCCATCGGGCTGTACAAGCTGCTGCGCCTGCCCGTGAACCTGGCCACCGACAACGTCATCGACCAATTTCGCGCCAACGAGCGCATCTCGGGCGGCGTGGCTCCCGGCATCCTCGCGGGCACGTGCCTCAGCGTGCTGGGCGGCGCGTCGGTGGGCATGGAGTCGGGCGCGCTGCAAATGGGCGCGTCGGTGGGCTCGGTGATCGGCCGTCCCTTCAAGCTGGCGCCCGTGTGGCGCCGCGGCCGCACCATTCCCGACGGCTATCCCGCCGCGCTCGGCATGGCGGCGGCGTTCAGCGCGCTGTTCTTCGCCCCGCTCGGCTCCATGATGTTCGTGCTCGAGCTCGCGCGCTTCGACCGCGCCGTGCTGCGCCACGTGCCCACCATGCTCATCGCCACCGTCACCGCCTACCTCATCGCGAGGGCCGTCGGCATCGGCGACGTCATCCCGAAGGTGGCCCTTCCCGGCATGTCGTGGGACATCGCAGCGCACTGCCTGCTCGTGGGGCTGTGCTGCGCCGTGGCGGGCGTTTTGTTCGCGAGCGGGCTGCGTCTGCTGCGCCGCGTGGTGCGCCACCGGGTGGGACGCCCCTTCGTCGCCGTCGCGGCGGGCGGCCTGCTGTTCGCCGCGCTCGTGCTGGCGTTCGGCTGGCAGGCGTACGAGGGCACGGGCATGGGCCTTCTGCGCGGCGCGCTGGCCGGCGAGGCGGGCGGGCCCGACTTCGCCATCAAGGCCGCGCTCACCGTGCTCGTGCTGGGCTTCGGCTTCAAGGGCGGCGAGATCATGCCCATGTTCACCATCGGCGCGCTGCTGGGCTGCACGCTCGGGCACGTCGCCGGCGCCCCGGCGGGGTTCTCGGCCGCTATCGGCATGGCGGCGCTGTTCGCTGCGGCAAGCCGCTGCCCATTCGCGGCGCTGCTCATGGGCGCCGAGATATTCGGCTGGGCGGCGCTGCCGTTTCTGCTCATCGCCGTGGCGGTGGCGTACGCGGGCAGCTACGACGTGGGCGTGTTCGGACGCGGCGCGGCGGGGCATGTGCTGCACGTGCGCCGCGAGGCGCGTCGGGCACGCGATGCCGATACCCCGCAGGACGAACCGACGGCGAAGGAGGCCCGATGAAACGGCAAGAACCCACCGCGCAGCCGCGGCGCCGAACGCACGCGAAGCCGACGAAACGCCGCGCCCCGCGTCGATTCGAAGTGCTCGGCGCTCAGACTAGCGCTACAATGTTCGACATGGATACCATCAAGAACCTCACCCGAAAGAAGGCCGAAGCGCGACGCGAGGCCGCCGCGGAGGCCCGCGCCGCCGCGCAGCGCGAGCGCGAGGCCGCCGCGTCCGAGCACGCCCCCGATGCCGCGGACGGGCAGGAGCCGCAGGTGTCGGCGCGTCAGGTGTTCGCGCGGTTCGCGAGCTACTACAAGCCCTACAAGTTCCTCTTCGTCTTCGACCTCGTATGCGCCACGGTGCTCGCGGGCGTCGACTTGGCGTTCCCGCAGTTCCTCAGCTTCTTCACGAAGGACTACTTCCAAAGCACGCCCGAGGCCATCATCGCCTCGCTCGGCTGGATCACGCTGCTGTTCGTCGCGCTGTACGGCCTGCGCACGGCCTGCCAGTACTTTATCACGAGCTGGGGCCACATCATGGGCGCGCGCATGGAGGCCGACATGCGCATGGACCTGTTCAGGCAGTACCAGCGCCTGAGCTTCTCGTACTACGACCGCAACAACACCGGCGAGATGATGAGCAAGCTGGTCACCGACCTGTTCGACATCTCGGAGCTCGCGCACCACGGGCCGGAGAACCTGTTCATCTGCATCCTCAAGATCGTGGGCTCGTTCACGCTGCTGTTCTTCATCAACGTGCCGCTCACCGCCATCATGCTGGGCGCGACCGTGCTGTTGGCCGTGTACTCGTTCTGGCGCAACTACCAGAAGCGCGTCATCTTCACCGAGAACCGCAAGAAGATGGCCGACATCAACGCGCGCCTGCAGGATTCCCTCGGCGGCATTCGCGTGGTGAAGTCGTTCGGCAACGAGCGCGTGGAAATCAAGAAGTTCGACCGCACGAACGCACGCTTCGTGGCCACCAAGGAGAGCTCGTACCGCTTCATGGGGTCGTTCCACGCGGTGAACTCGCTGTTCATCGGCGTGCTGTACACGGTGACCATCGTGGGCGGCGGCTACTTCGTGGCAACGGGCGGCCTCGCGGTGACCGACCTGGCCATCTACGCCCTGTACATCGGCATCTTCATCTCGCCCATCGAGCAGCTCATCAACTTCGTGGAGACGTTCCAGAAGGGCTACGCGGGCTTCCGCCGCTTCATGGAAGTGCTCGCCGTGCGCCCCGACATCGCCGATGCGCCGAACGCGGTGGACCTCAACGCCGCGGAGCGCGCCCGCTGCGGCGGCCCGGACGGGCACGTGGCCGGTGAGGTGCGCTACCGCGACGTGCACTTCAGCTACGACGGGCAGCACGAGGTGCTGCGCGGGCTCGACCTGTCCATCCCGGCGGGCACGACGGTGGCGCTCGTGGGTCCCTCGGGCGGCGGCAAGACCACCACCTGCTCGCTGCTGCCGCGCTTCTACGACCCCGCGAGCGGGTCGGTGGAAATCGACAACATCGACATCCGCACGGTCACCGTGGAATCACTGCGCGACGCCATCGGCATCGTGCAGCAGGACGTGTACCTGTTCGGCGGCACCATCCGCGACAACATCGCCTACGGGCGCCCCGACGCCACGCAGGCGGAGATCGTGGAGGCGGCGCGCCGCGCGAACATCGACGAGTTCGTGCGCGGGCTGCCCGACGGCTACGACACGTACGTGGGGGAGCGCGGCGCGCGGCTGTCGGGCGGGCAGAAGCAGCGCATCGCCATCGCGCGCGTGTTCTTGAAGGACCCGCGCATCCTCATCCTGGACGAGGCCACGAGCGCGCTCGACAACGAGAGCGAGCGGGCCATCCAGAAATCGCTCGAGGAGCTGTCGGCGGGACGCACGACGCTCGTCATCGCGCATCGCCTGTCCACCATCCGCAACGCCGACCTCATCGCCGTCGTCGAGGACGGCCGCGTGGCCGAGCGCGGCACCCACGAGCAGCTGCTTGCCCTCGGCGGCACGTACGCCCACTACTACGAGATGCAGTTCGGCCCCGCGGACGAGGGCGCGGCAGGAGCGCGTTCGGTTGTGAAACCTCCATGCGGATTGGACTTTGCGGATGATCGGGGCTTGCGGTGAGCTTCGAGCTTTGATACTATACCGTTTCGCGTGTTTACTTAAGCGAGAAACGAGCGCCCGTCGCTCGGCTTAAAGAAGGAGATAGAGAATCATGGCAGTACCTAAGCGCAAAATGGGCCGTGCCCGCACCCACGCCCGTCGCAGCAGCAACGACAAAATCGCAGCGCCTTCGCGTTCCGTGTGCCCGCAGTGCGGCGAGGTCAAGCTTCCGCATCGCGTGTGCCCGAACTGCGGCTTCTACAAGAACCGCGAAGTCATCGAGACGGACTAGCGCACCGCCCATGCGCGTGCGTACTGCTGCCGCGCATTGACAAGCCTCCCCGCACATCGCGCCCCCGCGTGTGATGCGCCGGGAGGCTTTTCTTGCGTTCCGCCGTTCTACGAACGGCGGAACCGCCCGACACTGCGAGGCTTTGATGCACCTGATCTTGCCCCTTGTGCGCTTTCCTTCGCGTACCGAAGTACGCTCAGCCGCGCGGCGGGGCAATATCAGGTACCTCAAAGCCTCTCGCTGACTTTAGTGCGAGAAGTGAGGTTTCGAAATGTCTGACGATAAGGTCACCATCACCGTTGATGCCATGGGAGGCGACGACGCTCCTGGCGTGGTGCTCGAAGGCGTTGCCCAGGCGCTTGCCGCCGACGAGGGCCTCACGGTTATCCTGTGCGGCCCGGCCGACGTCGTGGAGCCCTTCGCGGCGGCGCACGAGCGCTGCACGGCGCAGGTGTGCACCGAGGTCATCGGCATGGCGGAGCACCCCGCGAACGCGGTGCGCAAGAAGAAGGACTCGTCCATCGTGGTGGGCTGTCGCCTCGTGAAGGAGGGTGCCGCGCAGGGCTTCTTCTCCGCCGGCTCCACCGGTGCCTGCCTTGCGGCGGGCACGCTCGTCATGGGCCGCATCAAGGGCGTCGCCCGCCCCGCGCTCGCCACCGTCATCCCGTCGCCCGTGCGCCCCGTCGTCATGAGCGACATCGGCGCGAACGCCGACTGCAAGCCCGAGTACCTCGTGCAGTTCGGCCAGATGGCCTCCATCTACGCCGAGCGCATCATCGGCATCGAGCATCCGCGCGCGGCGCTGCTCAACATCGGCGAGGAGGACACGAAGGGCTCGCAGTTCGCCCAGGAGGCCCACGCCCTGCTGAAGGAGCAGCTGCCGAACTTCGCGGGCAACGCGGAGGGGTCGGACATCCTGCCGGCCAATTTCGACGTCATCGTCACGGACGGCTTCACGGGCAACGTGTGCCTCAAAACCATCGAGGGCACGTCGAAGACGCTGTTCAAAACGCTCAAGGGCATCATGCTGTCCACGCCGCTCACGAAGCTGGGGGCGCTCGCCATCAAGGGTGGGCTCAAGCAGCTCATGGCGCAGGTGAGCCCCGACACGTACGGCGGCGCTCCGCTGCTCGGCGTGAAGGGCGCGCTGCTCGTGGGTCACGGGTCCTCGAACGCGCTCGCCGTGCGCAACGGCGTGCTGACCACCGCGAGCATCGCGCGCGCGGGCGTTTCTGATATAATCGCTCAAACCGTGGCGTCGCCGCGTCCCGCCGCTACCGAGGAGGGGGCATAGCGCGATGCCCGACCCGTCATTGGACCTTGCACCAGCTCCCCATCCGCAGCCTGAACGAAAGCCCGAGCACTCCATGACCTTCACCGATGAACAGCAGAGAAAACTGACGCGCGCGCAGGAAATCCTCGGCTACCGCTTCGCCGACGAGCAACTGCTGCTCTCCGCCATCACCCACCCCTCGGCCACCGAGGGCAAGTCGGTCAAATACTCCTATGAGCGCCTTGAGTTCCTCGGCGACAGCATCCTGGGCGCCATCGTGGCCACCATCGCCTTCGATCGTTTCCACGACCTGGACGAGGGCGGTCTCACGCGCATCAAGGTGGCGCTCGTGTCGGGCGCGAGCCTGTCCGACGTCGCCGAGCGGCTCGGGTTCACCGACATCATCGTGTTCGGCTCCTCGGAGACGGGCACGGGCCGTCGCGGCCTGCACTCCGCGCTCGAGAACGTGTACGAGGCCGTGGTGGCCGCGCTGTTCTTGGACGGCGGCATCGACGCGGCCGTGGCGTTCGTGAACAGCACGCTCATCCCGCGCATGTCGGTGGACATGGCGCGCGAGCCCGAGAACCCCAAGAGCGCCCTGCAGGAGAAGCTGCAGGAAGACGGCATCACGCCCACGTACAAGCTGGTGGAGACGCAGGGGCCGCCGCACGACCGCACGTTCGTCGCGCAGGTGTTCGCCGGCTCGCAGGGCCTCGCGCGCGGCACGGGCCGCACGAAGAAGGAGGCCGAGAGCCAGGCCGCCAAGAGCACGCTCGCCCGTCTGGGCGAGTTCTTCGGCCTCGGGGTCGACGGCGAGGCGCGCGCCGAGAAGGCCGAAGCGGCCAAGCTCGCCAAGGCCGAGAAGGCCGCCGCCCGCGCCGAGGAGAAGGCGCGCAAGAAGTCCGAACGCGAGCGCGCGAAGCAGCGCAAGCAGGGGTAGCCGTTCCATGTATCTGAAATCGCTCGTTCTCAAAGGCTTCAAGTCGTTCGCCGACCGCAGCGTGCTGGCGCTCGAACCGGGCATCACCGCCGTGGTGGGGCCGAACGGCTCGGGCAAGTCGAACATCTCCGACGCCGTGCTGTGGGTGCTCGGCGAGCGCAATGCGAAGCATTTGCGCGGCCAGGCGATGGAGGACGTCATCTTCGCGGGGTCGTCGGCGCGCAAGAGCGTGGGCATCGCCGAGGTGGACCTCGTGCTGGACAACTCCGACGGCACGCTGCCGGTGGACTTCGACGAGGTGGCCATCACGCGCCGCATGTACCGGTCGGGCGAGAGCGAGTACCTGATCAACGGCGTGGTGGCGCGCCGCATGGACGTGCTGGACATCCTGCACGACTCGGGGCTGGGCACGGGCACGCACTCCATCATCAGCCAGGGATCGCTCGATTCCATCCTGCAATCGAAGCCCGAAGATCGCCGCGCCCTCATCGAGGAGGCCGCCGGCGTGCTCAAGCACAAGCAGCGCAAGGCGAAGAGCGAGCGCAAGCTGGCCGCCATGGACGCGCACCTGTCCCGCGTCAAGGACGTGGCCGCCGAGGTGGAGCGGCAGCTGGGGCCGCTCGAGCGCAAGGCGAAGCGCGCCCGCACCTACCAGGGCCTCGCCGACGAGCTGGCCGATTTGAACCTGGGGCTCGCCGTGGACGACCTGCGCACGCTGCGGCGCGGATGGAACGACGCCGTGAGCCGCGAGCAGGCCCTCGAGGCCGAGCTCGAGCAGAAGCGCGCCGCCATCGCGCAGGCCGAGGCGGCGGCCGAGGAGCTGCAGGAGAAGATTCGCCGCGAGAGCGTGGACGCGGGCGAGCTGGCCCGCCAGCACCGCCGCGCCTCGTCGGCCGTCGAGCGCTTCGACGGCGCGACCCTGCTGCTGCACGAGAAGCGCCGCGCGGCGCAGAGCTACGAGGCCGAGCTGCGCGTTACGCTGGAAGCGAACAAGGCGAAGCGCGCGCAGGCCGAAGCCGACCGCGCGCAGGCTGCGGCGCAGCTGGCCGAGGTGCAGCACGACCGCGAGCAGGCCGACACCGCCGTGGCGCGCCTGGCGCAGGAGCAAGCGGAGAACGCGCAGCAGCGCCGCGCGCTCGAACGCGAGGTGGAGGAGCTCGAGCGCGCGAAGCGCACGGGCGAGCGCGCGCAGGAGCAGGCGCGCCGCGAGCTGGCCGAGACGCAGGAGGCGCTCACGAGCGGGCTTGCGCACGTGAAGCTCATCGAGGGGCACGGCAAGGAGCTCGAGCTGCAGCTGGAGCGCGCGCAAGCCGAGGCCGTGGCGCTCGCGGACGCGGCGGCGCAGGCAGGCACGGCGCTCGATGCGCTCGTGGAGGCCGAAGGGGCGGCCCGCGCCCGCGTGGGCGAGGCGCTGGGCGCGCGCGAGACGGCGCGCGGCGAGCTGGACGAGGCGCGCGACGCGGCCTCGCTCGTGGCGTCCGAGATCAAGGGGCTCGAAGAGGTGGAGCGCGCGAGCGCGGCGGCGGGACCGGCCCGCGCCTGGCTGCTCGACAACGCCGCCGACCTCGGCGTGCGCCTCGACCCGCTCGCGCATGCCGTGCGCGCCTCCGAGGGCTTCGAGGCGCTCGTGGAGCACCTGCTGTCCTCCGACGTGTCGGCGCTGCTCGTGGACGACGCGACCCGCGCGAACGCTGCGGCGGCCGCGCTCGTGGCGCAGGACGAGCGGGGCGAAGTGGTGCTCGTGCCGCGCACGGGCGAGAGCGTGCGCTCTGCGGCGGCGCGCGAGGCCGCGGCCGCGGGGCTCGGTCGGGCGCTCGTGGACGAGCTGACGTACGCCGCCGAGGACGCCGACGCCGTGGAGGCGCTGCTGGGCGACGTGGTGGTGTGCGCCGACCTCGACGCGGCCTTCGCCGCCCATGCGCGTCGGGCGCAGGGCGTGCGCTACGTCACGTCCGACGGCTGCATCGTGTGGCCGAACGGCAAGGTGACCGTGGGCGCCGCCGCGGCCGACAGCGACGAAGGCGTGCTCGCGCGCGCCCGCCGGCTCGAGGAGCTGCGCGGACGCCTGCGCGCTGCCGAAGAGGCGCGCGCCGCGGCCGAGGAGCGCGCGGCGGCGGCCGAGGCCGCGCTGCGCACGGCGCAGGGGGAGAGCCTGCGCCTGTCGCAGGAGCTGGCCGAGCTGCGCGGCAAGACCGATTCGGCCCGCGCCGAAGCGCGTCGCGGCGAGGAGAAGCTGGCCGCGGTGCGCCGCGAGTTCGAGGACATCGAGCGGCAGCGCGGCGAGGCCGAGCGCACGGTGGCCGAGGCCCGTCCGTCGGTGGAGGCGCTCGAGCAGAAGCTGGCCGCCCTCAAGCAGGAGCTCGAGCAGGGTGCGGCGCGTCTCGAGGAGGCGCAGGACACGGTGGTGCCGCTGCGCAAGGAGGCCGCGCGCCTGCGCGACGCGCTGTCCGAGGCGAAGCTCAAGGCGGCCACGCTGTCCGAGCGGCAGACCTACACGAGCCGCGTGGTGGACGCGCGCACGCGCGACCTCGAGGCCGTGGCGAAAAGCGACGCCGAAGCGCGCGAGACGCTGCTCAGGAAGACGGTGGCGCAGAAGCGCATCGAGCCCTTGCTGGCCCTGTTCGAGGAGCTCGTGGCAAGCGCCCGGAAGTGGACGCGCGACCTCGAGGAGGCGGCCACGGCCGCGCAGGATTCCTCGACCGGCCTGCACAACGCCGTGAACGAGGCCCGCGCCGTCGCGCGTGCGGCGCACGACGCCTTCGACGACGCGAACGCCCGCCTGTCGGCGGCGCGCGTGGACAAGGGGCGCCTCGAGGTGCAGGTGGACGCGGCGGTGAACGTCATCGTGCACGACTGCAACGTGCCGCTCGACCGCGCGCTCGAGCTTCCCGAGCTCGAGGATCGCGGCGCGTGCGAGGACGCGGCCTTCAAGCTGCGCCGCCGCATCGCGAACATGGGCACCATCAACCCCGACGCCGCCGAGGAGTACGAGCAGCTCAAAGAGCGCTACGACTACCTGGCCGCCCAGCTGGCCGACCTCGACAGCGCGCGCCGCTCGCTCACGAAGATCGTGCGCGTCATCGACGCCCGCATGAAGGACGACTTCATCCGCACCTACGAGGCGGTGGACGCGAACTTCCGCGAGATCTTCGCCGTGCTGTTCCCGGGCGGCAGCGCCGAGCTCGCGCTGTCCGACCCCGACGACCTGGAGAACACGGGCGTGGAGGTGACGGCGCAGCCGAAGGGCAAGCGCATCACGAAGATGATGCTCATGTCCGGCGGCGAGAAGTCGCTCACGGCGCTCGCGCTGTTGTTCGCGGTGTACCGCATCCGCACGACGCCGTTCTACATCCTCGACGAGGTGGAAGCCGCGCTCGACGACTCGAACCTGCGGCGCCTCACCATGTACCTCGAATCGCTGCGCGACTCCACCCAGCTCATCATGATCACGCACCAGAGGCGCACCATGGAGATGGCCGACGTGCTGTTCGGCGTGTCCATGCAGGCCGACGGCGTGACGAAGGTGGTCAGCCAGAAGCTCGACCGCGCCCTGCAGTACGCCGAATAGCGCGCCGGCCTGCACGGCCGGGGGCGCTTACCCCATCAGCAGGCGGACGATGACAACGACCGCCCAGGTGCAGAGCAGCACCGCGTTGACCTTGGCCAGGACGTTGAGCGCCTTGTTCGGCAGCTTCTCGCCCTTGACCAGCACATCGGCGTTCAGCAGCGAGAACATGAGTATGAGCAGCGAGTAGCTGGACATGGTGCTCTCGTTGCCCGCGTACAGCGCGTAGAAGAACCCGATCCACAGAAGGGGCAGGGCGATCATCGTGATGATCCGGAATATCCTCGTGCCGCGCTCTTTGCTCCAGGGGGAGGCTTCTTTCTGCGGTGCCGGTGCCGGGGCATGCTCGCTTGCAACCGCTGCTTCCAAACGCTCTTCAGCCATGATGGGACGCTCCATTTCAAGATAGAGTATAGTGGGAAATCGTAGTGGATTCGCTTGCAAGCAGGCCCATTGTAGCATAGTATCCATGATGGATATACGAGAGGAACGAAATGGCGAAGAGGAGCCCGTACGAGACCGGGGAGCTGTCCGACAGCATCTTTCTGATCCTGCTGGCAACGCTCGAGCCGGCGTACGGGTATCGGATCATGCAGGACGTCAAGGAGTCCACGTCGGGCGCCGTGGAGGTGGGTCCCGCCACCATGTACACGACGCTCAAGAAGCTCAAGGCGGCGGGCTGGATCGCCGAGATCGCCGAGGACGAGAGCCGCATCCTGTACGCGGCCACCGACGAGGGCCGCGCGGTGCTGCAGCGCGACTTCGAACGGCGAGGGCGGTTGCTGGCCGTGGCAGAGGCTCGTCTGGGCGAGGCGAACGAGGAGGATCATGGCTAAGTACCGGATGTGCGGCGGCCTGGCCATCATGCCGAAGCACGATATGAAGATGCTCGCCGATATGAGCGCGCGCGGGTGGCACCTGAGCGGCTTCTCGTGCGGAATCCTGTACCGCTTCGAGGCGGGTGCGCCGCATGCGTACGACTACGCGGTGGACTTCCAGCGCGATTTCTCGGCCGAGGCGCAGGAGCTCTACGCCATGGCGGGCTGGCAGCCCGTCGCCTTGGGGCCGACGTGGCAGATCGTGCGCGCCGAGGCCGGCACCGTCCCGCTCTACACCGACGACGACGCTGAGGCGGAGACGCTGTCGGCGAGCCGGACGGGCGCGGGATGGGCCGCGCTCGTCTGCGCGCTCGCGGCGGTGCTGCTGTTCGCGCTCCAGGGCCGCCTTGCCGCCCAGGGCAACGAGGCGGGGTCGTGGGCGAGCCTCGTCGGATGCCTGGTGTTCGCCGCCGGGTTCGTCTTCGCGTTCTTCCCCTTCGTCGGCTATACGCGAACCTTGCACACGCTCCACGTGGAGCAGGAGGAGGACCCCCGCCGCTGACGCGCGGCCTCATTTGGGATACACTGTTCAGGCTACCAAGAAAGGAGCCCGCCATCATGGGATTGTTCGACCGCATCAGCGAGGGGCTCACCCGCTCGCGCGACAAGTTCAAGGAGCAGATGAACGTCCTGCTCGACCGCGGCCCCGACCTCGACGAAGAGTTCTGGGACGGGCTTGAGGAGACGCTCATCCTGGCCGATATCGGCGGCGCGGCCGCCACGGAGATCGTGGAAAACCTGCGCGACCAGGCCACGCGCAAGGCGCTGCCCGACGCCTACGCCGTGCTCGACCTGCTGAACGACCAGATCGCCTCTACGTTCGCGCAAGGCGGCGAACAGGTGCTGGGCGGCGAGCCCGCGCTCGTGCTGTTCGTGGGCATCAACGGCACCGGCAAGACCACCACGGTGGGCAAGCTGGCCAAGGAGGCCACCGACGCCGGCCGCACGGTGATCCTCGGCAGCGCCGACACGTTCCGCGCCGCCGCCATCGAGCAGCTGGAGGTGTGGGCGAAGCGCGCGAACGTCGAAGTGGTCACGCGCGAGCGCGGCAGCGACCCGGCCAGCGTGTGCTACGACACCATCGAGCGCGCCGAATCCGCCGGCGCCGATCTCGTGCTCATCGACACGGCGGGGCGCCTCCATACGTCCGCCGACCTCATGCGCGAGCTCGAGAAGGTGGTGAACGTCGTGCGCAAGCGCAGCGCTCTGCCCGTGTACACCGTGCTCGTCACCGACGCCACCACGGGCCAGAACGGCCTGCAGCAGGCGCGCGAGTTCGACCGCGCGCTCGACTTGGACGGCGTCATCATCACGAAGCTCGACGGCACGGCGAAGGGCGGCATCGCGCTGGCCGTCTCGCACGAGCTGGGGCTGCCCGTGCTCAAGATCGGCGTGGGGGAGGGCCTCGACGACCTCAAGGACTTCGACGCGCACGACTTCTCCCGCGCTCTCGTGGGCTCCTTCGACGAGCGGGGCTAGCGTGGCCTGCGTGCAGGTGCATCGCGACCCGGACGTGTTCGAGGTGCGCGTGCCGTTCGAGAACATCTCCACGAACGACACGAACTGCTACATCGTGCGGGACGGCGACGATACGCTCGTCGTGGACACGGGTGCGCCGTCGGACGAGGGCTTCGCCATCCTCGACGCCGCGCTCGCCGAGCTCGGCGTCGATCGGGCGCGCGCGGCCTTCTTCCTCACGCACCTGCACCTCGATCATGCGGGGCTCGTGGACCGCATCGCGCTTCCCGGCGCGCGGCTCTACGTGAGCCCCGTGGACTTCGAGGCGGTGCGCGCCTCGCGGGCCGCCTCCTCCTACGACAGCGCGCGCCGCGCGTTCGTGGCTGAGGGCGTCTCGCCGTCCGACGCGTCGGGCTACGCTCGCTACGCCGTCGAGCCGCGCCTGTTCGACGCGTCGCGCCTGACGCTCGTGCCGTCTTGCGAGGGCGACGCCATCGACGTGGGGCGCTACCGCTTCCGCGTGGTGGAGACGCCCGGCCACACGCCGGGCCACCTGTCTTTGTACGAGCCGCAGTCGCGCATCCTGTTCAGCGGCGATCACGTGCTGTTCGTCATCTCGCCGAGCATCGCGCTGTTCCCGGACGGCGCCGACGGGCTGCAGGCCTACCTCGACAGCCTCGACAAGGTGCGCCGCCTGGCGTGCCGCAGGCTGTTCGTCTCGCACGGGGAGCCGCGCGACGACTTCGAGGCGCGCATCGACTGGCTGGCCGCGCACCACCTCGAGCGGCTCGACGAGACGCGCGCCATCGTGCGCGAGAACCCGGGCCTCACAGGCGAAGAGGTGATCAGGGCCATCCGCTGGAACGTGCCGTTCGACACCTGGGAGGCCATCTCGTTCGTGCAGCGCTGGTGCATCGTCACCGAGGGCCTCGTCATCCTCAACCACCTCGTCGACCGCCGCGCCATCCGCCGCGAACCCGACGAAGCCGGAATCCACCGGTATTTCTGAGGAACGGTCGGATTGGTTGTGTGTTTGTGGCCGCGGTGGGCGGTGTGGCGTATAATTTGAATACTACGCTTAATCGACGCATACGACGAGGAGCACACCGACCATGCTCGAGAACCTATCGACGCGCCTGCAGGGCATATTTTCCGGACTGCGCGGCAAGGGCCGCCTGACCGAGGACGACATCAACGACGCCATGCGCGAGATCCGCATGGCGCTTCTGGAAGCCGACGTCAACTTCAAGGTGGTGAAGTCGTTCGTCGCGCGCACGAAGGAGCGTTGCCTCGACGCCGAGGTGCTCGACTCGCTCACGCCGGCGCAGAACGTCATCAAGATCGTGCTCGACGAGCTGACCGAGCTGCTGGGCCGCACCGATTCCAAACTCGTGCTCTCAAGCCGCATCCCCAACGTCATCATGCTCGTGGGCCTGCAGGGCTCCGGCAAGACGACGGCCGCCGCGAAGCTGGCCTACCGCCTCAAGCAGGAGAACCATGTCCCGCTGCTCGTGGCCTGCGACGTGTACCGACCCGCCGCGGCCGACCAGCTGGAAACGCTTGGGCACGAGATCGGCGTGCGCGTGTACCGCGGCGACGGGCAGGACCCGGTGAAGATCGCGCAGGAGGGCATCCAGGACGCCATTGACAACCTGCGCGACGTGGTCATCGTGGACACGGCGGGCCGCCTGCATGTGGACGACGAGATGATGGACGAGGCCGAGAACATCAAGCGCGCGGTGAAGCCCGACCAGATCCTCATGGTGGTTGATGCGATGACCGGCCAGGACGTGGTGAACGTGGCCAGCGCGTTCTCCGAGCGCGTCGACTTCGACGGCGTGATCATGTCGAAGATGGACGGCGACGCCCGCGGCGGCGGCGCCCTGTCCATCAAGCAGGTCACCGGCAAGCCCATCAAGTTCATCTCGTCCGGCGAGAAGCCGGACTCGCTCGAGGAATTCCACCCCGACCGCATGGCGAAGCGCATCCTCGGGATGGGCGACGTGGTCAGCCTCATCGAGAGCGCCGTCAAGGTGCAGCAGGAAGAGGTTGAGCAGGAGCAGGCCGAGCGCATGATGAGCGCGAACCTCACGCTCAACGACTTCATCGACATGAACCGCCAGATCCGCAAGATGGGCGGCGTGTCGAAGCTCTTGTCCGCGCTGCCCGGCGGCGACAAGGCCATGGCGGCCGGCCAGGTGGACGAGGGCGCGTTCGACCACATGGAGGTCATCATCAACTCCATGTCGAAGGCCGAGCGCGAACGGCCCGACCTCCTGAACGGCTCCCGCCGCGCGCGCATCGCCGCGGGCGCGGGCGTCACCGTCTCGGACGTGAACCAGCTCATGAAGAAGTTCAACGAGACGAAGAAGATGATGAAGAAGATGATGCCCGCCATGGAGGACATGCAGGGCGGCAAGAAGGGCAAGAAGGGGAAGAAGGGCCGCCGCCGTCGCATGGGCCTGCCCGGAGGCATGGGCGGCATGAACATGGCCGACCTCAAAAAGCTCCAGGACATGTTGGGGGAGTAAGGGTTCCGCCGGCCTGTCGGCCAGCGGAAGGAGCCGACGCTGCGGCCGCCCGAGATGCCCGATCTCGCGGCGATCCCGCGGACTCGCGTACCGCGGTACGCGTCGCCCGCGCGATCCCCACGATCTCGGGCATCTCGGGCGGCCTCGCTGACGCACTGCGCGAACCCGGCAGATTGCTTCGCGCTTCGCGCGAAACCCGAGAAAGGATCGCGCGTGCCCAGCATACTGATCATCGACGACGATGCGGACCTGTCCGCCATCGTCGGGCGCTTTCTTGAGAACGAGGGGTTCGTGGTCGTGCGCGCCGGCAGCGCGGAGGACGCCTACGAGGTGCTGCGCACCCGCTCGTTCGACCTCGTGCTGCTCGACATCAACCTGCCGGGCGACGACGGGTTCGCCGCGTGCGCGGCGCTGCGGCGCACAAGCGGCGTGCCCCTCATCTTCGCGTCGGCCCGCACGAGCGAGACGGACCGCATCGTGGGCCTCGACACGGGCGGCGACGACTACCTGCCGAAGCCCTACTCGCTGCGCGAGCTGCTCGCGCACGTGAACGCGCTGCTCAGGCGCACACGGGGACGTGCGGGCGGCGCGGCGGAGACGCTCGTCGCGGGCCCGTTCGCGCTCGACGAGGCCGCCGAGACGCTGTCGAAGGACGGTGAGGCGGTGGCGCTCTCTCCCAAGGAGTTCGCGCTCGCGCGCTTCCTCGTGCGACATCCCGGCGAGGTCGTGTCGAAGGAGCGCCTGCTGGCCGAGGTGTGGGGCGCGTTCTCGGAGGTGGAGCCGCAGACGGTGTCGGTGCATCTGAGCTGGCTACGTGCGAAGCTCGAGGACGACCCGGCGCATCCCCGCTACTTCAAAACCGTGCGGGGCCGCGGCTACCGCTTCGACCCTGCGGGCGCGGCGTCGTGACGAACCCCGCCGTCGGTCGCGAGGCGCGGCCCATCATGAACCGCCTGTTCGCGTGCGCCGTGGCGGCGTCGCTACTGCTCCTCGCGCTCGCGGCGGGCGCAAGCGCGGCGCTCTCGACGGACGGCTCCGCGCGCACGGTGCGCGCGGGCGTGGTGGCGCTCAACGAGGCGCGCGCCTCGCTCGACGGGGACGCGCCGGCGCAGGAGGCCGACCGGGCGCTCGCCGCGGCGCAGGACACGCTGCGCGAGGCGGCCGACGTGCGCTCGACGCTGCCGTTCGCCTTCGTGTGGGCGCTCGCCGCGGCGGGCATCGCGGCGGCGTGGATCGTGGTGGCGTATTTGTACGCGAGCGTCGTGCGGCCCTTCCTCAAGCTCGAACGGTTCGCCGACGAGGTGGCGGCAGGCAATCTCGACCTGCCGCTTTCCTACGAGCGCAGCAACCCTTTCGGCCGCTTCACCTGGGCGTTCGACAACATGCGCACGGAGATCAAGCGCGCTCGCGCCGCCGAGACGGAAGCGGTCGAGCAGAGCAAGACCACCGTGGCCGCGCTGTCGCACGACATCAAGACGCCCATCGCGTCCATCCGCGCCTACTCCGAAGCGCTCGAGCTGGGGCTCGCCCGCACGGAGGAGGAGCGGGCCGGCTACGCGCGCACCATCGCGCGCAAGTGCGACGAGGTGACCGCGCTCACCGACGATTTGTTCCTCCATGCGCTCGCCGACCTCGACCGCATCGCGGTGACGAGCGCCGACGCCGCCATCCACGAGACGCTGCGCGCCGCCGTGGCCGACTTCGACGCGACGGGCGACGTGGTCCTCGGCCGCCTCGACCATGCCACGGTGCGCCACGACCCGAAGCGGCTCGCGCAGGTGCTCGAGAACCTCATCGCGAACGCGCGCAAGTACGCGCCCGGCTCGGCCGTCGAGGTGTCGGGCGCGCGCGTGCCCGAGGCGGGCGCCTACCGCGTGGCCGTGCGCGACCGCGGGCCGGGCATCGCGCCCGAGGACGTGCCCTTCGCCTTCGACCGCTTCTACCGCGGCCGCAACGCCGCCGACGCGCCCGGCGCGGGCCTCGGCCTGTTCATCGTGCGCTACCTCGTCGAGCAGATGGGCGGCGTCGTCCGGCTCGAAGACGCCGCCCCGGGGCTGCGGGCGGTTCTCGAATTTCCCTGCGAGCCTTAAGGACGCCTTAATGTTGGGCGCCGTAGGATGCTTCTCGGACACGAACCGATCTGAGAGGCAGTCATGAAACCATCCATCATCCGCACCGATAAGCTCTCGAAGAGCTACGCGGCCGACGGCGTGCAGACGCACGTGCTGAGCAACGTCGACCTGACCCTCTACGAAGGCGACTTCACCGCCATCATGGGCCCGTCGGGGTCGGGCAAGTCGACGCTGCTGTACTGCCTGTCGGGCATGGACGGCATCACGGCGGGCGAGGTGCGCTACCGCGGCGCCTCCCTCACCGCCCTGCGCGAGCGCGACATGGCCGAGCTGCGCGCGCAGCGCTTCGGCTTCGTGTTCCAGCAGGCGCACCTCGTGTCGAACCTCACGCTGTTCGAGAACATCGCCGTGCCCGGCTACTTGAAGGAGGGCCGCACGCCGGCCGAGACGCGCGCGGTTGCCCAGGCGCTCATCGAGCGCATGGGCCTCGAGGACGACGCGCATCACCTGCCGAGCCAGACGTCGGGCGGGCAGCAGCAGCGCTGTGCCGTGGCGCGCAGCGTGGTGAACGACCCCGACATCGTGTTCGCCGACGAGCCCACCGGCGCGCTCAACCGCGCGAACACGCTCGAAGTGCTCGCGTTGCTGGCCGAACTCAACGCGAAGGGCCAGACCATCTGCATGGTCACCCACGACGTGCAGAGCGCCGTGCGCGCGAACCGCGTGCTGTACCTCGAGGACGGCGCCATCGTGGGGGAGCTGGGGCTGCCCGCGTGGACGGACGACGCGGCGGCCACGGTGAAGGCGCGCGAGGCGCAGGTGAACGCCTGGCTCGCGTCGCTGTCGTGGTAGGGGGCGCGCCATGGCGCTCGTGAGCACGCTGGCGAAAGCCGGCATCAAACGCGGCAAAGGCTCGTTTCTGGGATTGTTCTTCCTCATGGCGCTCACCTCGACGGCGCTGTGCTTCACCATCGGCATGTACGTGGATTTGAACGCGCGCGAAGCCGAGGCGCTCGCGGAATCGGGCGCGGGCGACGTGTACGTGTACGACGTGCCGTGGAACCTCACCGACGAGGTGGTGGACGACGTGCGCGCCATCGACGAGGTGGGCGACGCGCGGGCGTACGACGCGCTGCGCATTCCCACGAAGTTCCACCATGCAGGCGGCGACCTCGACAAGAACCCCACGTCGTCGAACATGTTCGAAGCATGGGGCGCCGGCTTGGCCTACCGGGTGCTCGCCGACGACGGCGGGTCGTTCGTGGAGAACCCCGCATCCCCGCGCCCCGGCGAGCTGTACGCGCCCGCCTCGTGGCGATCGTCGCCGGGGGTGGACGTCGGCGACACGGTGGACCTGCTGATCGGCGATGAGACGCGCACGTTCACCATCGCGGCGTTCTTCGAGGACCCGCAGCTGGGAACGCCGTTCATGGAGGTCAAGCGCTGCCTGCTCGCGCCCGGCGACATCGACGGCATGGGCGACGACGTCGACGCGCTCACCCTCGAATCGGGGGCGCCGTCCGACGTGTTCACCTCGAAGCAGCAGGCGTACCGCATCGTCCAGATGAACGTCGACCTCACCGAGGAGGCGCGCGCCGCCGGAATGGGGCCGAACGACCTCACGCGCATCATCTCTGAGGAAACGTCCTGGGGCAAGTCCACCTCGGGCCTGTTCAGCGCCACGACGCTTGCGGGCTACGCCATGATGGTGGTGGTCATCGGCTCGGCGGTGTGCGGGGTGTTCGCGCTGCTCCTGTTCGTCATCGCGCTCGTCATCTGCACGCACGCCGTGTCGACGTCCATCGAGCAGGACTACGCCGACTACGGCACGCTCAAAGCGCTCGGCGTGTCCTGCCCCGTGCTGTCGCGCGTGCTCGTCATCGAGTACGCGGGGGCGAGCCTGTTCGGCCTCCTTGCGGGCTCGGGGCTGTCCCTCGTGCTCGTGCCCGTCGCCCTGCCGTTCTTCACGCAGCTCACCGGCGTGTTGGCCGCGCACGGCGGCGTGTCGTTGCCCGCGGTGGCGTGCCTCGCGCTGCTCATGGCGCTTGTCGTGGGCGTGGTGGCGTTCAAGGCGCGCAAGCTGTCCCGCATCTCGCCGCTCGTGGCGTTTCGCGGCGGCGCGTCGGACGTGCGCTTCGCGAGCCGCCTCGCGCGTCCCGTGACGGGATCGCCGCTCGATCTGCAGGTGGCGATGCGCGCGGTGGTGTCGGCGAAGCGCCGCTACGTCGGCCTGCTGGCCTGCTCGTTCGTGCTATGCGCGTTCATCGTGCTCGTGTTCGGCATCGGAGGCACCCTCGGCGCGCCGGGCGCGGCGTACACCACGTTCGGCATGTGGAAGAGCGACGTGTCGGTGCGTGCGACGGGCGAGGTTGACTTCGACGAGGTGGAGCGCTTCATCGAGGAGTCGAGCCCCGTCGAGAAATCGTGGAAAGAGCTGTTCACCATGGTGAATCTGGATGGGGAGAGCCGCTCGTTCGTGGGGCTGTCCGACCTGTCGCTCATCCAGGACGTGGTGGAAGGGCGCGCGCCTCGCCTGGACAACGAAGTGCTCATCGGCCCGAACCTTGCCTCGTCCATGGGGCTCGAGGTGGGCGACGAGTTCGTGATCGAGGTGGCGGGGGAGGAGCGCACGCTTATCGTGTGCGGCTTCCTCTCGGGCATGTTCAACGCCGGCTACGGCAGCGTGCTCACCTACGACGCCTTCTGCACCCTGTTCGGCGAAGACTCCGACGACGAAACCGTGGCGCGCCAGTACGCCCTGGCCGACCCCGACGTGGCCGACGACGTGCGCCGCGGGCTCGAGCAGCGCTTCGGCGACGCTGTCGATGTGCGGCCGACCGGCCTGTTCACCGACACCGACGACATGATCACGCTCATCCAGACGCTGTTCATCACCATGGCCTACCTCATGGCGCTCGTCGCGGCGACCCTCGCGTTTTTGGCGGTGTCGCTCATCACGGGCCGCATGTTCACCGCCGAGCGGCAGGACCTGGGCGTGTACCGCGCGCTCGGCTTCACCTCGAACCGTCTGCGCCGCCAGTTCGCCCTGCGCTTCTTCATCGTGGCGCTGCTGGGGTGCCTCCTGGGCGCGACGGCCGCGGCGGCGAGCGGCGGGTGGCTCATGAGCCAGCTGTTCGGCATGTTCGGCGTCACGCGGTTCGTCCTCGACACGAACCCGCTCATGGTGGCGGCCCTCACCGTGGGCCTCGCGCTCGTGTTCCTGGCCGCCGCGTTCGTCTCGGCACGTAAGATCAAGCGCGTGGACGTGCGGGAGTTGGTGGCCGAGTAGGGGAGGATGCTGCGCCGCAGTGCCGCTTCATCCTCTATAATCGTTGCCATCGGTAATCGGCACGGATGGAGAGGATGCGCACATGGCGCTTGAGATACGCCCCTATCGCGAGGAAGATCTCGCCGGAATGATCAAGGTGTGGAACGAAGTGGTGGAGGCGGGCAACGCCTTCCCGCAGATCATGCCGTTGTCCATCGACGAGGCGCGCGAGTTCTTCGCCGCGCAGGCGCTCACGGTGGTTGCGGTGGTGGACCGTAAGCTGTTCGGGCTGTACATCCTGCACCCCAACAACGTGGGGCGCTGCGCGCACGTGGCGAACGCCAGCTATGCCGTGGTGTCGAGCGCGCGCGGTTTGGGGCTCGGCCGCGAGCTGGTGAAGGATTCCATCGAGCAGGCCGCGAAGCGGGGATTCCGCGGCCTGCAGTTCAACGCGGTGGTGGCTTCGAACGCGTCGGCCATCCACCTGTACGAGGACCTCGGCTTCACGCGCGTGGGCACCATCCCGGGCGGCTTCTGCGGCAACATGGGCGGCTACGAGGATATGCATATCTACTACCGCGACGTCGTGGACACGGGCGGCCCCTGCTGAGGGTGCACGCCGCTGGGGTGCTGAAACTATACTAATCTAGTAAACTTTCGGCACCCGGTTGCATTGAGCGGGGGGGGGGGGGGTGATATACTACTCTTACCTGCAAGAACGGAGAGTGTATGCCCCACGACGACAAAGCGTTCGAGCTGCTCAAGAAGCTCGTCGATCAAAAGAACCACGAGCTGGAAAGCGTGTTCGACGCCATCGCCGACGGCATCGGCAAGTTCGCCTGCAACGACGAGTTCAGCATCCTGTACTACAACGACGGCCTGGCACGGCTGTGCGGCGTCGATCGCGGCGTGGTGGAATCGCAGGGCTTCAACAGCAGCTTGTACATCTACCGCGAGGATCAGCCGAGGCTCGAGCGGGCCGTGCAGCATGCCATCGAGACGGGCGAGCCCTTCAGCATCACGTACCGTCTCGTGCACGCCGACGGCCATCGGATATGGGTCAAGACGAACGGCATGCTCACCGAGGAGCGCTACCAGGACGTCTATCCCGTCATGTACCTGTTCTACACCGACGTCACCGACGTCGTGGAGACGAACGAGCGCCTGCGCATCGAGCTCGAGCGGCAGCGCATCCTCATGGACCTGACCGGCGAGATGTTCGTGGAGTACGACTACGCCTCCGACGAACTCACGATGCTCGGCGCCTACGGCTCCTACTACGACGGCCCGAGTACGGTGGGGCGGTTCAGCCGCTTCTGGATCGACCATCCCGACGATCGCAGCGCCGCCACGTTCAAGGGGCTGTACGACCTCGTCGAACGCGCGGACGACGCGACGGCGGTCGAGTGCCGGTTCGCGCGGCGAGACGGCGGCATGGCGTGGTTTTCCGTCAGCGGGCGCATCATCAAAGACCAGGAGGGCAACCCGCGGAAGGGCGTGTACCGGCTCGCCGACATCGACGAGCAGAAACGCGAGCGGGAGCGCTTGCAGCGACAGGCGTCCACCGACCATTTGACCGGCGCCAGCAACCTGGGCGCGGCCGCTTCGCTCATCGCCGCGCGGCTCGAGCAAGCCGACGCGGGCGCGACCGGTGCGCTCATGATCTTCGACCTGGACGACTTCAAAGGTGTCAACGACACGTTCGGGCATCCGCGCGGCGACGCCGTGCTGCAGGGCAGCACGCAGGCCATCAGGTCCGTCGTGCGCGATCGCGACATCGTGGGGCGCATCGGCGGCGACGAGTTCTGCATCTACCTCGACGCGCTGTCGAGCGCCGAGGAGGCGAAGCTCGTGGCGGAGCGCATCTGCGCGCAGATGCCCGGCGTGGGGGAGCGCGCCATCGGCGAGCCCGTCACGTGCAGCATCGGCATCAGCGCCTGCGTCGGCGGCGGCAAAACCTACGAGCAGCTCTACGACGAGGCCGACCGCGCCCTCTACGAGGCGAAAACGGCCGGCCGCAACCGCTGCAAGCTGTTCGGCGAAGCGCAGGCCTAGTCGCCCGACGTGAGGTTCAGCCCCACGATGCCCACGACGATGAGGCCGATGCACAGCACCTTCGCCGCGCTCACCGGCTCCTTCAGCAGCACGATGCCCAGGATGGCGGCCCCCACGATGCCGATGCCGGTCCACACGGCGTACCCCACGCTGAGCGGCAGCGTTTTCAGCGCATGGGCCAGCAGGCCGAAGCTCACCACCATGCCGCCGATGGTGAGGATGCTGGGAAGGAGCTTGGAAAAGCCTTCGGAGAGCTTCAACTCGTAGGACCAAAAGGTTTCGAACAAGCCGGCGATGATCAAGATAATCCAGTTCATGGGTTCCTCCCAAAGGAAAAGCATGCGACCTCCCTCATCTTCTCAGGCCTACCGATGAGGGTGCGCATGCTTACGTCTTGACCTACCCGGCGGCAGGTCTGCTCTTCAATTGGCGGCGATCGTACTACAGGAGCGCAGGCGGCGTCAAGCGGGTGCGCGGAAGGGTTGCCAAAGGGGTGCCGGAGGCCCGAAACATGGGATTTTCGAGGACGCGCGCGGTCGAGGTGGGGCGCAGGCGCGCATTTCGGTACAATTCCAGCAAGTAATCCGCTTGTCAAACGGGCGTTTACACCGTATCATAAGCAATTGCTGTTTTCGCTGCACCGCAATGTTGCGATGTACGCATCGAATCGTATGTAAGAAGCAAAAAGGAGTTCATCTTCATGGCAGTCAAAATTCGCCTGGCCCGTCACGGTGCCAAGAAGCGCCCGTACTACCGCATCGTCGTTGCCAACTCGCGCTGCCCGCGCGACGGCAAGTTCATCGAGGAAGTCGGCCGCTACAACCCCTGCACCGAGCCTGCCATGGTGCAGTTCGACATGGACAAGGTCGATCAGTGGATCAAGAACGGTGCTCAGCCGACCGACACGGTTGCCAGCCTGATCAAGCGCGCTCGCGAGAACGCGTAAGACCCATGGCCGAGCAGACGGAAGATATCGTCGGTCTCGTCGAGTCCGTCGTGCGCCCTCTCGTCGAGTTTCCCGACGAGCTGGAGATCACGTCGAGCGACGCCGAGGACGGTTCTATTCTCGTCGAAGTTCGCGTGAACGAAGAAGATGCCGGCAAGGTCATCGGTCGCCAGGGACGGGTCATCAAGGCCATCCGCACGCTGGCACGTGCCGCTGCATCGCGTACGAACACCCATGTCGAAGTGGAGCTTCTCGACTAAATGCGCACGTGGGCGAACGTAGCCGAGCTATCTAAAACGAAGACCTTGACAGGAGGGCTCGTCGCGCGCTGCGCGCCGGGTCTTCCTTTTTTGCTGCAGCCGGGCATGGAGGTTGCCTTCGTGCCGCCGCAGCATGACGCGCCGCGCCGCTCCCGCGTGGAATCCGTGCAGGAAACGGGCAAGGGCGGCTACCTCGTGACGTTCGAGGGCGTCGATTCCATCGACGTGTCCGAACTGCTCGTGGGGTGCAGCTGCCTCGTGCGCCGCGCCGACCTGCCCGAGGAGGCGCTTGCCACCGAGGCCGACACGCTCGTGGGCTTCGAGGTGCACGATGCGCGCGCCGGTTTCGTGGGCACCGTGGAATCCGTCGTGGAGAACCCGGGGCAGTTCCTGCTGAGCGTGGCGCGCGAAGAGGGCGCCGGGGCGGTGCTCGTGCCGCTCGTGGACGCGCTCGTGACGGGCCTTGACGAGGACGCCCGCCGCATCGACGTCGATTTGCCGGACGGTCTGCTGGAACTCTAGCGGGCCGCCATCCGCTCGCACCGAAAGGACTGGCCCGTGATCATCGAAACGCTGTCGACGTTTCCCGACATGTACGCGTCCGTCATGGGCGCCTCCATGATGCGCATCGCCCAGGAGAAGGGCATCCTCACGTTCGTCGCGCACGACCTGCGCGATTGGACCCACGACCGCCATCGCACGACCGACGACGACCCCTACGGCGGCGGCGACGGCCTCGTGATGAAGTGCGAGCCCATCTTCGAAGCCTACGACGCCATCGCCTCGAGCGGCCCGCGTCCCACCACCGTGTTCCTCTCGCCCTGCGGCGAGCCCTTCACCGACGCCGTGGCAAGCGAGCTGTCGCGCGAGGAGCGCCTGCTGTTCGTGTGCGGCCACTACGAGGGCATCGACGAGCGCGCCTACACGCTGGCCGACCGCGTGATCTCGCTCGGCGACTACGTGCTGACGAGCGGCGAGCTGGCGTCCATGGTGGTCATCGACGCCGCGGTGCGCAAGCTGCCCGGCGTGCTGGGGGCCGAGACGGGCGCGCTCGGCGAGAGCTTCGCCGACGGTCTCTTGGAGTACCCGCAGTACACGCGGCCCGCCACGTTTCGCGACATGGACGTGCCGCCCGTGCTGCTGTCGGGCAACCATGCGGCCGTGGCCGCGTGGCGCCGCGAGCAAAGCCTCGAGCGCACCGCCCGCCTGCGTCCCGACCTGCTGGACGCCGTGGAGCTGTCGAAGGCCGACCGCGCCTTCCTGCAGACGCTGGCCGACGAGCCCGCGGAAGCGTAGGGGGGCGCCATGAACTCCGGTGATCACGCGCGCGACGACCGTCCCGGCCTCCTGCGCCGCTTCGTCGACCTGCTCGTGTGGGCGGGCTTCGTCGCCCTGATCTCATGGCTGACGTTCGCCTACGTGGGGCACGCCTACGCCGTTCCCTCGGGTTCGATGGAGGAGACCATCATGACGGGCGATCGCGTGCTCGCCGAGAAGGTGAGCTACTACTTTCGCGACCCCGTACCGGGCGACATCGTGATGTTCCAGGACCCGGAAGTGCCGGGGCGCCTGCTGCTCAAGCGCTGCATCGCCGTGGGCGGCCAGACCGTCGACGTCAACGACGAGGACGGCCTCGTGTACGTGGACGGCGTGGCGCTGGCCGAACCCTACACCGACGGCCGCCCCACCTACACGCTGCCGAGCGCGGTGACGTATCCCTACACCGTTCCCGACGGCATGATGTGGATGATGGGCGACAACCGCACGAACTCCCAGGACTCGCGCTTCTTCGGCGCCGTGCCCGCGGCCTCGGCGGAAGCGCGCAGCCTGGCCGTGCTCTGGCCCTTCGACGACGCGGGCCTGCTTTCGTAGGTCATGCTAGAATGAAGCTCGTCGCGAAGGGGGTCGGGGCCCGCTTCGACGGCGAGCGGGCGCGAGGCCCGAGCGGGGGAGATCGTGCGAGGCGCACGGAGCGGGGGTTCTGATATGGCCAGTTGGTCTGCAGCGAAGTATCTGTCGTACGCGTTTTGGCGCGCATGGTTCCTCATCATGTACTCCTCGCCGCTCTGGCTCAACTTCGTGCTGCCGGAGGGCGTCAATCCCGGCTTGAGCATGTACTACGTCTCCACCGCATGCTACATCGTCGTGTCGATCCTACTCTCGGTGCTGCACGTGCGCGCCGCGAAGCTCTTCTCGCTGAAGTGGTCGATGATCCTGTTCGGAGCGGTCGCGAGCCTCGGCGTGGCCATGGAGTTCGCCTCGTTGGCGCTCTTGCGCGATCCGGCGAGCTGGCTGTTCCTCGTGGGAAGCGGGCTCACGGGCGTCTGCACGGCGCCGATCTCCATCAGGGCCGGGCAGATCTACTCGTCCGTGAAGATCAACACCGCGGTGATCGCGACGCTTCTGAGCGACGTGGCGGCGGGCATGATCTTCTTTTTCTGCATCGGCACCTGGCCGATCATCTGCCTGTTCGTGGCCGTGGTCCTCCCGTCGCTGTCGGCCGCGATGATCGTGGCGGCCGCGCCGTCCAACGACGATGCGGCGGTGGGCGCGGGCTACGTGGACGCGGGCGGGATGCCCTGGCAGTCGTTCCTGCGCTTCCTCGTGGTGGTGTTCCTCATCGGCGCGGTGGCCTTCCTGCAAAACGGCCTGGGCGGCTCGTGGTTCCCGCAAGCCGACCTCGACAGCGGCCTGACGCTGGGGGTGAGCCTGCTCGTGATGGCGTCGTTCGTCCTGACGGTGTTCTTCGTCCGCATGCGCGAGATCCAGTTCGAGCGGCTGTACCGTCCCATCATCTTCTGCCTCATCGCGTTCGTGGCGCTTGCCTACCTGCTCGATTTCGGAAACCCCGTCGGCATCGGCGGCACGTTCCTCATCTACTGCCTGTTCTCGTCCTACATCTGGTTCTTCATGTCGTACTTGGGGCACAGCCGCTACTTCTCGCCCATCCAGGTGTTCGGCTACGGGCGCAGCGTGTACGCCGGCGGCTCGCTCGTGGGCAGCCTCGTGGGCGTGCACGTGCTGTCGGGGGTCGATCTGGAGCAGACGCTGCCCGTCATCGTCATCGTGATGATCGCCATCCTGCTGCTGTGCGCCGTCGCCATCCGCCGCGTGGACATCTCGTCCATCCTCGTGGACGATGCGGTTGCCGAGGCGCCCGCCGCGCCGGTTGCGCAGCAGGAGGGCCTGGGCAGCGTGCACCTGTCGCCCCGCGAGCTCGAGGTGTTCGCCTTGATGAAGGCGGGCCGCGACGCGGAGTACATCGCCGACAGCCTGTGCATCTCGCGCAACACGGCCAAGACGCACATCAGGAACATCTACACGAAGTTCGGCGTGCACCGCCGCCAGGACTTCATCGACGTCATCCAAGACCTCTAAACAGGTCGTCTAACCCGCATCACCCAGAAGGTTATATTCCCCTCACCTGCGTTTTTCATACCTCAGGATCATTGCTCGCCCTTTCGTCAGCGGCAAGAATGGCGCTCGTAGCGTTATGCCATCTGCCAAAGAAAGGAAGTTCTATGACGAGTGAGGGATTGACCAGACGCTCCTTCATCAAGGCGGCATCCCTGACGGGCGCCGCTGCGGCACTGGGCACGCAGTACGGGGGGAAGCTTCAGAAAACCGATAAGGCGTGGGCCGCCGACGCTTCGGCCGCCGGCCAGCGCAAGACGTACGTCTCGACGTGCCGCGGCTGCATCCAGGCCTGCCCCTGCCGCGTGTACGTGGAGAACGGGATCGTCGTGAAGATCGAGGGCCATCCCTACGCGCCCACGTCGCTGGGTGCCTTCTGCATGAAGGGCATGAACCAGATCAACAACTGCTACAGCCCGCGTCGCGTGCTGTACCCGCTCAAGCGCTCGGGCCCGCGCGGCGCCGAGGAGATGGCGTGGGAGCGCATCTCGTGGGACGAGGCCATCGACCTCGCGGCCACCAAGATCGCCGAATCCATCGAGAAGTACGGTACGTACTCGTTCTTCACCTCGGTGGGCGGCGGCGGGTCCTACGCGATGCGCCAGGCCATCACCATGAGCCATTCGCTCGGCTCTCCCACGGTGTTCGAGCCGGGCTGCGCGCAGTGCTACCTGCCGCGCTACTCCGTGGCGCTCTTCATGTACGGCGGCGCCGACCAGTCCATCGCCGACGCGGCGGCCCAGGAGCCGTTCAAGGGCATCGCGAAGCGCTGGTACGAGAAGATGGGCGTGTGGGACCAGATCGACGACGAGAACAAGAAGGGCTACGCCGACGGGATCGACACGAAGATGCTCGTGCTGTGGGGCGCGCAGCCCTCGGTGTCGCAGACGGCCCAGTCGGGCCGCGGCATGGCCGAGCTGCGCGATGCCGGCTGCAAGACGGTGGTGGTGGACCCGAACATGAGCCCCGACGCCGTGAAGGCCGACGTGTGGCTGCGCGTGCGGCCCGGCGCCGACGGCGCGCTCGCGCTGTCGTGGTGGAACTACATCATCGAGCACGAGCTGTTCGACCGGGAGTTCACCAAGCAGTGGACGAACCTGCCCTTCATCGTCAACGAAGACACGAAGCTGCCGTACCGCGCCACCGACATCTGGCCCGACTACGTGCAGAGCACGCCTGCCGACACCCCGGCCTACGTGTGCTTCGACGCCAAGACCGGCGTGCTCGTGCCCTTCGAGTACCAGGACGAGAGCGTGGACCCCGAGATCTTCTGGAGCGGCACCATCGACGAGCTGGGCGTGACGGCCCGCAGCGCCGGGCAGATCTACAAAGAGGCCGCCGCGGTATGGACGCTCGAGCAGACCGAGAAGGTCACCTGGGTGCCGGCGGACGTCAACGAGAAGGCCATCCTGCTGTACACCGCGCCCCTGAAGGAGGGGAAGTGCGGCGGCATCTGCCACGGCGTGTCCTCCGACATGGAGCAGATCGCCCATCAGCTTCCCGTGGGCCTGTGCGGCCTCGACGCCATCATGGGCTACGTGAACAAGCCCGGCTGCACGCTCACGCAGAACGCGCCGGCGAAAACCGACGACGCGGGCAAGGCGCTGCGCCCGACCACCATCTTCCAGTACCGCAACGTGGACATTGTGCACGACTGCGGCGTGGGCTACATCGTGGGCAACTCGCCCGAGGAGAACGCCGCGCGCCTCGAAGCGTTCGCGCCCGATCCCGACGGATTCCCCACGCCGCACTCCGCGGAGCTGCTGTACGTCACGAACCAGCTGCGCCTCGACCGCTTGGGCATGAAGAACCACAAGGGCCTGTACCACTGGGAGCACAGCCATATCCCGTCGGTGCTCGAGGCCATCAAAACCGGCGAGCCCTACAAGCCGCGCGTGTGGTTCGACATGTCGGGCAACAAGCTGGCCATGCTGGGCAACGCGAAGTCGTGGTACGACGTGTTCCCCGAGATCGACTTCTGCATCTGCCAGCATCCGATGATCACCTCGTTCCAGGCCGAAGTGGCCGACCTCATCTTCCCCATCGAGGAGTGGCTCGAAGTCACGAGCCACGACGGGCGCGACATCACCACTGAGGGCGAGATCAAGGACCCCTCGCCCGACACGACGGACACGGGCCAGCTCAACTTCAAGTTCGGCATGTTCCCCATCCTGCACCTGGGCGAGACGGTGTCGAACTTCGTGGCGCCCAAGAAGGTGACGGGCAAGGTGGCCGAGCTGCTGAACGCCAAGCTGGAAGCCGGCGAGGACATCGTGCTGGGCGCGGTGGGGCAGGCCACGAACAAGACGTACCAGGACAACCCGACGGTTGCCGTCGACGGCTTCCTCACCACGTCGAAGGGCGCCTCGTACCTGCACGAGATCGACCGCAGCAAGTTCAACCTGCGCTTCCCCCTGCCTCCCGGCATCATGTTCGGCGAGGAGTCGGACGAGCGCATCCAGCAGTCGTTCGCCGAGCGCTTCGGCGCGCCGGACATGGAGGCCCTGCACGCCAACCCCGAGCAGTACCAGACGCCGGTGGCGGGCGAGGGCGGCGGCAAGCTGCAGGCGGACGGCACGCATCGCTGGTGGAGCTCGCCGGACGATTTCTGGACGTACGAGCAGCACGAGAAGATGGCCGTCGACGGCCTGAAGGCGGGCTTCGGCACCGAGAGCCGCAAGTTCGAGGTGTACGCCCAGATGCTCGTGCAGCTGGCGAAGACGGGCTTCCCCTGCTGCTATCCGCGCGCGCAGGTGGACGTCGACCCGTCCATCGGGCAGGGCGAGTACGAGGGCACCTACGCTCCCATCTGCCAACACATCGAGCCGGCCGAGAGCCCGCTCGAGGGCACGGAGGGCTACGACGCCGAGTACCCCCTCACGCTCACGAGCGGCCGCGTGTACTACACGCACCACGGCACGCAGCGCCAGGCGCCCTACATGCGCGAGATATGGCCCGCGCCCGACTTGCGCATGAACAGCAAGACGGCCGAGAAGTACGGGCTTGCGCACATGGACTGGGTGAAGGTCACCTCGCGCCGCGGCTCGACGCATGCGCGCGTGTACGTCACCGACGGCATGCACGAGAACGTGGTGTGGATGGAGCGCTTCTGGAACCCCGAGTGCTTCGACTCCTCGCAGGAGACGAAGAGCGGCGGCTGGCAGGAGTGCAACGTGAACATCCTGACCAAGAACACCGCGCCGTTCAACGAATGCTACGGCTCCTACACCAACCGCGGCTTCTGCGTGAAGGTGGAGAAGGCCGAGAAGCCGGCGCGCGTATGGGTGGAGCCGGAGGAGTTCCAGCCGCTCATGTACACGAACAAGAACCAGTACGTCGACGCGCACCCGTTCGAAGAGACGATGAGCGATCCCGCGGCCAGCTGGACGCCGGTGGTCACGTTCGACGAAGCGCACACGTTTACCAACGAGACTTTCAAGAACTAGGGGGCGCACCATGGCAAGACGAACTTTGGTCATCGATCTGAATCGCTGCTCGGGCTGCGATTCGTGCACGGTGGCGTGCAAGTACGAGAACAACATCAAGCTCGGATCGTTCTGGAACCGCGTGATGGCCATCGGGCCCACGGGGGAGTACCCCGACATCGAGATGTACTGGATGCCCATGCAGTGCCAGCAGTGCGAGAACGCGCCCTGCGTGGGCGTGTGCCCCACGGGCGCGTCGTACCGCGATCCGAACAACAACGTGGTGATGATCAACAAGGAGCTGTGCATCGGATGCCAGTACTGCATGTACGCCTGCCCGTTCGGCGTGCGGCAGTTCAACGAGGGCGAGGGCGTCGTGGAGAAGTGCACCCTGTGCAACCACCTCACGGCTAAGTCCGACGGCGTGGAGAACCTCAACGACAGCTTCGACGAGGAGCATGCCGTGCCGCCCTGCGTGCACAACTGCTGCTGCGGCGCGCGCTACTACGGCGACTTGGACGATCCGAACTCCGCGGCGTCGAAGGCGCTCGCGGCAGCCGGCGGCGAAGGCTCTGAGAACGTGCACGCCATATCCGACCCGTCGGGCGCGCATCCCACGTGCCGCTACATCCTGTCCCCGTCCGTCGCGCAATGGAAGGAGCTGTAGACCATCATGGAAATCGGAATCCAATGGCCTTTGGTGCTGTTCACGTTGATCGCGGGCGCGGGGTTCGGCCTGCTTGCCACCGCCGGCCTCGCGCAGCTGGCCGCCGAGCCCGGTAAGAAGACCAAGCAGATCGCCCTGATCGGCGCGATCGTGCTGCTGGGCGTGGGCGGCCTGATGAGCGTGTTCCACCTCGCGCACCCCGAGCGCTTCATGGGCGCCATCGCGAACCTGCTCTCGTTCTCGGGCATCGCCCTGGAGCTTCTGGGCCTGGCGTTCGGCGGCGTGGCGGCCCTCGTGTTCTTGCTGGTCGTGTCGATGGAGAACAAGGCGGGCGAGAAGGTGCTGGCGGTGTGCTCCATCCTCATCGGCGTGGCGGCCTCGTTCCTGCAGGGCTACGCGTACTTCGAGGTGGCCGCGCAGCCGGGCTGGCATCAGATCGCGCTCGCGTTCGGCTACCTGTTCACCTCGCTCGCCCTCGGCGCGCTCGCCTATGCGGCGATCGCCGCGGGCAGGGCCGAGGACGAGGCGGGCCTGCGCCTGATCGGCAAGGCGGCGTGCGGCCTGGCCGTGCTGGCCGTCGTGGCGGACGCCGTCTACGCGGCCGGCCTGGGCGGCGCGGGGCTGCTCGAGGGCGACGCCGTGCTGTTCGCCGTCCTGTCGCTGGCGTTCGCGCTGGCCACGGCAGGCGCGGCCGCATGGTTCGCCTTCAAGGCGCCCACGTTGCCGCTCGCCGTCGCCGGCGTGCTCGCGGGGGTGGGCGGCGCGCTGTGCGTGCGTCTGCTCATGTGGGCGGTTGCCGCCTACCAGCTCAATTTCATCTGGGAAGCGACGGTCAACCGCGGCCTGTACCTGTTCTAATTCGAGAAAGGCAATCCCATGTCGGACAAGACCCAAGCGGACGAACCCGCGAACAAAGACATCGCCGAGAAGAAGGCCCAGCCGGACTTGACCTTCGAGGAGAAGGTGGAGCAGCTGGTGAGGTTCATGCAGTTCGAACCGCTCATCCGCGAGCTCGACTACCAGATCCTCGTCAGCTGCGCCGAGCGCGTGGGTTTGTCCGAGCTGGAGGAGCGCATCGCGTCGTGGCCGGCGTTCAAGGCGGCCACGCGCGATCAGCACGCGCTCATCACCGAGCTGGTGAACCATCACGGCCTCGAGCTCTTCGAGCTCGACGGGGCAGGCAAGGTCGTGCTCGAAGCGGACAAGGCCGGCCTCACCGAGAACGAGGTGGACGATCTGGTGGCGGGTTTCGCCTACCGGATCACCGCGGTGGGCAAGGAGGCGGCCGCGCGGCTCGACCCCGAGCGGCGCTTCCGCGCGCTGCTCGACGACGCGCCCGCGCGCCGCGACGCCTACCTTTCCATCGTGGGCTTCTTGCGGGACAAGCACTCGTTCGCGGACGTCGACGTGTTCCTGCGCGGGCAGGCCGTGGCCGGGCTGAGCCGCGAGGCGGGCGACGGGGGCGTGCAACCCTCGGTGTTCGTGGACAAGCTGGAGCGCGCCGGGGCGCTGTTCTACGACGGCGGCTGGCAGGCGACCGAAGCCGGCCTCAAGGTGGCGGCCGACGCGACGTGCGCGGCTCGGGCATAGGAAGGACGATGCGGTATGCAAGCTGAGAAAACGCTCGAAAGCGAGCTGCTCGAAGAGATGTGCGACGTGCTGGAAAGCCGATCCGGGTTCTACCTGATGCTGGCGGGCCTGTACTTCAAGCCGCTTTCGCAGGAGCAGATCGACCGTATGGCCGAAGAGGACTACAGCCGCTACGTGGTGGGGGAGACCCTGCTCGACGAGGGGTTCGACGACATCCGCCGCGTCCTGCGCAAACGGCATACGGGCACGAGGCGCATCCTGGCCACCGAATGGACGAGCACGTTCGGCGGGGCCGAAGCCTACAAGGGACGCTACTGCGTGCCGAACGCCTCGGTGTTCCTGGACGATGCGAGGCTCACCTACGGCGCCCCGCGCAACGAGGTGAGCCGCGTCTACGGGGAGCAGTGCCTGCGCCTCGCCGACAACAGCGGCATGCCGGAGAGCCACCTGTCCTTCGAGCTGGAGTTTTTGGCGGTGCTCTCCGAGGAAGCGGCGCGCCATCTGCGGGCGGGCGAGCTCGACGAGGCCCTGCAGAAGCTCGACCGTTCGCGGTGCTTCATCGAGGAGCATATCCTGACGTGGTTCCCGCAGTTCATGGAGCTGGCTCTGGCCATGCTGCAAACGCGGTTCTACCGCGGGGTCCTCAAGATCACGAAGGGCTACCTCGAGCTCGACCTGCAAACGCTGCAGGACCTCGAGGCCGAGGTGCGGTGAACATGAACGGCCCGGTGATTTCGCGCCGCTCGCTCATCGCGGGCGGCGTGGCCGCGGCGGCGTTGCTGGGGTTGGGCGGCGCGGGGCGCTACGCGTGGGCTACCGAGCGTCAGCTCCTGCGGCCTCCCGGCGGTCAGGACGAAGACCGCCTGCTGAGCGCCTGCATCCGCTGCGACCGCTGCCGGCAGGCCTGCCCGATGCGCGCCATCGAGAGCACGGGCGTGGAGGACGGGCTGCTGAACGTGCGCACGCCCCGGCTCAACTTCCGCAACCACGCCCTCGAGCGCACGCTGGGAACGACGGAGTACCACGAGGCGGACATCGGGTACTGCAACTTCTGCGACCCCGACCACGTGGGCGGGCAGACCAAGAAGTGCATCGCGAACTGCCCGACCGGCGCGCTGCAGGCCTTCGACGAGAGCCGGGAGCGCATCGGCGAGGCGGTGATCGACCCGGTGTACTGCATCAACTTCCCGCAGCTGGGACAGACGCCCACGGGATGCCGTCTGTGCGTGGACGCCTGCCCCTACGAGGCCGTCGTCATGAACGACGAGCAGCGCCCCGAGGTGCTGCCCGAGAAGTGCAACGGCTGCGGCAAGTGCGAGGCCGTGTGCCCGAGCGCGTCGTACCGCCAGCTCGTGGGCGTGGCCGCGCTGCAGGAGCGGGCCGAGGCGGGCGAGGCGTCCTATGTGAGCTCGCTGGCCTACTACCGGCAAACCGGCACGATTCCGCGCGGCATCAATATCGTTCGACGCGCGGCGGACGCAGAGGCGTGACGCCGCGAGGAAGGGGGTCGACCATGGTCGATGCGAACGGCATCGCGGCTGATCCGGAAGAGGCGGCGTTCACGGGGCAGGCGCCGGACGCCGATGCGCCCGCCGCGGCGGGCGAGGCCGCGCCGGCGGACGCCGCGCTGCACGAGCGCCCGGTGAAGAAGCCCCTCGCGCGCCGCGTGGCGGTGGGGGCCGTCTTTCTGGCCGCATGCGCGGCCATCGTGCTCAACGTGGGCGGCACGGGCGCGCTCTCGTCGTTCGGGTGGGAGTCCATCGCCTCGATCTGCCCGCTCGGGGCGTTGGAGTCGATGCTGGCGGCGAAGCTGCTCGTTCCGCAGGCGCTCGTGTTCTTGCTCGTCGTGGTCGCGGCGGCCGTCGTGCTGGGCAAGTTCTTCTGCTCGTGGGTGTGCCCGGTGCCGAGCATCCGCTCCTGCTTCGACGCCGTCCGGCGCAACGTCCCGCGCATCGCGTCGACGAAGACGAAGCGGGAGGACGGCAGCGAGGCGGCGGGGCTCCATGCGGTGCGGCCCGCCCCGCGCCGCGCCGGGAGCTGCGGCGCGTGCGCGAGCTGCTCGAAGGAGCCCCGCGCCGCGCTCGACTCGCGCCATATCGTGCTGGGCGGCACGCTGCTGAGCGCGGCCGTGTTCGGGTTCCCGGTGTTCTGCCTCGTGTGCCCTGTCGGCTTGACGTTCGCCAGCATCATCGCGCTCGTGCAGCTGTTCGGCATCCAGACGCTTTCGTGGGGCGTCGTGCTGTTCCCCTTGCTCCTCATCCTCGAGGTGACGGTGCTGCGGAAGTGGTGCTCCCGGTTCTGCCCCCTGGGCGCTTTGCTTTCCCTGCTCAGCTTGCCCAACCGCCTGTTCCGGCCGAAGGTGGACGAGGGGAGGTGCCTGCGCACCAAGGGCGTGGACTGCACGGTCTGCGCCGATCTGTGCCCGGAGGCGCTCGACCCGCACGTCGACGAGGGCCTGCACGACTGCTCGAAGTGCCGCGACTGCGCGGAGAACTGCCCGGCCGGGGCCATCAGCTTCCCCGTGCGCCGCTGACCTTTCGGGGTCGCTCCCGCAACGCCGAAAAACCGCCGCCTCCTCGGGAGTGCCGGCGGTTTTTCCGCTTTCGCCCGATGATCGGGAATTTCTGCAAACTTTGTCGAACGTGGGGGACGCGTCGTGCAGACGCGCTATCATAGGTGCTCGTGACTTCACTCGGGCGCATCGTGCCCGGTTCGAAAGGATAGACAGACTACATGGATTCCGGACAGCACGCCGAACGACAGAGCCCGGGCATACTCAGAACCTTCATCAGCCTGCTCGTCATGGTGGCCTTCGTTTTCGGCTTGTCGTGGGTGCTGCGCACGTACGTGTTCCAGGCCTACGAGATTCCCTCCGGCTCCATGGAGGAGACCATCATGGTGGGCGACATGGTGTTCTCCGAGAAGGTGAGCTACTACTTCCGCGACCCCGAGCCGGGCGACATCGTGACGTTCCAGGACCCTGAGATCCCCGGCCGCATCCTCATCAAACGCTGCATCGCCGTGGGCGGGCAGACCGTCGACATCAACGACGAGGACGGCCTCGTGTACGTCGACGGCGTCCCGCTCACCGAGCCGTACACCGACGGCAAACCGAGCTACACCCTCGCGAGCGACATCACCTATCCCTACACCGTGCCCGAAGGGTACCTGTGGATGATGGGCGACAACCGCACGAACTCGCAGGATTCCCGCTTCTTCGGCGCCATCCCCGTCTCTTCGGTGACGGGCAGGGGAGCGCTTGTGTACTGGCCGCTGAACGATTTCAGCCTGCTCGACTAACGTCGTCGTCGAGCGGTAGGGTTTGATCGAGACAAGGAGAACCATGTCAACCGAACATGCATCCGCCCAGGCGGAGCAGGGGGCTGCCGAGCAGCTTCCGCCGACGTTCCAGGACGTCATCATGAACCTCCAGCGCTACTGGGGCGCGCAGGGCTGCGTCGTGCTGCAGCCCTACGACAACGAGGTGGGCGCCGGCACGAACGCCCCGGCCACCACGCTGCGCTCGCTCGGTCCCGACACGTGGCGCACCTGCTACGTGCAGGGCAGCCGCCGCCCGACGGACGGGCGCTACGGCGAGAACCCGAACCGCACCCAGCACTACTTCCAGTTCCAGGTGCTCATGAAGCCCTCGCCCGACAACATCCAGGACCTGTACCTGGGCTCGCTGCGCGCCATCGGCATCGACGTGGACGCGCATGACGTGCGCTTCGTCGAGGACGACTGGGAAAGCCCGACGCTCGGCGCATGGGGGCTGGGCTGGGAAGTGTGGATCGACGGCATGGAGGTGACGCAGTTCACTTACTTCCAGCAGGTGGGCGGCTTCGAGTGCAACCCCGTGCCCGTGGAGATCGCCTACGGCCTCGAGCGCCTCACCATGTACATCCAGGGCGTCGATTCCATGTTCGACATCGTGTGGAGCCGCGGCGACGACGGCGTGGTGTTCACCTACGGCGACGTGTACCTCGAGAACGAGCGCCAGTACTCGCGCTACAACTTCGAGGTGGCCGACACCGACTTCCTGTTCCAGGAGTTCAACGACCGCGAGGCCGAGTGCCTGCGCACGCTCGAGGCGAACCTGCCGCTGCCGGCCTACGACAGCGTGCTCAAGTGCTGCCACGCGTTCAACCTGCTCGATGCGCGCGGCGTGATCTCGGCCACCGAGCGCATGGCCTACATCCTGCGCGTGCGCACCATCGCGAAGGCGGTGTGCGCCTCGTACATGGAGCACGTCGTGGGGCTCAAGCCCGCCGAAGAGGGCGACGCCGCCGCGTCTGCGGACGCCGCTGGGAAGGAGGCCGGCCGTGAGTAGCCTGCATACCCTCGCTTTCGAGATCGGCACCGAGGAGATCCCGGCGTTCGACCTGCATCGCGCCACCCTTCAGCTCGAGAAGCTCGTGCCCGAGGCGCTCGACCAGGTGCGCATCCCGCACGGCGACGTGGCCGTCTACACCACGCCCCGCCGCCTTATCGCCATCGTGGCCGACGTGGCCGAGGCGACCGAGGCGCTCGAAGAGGTGTTCCGCGGCCCGTCCGCGAAGATCGCCTTCGACGCCGACGGCAATCCGACGAAGGCCGCCACGGGCTTCGCGCGCGGCAAGGGCGTCGAGGTCGACGCGCTCGAGCGCCGCGAGGAGAACGGCGTGGAGTACGTGTTCGCCACGAAGAGCGTCGCCGCCCGCGACGTGGCCGAGCTGCTGCCCGGCGTGCTCGAGGGCGTGATCACCGGCATCGCGTGGCCGAAGTCGTGTCGCTGGGGCACCACGAGCGAGTACTTCTCGCGCCCCGTGCGCTGGCTCGTGGCGCTGCTCGACGAGCGCGTGATCCCCGTGGAGTTCGCGGGCCTCGTGGCCGGCAACCTCACGCGCGGCCATCGCTTCCTGGCCCCCGGCCCGCACGTCGTGGCCACGGCCGCCGACCTGCTGGGCGTGGTGGAGGCCGCGCACGTGGTGTGCAGCGAGCAGGCGCGCGAGCGCGTCATCCGCGAGGGCGTGGCCGAGGCCGAGGCGCAGACCGGCGCCCGCGCCGAGCTGCCCGAGAAGACGCTGCTCGAAGTGACGAACCTCTGCGAGCAGCCCACCGTGCTCGTGGGCACGTTCGACGAGGAGTTCCTGCAGGTGCCCGAGGAGATCATCGTCGACGCTATGCTCATGCACCAGCGCTACTTCCCGCTGTACGACGAGGCCGGCAAGCTCACCAACAACTTCATCGTCGTGACGAACGGCGACCCGGCGCACGCCGCCACCATCATCGACGGCAACGAGCGCGTGGTGCGCGCCCGCCTGTCCGACGCCAAGTTCTTCTACGAAGAGGACCTCAAGCACCCGCTGGAAACCTACGTCGACCGCTTGGACGAAGTGGTGTTCCAGGAGACGCTGGGCACCATGAAGGAGAAGGCCGACCGCATCGTGGCCCTGGCGAAGCATCTGGCCGCCGACGCGCAGCTCTCCGATGCCGACGCGGCCGACGTCGCGCGCGCCGCGCTGCTCGCGAAGGCCGACCTCGTGACGAACGCCGTCGTGGAGTTCACGAGCGTGCAGGGCGTCATGGGCTCCTATTACGCCGAGGCCGCGGGCGAGGCCGCGCAGGTGGCCGCCGCCATCGCCGACCACTACCGTCCGCGCTTCTCCGGCGACGAGCCGCCCGCCTCCGACGTGGGCAAGATCGTGGCCATGGCCGACAAGCTGGACACCATCTGCGGCCTGTTCGCCGTGGGCCAGGGTCCCACCGGCTCGTCCGACCCGTTCGCGCTGCGCCGCAGCGCCATCGGCATCGTGGCCATGCTGGAAGCGGGCCTGCCGGTGTCGCTGGCCGCCGCCATCGACGCGGCGCTCGGCACGTACGCGGGCGCTGCCATCGACTTCGACCGCGACGCCGTGCGCGCCGAGGTGGCCGACTTCTTCGTGACGCGCACGAAGGTGAACCTGCGCGACAGCGGCTGCGCCCCCGACGCCGTGGAGGCCGTGCTGGCCACCGGCGTGGAGGAGCCGGCGCAGATCATCGCCCGCACGCGCGCCCTCGAGGCCGCCCGCGTGGACGACCCCGACACGTTCGCCGACCTGGCAACGGCCTACGCCCGCGCGAACAACCTGCGCGACGCGAAGCTGGGCGCCGAGGTGGACGAGGCGCTGGCCGCCGACGCCGAGCGCGCCCTGCTCAAGGCCGCCGACGAGGCCTCGACGCGCGTGGAGGAGGCCCTCGCCTCCGACGACTACGCCGCCGCCCTCGCGGCCCTCGCGGCCCTGCGCGCGCCCATCGACGCGTTCTTCGAGGACGTGCTCATCATGGACGAGGACCAGGCCCTGCGCGAGAACCGCCTGCGCCTGCTCAACCGCTTCGTCGCCGTGTTCGCCCACGTGGCGGACTTCGGCAAGATGGCCAAGGGCGCCAAGTAGCCATGGACGAATTCATCGCCTACGGAAGCTCCACCGAGTTGCCCACGATCCACGTGATCAGCGACTCGGTGGGCTTGACGGCCCAGGCGGTGGCCCGTGCGGCCGCCGCCCAGTTCGGCGTCACGAACCCCGTCATCGAGGTGCTGCCGAAGGTGCGCTCCTTCGGGGAGATCAAGGAGTTCATCGACGAGCACAGCGCCGTGCACAAGCGCAACACCGGCGACGGGCGCATGCTCGTGTTCTACACGCTCGTCGACCGCGACCTCTCGCGCCAGCTGGCCGAATACGCCGGCGGCCGCGAGGACATCGTGGCGGTGGACCTCGTGACGGACGCCATCGGCGCCATCGCGCACATGACGGGCAAGCAGCCCTCCACGAAGCCGGGCGGCCTGCACGTGGCCGACCAGTACTACTTCCGGCGCATCGAGGCCATCGAGTTCACCATCGCCCACGACGACGGCCGCAACCCGCAGGAGCTGCACCAGGCCGACATCGTGCTTTTGGGCGTGTCGCGCTCGTCGAAGACGCCCACGTCCATCTACCTGTCGCAGCAGGGCTACAAGGTGGCGAACATCCCCCTCGATCCCACCACCGAGCCGCCCGCCGAGCTGGCGCAGGTGGACCGCACGCGCCTGTTCGGGCTCATGACGACGGCCGACGTGCTCATCGGCATCCGGCAGCGCCGGCTGGGGCGCGCGAGCGCCGTCGCGTCGCGCTACGCCGACCCCGAGTACGTGTACCAGGATTTGGAAGACGCCCGCGCGCTCATGCGCAAACTGGGCTGTATTGTCATTCACACCGAAAATCGGGCCGTTGAGGAAACGGCGCAGGAGATTTTACGCTACTATGAGCGGGCTCATCCTCCATCGGCTGATATGATGAGCTCAGCCTGAGACCAAGGTTCTTATTGTTCGGTAAAGTCGGTACGTCGGGTTAAGGAGAAAAAGGTGACTGAAGAAGTCAAGCGAGTCTATGCGTTCGGTAAAGACGCACAAGGTAACAACGTAACTGAGGGCAACACCACCATGAAGGCGATCCTCGGCGGCAAGGGCGCGAACCTCGCCGAAATGGCCAACATCGGGCTGCCCGTCCCTCCGGGATTCACCATCACGTGCCAGACTTGCATGGAGTACGCCAACGCGGAGAACACGTGGCCCGCAGGCGCGCTCGACACCATCCAGGAGTATCGTGAGGATCTCGAGACCCGCATGGGCAAGAAGATCGGCGATGCGGAAGATCCGCTGCTCGTGTCCGTGCGCTCCGGCGCCCCCATGTCCATGCCGGGCATGATGGACACGGTGCTCAACCTCGGCCTCAACGACCAGTCCATCAACGGCCTGATCAAGCAGACCGACAACCCGCGCTTCGCCTGGGACTCCTACCGTCGCTTCATCCAGATGTTTTCCAACGTGGTGATGAACCTCGACGGCGATCTGTTCGAGAACGCCATCACGGCCATGAAGCACGCGCGCGGCGTGGCGTCCGACACCGATCTGTCGGCCGACGACCTGCAGGAGCTCGTGAGCGAGTTCAAGCAGATCTTCGCCGAGAACGTGAACGCCGAGGAGTACCCGAGCCTCGTCGTCGACGGCACCGTGCAGTTCCCGCAGGACCCGAGCACGCAGCTGCAGCTGGCCATCGAGGCCGTGTTCGGCAGCTGGAACAACCCCCGCGCCACGCTGTACCGCAAGCAGAACAAGATCGCCGACGACCTGGGCACCGCCGTCAACGTGCAGTCCATGGTGTTCGGCAACAAGGGCAACACCTCCGCCACCGGCGTCGCGTTCACGCGCAACCCCGCCAACGGCGAGAAGGAATTCTACGGCGACTACCTGGTGAACGCGCAGGGCGAAGACGTGGTGGCCGGCATCCGCAACACGAGCCCCATCGCCGACCTCAAGAACGTCGAAGGCCTCGAAGAGGCCGGTCGCGAGCTTGAAGAGGTGTTCGTCACCCTCGAGAACCACTTCCGCGACATGTGCGACATCGAGTTCACCATCGAGCAGGGCAAGCTGTGGATGCTGCAGACCCGCGTGGGCAAGCGCACCGCGGCCGCCGCGCTGCACATCGCCATCGAGATGGAGAAGGAGGGCCTCATCTCGAAGGAGGAGGCTGTCATGCGCGTCGACCCCGAGCAGCTCGACCAGCTGCTGCATCCGCAGTTCGACAAGAACGCCTCCTACGACGTGATCGCCAAGGGCCTGAACGCATCCCCCGGCGCCGCCGTGGGCGAGGCCGTGTTCTCCGCCGCCGACGCGGTGGAGTGCGCCGAGGCCGGCCGCAAGTGCGTGCTCGTGCGCTGGGAGACGAACCCCGACGACCTGGCCGGCATGATCGCCGCCGAAGGCATCCTCACCTCGCACGGCGGCAAGACGTCGCACGCGGCCGTTATCGCCCGCGGCATGGGCGCCCCGTGCGTCTGCGGCGTTGAGGCGCTGCGCATCGACGCCGAGAAGAAGCAGGCGGCCGTCGTGGGCACCGACATCGTCATCAAGGAAGGCGACATGATCTCCATCGACGGCACCACCGGCACGGTTGTGCTGGGCGCCGTGGAGCTCGTGCTGCCGGAGATGACGGGCGACCTCGACACCATCCTCGAGTGGGCCGACGAGTTCCGCACGCTCGGCGTGCGCGCGAACGCCGACAACCCCGAGGACGCCGAGCTGTCCCGCGGCTTCGGCGCCGAGGGCATCGGCCTGTGCCGTACCGAGCACATGTTCCTGGGCGACCGCAAGAACATCATCCAGACGTTCATCTTGAACGAGGACCCGGCCGTGCGCGAGAAGGCCGTCGCCGAGCTGCTCGATGCTCAGACGGGCGACTTCCTGGGCATGTTCCGCGCCATGGACGGCCTGCCGGTGATCGTGCGCCTGCTCGATCCGCCGCTGCACGAGTTCCTGGAGAGCCCGCGCGCGCTGGACGTGGAGATCGCGCGCCTGGAGGCCACGGGCGGCGACAAGGCCGTCATCGCCGAGAAGCGCCTGCTCATGGAGCAGATCGACGGCATGAGCGAGTCGAACCCCATGCTGGGCCTGCGCGGCTGCCGTCTGGGCATCGTGTACCCCATCCTGCCGGTGATGCAGGTGCGCGCCATCGCGACGGCCTGCGCCGAGCTGAAGAAGGAGGGCCTCGACCCGAAGCCCGAGGTCATGATTCCGCTCGTGTCCGTGGTGGCCGAGCTTGAGAAGCTGCGCAAGGTTGCCGAGGACACCATCGCCGAGGTTGCCGCCGAGCAGGGCGTCGAGCTCGACATCCCCGTGGGCACGATGATCGAGCTGCCGCGCGCGGCCGTCACGGCCGACGAGATCGGCGCGGTTGCCGACTTCTTCTCCTTCGGCACGAACGACCTCACCCAGACGACGTTCGGCTTCAGCCGCGACGACGTGGAGGCCGAGTTCGTCCCGCAGTACCTGGCCGAGCGCCTGCTGCCGTACAACCCCTTCGCCACCATCGATCCGGGCGTGGCGAAGCTCGTGAAGATGGGCGTCGAGCTGGGTCATGAGGGCAACCCCGACCTCGTGTGCGGCGTCTGCGGCGAGCACGGCGGCGACCCCGACTCCGTGAAGATGTTCCACACGATCGGGCTCGACTACGTGAGCTGCTCCCCGTACCGCGTGCCGCTGGCGCGCTTGGCTGCCGGCCAGGCGGCCCTGGCCGAGAAGACGGGCCACGTGCAGGACAAGTAGCCGGTCGGTTCCATCCGCATGAACGAGGGGCCCGCAGCGCGTTGCTGCGGGCCCCTCTGCGTTCGGGGCGCGCCGTCGGCTGGGGTCGGTGCCGGAGGGGCTGCGTCGCTAGGCGGGGCGCGTGAGGCTCAGCGGGCCGCGCCCCTCGCCGACGGCGGCGAGGTCGAGGGCGAACAGGGCGAGGCGGCGACGGACGGGAAGGTAGTAGGGGAACACGTCGTCGCCCGTCTCGTCGAGCAGCGCCGCGAGGTCGGTGCGCGAGGGGCCGGCGGGGAAGTCGCGGGTGCGGAACAGCGCGCAGTAGCGCGCCGCGTCGGCGAGCGAACGGAAAGGCTGGCCGAACTCGAGCGACAGCTCGGTGCCCGTGCACGGGATGCCCGCCGCGTTGACGCCGGCGAGGCTGTGGGCGAAGTCGTGCACGTGCGGCCGCGGGGCCCCGTCGGGCTCGGTGTCGTGCACCTTGTTGACGACGACGAGCGTGCCGCTGCAGCGCGGCCGCGCGAGGGAGAGCGCGGCATCGAGGGAGGCTGACAAGCTGAACACCATGAGGTCGTAGGGCTGCGCCGGGCGCAGCGAGGCGACGTCGGCCCGGATCGGGCGCACGGCATGCGCGCCTCGCTCCCGCGCCTGGCGGCGGACGTAGCCGACGGCGCGCGCCGACCGATCGACCGCGTCGACGTGGCCCGCGTACGGCGCGAGCGCGAAGGAGAGCTGCCCCATGCCGCAGCCCGCGTCGCAGACGCGCTCGCACGACGGGGCGAAGCGCCGCACGGCGGCGGCCATCGCGTCGAAGTACGGCGTGTAGGCGGAGGCGTCCTCCATGAACCGTACGATTTCCGGCGTCCATCTGCTCATGCGCATGGGATTCCTCGCTTTCCGGGGGGCTCGTTCCAGCCTACGGGCTGCCGTGTCGCGCGACCATACCCCCTTGGGGGAAGGGGCGGGGTAGGATCGCCGCGCCGCGGCGTGTCGGCGCGGCGATCCTACCC
>NZ_PPTT01000060.1 GCF_003339815.1 Eggerthella sinensis
ACGAAAGCGCGGGGCGCCCGCAGGGGCGCCGCAGAACCTTGAAAACCGGATACTGAGAAGCAAGAATTAACATAGCCAAGCACATGAATCTTGTTGTACGGAAACCCGGCCCGAGGCGAACCCCCCTTGAAGGGGCGAGCAGCGGGCCGAAACCAAGATCGAACGCAAGCGGGCAGCGATGCCCGCCTCTTAAACGGAGAGTTTGATCCTGGCTCAGGATGAACGCTGGCGGCGTGCCTAACACATGCAAGTCGAACGATTAAACCGTCCTCGGACGGACATAGAGTGGCGAACGGGTGAGTAACACGTGACCAACCTGCCCCCCGCTCCGGGACAACCTTGGGAAACCGAGGCTAATACCGGATACTCCTCGCCCCCCTCCTGGGGGGCCCGGGAAAGCCCAGACGGCGGGGGATGGGGTCGCGGCCCATTAGGTAGACGGCGGGGTAACGGCCCACCGTGCCTGCGATGGGTAGCCGGGTTGAGAGACCGACCGGCCACATTGGGACTGAGATACGGCCCAGACTCCTACGGGAGGCAGCAGTGGGGAATTTTGCGCAATGGGGGAAACCCTGACGCAGCAACGCCGCGTGCGGGATGACGGCCTTCGGGTTGTAAACCGCTTTCAGCAGGGAAGAAATTCGACGGTACCTGCAGAAGAAGCTCCGGCTAACTACGTGCCAGCAGCCGCGGTAATACGTAGGGAGCGAGCGTTATCCGGATTCATTGGGCGTAAAGAGCGCGTAGGCGGCCTTTCAAGCGGGATCTCTAATCCGAGGGCTCAACCCCCGGCCGGATCCCGAACTGGGAGGCTCGAGTTCGGTAGAGGCAGGCGGAATTCCCGGTGTAGCGGTGGAATGCGCAGATATCGGGAAGAACACCGATGGCGAAGGCAGCCTGCTGGGCCGAAACTGACGCTGAGGCGCGAAAGCTAGGGGAGCGAACAGGATTAGATACCCTGGTAGTCCTAGCCGTAAACGATGGGCGCTAGGTGTGGGGAGGGTCATCCTCTCCGTGCCGCAGCTAACGCATTAAGCGCCCCGCCTGGGGAGTACGGCCGCAAGGCTAAAACTCAAAGGAATTGACGGGGGCCCGCACAAGCAGCGGAGCATGTGGCTTAATTCGAAGCAACGCGAAGAACCTTACCAGGGCTTGACATGCTAGTGAAGCCGGGGAAACCCGGTGGCCGAGAGGAGCTAGCGCAGGTGGTGCATGGCTGTCGTCAGCTCGTGTCGTGAGATGTTGGGTTAAGTCCCGCAACGAGCGCAACCCCTATCGCATGTTGCCAGCATTCAGTTGGGGACTCATGCGAGACTGCCGGCGTCAAGCCGGAGGAAGGTGGGGACGACGTCAAGTCATCATGCCCTTTATGCCCTGGGCTGCACACGTGCTACAATGGCCGGTACAACGGGCTGCGAACTCGCGAGAGTGAGCGAATCCCTTAAAGCCGGCCCCAGTTCGGATCGGAGGCTGCAACCCGCCTCCGTGAAGTCGGAGTTGCTAGTAATCGCGGATCAGCATGCCGCGGTGAATACGTTCCCGGGCCTTGTACACACCGCCCGTCACACCACCCGAGTCGTCTGCACCCGAAGCCGCCGGCCGAACCCGCAAGGGGCGGAGGCGTCGAAGGTGTGGAGGGTAAGGGGGGTGAAGTCGTAACAAGGTAGCCGTACCGGAAGGTGCGGCTGGATCACCTCCTTTCTAGGGAGACACGAACGTGTCCGACGAGGTAGAGCCCTCAGGCTCCCTCGCCTGGAATAGAAAAAAACAATTTCTCGAAGGGTCCCGCACGACGGATCCGCTTGGCGAAGTCCTTTCCCGCTCTCTCAGCATCCGGCTTCCGGGGCTCTGCCCCCGGGAGGGCCGACGCCCTCCTTGCACCTTGACAGTTGCATAGCGTTTAGTGACACAATGATTTTCCCCTCGCGCGGCCCTTCGAAGGGGCGCGGGCAGGGGAGGCATCATCACGATCGCGATTTAAGTATCGATATGTATACTACCTGAGATATGAGAAGAAGATATTAAGGGCGCACGGCGGATGCCTTGGCACAGGAAGTCGAAGAAGGACGCGGCAAGCTGCGATAAGCTTCGGGGAGGCGCAAACGGCCCTCGATCCGAAGATCTCCGAATGGGGGAACCCAGCTGGGGTCATGCCCAGCTACCCGCATCTGAATGAAATAGGATGCGAGGAGGCAACCCGGGGAACTGAAACATCTAAGTACCCGGAGGAAGAGAAATCAACCGAGATTGCGCGAGTAGCGGCGAGCGAAAGCGCACCAGCCCAAACCCATGCACGTGTAAGCGTAAGGGCGTTGCTGCATGAGGTGTTGTGGGACCTCGCATTCCATGGTCCTTATGCCATGGACGGAGTTACAAAGGGACGCGGTAGCGGAACGGCCTGGGAAGGCCGGCGGAACAGGGTGACAGCCCCGTACGCGAAACCCCGCCCCCTCCGAGCGAGGCACCCGAGTAGCGCCGGGCACGTGAAACCCGGTGCGAATCTGGGGGGACCACCCTCCAAGGCTGAACACTCTCCTGTGACCGATAGCGAACCAGTACCGTGAGGGAAAGGTGAAAAGCACCCCGAGAGGGGAGTGAAACAGTACCTGAAACCGTGCGCCTACAAGCAGTCGGAGCAGCCTTCATTGCGCTGTGACGGCGTGCCTTTTGTAGAATGAGCCAGCGAGTTGCGGTATGCGGCGAGGTTAAGCTTTTAAGCGAGCCGCAGTGAAAGCGAGCCTTTAAGATGGCGAGTTAGTCGCATGCTGCAGACGCGAAGCCGGGTGAGCTATCCATGGGCAGGCTGAAGCGGGGGTAAGACCCCGTGGAGGGCCGAACCCACTTCGGTTGAAAACGGAGGGGATGACCCGTGGATAGGGGTGAAAGGCCAATCAAACCCGGAGATATCTCGTTCTCCCCGAAATAGCTTTAGGGCTAGCCTCGGCCGTTCTCCGACGGCGGTAGAGCACTGGATCGTCGAGGGGGCTTCACCGCCTACCGACACGAACCAAACTCCGAATGCAGTCGGATCAGAGGCCGGGAGTCAGAATATGTGGGCTAAGCTGTGTATTCGAAAGGGAAACAGCCCAGACCGCCCGCTAAGGTCCCCAAGTTCGTGCTGAGTGGCAAAGGATGTGCGTTTGCCTAGACAACCAGGATGTTGGCTTAGAAGCAGCCATGCATTTAAAGAGTGCGTAACAGCTCACTGGTCAAGTGGACATGCGCCGACAATTCACGGGGCTAAGCACGGCACCGAAGCGGCGGGCTAGATTTCATCTAGCGGTAGGGGAGCGTTCCATGCGGGGCGAAGCTCGAGGGGAACCTCGGGTGGACTGCATGGAAGCGAGAATGCTGGCATGAGTAACGAGAGCGGCGCGAGAAACGCCGCCGCCGTAAGCCTAAGGGTTCCTGGGCAAGGCTAATCCTCCCAGGGTCAGTCGGGAGCTAAGGCGAGGCCGAGAGGCGTAGCCGATGCACAACAGGCGGACATTCCTGTACCGCCGATGGACCGTTATACCGACGGGGTGACGGAGAAGGGTAGCCGAGCGGGGTTCTGGACGTCCCCGTGAAAGCGCGTAGGGAGTTGCGCATGGAAATCAGCGCAGCATATATCCTGAGACGCGAGACGAAAGCTTTTGCTGAAGTCGGCGAGCCCATGCTTCCGAGAAAAACCTCTAGGAAGGCACATCGGCGCCCGTACCAAAACCGACACAGGTGGGCGGGTAGAACATACCGAGGCGATCGGGAGAACCATGGTTAAGGAACTCGGCATACTGACTCCGTAACTTCGGGAGAAGGAGTGCCCCTGGCGGTGACGGGACTTGCTCCCCGAGCGGCCGGGGGTCGCAGCGAAACGGCCCAAGCGACTGTTTATCAAAAACACAGGACTCTGCTAAGCCGCAAGGCGACGTATAGGGTCTGACGCCTGCCCGGTGCTGGAAGGTTACGCGGATGGGTTAGCCTCACGGCGAAGCTCTGAAGCCAAGCCCCAGTAAACGGCGGCCGTAACTATAACGGTCCTAAGGTAGCGAAATTCCTTGTCGGGTAAGTTCCGACCTGCACGAATGGCGTAACGATTTGGGCGCTGTCTCAACCATGGACCCGGTGAAATTGTATTATTCGTGAAGATGCGAATTACCTGCGGAAGGACGGAAAGACCCCGTGAACCTTTACTGCAGCTTGACATTGATCGTTGGCTCGGCGCGTAGAGGATAGGCAGGAGGCTTCGAAGCCCGGGCGCCAGCTCGGGTGGAGCCGACCTTGGAATACTGCCCTCGTCGTGTTGGCGATCTAACCCCCGGCCGTGATCCGGCGGGGGGACCGTGTCAGGCGGGTAGTTTGACTGGGGCGGTCGCCTCCTAAAATGTAACGGAGGCGCGCAAAGGTCCGCTCAGAACGGTTGGCAATCGTTCGCAGAGCGCAAGAGTACAAGCGGGCTTGACTGCGAGGCCCACAAGCCGAGCAGAGACGAAAGTCGGTTCTAGTGATCCGGCGGCACAGAGTGGAATGGCCGTCGCTCAACGGATAAAAGGTACTCCGGGGATAACAGGCTGATCTTGCCCAAGAGTCCACATCGACGGCAAGGTTTGGCACCTCGATGTCGGCTCATCGCATCCTGGGGCTGAAGTCGGTCCCAAGGGTATGGCTGTTCGCCATTTAAAGCGGTACGCGAGCTGGGTTCAGAACGTCGTGAGACAGTTCGGTCCCTATCCTCCGCAGGCGCAAGAGGATTGAGGAGGTCTGCCCCTAGTACGAGAGGACCGGGGTGGACGGACCTCTGGTGCAGCAGTTGTCGACCAACGGCACGGCTGCCTAGCTACGTCCGGCACGGATAACCGCTGAAAGCATCTAAGTGGGAAGCCGTCTCCAAGATGAGTCCTCTTTCCGGTAAGGGCCCTCGCAGACCACGAGGTCGATAGGCCGCAGCTGTAAGCGCAGCGATGCGTTCAGGCGAGCGGTACTAATAGCCCGAGCTCTTCTTCACAAAACCATCTCGGACCGTCGCGGTCCGGTGTCGCGAGCGCTGTGCAACCGCCAGGGGCGCATGGAGGACGTGCGCGCCCTGAGCGGGCCGAATACCGGCCCGCGGGGGAACGCCCCCCGCGAGCGCGACCATGGAGGCAGGGATCACCCGGTCCCATTCCGAACCCGGCAGTTAAGCCTGCCATCGCCGAAAGTACTGCGGGTCCAGCCCGTGGGAGGACAGGACGTCGCGCTCGCGGAGGGCGTTTCAGCGCCGAGGGG
>NZ_PPTT01000061.1 GCF_003339815.1 Eggerthella sinensis
GAGGGGGCCCTCGGCCTCGCTCGTGAGCTCCGGCGCGAGGAAGGCGACGTCGGATGCCTCGAGATGCTCGGCGCGAACCCCCGGATCCCCGAGCGTTTCGGTTGACTTTACATAACCGCGCTTATCAGACTTTGGGGGCGTAGGGGTATCCTGTTGGGGCTCCCCTGCTGACGCGTAGTCGTCGATCAGCGCGGCGGCTCCGCCGGCGGTGAGGTCTATTGAGTTGTCAGGGTTTTTTTCGAACAATCTCTAATCCGACTTTGATGGTTTTGATACGGCCAAGAATCTCCATCTCCAGATACGCCAGGCGCTTATGGCGATCGAGCTTCTTGATGAGGCCCGTGTGATGCATGAGCGGGCCGTTGAGGATCACGATCTCGTCCCCTTCTATCACGCCGCTCGAGAGTTCGACCACACGGTGATCGGGCTTCGTGAACGCGTTGATAAAGGCGACTTCTTGATCGTCGAGAGGGGTGAACACATCGTTGTTGCCGAGGAGTCTGGTGAACTTTGGAACGCTTCGCAGCGACTCCCGCAGTTTCCCTGGTTGGTTCGTGACTACGAAAATGTAGCCGGGCAGCAGCACCTCGACGCGCTGTTTCCACACGCCTTGGATACGCTTCTTGACCTCGTATTGAGGGATGAACGCTTCTTGGATCAGTTCTTCGTCGACCAGCTTGTTGATCAGGTCAAGCACATGCTTTTCCTGGCCGCCGACCGTTTGCACGACGTACCACAATGCCATCACCCCCCTGGCAAGACGAAATAAAATACGGCTTCGCCCTAGCCATTCGGCCAAAACGCAACAACGATATGCATCCTCTTGATCGATCCGGAACGCGCACCCAGCGACGATCCCGCTTTCCTCAAGATATGTACGCCTCGCGCAGCGGCCCGCAGGCCATCCGTGAGAGGCGGTGCAGTTTCCTGCCGTTAGATCACAGGACGGGCCTGTGGCCTAACGGCAGGAAGCCGTCGATCAAATGCGCGCGTGCGCGCCGCGCGTGCGATAGGTACGCTTCGCATCCGCGAAGTAGTCGTAGTGCTCCACCCGGTGCGCGTCGCTCGCGATGTACGCGTACAGGTTCTCCTCGAACAGGCGCTTCGCCGGCTTGCGCTCGGCGCCCATGCGGCCGCCGGCGATGAAGTCGGCCGACGCCTGCAGCTTGCAACCCATCTTCACCAGGTTGCGCGCCACTTCGACGTCTTCCTGAATGGCGCGGTAGCGCTCGGGATGGGCGATGATCACCTGGTAGCCCTTCCCTTGCAGCTCGAAGATGGTGCGCTCGTAGATCTCGAAGTCGGGCTTGCCCGCCCTCGTGGATAGCTCAAGCAAAAACTCGTTCGTGCCGTCGTAATGCAGATGATCGGCCCATTCCATACCCAACTCCATGAGCTTCGCGTGGTTCACCTCAAAGCCCATCGTGAGCGGAAACCCGTCGGCATGCGCCACGAGCAGCTCGTAGGCATCCCACATCGCGTCGAAATCGAAGTACGGATCGCGCACGTGCGGGGTGCACACGATGGACGTGATGCCCGCCGCCTTGGCGGCCTCGAGCATGGCAAGAGACTCGTCCAAGTTGCGCGCACCGTCGTCAACGCCGGGAAGGATATGGCAATGCAGATCTCTCATCGAGCGTTACGCCCTCTTCCCATCGGCGGCTCGGCTTTGGCGAATCCGCCCCGGCCACCGGCCGGAACAGCACTCCCCTGCGCACCGCGATTCGCGCGACGACCAACCGCGGGAACGGGCACGCGCGCGTCGGTCTGCAGCGCAGCCACATCGCCGTCGTCCTTCACACGACCGCCGTCCTTGGTGTAGTAGGCGTAGTAGTATTCGGAACCGGTGCCTTCGCAGAACGTCGCGCAGATACCGAGGATGTTCGCATCGGCCTTCTTGAGCTGGTCGCATGCGTCCACGAGCTCGGTGCGCTTCGTCGCGCCCGGCTTCACCACCAGCACGGTGCCGTCCACGAGCGTGGACAGGATGGCGGCGTCGACGAACGTGCCCACCGGCGGCATGTCGAAAATCACGTAATCGTAGCTGTCCTCAAGCGTGGTCACGAGCTTCTGGTAGCGCTTGGAGGAGATGATGTCGGCCGGGTTCGGGATGTTCGGCTCGACGTCGAGGAAGAACAGGTTCGGCGTCTGCGTGGCCGTCACGGCCGTCTTGAGCGTGGCCGCGTCGGTGAGCACCGCGTACACGCCGGCCGCAGGGCGCACGTTCAGCATGGTCGCGAGCGTGCGGCGACGCATGTCGGCCTCCACGAGCAGCACCGTCTTGCCGGACGTCGCGATGGCGCGCGCCAGCTCCACGGAGCACGTGGACTTGCCTTCATTCGGCACCGAGCTCGTCATGACGATGGAGCGGATGGGGTTGTCAGGCGACATGAAGCGGATGTTCGCGAACAGCGTCTTCGCCGCGTTCTGCACCTCGAGCTGATTGGATGACTGCTTCTTTTTCTTGGCCATGGTTGCTCCCTCCTAACCCTTGATGGTGGGGATACGGCCGATGACCGGCACACCCAACAGCTCTTCGGCTTCTTCGGGGTTGCGCACCCGCGTGTTCAGCATGTCCAGCAGCACCACGATGGCAACCGCGAGGAAGATGCCGGCGAGGAACGCCACCGCCGTGTACATGGCGCGCGGCGGTCCCGACGGCGATTCGGGCACCTGGGCGGCGTCGACCACGTTCACGCTCTCGACGCCCATGACGTCCTGCGCGACGGTCGAGAGCACCGAGGCGATCTCGTTGGCCACGATGGAGGCGGCATCGGCCTTGCCGGCGGTCACCGAGATGCTGATGACGCGCGTGGTGGTGCCCGCCTCGACCGAAATCTTGTAGCCGGAAAGCGACGCCATGCCGAGCGACTCGGCCGTGCGCTTCTGCACGGTCTCGGACTTCGCCAGGGTGGCGATGTCGTTCGCCATGAGCTGGCTGGCCGTGAGGTCGTTGTACGCGGTGGTGTTCGAATTCGCGTCGTCCTTGGCGGTGAGCACGTACACCGACACGGTGGCCGTGTACTGGTTCTGCATGATGCCCCAGCTGAAGCCCGCCGTTGCGATGGCGAGCACGATGGGCAGCGCCACGACTAGGGCGAGGTGCTTGCGCAGGAGTTTGAATAGTTCGAGCAGTGTCATTCGTTCGTCTTTCTCATCAAAAGCGCCGCTAAGCCGCTATTTGCCGTTCACCGTAGTTGCCGCCGCCTCCGGGTTCTCGCCGGAATCGACCGCCTGCATGAGCGTCGCCCAACCCTCGGGATCCTCGTAGCACAGCCACTGACCGCCGTACTCTTCCATGAAGTCGCCCTTGTAGGGACCCGTGCAGGTGTAGATGGTGGGGTCGCCCGCCTGGGCGAAATCGGTTGCAAGCGAGATCATCGTCTGCAGGTCGATGTTCGTGGAGACGCACTGGGACAGGCTCTGCACGAGGCCCGGGATCTCGGCCGGAGGAGCCTGCAGCACGCTCTTCATGAGGGCCATGGCCATCGCGCGGACATTGGACTGGCGGATGGCTTCCTGATCCTCGCCGTAGGCGGTGCGCATACGGGCGAGGGCCACGCACTGCTCGCCGTTGAGCAGCTGGTTGCCGGCCTCGATGTGCACGACATCCTGATCGTTCGTGTACACCTGGTAATCAATGGTATAGGGAACGTCGACGTAGATGCCGCCGACGGAATCGACGAATTCGGCCAAGCCGGCGAACTCGATTTCCACGTAGTCGGAGATCTTCACGCCCGTGAGTTCCTGCACGGCCGTGACCGCCCCCGCCGCACCGCCGTCGGCGAACGCGTAGTTGATCTTGCCCACCGAACCGTTGAGCTCGTACGGCGTGTCGCGCGGCACCGACACCATCGTGATGGCATGCTTCACGGGATCGACGCGCACGAGCACGAGCGCGTCGGAGCGCTCACCGTAGGTTTCCCAGTTGTCGGAGCCCACGAGCAGCACGTAGAACGGCTGCATCTGGGTATCGACCGGCGCGAGCACGTTGTCGAGCTCGGTCTTCTCCTGTGCATCGAGCGCCATGTTGCTGGAAAGCGTGCCCGTGTACCACGCGCCGTACGCGACGACGCTGCCCACGAGCACCACGACGACGGCGAGCGCGATGAGAGCCGCTCGCTTCAGCTTGCGGTGCTTCTTACGCTTCTTGCGCACGCGCACGATTTCGTCGCCCTGCGCGGGGTAGCCGAAATTGGCCGGCTGCTGACCCGGATACGAGGCATGGTTCGAGGGGCCGGTCGGACGCGGCGCGTAGCCGGTACCTTGCGGGTAGGGACGACCGCCCTGCGGCGCCGCGCCACGCGGGGCAGCGGAACCCTGCCCGTATGTGCGAGAACCTCCGCGCGGGGCGGAGGCACCATGACGACCGGGGGTCGTCCTGTTATTGTTATCGTCAAATCCCATGGGGAATATGCTCATCCTATCGTCTGCCTCCCCTCGCCCATCCTTCAACCACATTTTGAGCCGGGGAATGCCTTTGTTCCTACCCCATGATAATAGCACGGTAGCGGTTTAGCAACAGAAAAAACGATCCTCCATGAAGCCCCCCCCCCCCCCCCCC
>NZ_PPTT01000062.1 GCF_003339815.1 Eggerthella sinensis
CCTGAGCCCCCACCCCCGTTGCACAACCGTTGCAGCCCGGAAGCACTGCTGCAAAACAAATCGCTGACGTGGCATTATACAAAAATCCCCCTCTGCGGGTGACGAACGGGGACCCTGCCGTACCTAGGATGCGAACCGTTCGCCGGCACCTCGACGAGCGTATTGAACATCACGAACAAGGAGGGTATTCATGGGAGATCTATCACGCCGCAGCTTCCTGACCGGAGCAGCCGCACTCGCCGGCATGGCCGCAACCGCAGGGCTTGCCGGATGCGCGCCGCAGCAGGCGAGCGGCGAGGCGGCCGCGGCCGACGGCGCAGCAGCCTCGTCGAGCGTCGAACCTGCCATCGGGGAAACACCCGCATGGCTCGGTCAAGCACCTGACATCGCCGCGAGCGACATCGTGAACACGATGGACACCGAGCTGCTCATCGTCGGCGCCGGCAACGCGGGCATGGCCGCAGCCGCCTATGCAACCGACCTCGGCATCGACTTCATCGTGGCTGAAAAAGCCGGCGCGGTGGGCGCCACCCGCAACTGGTACGGCGCGGTGAACGTTCCCGAGTGCACCGAGGCGGGCAAGGAAGTTGACACCGTCAAGCTGAACAACGTGCTGCGTCAGGCCTTCGGCGGGAAGAACGATATGCGCGTCGTGAAGACGTGGCTCGACGAATCGGCCGACATGCACGCCTGGGTCAAGCAGATTATGTCCAACTACGGCTACGACGTGAATTTCGACGCCGATCAGGGGCTCGGCCATGGCGGCGTCGGCGTGGACATGTACGTACCGCCCATTCAGGTGAACTATACGGCACGCGAGGACTGCCCCGAAGAATACGCCAAACTCAAGCGCAACGAGCTGTTCGAGGACTACATCGGCAAGCAGGGGCACGAGGTGACCTACGGCTTCGACCTGGCCAAACTGCTCACCGACGACAGCGGAGCGGTGACGGGCGCCATCTTCGACACAAAAAGCGGCTTCGTGCAGGTGAACGCCAAGAACACCATCATGACCACGGGAGGGTACGCGGCGAACGCCGTCATGCTGGACGCGCTGAACCCCATCCTGTCAAAATGCCTCACCGCCTCCGACTGGACGCCGGGCAATACCGGCATGGGCATCAAGGCAGCCATGTGGGCCGGCGCGATGAAAGACCCGCAATCAGCCGCGTTCGTATTCGACCGCGGAGCCGTCGAGCCGGGCACCAAAGCGGGATGGACGAAGGAGAGCCTCGAGAGCGGCCAGCCCATGCTGCCGTCGACGGGTCAGTTCAACCCCGGCTCGCAGCCCTTCCTGAAAATGAACCTGCATGGCGAGCGCTTCTTCAACGAATCCGCCAACTACGATTGGGCGCCCCATGCGGCCGCCTCGCAGCCGGGCGGCGTGTACCTGGAAGTCTGGGACGGAAACTTCGCCGAGGATATCGAGCGCTTCCATAGCTTAGGATGCGCCAGTTTGACGCGCGTCATGGTGAACACCGTGGGCATGGGAACCGACGCCTACCTGCAAGAATGGATCGAAAAGGGCATCGTTGTCAAAGCGGATACGCTTGAAGAACTCGCGGACGGACTGAAGTTGGAAGGCGACCACAAGAAGCAGTTCCTTGCAACCATCGACCGCTACAACGAGCTGTTCGACGCGCAGGAAGATGCGGATTTCGGAAAAGAACCCTACCTGCTGTCACAGATGCGCACCGCTCCGTTTTACGGTGTGACCTTGGGTGGCACGCTGCTCGACACGAGCGACGGCCTGCGTATCAACGCCGACATGCAGGTGCTCAACACTGACGCCGAGGTGATTCCCGGCCTGTACGCGGCGGGCGACTGCGGCGGATCAGTGTTCGCCGACGGCTACTACAATCTCACCCACGGCATGGCCTGCGGGCGCGCACTCACGTTCGCCCGCCACGCGGTGAACCACATCGCGGGCAAGAAAGCGTAACGCGCACGCCCTTCCTTTCCTCGTTCCCCCTCCAGCTAGGGCCGCCCTTTGGGGCGGCCCCGCCGCGCGTTCGCGCCTCAGGCTTGCGCGGCGGGCTCGAGGTCTTCCACCAGGTCGATCAGTTCTTGCTGAGAATGCACGTCCAACTTCATGTAGATGTGCTTCACGTGCGTCTTCACCGTGTTGTACGACACGACGTAGTGTTCTTCGATGAACTTTCCGTTGCGCCCGCGAGCCAGCATGACCAGGATTTCCGCCTCGCGCTTCGTCAGACCCCGCGCCGCCGCTAGCCGTGCGCAACGGTCTTCGAGGCCCTCGCCCTCGCGAGCTTCCGCGCGAGGCTCGGCCACCACGAGAGGCTTGACGGGTTGAATGCCGTAGATAATACGCTCGAAACTGGCGTGACGGAGCCATACGAAACAGAACACGATGAACAGGAACAGCAGCACTGCGAGAAACGCGAGGGTGGCCGCCTCGCTCGATGACGCGATGCCGTTCGCCCCATGCCCCGCACTCGCGCCCAGCATCATGCCCGACGAGGTGAATGCTTGGCTGCATGCCACCACATACACCGCATCGATCTTGTTGCGCGACGCCATCGACACGATGACCAGCATCCGCAGCAGCGTGAAGCATTCACTCGCCGACGCGAGCAACACGTTGCTCGCCGACCCCAACGCGTACGAAAGCGACACCATCGCCGTCAAAACGCCAGCGATGACCAGCAGCGATGCAAGCTGGAACAAGGTGTCTTCCTGGCCTCGATCGCGTCTGCTCGCATAGATCCATGCGCCGGCGAGCAACGGCACAAGGCCGGCGACGAAGGTGTCCACAGGAACGCCCGACACGCTGTTGAGCGCGAGCGAGAATCCCGAGACGAGCTCGAATGCGAACAAGCTGCAGAACGCCGCGTTGAAGGGACTTACGAACGAACGCGGCTGACTCAATGCCAGATCGCGTGCACTTCCGGCTTCCGCAGCTTGCCGCACCATGCTGCGAGCCAGGGGATAGCCCAACGCAAGCACGGCGCACGTGCAGACGACCCACACCGCCACCCGCGCCTCAACGGGAGCGAACGACAGCGCCCAGTCCGCCAGCGAGGCAACGGCGTACGCCGAGCACACGCACAACGCGACACTGCGCGGTCCGCCCAGCTCGCACAGCGACAGGGCGAACACCGCGCTGATCCACATGCCGCTGAAAATGCAGAGCGCGTACGCCACCTGCGGCCAAAACGGCAGGAACCACGCATCGGAACACAGAAACATCGCCGCACCCGCAAAGGCCGCAAGACCCGCCGCACACGAGATGGCCCCGTTGCTGAGCATCGAGGGCCTATATCGGGCAAGCAGCGCGATGATCACGAGCGGGATGATTTCGGCGCAGGTGTAGAGGATGTCGCGAGCAAGGGGGTTCGTCGCCGAGAACACCGAAATGATGTCGTTGTTGAGAATCCACACCCGCACCGCCGAGCAGATGCCCATGGCGAAGCAGCAGAGCCACAAACTGCGCTTCGGGCCGAACAGAACCGCGCGAGCGCATGGTCCCGCCCCGTTTGCGCCACTCTCCCCCGATGCCCGTACCAGTGCCATGCAGTGCCCCTCCGCACGCGAAAATCCCATCGGAACATAGTATACCGCCGCCCCGGGAGGGTG
>NZ_PPTT01000063.1 GCF_003339815.1 Eggerthella sinensis
AGCGCCGGCAAGACATCCTTGACGTCGCCGATCAGGCCGTAGTCGCACTGCTTGAACACCGGGGCGTTCTTGTCCTTGTTGATAGCAAAAACCATGCCAGAACGGTTGCAGCCCACCATGTGCTGCATCTGGCCGGAGATGCCGCAGGCCACGTACACCTTCGGCGACAGCATGAGGCCGGAAACGCCCACGTACAGCTCGGTGGGGAGCCAGTTCACGCCCTCGGTGAGGGGACGCGAGCAGGCCAGGCCGCCGCCCAGCTTGTCGCAGAGGGCACGCGCCAGGTCGAGCTCGGACTCCTCGGCGAAGCCGCGGCCCGCAGCCACCACCGCGTCGGCCTTGAACAGGTCCACGCCGCTCTTCTCGATGGGCTTGGACGACACGAGCTTCACCGGGTTCGCCGGGGCGACCCAGGCGACGTCCTCGACGGCGTTCGCGCCGGAGGCCTCGGCGCCCTCGAAGGTGCCGGCGCCCACCGTGTACACGGCCACGTCGCCGCGCGGCTTCTGCACGCGCTCGGCCACGCCGCCGAAGTACAGGCTCTTGGCGCCGCCTTCGAAGGACATGACGTCGGTGATGACGGAGGTGCCGATATGGGCGGCCAGCTTGCCGGCGATCGCCTTCATGTGGCGCGTGGGCTCGACGAGCACGACGGCCGGCTGCTCGGCGTCGAACACGGAGATCACGGTTTCGGCCGCGTCGTCCAGGACGGAGCCTTCGGGCACCGCGATGCGGGCGACCTTGTCGGCGACGGCTTCGGGGGCCTCGCCGAAGGAGACGAGCACGACCTCGTCGGCCATGGTGCGAGCGCCAGCAGCGAGTTCCCGAGCGGCGTCCGCGCGTTCAGCGATAACGAGTGCTTTCATGTGTATCAACTCTGCCTTTCTGTATGCAACGGATGTCGGGGAACTTACAGCGCGGCCTTGAGGGCGGCGGCGAACTGGGCGATGGCGCCATCGGCGGAGGCCTCGAGAACCTCCTGCTTGCGGTCGGCCTGCTTAGGAGCGAGACAGGACACCGTTTCGAGGGCGCTCGCGTAGGCGTCGTCGGCGCCGGCCACGTTCATCGGCTTCTTGCCGGCGGCGAGGATGTCCTTCATGCCCGGGATGCGGGGCAGCGCGATGTCGGGGGCAACCGACACGACGCACGGCAGCGGCACCTCGACGACCTCGACCGCGTCCTCGAGCGTGCGCTCGACCTCGAGCGCGCCGTCCTTAGCCGTGATCTTCGTGGCGGCGTTCACCACGGGCAGGCCCAGCTTCGCGGCCAGCTGCACGTCCACCTGCTGCGCGTAGTTGTCGGCGGAGCCGTCGCCGCAGAGGATGACGTCGTAGCCGCCCACCTTGGCGACGAGCTCGGCGAGCGCGCCGGCGGCGGCGTTCGCGTCGAGGTCGGCGAGCGCGGCATCGGCGGTCATGTACAGTTCGTCCACGCCGCGGGCGAGCACGTTCTTCTTGAGCTTGGAGTCGTCGATGTCGGCGCCTCCCACGGTCATGGCGATCACCTTCGAGCCCTCGTTGGCGGCAGCCAGCTGAGCGGCGGCCTCAATGGCGTTCAGGTCGTAGGCGGACACGGTGTTCTTCGCCTTGGAGTAGTC
>NZ_PPTT01000064.1 GCF_003339815.1 Eggerthella sinensis
ACTGTCATGGCGAAGATAGTCAGCTCTTGGAACGACTGGGATCCGCTGAAGCGCGTCATCGTCGGCCGCTGCGACTACTCGATGATCCCGCCCGAGGAGCCCGCGACCTCCGAGAAGGTGCCCGTCGACTCCGAGATGCGCGGCATGTGGGGCCCCCGCCCGACGGCCACCGTCGAGCGCGGCAACGAGTGCCTCGACAACCTCGTGAAGATCCTCGAGGACCGCGGCGTGGTCGTCGACCGCCCGACGCCCCTGCAGTGGAACCAGGCCATCGGCACGCCCGACTTCCGCAACGACTCCATGATGACCTGCATGCCGCCCCGCGACATCCTGCTCACCGTCGGCAACGAGATCATGGCCTCGGCCAACTCCTTCCGCTGCCGCTACTTCGAGTACCTGGCCTACTGGCCGCTCATGAAGCAGTACTTCGACGAGGACCCGGACTTCCTGTGGACCCAGGCCCCGCGCCCGCGCCTGACCGACGCCTCCTACAAGCACAACTACTACGACGAGAAGATCACCCTTGAGGACCGCCTGGTCCGCACGGCCAACAAGGACTTCGTCACGACGGAAGTCGAGCCGATGTGGGACGCCGCCGACGTGATGCGCATGGGCAAGGACCTGTTCATCCAGCACGGCCTGACCACCAACCGCACCGCCATGGAGTGGTTCCAGCGCTACTACCCCGAGCTGCGCGTCCACGCCGTGAACTTCCCCGGCGACCCCTACCCGATCCACATCGACGCGACCTTCGTGCCGCTGCGCCCGGGCCTGATCATCAACAACCCGCACCGCCACCTGCCCGACGAGCAGCGCGCCATCTTCGAGGCCAACGACTGGCAGATCGTCGACGCCGCCCAGCCGGCCCACACCGAGCCGCCGGCGCTGTGCTACAGCTCCGTCTGGCTGTCCATGAACTGCCTGGTCCTCGACCCCAAGACGGTCATCGTCGAGGCCTCCGAGGTGCACCAGCAGGAGCAGATGGACAAGCTCGGCATGAACGTCATCCCCTGCGACCTGCGCGACGCCTACCCGTTCGGCGGCGGCCTGCACTGCTCCACCGCGGACGTCTTCCGCGAGGGCGAGTGCCTCGACTACTTCCCGAACCGCGTCGCCGACCCGACCCTCATCCATCCCGAGATGTGGAACGACTAGT
>NZ_PPTT01000065.1 GCF_003339815.1 Eggerthella sinensis
CCTTCTTCTGCAAGTACCTCTGCCCGGCCGGCATTCTGGAAGGCGGTATCCCCCTCGCCATCGCCGACGAGGGTATCCGCGCCGGCCTGGGACCCCTTTTCACGGGGAAGACCTGCCTGCTTCTGCGCATTGTGACGCTGGCAGTGTTCTTCTACCGGCCGTTCTGCAAATGGCTGTGCCCCCTGGGGGCGTTCTACGCTCCCTTCAACAAGGTATCGGCCTGCCGGCTCCACGTAGACGCCCGCGCGTGCACCTCCTGCGGCACCTGCAGCCGCACCTGCAAGATGGACGTCGAAGCGTTTCGCACACCGAATCACACCGAGTGCATCCGGTGCGGCGATTGCGTGCGCACCTGCCCCACCCGGGCAATTTCCCTCTCATTTCCCCTGATGAACCGAACCGAGACAAAGGAGAACGATCATGTTGAGAAGAATAGCGACCCTCGCAGCGGCGGCCCTGCTGGGAGCGGCTCTGCTAGCCGGGTGCAGCTCCCCTGACGGCGAGCTCGTGTCGAAGACCCCTTTCCCGGAGTTTTCCGCCGTGGACACCGACGGCGAGAGCATCGGCAGCGACGTGTTCGGCGACTGGGACGCGACCATCGTCAACTTCTGGAACAACGGCTGCGGCACCTGCATCGCCGAAATGCCCGAGCTCGAGGAGATGTACCAGCAGTTCAAGACGGAGAACGTGAACCTCATCGGCGTGGCGGCCGACTCGGGCGAAAGCGACGAGCAGCTTGCCTGCGCCCGCGACATCCTCCACGAGAAGGGCGTGACCTACGCCAATATCTCGCCGAGCCCACG
>NZ_PPTT01000066.1 GCF_003339815.1 Eggerthella sinensis
AATCATGAACCACCCTTCAAAAGGGTGGTTTGCTCAGGGCCTATAAGGCCGAGGGATGCCGGGCGGCGTCTCAAGGCGCTGCCCTTCCCTTCGTTCAGGGCGCACCGCCTTTGACTCGTCGCCGCCGCTTGAAGCGGCTTTCGTATTGCCCGGCTACCCCTGAAAGGGGTTCTGCGGCCCTACTTGTTCTTGAAGGGGTCCTCGTACTCCTTGACGCTGAGCTTGTCCAGCGCCTGGTCGTGGGCTTCCTGCTCCCTGATGTACTTGGCGATCGTGGCCTCGTTCAATCCGACGGTCGTCACGTAGTAGCCTTCGGACCAGAAGTGGCGGTTCCCGAACTTGTACTTCAGGTTGGCGTGCTTGTCGAACATCATCAGCGCGCTCTTGCCCTTGAGATATCCCATGAAGCTCGACACGCTCATTTTGGGAGGTATGCTGACCAGCATATGAACGTGATCCGGCATCAGGTGCCCTTCGATCATCTCGACTCCCTTGTACTTGCAGAGTTGTTGGAATATCTCGCCCAGCGAATCCCTGTATTGGTTGTAGATGATTTTGCGCCTATACTTCGGTGTGAACACGATGTGGTACTTGCACATCCACTTCGTGTGCGACAGGCTGTTAGCCTGATTTGCCATGGTGGCCGCCTTTCCAAGGCCGATGCGTCCTGAACAAATGCATCATAACCCTAGCTGGCGGCCACCGCCCCGCAAGGGCGGAGCCTTCGACGCGCACCCGCATAGCGGGTGGTTCTTTTCCCGCCGCGCTGCGCGCGCCGGGCGGGGTCACGACCCCGAAAAA
>NZ_PPTT01000067.1 GCF_003339815.1 Eggerthella sinensis
TGATAAGCGCGGTTATGTAAAGTCAACCGAAACGCTCGGGGATCCGGGGGTTCGCGCCGAGCATCTCGAGGCATCCGACGTCGCCTTCCTCGCGCCGGAGCTCACGAGCGAGGCCGAGGGCCCCCTCCGCGCCCCCGAGCGCGCCGACGGGCGCCTGGGCTACCGCTTCGCGAAGCGCGCCTTCGACATCGCCTTCTCGCTCGCCGCGATAGCGGTGCTGCTCGTCCCCTCGATCGCGCTCTGCATCGCCATCCGCGTCGAGAGCCCCGGCTTCCCGATCTACTCCCAGAAGCGCGTCGGGCGCATCGGGCGCGGCGGCGAGGTGCGCACCTTCGACATGTACAAGTTCCGCTCCATGAGCGCCGACGCCGACGAGCGCCTGGCGGACCTGGCCGAGCTCAACGAGGCCGACGGCCCGCTGTTCAAGATCAAGGACGACCCGCGCGTAACGCGCATCGGGAGGTTCATCCGCAAGCACTCCGTCGACGAGCTCCCCCAGTTCCTGAACTGCCTCATGGGCCAGCTCTCCTGCGTGGGCCCCCGCCCGCCCCTTCCCTCCGAGGTGGCCCAGTACGACGGGCGCGCCATGCGCCGCCTCTCCGTCAAGCCCGGCCTCACCGGCTACTGGCAGGTGTCCGGCCGCAGCGACACGACGTTCGACGACATGGTGGAGTTGGACCTCAAGTACATCGAGGAGCGCTCCTTCCTGGTGGACCTGCGCGTGATAGCGAAGACGGTCGTCACGATGCTCGACGGCAAGGGGGCCTGCTAGATGGGCGAC
>NZ_PPTT01000068.1 GCF_003339815.1 Eggerthella sinensis
TCTGGGCGTTTTGCGCGAGCGCCCGAGCGATGAGCACGAGCTGCTGCTCGCCGCCGGATATCTGCGTGTAGGTGCGATGGGCCAAGTGCTCGATGCCGATGCGGGCCAGCGCCTCGTGGGCTCGCTGCAGCTGGGCCTCGCCGGGCGTGGCGAGCATCTTCAGGTCGTTGCCCGTGGCCATGAGTACCACGTCGACCACTTCGTAGTCGTACACCGGCGCGTGCGACTGGGGAATGTAGGAGATCTCGCGAGCGCGCTCCCGCACCGAAAGCGCGCGCAGATCCTTCCCGTTCACCAGAATCGTGCCGCTATAGTGCGGGGAAAGCCCCAGGATACAGCGGAACAAGGTGGACTTGCCAACGCCGTTGGGCCCGAGCACGTTCACGAGGCACCCGTCGGGAATGGAAAACGAAAGGTCGTGCAAGATCTCGCGGCTTCCGTAGGAGAAGCTCAAGCTGGTCACATCGATGCTCATAGCTTCTTCTTCCGCGTTATGAGGTACAAGAAGAACGGCGCGCCCACGAAAGCGGTGAGGATGCCGATGGGGATTTCGGCGGTGGTGGCAAGGCGGGCGACGTCGTCCACGATGAGCAGGAAGCTGGCGCCCATGAGCATGGATGCGGGAATGAGGCGGCGATAGTCGGCGCCGACGAGCATGCGGCACAGGTGCGGAATGACGAGGCCCACCCAGCCGATCATGCCGGTGACGCAGACGCTCGCGGCGGTGACG
>NZ_PPTT01000069.1 GCF_003339815.1 Eggerthella sinensis
GTGCGGCCGACGCACAGCGTGTTCTGGAACTCGAAGGCGCGGCGCTTGCAGGTTTCACCGAGGCGCTTGATGTCGTCGATGATGATGTCGCAAGCCTGGGTGACCTGGTAGGACAGGGCCGTGTCGCCCAGGTCGGAGGAGGTCATGCCGTAGTGCACCCAGCGGGAAGGCTTGTCTTCGCCCTCGGGGATGTCGGCGTCGATGTAGCCCGCCATACAGGTGGTGAACGCGATGACGTCGTGGTTCGTCACTTTCTCGATCTCGTCGATCTCCTCAACGGTGAAGTCGGCGTGGTCGCGGATCCACTGGGCCTCCTCGCGCGTGATGCCCGCCTGGCCGAGCTCTGCCTGGGCCTCGCAGGCCAGAACCTCGATCTCCTTCCAAATGGCGAACTTGTTCTCGAGTTCCCAGATGCGACCCATTTCCGGACGAGTATAGCGACCGATCATGCGCGTTTCCTTTCCCTGGCAATGTGCGCGGACGCCCCAGCGGCCTGCGCGTTTTCCTTATTGCGTAGATTACCAAAAACCGCCCGCGCGAACCCCCGACATCCCCAGTTAATCCGTGGGTGAGTTGTGGGTGAGTCGCCAAATTTCGGGGAATTCAATCTCGGTGGGCGATTCGCGAGGCCGTGGCGCCTCCTACCATCTTGCATCGTTCGAGGCAGCGCACGACAACGGCTGCCTACCACGCTAACTTTAGGAGGGT
>NZ_PPTT01000007.1 GCF_003339815.1 Eggerthella sinensis
CCCCCCATGCGTCCCGCACCCCCCCCAATTGCGTCCGCGGTAGCGCATGCGTCCGCAAGGTGATACGCGGACGCAAGGGGGAGAGGCGCGGATCCCACATCCGCATGCGAAATGGCAAAAAATGACGCGATTGCGGGGTTGCGCGGCGTTCCGGCACGATGCGGGGTGACACGACCTGGGGTTATGCGGGCGTGGCTTGCGCGTTCGGGCGCGGAAATGGCTGAAATCGGTCCGCGAACCCCGCAATCGCGTCATTTCTTGCCACTTCATGCCCGCCATCGCGCGCAGCCCTCACTCCCATACGACGCACGCAGTTCGCGGCACGTCCGCGTGCGCTTCGCTGCGCGGTTCCCCGGTGAGCGGGTCGAGCTCGAACACGCACGCGTCGTCGCTCGCCACATTCGCCACCGCCAGCAGCGAGCCTGAGGGGTCAAGCGCGATATGCCGCGGCCCGCGTCCGCCGCTCCCGAAATCCACGCGGCTTTCGACGCGTCCGTCGTCGTCGAGCGCGAACAGCGCGATGCGATCGCTTCCGCGCACCGACACGTACAGGCGTCTTCCATCCGGCGAGAACGCCGGATGCGCGGCGAGCGCCTCTTCCGTCGCGCCCGCAACCGGCAGCAGCTGGCGGTCGACGCATCGCCACCTCGTGCCCGTGCGGTCGAACTCGTAAAAGGCCACGTCGCACGCCAACTCGTCCACGAGCGCCGCGAGGCGCAGGCGGGGATGGAAGGCCAGCATGCGCGGCCCCGACCCGGGCGGCGTGGCAACCGACGCAACCGGCGGCACCTCGAGCGCGCCCGACGCGTCCGCGCGGTACAGCGCAATCGCGTCGATGCCCAAATCCACGGCCGCCAGCACGTTCGTCCCCGGCACGAAGCGGATCGAATGCACGTGCGCCGAGCGTTGCCGCTCGGGGTGCGCGCTCGATCCCTCGTGATGCACCGCCGGCAGGCCGCCGCTTGGGCGCCCGTCCTGCGTGAGCGTGCAACAGGAAATGGAGCCGCTCTCGTAGTTCGCGCCGTACAGCCGCCGCCCGTCGACGCTCGCCTCCACGAAGCACGTGCCGGCTTCGGTCGGCTCCCCGCATACGCCGCGGCAGACGAGCGCTCCGTCGTCGCCTTCCGCGTACACGGCCATGCAGCTGCGGTCGTCAAGCTCGTGAGCGGCGTAAAGACGCCCGTTTCCACAGGTGAGAAACGAGGGGTTCGGCACCGAGCCGTCCGCGCGCACAACATGCAGCCGTCGCGCAGCCGCGTCGTAGAGGGCGGTGAAGATGCCCGCGCGGGCCTCGTCGTCGGTGTACGATCCGATGCGCACGCGCCGCTGTGTCGTATCCGCCATCGAGAAACCTCGCTTTCGTCTATTCCCGAACGGTCGTAGGGCAATCGAGTATCCGCCGCTCGCGCAGCCGCTCGCGCGCCCGAGACCCCATCGTCACGGTACCGATACGCGACGGTTTCCCCATCGTGCGCCCGCGTAGCCAACTTGTGCTATCCTCATCTGCTGTCGCGCACGCGACGCTCAAACACGCACCCTATCGAGCGGACCAAAGCCCCATGGAATTCAGATCGCTGCACCTCGAAGACAAAGCCGCCATCAACGACATCTTGCTGCCGCTCGGCCGCAACGATTCCGCGCTCGGCTTCGCCAACCTCTACTCGCTCGAGGAGAAGTACGGGACGCAGATCTGCCTTGAGGACGGCGTGCTGTTCGTGCGGCAGCGCGACCGCATCCCGGGCGCCGTGGCGCACTACCCGCCGCTCGGCACGCAGGACATCGCCCGCGACGTGCGGAAGCTCATGCGCGAAGCGGAGGCTGCGGAACACGAGCTGCGCCTCGTCGGCCTGTCGAGCGACGAGCAAGAGCGTCTCGACGCCGCGCTGCCCGGCGTGTTCGCCTTCTCGTCGGACCGCAACTTCGCGGACTACCTCTACCTTACCAAAACCATCGCCGCCTACGAGGGCCCCGGTTTGGCGAAGAAGCGCCGCGAGACGAACAAGTTCTTCCAGCTGTACGGACGCGTCGCCGCCTTCGAGCCCATCACGCTCGATGCGATGGACGAACTGCGCGCCTACCAGCAGGTTTGGTTCGAGACGAGCCGTCGCCGCGGCACGGACGAGCATCCGCTCGAGCTCGAGCATCGCAAGATCCTGCTCGACATGGACCACTTCCAGGAGCTCGACCTCGAGGGCATCCTCCTGCGCATCGGCGACGCCGTCGAGGGCTACGCGTACGGCAGCGTGCTGCCCGGCGGCGCGTTCGACGTCATGGTGCTGAAGGGCAACCTGAGCTATCGCTTCGTATGGCGCGCATTGCTGCGCGAACTGGCCCGATACTGCACGGGCAAGGCAGACTACCTCAACCTCGAAGAGGACCTCGGCCTGCCCGGCCTGCGCGAGAACAAGATGAGCTACCAACCCTGCGCCCTCATGGAAAAGTACCAAGGGCGGCTGCGATAGCCGCCCTGAACGTGCGAACGCCCCGGCAAAACCGGGGCGTTCGCGTCAAGCAGGGGGAGCGGGAGGGTCGCTCGCGCTACTTGATGATGCGGCGGGTGGTCAGCGCGGCGCCGGCGATCACGGCCACGCCCGCTGCGGTGAGGGCCACGCCGAGCGGCCCACGCAGGGTGTCGTCGCCGGTTTTGGTGAGGCTCGACGTCTTGGACGTGCCCTGCTGCTCGTTGTCGGAAGCGGTGGTGTTCTCCGGCGTGGGCAGGTCGCGCGGCTGCTGCGTGGTGGTTGACGTGGGCTCCTCGAGGGTGGTGGTCGTCTCGTCAACCACTTCCTTCTTGGGCTCTTCGGTCTTGTTGGACGTGTCGATGGTGCCATCGATGGGCGGCGTCACGGTTTCGTCCTTCTTGTTGTCGTCGGGCGTCTCCGTGGGCTCGGTCGGCTTCGGCGTTTCGGTCGCGTCGTTCTGGTCGCCCGAATCCGAGCCGTCAAGGCCGCCGTTGCTCGCAGGCGGAAGGGCGTTGTCGGTGCCGTCATCCGGGTCGTCGGTGCCGTTCGTCGGCGGCGTCACCTCGGGGTCCTGGGGCTTCTCCGTCGGTTTCTCAACGGGCTTCTCCGTCGGCTCCTCGGTCTCGTCGTCTCCCGAATCATCGGGCTCGTCGGCCGGAGGGGTCGTGTCAACAGCCGGCGGCGTCACCGCGGGCTTGTTCGCCAAATAGGCGAGGCACGTGTCCTTCTCCTGTTTGTAGCGGTTCTGCCAGCCCTCATGATACAGAGGCTGCCCCGCGTAAAACTCGCCGACATGGGCCACCACGTAATCGCACAGCGTGGTGACGAACTCCTCGTCGGTCATATCGTTCGTCAGGCCCGCGCCCTTGAAGTCGTAGCTGGTGTAGTACGTCCCGTCCACGTAACCGTCGGACCAGCCGCCCACGAACTTGTGCCATCCCGACGTGCCGAACAGGTTGGCCAGACCCCAGCAGAGGCCCTTCACGCAGTCGGCGCGGTTCGAGATGTCGATGCCGCGGCTTGCCAGGTACGACTCGGCGGGCAGGTAATAAGAGTTGTACGCGTAGCTGTCCTGCAGCGCGGAGAACTCTTCGGAATCCGCGTTGTACGCCGCATGCCACGAGTCGTTGAGCTGCTGCCCGGTGCTCGTCAGCTTGCCGGCATCCCAATCGTACAGGTCGCCCGAGATATCGGCGTCGACCACCCATCCGAACATCGAGTACTTCACCGGGTCGTAGTTGTAGCACGCCACGATGAAGCTCTTGAGCGAGTAGCGGTTGTCGAACTGGTAATAGCCCATGGCGTGGTAGCTGTCGCCCCACGAAAGTCCCTGGTCGTAGTTCTGGTTGCTTTCGTACCGGGCGAAATACTTCATCTCGTCGCTCAGCGACACGGGCTGAAGCGACGACGACAGCGGGGAAGCGAACGAGCGCGCCATGAGCGGGCTTGCCGCCTCGGAGTAGAAGTCGGCCTTGTCGTAGCCGTCCGGTTTGGCCGCGTCGCCCGAGGGCGCCGCGTCGGCGGTGTTCGACGTCGTGTCGTCGGCGGGGGATTCTTCGGCGAAGGCCGCGCCCGGCAACAAGCCGCACGCGAGCGAGAGCGAAACGCCCAAGGCAAGCGCCTTCGGCGTGGTGGACTGTCCCATAAGGACCTCCTTGTTCTGCGAGTATACTGCGTTTCAAATACGTTTGTAGAGTGTTTGCCCGCCCGCAGGCGCGCAGGAACTCTATTTTCCACACCGTCCACGCACCCGCAGCTGAGAAGCGCGGAATTCCACAGCGTCATGACGAACAAAACAAAAGTCCATCGCTGGGAATTATGACAATTCAGCTCCGGATTGAGCGGTGAATCCAAAAAATCACCGATGCATTCTCCCAGATAAATGCCGTAATCAACAAAGAATTTCCACAGTTCGTAAAAATTTTTCTTGACACGGCTTGACCCCACCATTACTTTTAGAACTTGCGACTTTTTCGCAGAAATGCGGGTGCACATGAAGGAGGAAAAGCCTCGTGGCTCAAGGAAAAACGACTGATCAGACCAGCCTTTATAGGGATCGGCGAAGCTTCGCTAAGATTCCGGACGTCATGGACGTCCCCAACCTCATCGCTATCCAGACGGATAGCTTCGAGTTTTTCAAGGGTGAGGGCCTGGCGCAAGCGTTCCATGATATCAGCCCCATCGAGAACAACACGAAGGACATGTGCGTGGAGTTCGGCAAGCACGAGTTCGGCGAGCCGAAGTACACGGTGGACGAGTGCAAGGAGAAGGACGTCTCCTACCAGGCACCGCTCTTCGTGGAGATCCGCTTTATCAACCGCGAGACGGGTGAGATCAAAGAGCAGGACGTCTTTATGGGCGACTTCCCGCTCATGACCCCGCGCGGCACGTTCATCATCAACGGTACCGAGCGCGTCGTCGTCAGCCAGCTCGTCCGCTCGCCTGGCGTGTACTTCGCCTCCGAGCGCGACAAGGCGTCCGACAAGACGCTGTTCAACGCGAAGGTCATCCCGAGCCGCGGCGCGTGGCTCGAGTTCGAGACCGACAAGCGCGACATCCTGTCCGTGCGCATCGACCGCAAGCGCAAGCAGCCGGCCACGCTGCTCGTCCGCGCCCTCGGCCTCGCCGAGACGCGCGAGGAGATCATCGAGCTCCTCGGCAACGACGAGATGGTGCTGCGCACGCTCGACCGCGACCCGGCCACCACGAAGGAAGAGTCGCTCATCGAGCTCTACAAGCGCTTCCGTCCCGGCGAGCCGCCCACCATCGACTCCGCCCGCACGCTGCTCGAGGGCCTGTTCTTCAACCCGCAGCGCTACGACCTGGCGAAGGTCGGCCGCTACAAGATCAACAAGAAGCTCGGCTTCGATCCCGACTACGAGGCCTCCACGCTCACCAACGAGGACATCCTGCGCGCGATGCAGTACATCGTGGCGCTCCATGCCGGCGACGAGAGCGTGCAGACCGACGACATCGACCACTTCGGCAACCGCCGCATCCGCACGGTGGGCGAGCTCATCCAGAACCAGTTCCGCATCGGCCTCAGCCGTATGGAGCGCGTGGTGCGCGAGCGCATGAGCATGCAGGAGCCCGACGAGATCACGCCGCAGAGCCTCGTGAACATCCGCCCCATCGTGGCGGCCATCAAGGAGTTCTTCGGCTCCTCGCAGCTGTCCCAGTTCATGGACCAGACGAACCCCGCCGCCGGCATCACGCACAAGCGCCGTCTGTCGGCCCTCGGCCCGGGCGGTCTGTCCCGCGAGCGCGCCGGCTTCGAGGTGCGCGACGTCCACACGTCCCACTACGGCCGCATGTGCCCCATCGAGACGCCTGAAGGCCCGAACATCGGCCTCATCGGCTCGCTGGCCACCTACGCTCGCATCAACCCCTACGGCTTCATCGAGACGCCGTATCGTCGCGTCGAAAAGGGCCTGGTCACGGATACCGTGGACTACCTGACGGCCGATGAGGAAGAGAACTTCACCATCGCGCAGGCCAACGACCTGTTCGATCCCGAGACGCGCAAGTTCGGCACGTTTGACGATCAGGGCGTGTTCCACGAGGCCGTCCGCGTGCTCTGCCGCACGAAGGACGCCGCCGGCGTGTTCGGCGAGCCCGACGAAGTGCCGCCCGAGCTCGTCGAGTACATGGACGTGTCCCCGCGCCAGATGGTATCGGTGGCCACCTCGCTCATCCCGTTCCTCGAGCACGACGACGCGAACCGCGCCCTCATGGGTTCGAACATGCAGCGTCAGGCCGTGCCGCTGCTCAAGCCGCACGCGCCGCTCGTCGGTACCGGCATCGAGCACCGCATTGCGGTCGACTCCGGCGAGATCCTCGTCGCCCAGAACCCGGGCGTCGTGGACTACGTCGACGGCCAGACCATCATCGTGCTGAACAACGACGGCGAGTACGACGAGTACCTCGTGCCGAAGTTCCAGCGCTCCAACCAGTCGGGCTGCATCAACCACCGCCCCATCGTCCGCAAGGGCGACGAGGTGCAGGCGGGGGACGTGCTGGCCGACGGCCCCAGCTGCGACGGCGGCGAGCTTGCGCTCGGCCAGAACCTCATGGTGGCCTACATGCCGTGGGAAGGCTACAACTACGAGGACGCCATCATCGTGTCCGAGCGCGTGGTTGCCGAGGACCTGCTCACGTCCATCCATATTTCCGAATACGAGATCGACGCGCGCGACACGAAGCTCGGTCCCGAGGAGATCACCCGCGAAATCCCGAACATCTCCGACGACATGATCTCCGACCTCGATGCCGACGGCATCATCCGCGTGGGCGCCGAGGTGTTCCCGGGCGACGTGCTGGTGGGCAAGGTCACGCCGAAGGGCGAGACGGAGCTCACGGCCGAGGAACGCCTGCTGCGCGCCATCTTCGGCGAGAAGGCCCGCGAGGTGCGCGACACGTCCCTCAAGGTGCCCCACGGCTCCGGCGGACGCGTCATCGGCATGAGCCGCTTCAGCCGCGATGCCGGCGACGAGCTGGCTCCGGGCGTCAACGAGCTCGTGCGCATCTACGTCGCTCAGAAGCGCAAGGTGCAGCAGGGCGACAAGCTGTCCGGCCGCCACGGCAACAAGGGCGTCATCTCCCGCGTGCTGCCGGTGGAGGACATGCCCTACCTCGCCGACGGCACCCCCATCGACGTCATCCTCAACCCCCTGGGCGTTCCTTCCCGAATGAACGTCGGCCAGCTGCTTGAGAACCACCTGGGCTGGGCCGCGAAGTGGGGCTGGGACGACGCGGAGGAAACCGACGCCGTGGTGGAGGGCCCGATGCACGTGGCCACCCCCGTGTTCGACGGTGCCACCGAGAAGGAGATCTCGGACGCCATCGAGAAGTCGAACCGCAACCTCATCAACAAGAACCACGCCAAGTTCGGCGACCTTGCGCGCGACGAGTTCGTCCCGCAGCTGTCGCGCACGGGCAAGACGTGGCTGTACGACGGCCGTACGGGCGAGAAGTTCCGCGAGCCCATCACGGTCGGCCAGAGCTACATCCTGAAACTCGGCCACATGGTGGACGACAAGATCCACGCTCGCTCGACGGGCCCCTACAGCCTGATCACGCAGCAGCCGCTCGGCGGTAAGGCGCAGTTCGGCGGCCAGCGCTTCGGCGAGATGGAAGTGTGGGCGCTCTACGCCTACGGCGCGTCGAACGTGCTGCAGGAAATCCTCACGGTGAAGTCCGACGACACCGCCGGCCGCGTCAAGTCCTACGAGGCCATCGTCAAGGGCGAGAACATCCCGGCGCCCGAGGTGCCCGAGAGCTTCAAGGTTCTGGTGAAGGAAATGAAGTCGCTGTGCCTGAACGTCGAGCTGGAAGGCCATGAGCACCAGGCCATCGACATCACGCGCGACATCGACAGCCAAGGCCAGGAAGACGGCGATCGCGCGCTGTACGAGGCGCTTGCCGCCGACGCGCGCAAAACTGAAGAAGACGACGCGGCCAATGCGCTCGACAGCATTGCCGCCGAGCTGGGAGAGCTGATGGGCGATAGCAACAACGATACGAACGACCTGATCGGTGAGGGAGAGGAGCGATAAATGACGACGGAATTCGACGTGAGCAATTTCGACGCCCTGCGCATCTCGCTCGCCAACGCCGAGGACGTGCGCAGCTGGTCGCGCGGCGAGGTGAAGAAGCCCGAGACGATCAACTACCGTACCCTCAAGCCTGAGAAGGACGGCCTGTTCTGCGAAAAGATCTTCGGCCCGACGAAGGACTGGGAGTGCGCCTGCGGCAAGTACAAGCGCGTGCGCTTCAAGGGCATCGTCTGCGAGCGCTGCGGCGTCGAGGTGACGCGCAGCAAGGTTCGCCGCGAGCGCATGGGTCACATCGAGCTGGCCGCACCGGTCAGCCACATCTGGTACTTCAAGGGCTCGCCCTCTCGTCTGGGCTACCTCTTGGACATCGCTCCGAAGGAGCTGGAGAAGGTGCTGTACTTCGCCTCCTCCATCATCACGTCGGTGGACAAGGAAGCCCGCGAGGAGGATGCCGACGAGCTGCGTGACGAGCTGGCCGCCGACCTCGAGGAGCTGGACGCCGAGCGCGACCGCCTCATCGAGGCCACGCGCAAGCTGTCCGTGGACTACGTGCCCGAGGACGACGACTTCGTCGACGACGTCGACGAGGACGAGCGCATGACGGCCGAGGAGGTCGACGAGGAAATCGCCGACATCTTCGAGGAGTTCAACGAGCGCAAGGCGCTGCGTCAGGACGCCTTCGACGCCTTCATGAAGATCGAGCCGAAGCAGCTCGTGCCGGACGAGGCCCTCTATCGCGAGATGCGCCTCAACTACCGCGACTACTTCACGGGCGGCATGGGCGCCGAGTCCGTGCGCGACCTGCTGGACGCCATGGACCTGGCCGCGACGGCCGACGACCTGCGCGACGTCATCGCCAACGGCAAGGGCCAGAAGCGCGCCAAGGCCATCAAGCGTCTCAAGGTGGTCGACGCGTTCCTCAAGTCCGAGAACAAGCCGACGGACATGATCCTCGACGTCATCCCGGTCATCCCGCCCGACCTGCGCCCCATGGTGCAGCTCGACGGCGGCCGCTTCGCGACGTCGGACCTCAACGACCTGTACCGTCGCGTCATCAACCGCAACAACCGCCTCAAGCGCCTGCTCGACCTCGGGGCGCCTGAGATCATCGTCAACAACGAGAAGCGCATGCTGCAGGAAGCCGTCGACAGCCTGTTCGACAACGGCCGTCGCGGCCGTCCCGTCACGGGCCCCGGCAACCGTCCGCTCAAGTCGCTGTCCGACATGCTCAAGGGCAAGCAGGGCCGCTTCCGTCAGAACCTGCTGGGCAAGCGCGTCGACTACTCCGGCCGTTCGGTCATCGTCGTCGGCCCGCAGCTCAAGCTGCACCAGTGCGGCCTGCCGTCGCAGATGGCGCTCGAGCTGTTCAAGCCGTTCGTCATGAAGCGCCTGGTGGAGCTCGAGTACGCCGCCAACATCAAGGCTGCGAAGCGCGCGGTCGACCGCGGCGCCAGCTACGTGTGGGACGTGCTCGAAGAGGTCATCACCGAGCATCCCGTGCTGCTGAACCGCGCACCTACCCTGCACCGTCTGGGCATCCAGGCCTTCGAGCCGGTGCTCGTCGAGGGCAAGGCCATCAAGCTGCACCCGCTCGTCTGCACCGCCTTCAACGCCGACTTCGACGGCGACCAGATGGCCGTGCACGTGCCGCTGGGTGCCGAGGCGCAGGCCGAGGCGCGCGTGCTCATGCTGTCCGCCAACAACATCAAGTCGCCGGCGCATGGCCGTCCGCTCACCGTGCCCACGCAGGACATGATCATCGGTCTGTACTACCTTACGGCCGCCCGCGACGGCTTCGAGGGCGAGGGCCGTTCGTTCATCGACTTCGATGACGCCATGAACGCCTACGACGCCCGCGCCGAGTTGGACCTGCAGGCCAAGATCTGGGTGCGCCTTTCCCAGGACACGCAGGTGGCAACGGCGTTCGGCGTGTTCGAAGAGCACAAGGCCGGCGAGCGCATCCAGACCACCATCGGTCGCATCACGTTCAACAACGTGCTGCCGGGGGACTATCCGTTCCTCAACTACGAAATGAATAAGAAGGAGATCAGCCGCCTCGTCGAGGACGTCTGCAACCGCTACGAGCTGTCCAGCGTGCCGGCTATTCTCGATGGCCTCAAGGACGCGGGCTTCCACTACGCCACGCGCGCCGGCGTCACCGTGTCGGTGTACGACGCCACCGTGCCGCCGAACAAGGGCGAGATCCTCGCTGCGGCGGACGAGAAGGTTGCCGCCATCGACGAGGACTACGAGATGGGCCTCATGAGCCCCGACGAGCGTCACAAGCAGGTCGTCGACATCTGGAACGCCGCGAACGAAGAAGTCGGCGAGGCCATGGCCGAGAACTTCGACAAGTTCAACCCCATCTACATGATGGCGTTCTCCGGTGCTCGAGGCAACATCAAGCAGATCCGCCAGCTGGCCGGTATGCGAGGCCTCATGTCCGACCCGAAGGGCGAGATCATCGACCGCCCGATCAAGGCGAACTTCCGCGAGGGCCTGTCCGTTCTGGAGTACTTCATCTCCACGCACGGCGCCCGTAAGGGTCTGGCCGACACCGCGCTGCGTACCGCCGACTCGGGTTATCTGACCCGTCGTCTCGTGGACGTGGCCCAGGACGTCATCATCCGCGAGATCGACTGCGGTACCTCCGACGGCGTGCCGTATCCGCTGCACACCGTGAAGGGCGACGTGGACGAGAACCTTATCGGCCGCTGCCTGCTCAACGACGTGGTGGGCACCGACGGTACCGTGCTGCTGTCTGCGGGCGAGTACATCACCCATATGGACCAGCTCAAGGCCATGGATGCCGCGGGCGTGGAAACGCTCGTCATCCGCACGGTCATGACCTGCCATGCCGAGCAGGGCGTGTGCCAGAAGTGCTACGGCTGGGACCTTGCCACGTCGCGTCCGGTGAACATCGGCACGGCGGTGGGCATCATCGCCGCCCAGTCCATCGGCGAGCCGGGCACCCAGCTCACCATGCGTACGTTCCACACCGGCGGCGTCGCCGGCGAGGACATCACCCACGGTCTTCCCCGTGTTCAGGAGCTGTTCGAGGCGCGCAAGCCGAAGGGTCTTGCTATCCTCGCGGAAATCTCCGGCACGCTGCAGATCTCGGGCGACAAGCAGTCCAAGACCATCACCATCCACGACCAGCAGGGCAACTTCCGCGAGTACATCGTTTCGGCGCGTGCTCAGATGCTGCCCGGCGTGGTTGACGGATGCGAAGTGAAGGTGGGCCAGCAGCTCACCAAGGGTTCCGTGAACCCTCACGACCTGCTGCGCCTCACCGACCCCAACACGACGCTGCGCTACATCGTGAGCCAGGTCCAGGGCGTGTACGTGTCCCAGGGCGTGGATATCAACGACAAGCACATCGAGGTCATTTCGCGCCAGATGCTGCGCAAGGTGGCCGTCATGGACGCCGGCGAATCCGACTACCTGCCGGGTCGCCAGGTCAACCGCTTCGAGTTCGAGGATACGGCGAACGCACTCATCGCCGAGGGCAAAGAGCCGCCCGTGGGCCAGCCGCTGCTGCTCGGCATCACGAAGGCGTCGCTCGCCACGGACTCGTTCCTGTCGGCCGCTTCGTTCCAGGAGACCACGAAGGTGCTCACCGATGCCGCGATCGAGGGCAAGGTGGACCGTCTGGCCGGCCTCAAGGAGAACGTCATCATCGGCAAGCCCATCCCGGCGGGCACGGGTCTTCCGCGCTACCGCGAGGTGGGGCTCACCTACAAGGGTCGTCCGGTTGCGCCGGTGTTGGGCGAGCAACTGCCCGACTTCGCTCCGGAAGCGCTCCGCGACATCGAGGAGCTGCTGCCGCAGCCGCAGGATTGGTCGCTCGACGGCGACGGCTACCTCAACATGGGTACGAACTACGGCAGCTACTACAGCGGCCTGTCGCTGGGCCATCGCGGTCCGCAGCTGTCCGACGAGGACGCGCGCCTGTACATCTACGATGATCTGGGCGTGTCGCAGCGTTGGGCCAACAAGTTCTCCGAGGCGGGCATCGAGACGGTGGCCGACCTCGTGGGTCACACCGAGGAGGACCTGCTGCGCATCGAGGGCATCGGCGTGAAGGCCATCGAAGAGCTTAAGGAAGGCCTCGACGCTCACGAGCTCACGCACGTGATCGAGGACGACCTCGCCGCCACGAGCGACGACATGAGCCAGCTGCTCGACATGGTGTTCTCGCCTGACGACACCATCCTCATCGGCGGCGACGAGCCGGCCACCTTCAACACCGAAGGCGAGGACATGCTGGGCGAGGCCCTGCCGCCGCGCTCCTACCAGCGCAACCTCGAAGAGCTCGACGCACTGCTGGGCTCCGTGGGTTCGCTTGGCTTCGGCGTGACCACGAAGGAAGACGAAGAAGCGGCCAACGCCGCCGACGACGTCGAAGAGTAGAAGCACGAGGGGGCGCGCCGAGCGCGCCCCCTTTTCTCTTTCTCCCTTTATCCTGCGACGACGTTGCACCTCTGAGATTCGCACGGCGTTCTGCCGTCGCACGGGGGAGACTCAGCAGAAAGGCCTCCCATGTCGAACAAAACCTTCATTCCCGCAGGCGAAACGCCTCCGGCCTCCCAGATCGGAGCCACGCTCGAGGCGCTTGCGGGCACCATCGCCGCCCGCCGCGAAGCGGGGGAGGAGAGCTACACGCACCGCCTGCTCACCGCGTCGCCCGACGACGTGCTGAAGAAGCTCATGGAGGAATCGGGCGAAGTGGCGCTTGCGGCGAAGGACGTGGAGTCATGGGCGACGTCGTCGCTGGCGGCTGCGCTCGCCTTCGAGGACGGCCGCGGCAACGACGTCGAGCTCGAGGAGCTGGCCGTGGAGCTGCCGCCCGAGTATTCCGAAGCGGTTGACCATCTGCGTTACGAGGCGGCCGACGTGGTGTACCACCTGCTCGTCGTGCTCGAGCGCTACGGAGTGGGTCTCGACGAGTTCGCCGCCGAGCTCAACAACAGAATGACGGACGAAGAGCGCCCGCAAGGCGCCGTCCGCCTGCACGAAAACCAGGTGAATCGGGGTAAGTAATATGGCACGACTTTTTGGGACGGATGGGGTTCGCGGGATCGCGAACAAGGAGCTCACCTGCGAGACGGCCTTCAAGCTGGGCCAAGCCGCGGTGGCGTTCCAGGGGAAGACCATCCTCATCGGCAAGGACACGCGCCTGTCCGGCGACATGCTGGAGGCCGCCGTGTCGGCCGGCATCATGTCCATGGGCGGCACGGCGCTGCAGGCCGGCATCATTCCGACGCCCGCCATCGCACTGCTCGTGCGCGAGCTGCACTGCGACGGCGGCATCGTCATCTCCGCTTCGCACAACCCGCCCGAGTACAACGGCATCAAGCTGTTCGACGGCCGGGGCTTCAAGCTGCCCGACGCCGTCGAGGACGAGATCGAGGCGTTCGTGGCCGCGGGCGGCCCGCCGGCCGAGGCCCTGCCCAACGGCGACGAGGTGGGCGTGGCGCTGCCGGTGGAGGACGCCTGCGAGCTCTACATCGCGCACGCCGTGTCCACGGTGGCGAACGAGGGCATCGACTTCAAGGGCCTCAAGGTGGCCCTCGACGTGGGGCACGGCGCATCGTGCATGACGAGCGCCGAGGCGCTGCGCCGTCTGGGCGCCGACGTCACCGTGGTGAACGAGGACTTCGACGGCACCGACATCAACGTCAAGTGCGGGTCCACCCACCTCGAGCCGCTTCGCCAGCTCGTGGCCGAGATCGGCGCCGACGTGGGCATCGCGCACGACGGCGATGCCGACCGCGTCATGCTCATGGATGCGCGCGGCAACGAGATCGACGGCGACGTGATGGAGGCCGTGTGCGCCATCGACCTGCACAAGCGCGGTAAGCTGTCCGGCGGCACCGCCGTGTCCACCGTCATGTGCAACCTGGGGCTCGCCCATGCCATGCGCGACGCGGGCATCGAGCTCATCCAGACGAAGGTGGGCGACCGCTACGTGCTCGAGGCCATGCGCGAAGGGGGCTTCATCCTCGGTGGCGAGCAGAGCGGCCACATGATCTTCCTCGAGCACAACTCCACGGGCGACGGCCTGGTGACGGCGCTCCAGTTCCTCGCCGCGTGCCAGCGCGTGGGAACGTCCATCGAGGAGGCAACGTCGGTGATGACGCGCTTCCCGCAGACGCTCATCAACGTGAAGGTGCACGATAAGCACGCCGTGGACGGCAACGCCGCCGTCGAGGCGGCCGTCGCTGCGGCCGAGGCCGAGCTCGGCGAAGACGGCCGCGTGCTCCTGCGCCCGAGCGGCACCGAGCCCGTCGTGCGCGTCATGGTGGAAGCCGCCGACGCCGCCGAGGCCGATCGTCACGCGCAGGCCATCGCCGATGTCGTGGCGCGCGAGGTCTAGCGGGTACTCAGCACCTACTCCGCGACAAGCGCGGATGCACTGCCAACGGCGGTCTCGAGGTCTTCGGACAGCGGGGCCGCCGTTTGCATGCGGGCCGCGTCGTGCATGCGCCGAACGTTCCAGAACGTGGCCGCCAGGCAGATGAGCACGTACACGAGCGTGATGGACGCCTTTGCGCCGCCCCATGCCGGCAGCGCCCCCGTCTTGCTGATGAGCGTGTAGAGCATGATGCCGAGGAAGGGCAGCAGCATCGCGTATTCCATCATGAAGTAGCGTTTCAGGTCGAAGCCGCGTGCGCGCAGCGTGCGCTTGCTCGCAACGAACAGCGCAATCCCGCCGTGCATGGCAACGAGCACCACGAAGAACCACGGCTTTTCGAGAAACTGCATGGCCGTCAAACATCCGAACGTCACCATCCCCGCCCCGCAAAACAACGCAAGGCCGGTGGTGGACGGTGCTGTGGGGTTGCTCATGGCGATCTCCCTTAGGGGTGCGGCGGATGGAGTCATTTTGTTACCCTCGACATACTATCCGATATCCGCGCTGAAGGGGAGAGGGAAGTGCGGCTCCGCCCTGAATTCGCGGGTTTTCCGCAGGGCCGTGCCGTACGCGTAACCAAAGGCGAAGGGGACGGCAACGGATGGGGGAGCGCTGTTGCCGCATGCGGGGTTCCATGAGATCGTAGGGGTGCGACAGGGACGCGGCCACGACACGCTCGCCGGTCGACCGCGACGACGCCGGACTGCGCTTCTGCCGCATCATCGCATGCAAACGGCCCCCGATTCCGTGAGGAACCGGGGGCCGTTATCGTGTCTAGCGGACGAACTTGGCCAGGATGCGCACGAGCAGGCTGGGCTTCTTGCGCGGGGGCACGCGCATCGGCGGCGCGGTTGCCAACCCGCGATCGACCGGCCGCGGCGTTGCCGCCGGCGCCTTCGCGGCAAGCGGCGGCTCGATGGCGTCAGCCTCAAGCGCTTCCGCGGCTTCCGGCTCGGGCGCGCTCGCGGCCTCCTCCACCTGCACGTCCTCCGCTTCCTCGTCCTCTTCGGGCTCGGCGGCCCTGCGGCGGTTCGCCTCGCGGGCGGCCTCTTCCTCGGCGGCCTCGAGGCGGCGCTGCTGCGCCCGCTTGATGAAGAACTCCTGCGACTCGAACAGCGTGGTCACGCCGTCCTCGTCTTCCTTGGCGAACGCGCCGAGCGGCGTGTAGCTCTTGTCGGGCTGCAGTTCGCGCAGCTTCGCCGTGTCGCTCATGGACACGTCGAGGTACCCGAGAATCTGCTCGCGCAGGTCGTCGTTCAAGATGGGCCACGCGATCTCGATGCGCTTGTCCATGTTGCGCGTCATGAGGTCGGCGCTCGACAGGTACAGCTTCATGTTCTCGCGCGTGCCGAACCCGTAGATGCGGCTGTGCTCGAGCAAGCGCCCCACGATGGACACGACGCGCACGTGATCGGTGCAGCCCTCGAGGCCCGGCACGATGCACGAGATACCGCGCACGAACAGCGTCACCTCGACGCCGGCCTGCGACGCCTCCACGATCTTCTCGATGACGTCCTTGTCGGTGACGGAGTTCGTCTTGAAGAACAGCCCGCACGGCTCGCCGGCGCGCGCCTTCTCGATCTCGCGGTCGATGCCCGCAAGGATCATCGGCTTGATCTGCAACGGCGCCACCCACATGATGTCGTAGTTGTCGGAGGTGTTCTCCAGGCCCATGTTGCGGAAGAACTCACCGGCATCGCGCCCGAACGTCTCGTCGGTGGTGATGAACGACAGGTCGGTGTACAGCTTCGCCGTCTTCTCGTTGTAGTTGCCGGTGCCCAGCTGCGTGATGTGCTGCAGGCCGTGCTCGGTCTGGCGTGTGATGCAGCAGATCTTCGAATGCACCTTGAAGTCGCGGAAGCCGTAGATGACGTTGCATCCCGCCTGCTCGAAGCGCTGCGACCACTCGATGTTGTTGCTCTCGTCGAAGCGGGCGCGCAGCTCGAACAGCGCGGTGACCTCCTTGCCGTTCTCGGCCGCGGCGATGAGCGCCTCGGCGAGGTGCGACTGGCTGGCCAGGCGGTACAGCGTGATCTTGATGGAGATGACGGAGGGGTCGTTCGCCGCTTCGCGCAGCAGCTGCACGAAGGCGTCCATCGTCTCGTACGGGTAGCTCAGCAGCACTTCCTTCTCGGTCACCTGGTCGATGATGCGGCGGTTGCGGTCGAGGCAGCCGGGCCACTGCGGCGTGAAGGGCGCGTTTGTGAGCGCGGCGCGCTTGGCCTCGTCGAGACGGCCGGCCAGGCCGAACGAATAGCTCATGTCGAGCGGCACCTTGGTGACGTACGCCTGATGCGCCTTGAGGTTCAGGCGCTTGAGCAGCAGCTTCGAGAGCGTGGGGGACAGCGGGCGCTCGCTTTCCAGGCGCACGGGGGCCAAGCGCGAACGCTTCTTCAGGATGCGCTTCATGTGCTCGCGGTAGTCCTCGTCGTTCTCGTCGGTGCCTTCGGTGGCGTCGAGGTCGGCGTTGCGCGTGACGCAGATGACGTTGGTGTGCTTGATGGCGTACATGGAGAAAATCTCGCTCGCCACCATCTCGATGGCGTGCTCGAGCAGGATGAACTGCATGCCCTCGCCCGGCAGCGCGATGACGCGCTCGCACTGGCGCGGCATGGGCACGAGGCCGAGCGTGACGCCCTCGGCGCCCAGGTTGCTGGCCTTGTCGTCCTTCGCGGCCTTCTCGATGCCCTTCTTCGACGTCTTCTTCTTGGCGCCCGCCTCCTCGTTGAGGCGCACCACCACGTACAGCGCGCCGTTCTCCAGGTGGGGGAACGGGTGGCGCGAGTTGATGATCTGCGGCGATAGGAAGGGCATCACGTTCTTGTGCACGTAGGCCGACAGAAACGCGCGCTGCTCGTCGTCGAGGTCCTCGGGGCGCAGGCTGCACACGCCCTGCTCGCACAGCAGGCGCCGCACGCTTTCGTACGTGCGCTCCTGGATGGGGTACAGCTCGTGGCAGCGCGCGTAGATGGCGTCGAGCTGCTCGGCGGGCGTCATGCCCGATTTCGAGTCGATGATCTGCTTCTTCACCAGCGCGAGGTCGGTGAGGCTGCCCACGCGCACCATGAAGAACTCCTGCAGGTTGCTCCAGAAGATGGAGATGAAGTTGAGGCGCTCGAGCAGCGGCACGGTTTCGTCGGCGCCCTGGTCGAGCACGCGCTCGTTGAACGTGAGCCACGACAGTTCGCGGTTCTGCATGTACGGCGCCTTGCGCGGGGCCGCGGTCTCGGCCTCGGAGGGCAGCGCCTCGCCGGCCACGTCGTCGACGGTCTGGCGCATCTCGTCCGCGCGCATGGCGGCGGGCTCGGGCGCGGTGGTGGTGACGGGTGCCTCGGTGGTGTCGGTCGGTTTCTTGGCTGTGTCCATGAACGTCCCCTTCCCGTAAACGTTCGCTTCCTGCGTGCCGTTAGCGCAGCATGCGCTCGATCAGGTACCCTTCGCGCACGCCGTATTTGCAGACGTCGAGGCGCTCGGCTCCGAACGCGTCGAAGAGCTCCAGCAGAATGACGCACCCGGGCACGAGCGTGTGGATGCGCTCTGCCGACGCCTTGAGCGCGGTGTGCGCGAACGCGTCGGGATCGGTGCGGCACCATGTCAGTATCGCATGAATTTCCTTTTTCGTCATGGTTTTCGGACGGCTCGTCGCACCGGTGGCCTGCGCGTGCATCTTGGCGGCGGCGCGCACGCTTCCGCCGATGCCGAACAGCGTGTCGGTGCGGTAGGCGTCGGGCCGGGGCAGCGCGGCGAGGCGCGTCCGCAGCGCGGCGGCGATGGCGTCCATCTCGTCGCCCGTGGGCAGGATGCCGCGCACATGCTGCGCAAACGACGACAGCGACCCCTGCCCGAGGCTCGCGTTGTCGAAGTCGCGGTCGTGTTCCACCCGCGTCAGCTCGGTCGAGCCGCCGCCGATGTCCACGAGCGTCCCGCGCACCACCGTGCGGTCGCAGGTGGCGCCCACGAACCCGAGGTGCGCCTCGTCCTGCGCCGACAGAAGCGAGATGGGCAGCCCCGCGCCCTCCTCGATGGCGATGACGGCCTCGTCGCAGTTCTTCGCGTTGCGGATGACGGCGGTGGCGAACACTTCCATCTTCTCGCAGTTGAAGTACCGCGCGCGTTTGGCATGGCCGCGCAGCACGCTGATGGCGCGGTCGATGCCGTCCTGCGTGAACACGCCGTCCACGACGTAGGCCGACAATCCCGCCATCACCTTATCGTTGATGAGGCTCTTGAAATCCTTGTTCGTGAACGTGCGCTCGTGGGCGTGCTTCACCTCGTACACGACGAGGCGTATCGTGTTCGACCCCAGGTCGACAACCGCATAGTTGGGCATACCGATGATCCTTCTGCGCTCGGAGCTTGCGTACCCTTCCATTTTAGGTCACCACGCGATGAAAACCAGGCTGGTGGGGAAACTGAAACCTGCGCCAAACGCTGTGCTATGATGTCGGGATACGCCGAGGAAGGATGCGCCCATGCTGGAAACCGTCGATTTCTCTCTCGAACCGCTGTCCAAAGACGACTACAAACCCCGTCGCGACGAGCTGATGGAGCAGTTGGTGGTGTTGCAGCAGCAGGCGCGCGCCCAGGGCGTCGGGCTCGTCGTGCTGTTCGAAGGGTGGAACGGCGCCGGCAAGGGCAGCCGCATCTCCGACCTCATGTACCACCTCGACGCGCGCGCGACCAGCGTGTACGTCACCGAGAACCTCGACGTGAAGGCCGCCCGCTCGTTCCCGGGCGCCAAGCACGGCGTGACGGGCTTCTACCCGGTCATGCAGGAGTTCTGGAAGGGGCTCGGCCAGCGCGGCACCATCTCGTTCTTCGACCGCGGCTGGTACACCGCCGCCGTGCAGCACATGCTGTACACCGAGTTCGGCAGCCTGACGCTCGGCTCCGGCAAGCGCAAGGGGCAGAAGGCCGTCGCGGCCGCCATGGCCGAAGCGCGCGACGAGCGCCACATCGACGTGCTGCGCCGCTACCTCACCTCCGCGTCCGATTTCGAACAGCAGCTTGCCGACGACGGCTATCTCGTGGTGAAGTTCTTCGTGCACGTCACGAAGGAGGCGCAGAAGAAGCGCCTCACGCGCCTGCACGACGACCCGGCCACCCGGTGGCGCGTCAACGAGGACAAGCTCGCCACCATCGGCAACTACGAGGAGGCGTACCGGCTCTACGACAACCTCTTGAAGGGCAGCAACTTCACGTTCGCCCCGTGGCACCTCGTGAACGGGGAGGACAAGCGCCGCGCGAACCTGCAGATCGCCGAGACGCTCGTGTCGGCGCTCACGGGCGCGCTGCAGGCGGCCCCCGACGCCGAAGCCGCCGCGGCGGCCGCGAAGGCGCAGGCCAACTCCGCGGGCGCCCTCGAGGAAGCCCCGCTGTTCGGGCGCTCCGAAGAGGAAGAGGCCCGCGTGCGCGAGGAAGCCGAGCGCGCCGCCGCCGAGGCCCGCATCCGCGCGCCGCGCGTGTCGCGATTCCGCCAGGTGGACAACCCGCCGCGCATCGACGAGGTCGACCATTCCCTCGTGCTCGACCCGCTTGCGTACAAGGAGCAGCTCAAGTTCGAGCAGGACCGCCTCAACAAGCTTGAGATGGAGATGTACCAGAAGCGCATCCCGCTCATGGTCATGTACGAAGGCTGGGACGCGGCCGGCAAGGGCGGCAACATCAAGCGCGTGGCGCAGGCTCTCGACGCCCGCGCCTACACCGTGTTCCCGAGCCCAGCCCCCACGAAGCCCGAGCTGCTGCACCCCCATCTGTGGCGCTATTGGACGCGCCTGCCGAAGGCGGGGCACGTGGGCATCTACGACCGCAGCTGGTACGGGCGCGTGCTCGTGGAGCGCGTCGAAGGGTTCGCCTCGGTGTCGGAATGGACGCGGGCGTACGACGAAATCAACGAATTCGAGCAGGAGCTCGTGCGGTGGGGCGCCATCCTGCTGAAGTTCTGGGTGGACGTGAGCCCCGAAGAGCAGCTGCGCCGCTTCCACGACCGCGAGCAAGACCCTGCGAAACAGTGGAAGATCACCGACGAGGATTGGCGCAACCGCGACAAGTACCCCCAGTACAAAGCTGCGGTCGAGGACATCTTCCGCCTGACGAGCACGCCGTTCGCACCGTGGATCGTCCTCGAGAGCGACGACAAGCGCTACGCGCGCGTCAAGGCCCTTAAAATAATCAACGATGCTCTGGAAGCGCGCTTGCACGAAAACTGAGATCGCGTTACTATGGGCAGCAGTACTCAAAACGACCGTGCGCATACGCGCGCTTGAACAACAAAGGGGTAAACAACCATGACTCTGTTCGGAATCACCGTGCCCATGGAGGCCATTTGGGTGATCGTCGCGATCATCGTCATCGTCATCATCGCGTTCATCGCGAAGGGCTTCATCGACGAGATGAAGAAGTAACGACAAGACGAGCAGCGCTTTTCGATCGTGAAAATTGCGTTTTCGCATACATTGCGCCCCCATTTCGGGGGCGTTTGTTTATTATGATAGGGGTCTGGCGACGGCGGAATCCGCCGTTCGATGATCATCCGAAAGGTGGACATGCCCGAGTACCGACAGTATCCTGACCGCGGATCGCATGGGCGACCTGCGCAGCAACAGGCGCCGAGGGGCGCCGCGCCGCACGGACGCGCGGGCGCACAGCCGGGCGCCTACCGTCCCGCCGTCCCGCAGCAATCCGCCTATCGCCCCGTGCAGGCCGGCCACGGCAGGCACGGCGCCCCGTACGGCAATCCGTATCAGCAGCAGGGCCCGAACAAGAAGAAGGGCGGCCCGTGGCGCGTCGTGTTCTGGATCGCGCTCGTGGTGTTCGTCGTGGCGCTTGCGGCGCTTGGCGTCATCGGCTACAGCTACTGGCAGGGGCAGCAAACCTACAACGACGTCGCGCAGGAGGGCTTCACGCCCCCCGATGACCTGGCGGGCGCCTCGCTCGCCGACTTCACGGTGGATTGGGACGCTCTCAAGGCCATCAACCCCGATACGGTGGGGTGGATCTACATCCCCGGCACCGTGGTGAACTATCCCATCGTGCAAACCACCGACGACGTGAAGTACCTCACGCACGACTTCAAGGGCTCGGAGGGATGGATTGCCACGTTCGGCGCCATCTTCCTGTCCGCCGATAACAGCGCGGACTTCTCGGACCCGAACAACATCGTGTACGGGCACCATCTGAACGACGGTTCCATGTTCGCGTGCCTCGCCGATTTCAGCGACGCCGCGCAGTTCAACGATCATCGCACCGTGTACATCCTCACGCCCGAGGGCAACTTCCAGCTGAACACGTTCGCGCTCGTGCATGTGAATGCCGACGACCCGCTTGCGCAAACGCAGTTCACCGACGGGGACGAGCGCGTGGCCTACGTGCAGGACAAGATCGACCGCTCGGTGGTGGCCGCTTCCGACATTCCCGAAGCTGCCGATATCGCGCACACGTTCGCGCTTGCCACCTGCGACAACCTGCCCACCGACGGACGCTACGTGCTGTACGCCTACGTGGCCAACAGCACCGTGGGCGCATCGGGCGATGCAATCGATCCTTCTGCCGGCGACGTCGTCGATCCCGACGCTGCCGACGCTATCGATTCTGCCGAAAAGGAGATCGCTTCATGAGCACTTCGATCCTGCCGGGCGACAGACCCGACCGCCTCGAAGAAGAGTGCGCCGTATTCGGCGTGTACGCGCCCGGCGAAGACGTCGCGCGCATGACCTGCTTCGGCCTGCAGGCGCTGCAGCACCGCGGGCAGGAGAGCGCCGGCATCGCCGTCGGCGACGGCGAAACCATCATGGTGGCGAAGGATCTCGGCCTCGTGACGCAGGTGTTCGACGAGGCCAGCTTGGCCGCGCTCGAAGGCTTCGTGGCCGTGGGCCATGCGCGGTACTCCACGAGCGGCGGCGCCGCGTCGTGGGAAGCCGCGCAGCCGCACATCTCGGCCATCGACGACGTGCTCATCGCGCTTGCGCACAACGGCACGCTCATCAACACGAACGCCCTGCGCACGCACCTCATCGACGAGGGCGTGCAGTTCCGCTCCGGCACCGACAGCGAGGTGGCCGCGAAGGCCATCGGCCAGGTGACGCAGGCCACGCACCACCTGCGCAACGGCATCCGCCGCGCCATGGAGGAGCTGTCGGGGGCCTACGCCATGGTGCTGGCCAGCCCCGATTCCCTCTACGCGTTCCGCGATCCGAACGGCATCCGCCCGCTGTGCATCGGCGAGCTGCCCGACGGCCGCGGCTGGGTGGTCTCGTCGGAGACGTGCGGCCTCGACATCGTGGGCGCCACGTACCTGCGCGACGTCGAACCGGGCGAGATCGTGCGTTTCAACAGCGAGGGCATGCATGCCGAGCAGGGCGTGCCGGCGGGCGAGAGCGCGGCCTGCATCTTCGAGTACGTGTACTTCGCGCGGCCCGACAGCGTGATCGACGGCCAGAGCGTGTACCAGGCCCGCCGCAGCATGGGCCGCATCCTCGCGCAGGAAGCGCCCGTCGAGGCCGACCTCGTGCTGGGCGTGCCCGACTCGGGCGTGCCCTCGGCCATGGGCTACGCGTATCAGAGCGGCATCCCGTACGCCGACGGCATCGTGAAGAACCGCTACGTGGGACGCACGTTCATCCAACCGACGCAGGCCATGCGTCAGCTGGGCATCCGTCTCAAGCTCAATCCGTTGCGCTCGGTGATCGAGGGCAAGCGCCTCGTGGTCATCGACGACAGCATCGTGCGCGGCAACACGTCGAAGCAGCTCGTGCAGATGCTGCGCGACGCGGGAGCTGCCGAGGTGCACTTGCGCATCGTGAGCCCCGAAGTGCTGTGGCCGTGCTTCTACGGCATCGACACCGACACGCGCGACCAGCTGATCGCGGCGAACATGACGAACGACGAGATGAACGCGTGGATCGGCTCGGACTCGCTCGCCTTCATTTCGCTCGAAGGCCTGCGCGCATCCGTTCCGAACGCCCGTCATCAGGGGTTCTGCGACGCGTGCTTCACAGGAGACTACCCGGTGGCCATCCCGGACGCGGTGGCCAAGAAGAGCTTTCTCACGAAGAAGGATTTCGACGAACCCGACGGCGCAGGCGCGCCATCCTAGACGCGGCGCCGCGCATCACGTACGAGCACGACCGGTAAAGCAACACAGGGGATCGCCCCGACATGGACGATACGGCACAAGGAGCTGAGATGACCGAGAGAATTACCGTAAACGCAGCGCAGACCGATGACGGCCCGCATATGCCCAGCTGGATGGACGAAGATGCGGTGACCTACGCGCAGGCGGGCGTGGACACGGCCGAGGGCGCGCGCGCCGTCGAGGCTATCAAGAGCGTCGTGCACGACACGTACCGTCCCGAAGTGGTGGGCGACATCGGCGGCTTCGGCGGCCTGTTCTCCATCGCGGCGGCCAAGAACATGGACGACCCGCTGCTGGTGAGCGGCACCGACGGCGTGGGCACGAAGCTCAAGGTTGCGCAGCTGGCCGGCAAGCACGATACGGTGGGCATCGACCTCGTGGCCATGTGCGCGAACGACATCCTGGCCACCGGCGCCGAGCCGCTGTTCTTTCTCGACTACGTGGCCATCGGCAAGCTCAAGGCCGAGAACGTGGCCGAGATCGTGGCGGGCATCGGCGAGGGCTGCAAGCAGGCCGGCTGCGCGCTCATCGGCGGCGAGATGGCCGAGCACCCCGGCGTCATGGACCCCGACGACTACGACCTGTCCGGCTTCTGCGTGGGCGTGGTGGATCGCACCAAGATGCTCGATCCGGCCGCCGTGCGCGAGGGCGACGTGCTGATCGGCCTCGCTTCGAGCGGCCTGCATTCCAACGGCTACTCGCTCGCCCGCAAGGTGTGCGTGGAGGGCAAGACCCACTACGAGCTGCGCATCGAGCGCGAAGAGCTGGACGGACGCAGCCTGCAGGACGCGCTGCTGGAACCCACGCGCATCTACGTGAAGCCCGTGCGCGCCGTGCTCGACGCCTGCCCGGACGCCGTGCGCGCGCTCGCGCACATCACGGGCGGCGGCATCTCCGAGAACCTCGACCGCGCACTGCCGAAGACGTGCGATGCCGAAGTGGATTTGGGCACGTGGCCCATTCCTGCCATCGCGTCGTTCGTGTGCGACGCGGCGCATCTCGACGAGGCCGAGGCGCTCAAGACGTTCAACATGGGCCTGGGCATGGTGCTCATCGTCGATCCCGCGCGCGTGGACGAGGTCGAGGCGGCGTTGGCCGCAGCGGGCGAGACCACGTACCGCGTCGGCCGCATCGTTGCCGGCGAGGGCGCCGTGCGCTACGCGAACGAGGGCGCGCTGTACGGGTTCGGCGCCGACGCGGAGGCGTAAGGCCATGACCGAGCCGCTGAAAATCGGTGTGCTGCTGTCCGGCAGCGGCACGAACTTGCAGGCTATCATCGACGCGGCGGCGCAGGGGCTGCCCGTCGACATCGTCAAGGTGATCTCGTCGCGCCCCGATGCCTACGGCATCGAGCGCGCACGGGCGGCCGGCATCGACGTCGTGGCGCTCAACCGCGACGTGTACGCCGACGTCGAGGCCGCCGACGCGCGCATCGTGGACGAGCTGCGCGCCGCAGGCGCCGACTATGTGGTGATGGCGGGGTACATGCGCAAGGTGACGCCCGTCATGCTCGACGCGTTCCCCGACCGCGTGCTCAACCTGCATCCCGCGCTGCTGCCTTCGTTCAAGGGCGCGCACGCCATTCAGGAGGCCTTCGATGCGGGCGTGAAGGTGACCGGCATCACCGTGCACTTCGCCAACGAGGACTACGACAAGGGCCCCATCGTGGCGCAGCGCGCGGTGGAAGTGCGCGAGGACGACACCCTCGACACCCTCGAGGAACGCATCCACGCGGCCGAACACGTCCTGTACCCCGAAGTGCTGCGTCTGCTCGCCGAAGGCCGCGTCAGCGTCGGCGAGGACCGCAAGGTGCACCTGAGCTAGTCGCTTCCACCCCCTCCAACCGTAAACGCGCGGACGGACTCGCAGGTCAACCGCCCCCTCCGCGCGTAAGCTCGTCGCCCCTACCTGTCGAACAAGGAGTTTCCATGATCAAAGACATCCTCGCTCGCATCATCGCCGACCTCCAAGCGGGTCGCACCCCGTCGCTCACGCCGGCCGACTTCCCGTGCTTCTCGGCGCAGGCCACCGAGGGCAACAGCCATGTCGACCCGTCCTACCTCGACGTGATCGCGGCAGGCCTCACGGCCGACGACATTCCCACGTTCGAGCGTGCGCTGCGCGCGATGGACGAAGGCGACCTTGCATGGCTCGGTTTCAAGATCGTCTACGATGCGGACGAGGCGCAGCGCAACACCGACAACGAGGTGACGAAGAAGTACGGCGACGTGGGTTCCGCCGACGGCGAGCCGCTCGTGTTCTTCTGCAACGATGCGAAGGAGCTTGCAGCGTCGCGCCCGTACTCGCCGCGCGACATGTTCCAGATGAAGGACGTCACGCGCGGCCCCTCGATGCACAACGAGCAGTTCGAGGGCCTCACCTGGGCCAGCGTGCCCCTGTTCGACCAGGTGCACGTGTGGCTGCTCGGCGCGTCCGACGCCGCGAGCGAGGTGGCGGCGCTGGCCGACCATGTGGGCTTCGCCGTGACGGTGGTGGACTACGACCCGGCGTACGTGAGCGAGCAGCGCTTCCCGGCGGCGAAGCGCATCGTGCTGCCCGGCGGCAACTTCGACGCGCTCGACACGCTGAGCGCGGCGCCCGACGACTACGTGTGCGTGCTGACGCGCGGCCACATGTTCGACCCCGAAGGATGCGTGTGGGCCACGAAACACCACGTGCATTACGTCGGCATGATGGGCTGCGCGGGCAAGAACGACCGCGTGCACGAGCTCGTGCTGAGCAGCGGCGCCACCGAGGAGGATTGGGAGCGCGTCAAGCGTCCCATCGGCCTGAAGTTCGGGGCGAAGACGCCCGCCGAGCTGGCCATCGCCATCGTGGCCGAGCTCGTGGACGTGCGCTACCGGCAGCGGTACAGCGAAGAGGCCCGCGAGCGTCACGAGAAGAGCCTTGGCCGCTAGCGTGCAGGACGGTGCCTACGACGCGCTGATCGTCATCGACGTGCAGACGGCGCTCGTCGCGAAGCACCCGTCCAACGAAGAAGGCTTCATCACCGCGGTGAGCGCGCTGATCGACGCGTGCCGCAGCAACGGCGTGCCCGTGGTGTACGTGCTGCACGATGGGGGAGCGGGCGACGAGCTCGAACGCGGCACCGACGGGTGGCAGGCGTATGCCGCCATCGCGCCGCAGGGCGGCGAGCCGTGCGTGAGCAAGCGCTTCAACAGCGCGTTTCGGCGCACGGGCCTGCACGAGATGCTGCAATCCTTCGGCGCGAAGCGCCTCGTCATGTGCGGCATGCAGACCGAGTTCTGCTTCGACGTGTCGGTGAAGGTGGCCTTCGAGCTGGGCTACGACGTCACCGTCCCGCGCGAAGGCGTCACCACGTTCGACTCGGCCTTCGCCTCGGGCGAAGCCCTCACCGCCTACTTCGAAGACGACATCTGGGACGGCCGCTACGCGCACGTGGCCCCGCTCGACGACCTCGTGTAGGCATCGTCGCCGCACATGGTCTTGCGCGCCTCGCACACCGCCCCTCGTGCACGTTTGCGGGATATGCCCTCGTCGGGATGCTCGCAGGCGCACGCGGGTGGTACCATGCGTCGAAGGAGGCTGGGGGCACGGTGCCGTTCAGCCGCAGACAAGTGGAAAGGATGTAAGGCCATATGAGCAATCCTAAGGTCAAGCGCGTGCTCGTGTCCGTCACGGACAAGAGCGGCGTTGCGGACTTCGCCCGCGCGCTCGTCGACGAGTTCGGGGCGGAAATCATCTCGACGGGCGGCACGGCCCGCGCGCTCAAGGACGCCGGCGTGCCCGTCACGCCCATCGACGACGTGACGCAGTTCCCCGAGATGATGGACGGACGCGTGAAGACGCTGCACCCCCGCGTGCACGGCGGCCTGCTGGCCAAGCGCGACAACGAGTCCCACATGGCCCAGGCGGCCGAGCACGGCATCGAGATGATCGACATGGTGGTGGTGAACCTCTACGCCTTCGAGAAGACGGTGGAGAGCGGCGCCGACTTCGGCACCTGCATCGAGAACATCGACATCGGCGGTCCGTCCATGCTGCGTTCTGCGGCGAAGAACTTCGAGAGCGTGGCCGTGGTCACGCGCCCCGAGAGCTACGACGCCATCCTGGCCGAGATGCGCGCCAACGACGGCGCCACCTTGCGCGACACGCGCGCCAAGCTGGCCCTCGATGTGTTCGAGACCACGGCGGCCTACGACGGTGCCATCGCCGCGTGGATGGGCGCCCAGCTCAAGGACGAGGGCGACGTGAAGTTCCCCGTGAACCGCACGCTGCATCTGTCGAAGGTGCAGGATCTGCGCTACGGCGAAAACCCGCACCAGAGCGCCGCGTTCTACCGTCGCGACGATTACGCGGACGCCCCGCACAGCCTGGCCCACGCCAAGCAGCACCAGGGCAAGGAGCTGTCCTACAACAACTACCTCGACCTCGACGCCGCCTGGACGGCCGTGCGCGAGTTCGACGAGCCCGCGTGCGTCATCGTCAAGCACCTCACGCCCTGCGGCGTGTGCCAGAACGACGACCTCGTCGAGGCCTATCAGCGCGCGCATGCGTGCGACCCGGTGAGCGCCTACGGCGGCGTCATGGCGTTCAACCGCCCCGTCACCTCCGACGTGGTGGTGGCCATCTTCGACAACAAGCAGTTCGTCGAGGCCATCATCGCTCCCGAGTTCGCGGGCGATGCGCTTGACATGTACAGCGCCAAGAAGAACGCGCGCCTCCTGTCCACGGGCGGCGTGAACCCGGCCGGCGGGGAAGTGGAGTACCGCGCCGTCGAGGGCGGCCTCTTGTGCCAGGACTCCGACGCCGTGGCCGAGGACCCCGCGACGTTCACCGTGCCCACGAAGCGCCAGCCCAGCGAGGAGGAGCTCGCCGAGCTGCTGTTCGCGTGGAAGGTGTGCAAGTCCATCAAGTCGAACGCCATCTCCATCACGAAGGGCCACGCCACCATCGGCGTGGGCGGCGGCCAGCCGAACCGCGTGAACTCCGCGCGCATCGCCGTCGAGCAGGCCGGCGAGGAAGCGAAGGGCGCCGTGGCGGCCTCCGACGCGTTCTTCCCGTTCCGCGACGGCCTTGATGCGCTGGCCGAAGCCGGCGTGACGGCCGTCATCGAGCCGGGCGGCTCCATCCGCGACGAGGAAGTCATCGCCGCCGCCGACGAGCACGGCATCGCGCTCGTCTTCACCGGCCACCGCCACTTCCGCCACTAAGCACCAGGTTCCGGCGGCCTCCTTCGGGAGGCCGCCCCTGGCTTTGCCCCAATCATCGCCCGAAAAACACGGAAAACAGCGCTGAGGCGTGTTTTTCGACCGATAATAAGTCTCGGACATGCGCACGGTCTTTTATGGACGTTCTTTGACGGGAAGGCAACGGCGAATGGGTAGGGATCATCGGGGGTGTTGCCGTAACGTAAAGTGGGGGCATGAAGAAATCCGAAGCGCTCAAAACCCTGGGGCTATCAGACGGCGCGACCGATGACGAGGTCAAACAGGCCCATCGCAAACTGGTGATCGCGCACCATCCCGACAAGTTCGCCCTCGATTCCCCCGAGCGCGCCGAGGCCGAGGAGTTCACCAAGCGCATCAACGAGGCGCGCGACGTCCTGCTCAACCGCTCGTGGACGCCCGAGTTCGACCCGCGCCGCGACCCGCGTCCCTACGCGGGCAACCCCTACGCGCATCCGACGCAGAACCCCTACAGCGGCGCGGGGCAGGACCCGTTCGCCGGCTGGCCGTTCACGCAGGGGGCCGGTACCGGCTCGGCGCCCGGTCAGGGTACCCGCGGGCAAACCACGTACGTGTGGACGTCGTGGGACGAGCCGCGCACGGGCAATCCCACCGGGCAGCCCTTCGACCCGTTCGATCCCTTCGCGCCGTTCCGCGCGGCGGCTCAACCGCAGAAAACGCCGCAGGAAGCCCTTGCCGAAGTGAAGCGCGACCTCCAGCGCGAGGGCCTCATGATCGCGGGCAAGGTGGCCGTGCTGGCGGCATCGATGCTGCTGGAAACCGCTGCGACGGGCCTCTTCCTCTACGTGATGATCTCCATCATCTACGGGCTGTGGAAGCGCGTGGGCTCGTGCCTCATCGGCCTCATCGTCCCGTTGGCCCTGTTCGGCGCGCCCCTCGTGTTCATGATCGCGCCGCGTCAGGGGGCCGTCACCATCGGGCTTGCGGTGGCGTTCCTCATCGCCGTGCTGTTCGACGTGGTGAACGTGCGCAACCTCGCGCGTCTCTACCGCGTGGCGAAGCGCGCCGCGTCCTAACGGCGTATCATCGGGCAGCTTCGGGCTGATGGCAAGCGCGTGGTGTCGTTCCGGCGACCCGTTGCGAACGTTGCCATCATGCTATACTGAATCATTCCGTCATGGTTCGTCGAAGGGCTCGAAGGGGGTCGCTGGTTGAAGAAAGCGCTGCTGCTTGTCATCGGCATCGTCGCAGTGTGCTTTCTCATCGCGAACGCCGACTACCTGGCAAGCTTCCTCGCCACGCTCAAAACCGGGGCGCTCGTGCCGCTTGTCGTGGCCACCGTGCTCATGCTGGCGCGCCACCTCGTGCAGGCGGCGTCCTACGATGCGGCGTTCGAGGCCGTCGGGCATAAAACCGGCTTCTGGCACAACGTCGTGCTCATCTTCTCCCTCGTCTTCATCAACACGTTCTGCCTGTTCTCGGGCGCGACGGGCGTCGCCTTCATCATCGACGACGCGCACCGCACGGGCGCCGACGCCGGCACGTCCACCAGCGGCGCCATCCTCTCGCAGATCGGCTACTTCGCCGCCATCCTCGTCATTTCCATCATCGGCTTTCTGACCATGCTGCTGTCCGGCAGCATGAACACGCTGTTCCTCATCGGCGGGTTGGCGCTCGCGGCCGTGCTGGCCGTGCTGTCCAGCATGTTCGTGGTGGGCTACCGCAAGCCGCGCATGCTGTTCCGCCTGTTCATCGGCATCGAGAAGCTGGTCAACAAGATGCTCGGCCTCGCGAAGAAGCACCTCAAGCCGGCGTGGGGCCGCAAGATGGCGGGCTCGTTCATCTCGTCGGCGGGCATTCTGGCGAAGAACCCGCAGGGCACGCTGGTCACCGTGGCGTACGCGTCGTTCTCGGCCATCCTCAACATGGCGTGCCTCGTGGCCATCGGCTACGCCTTCGGGTTCGACAACGTGGCCGCGCTCGTGGCGGCGTTCGCCGTGGCGGCCATCTCGGTGATCCTCAGCCCGACGCCGCAGGGCGTGGGCGTGGTGGAAGCCGCCATCGCGGCCATCCTCACGGCACACGGGTGCTCGCTTGCCACGGCCACGGCCATCGCGCTCGTGTACCGCGGCATCATGTTCTGGGTGCCGTTCTGCATCGGGGCGCTGCTGCTGTCGCAGTCGGGCTTCTTCGCGGACAAGAAGAGCCCCACCGAGGAGCAGCGCGCGAAGGACACCGCCTGGGTGCTGGGCACGCTCGTGCTCATCGTGGGCCTCGTGAACATGGGGCTCGCGCTCATCCCGCAGACGTTCGAGCCGTTCATGGCGCTCACCGAGTGGATCAACATGGGCGGCCTGCTCATCGGGCCGGCGCTTATCGTGGGCAGCGTCGTGCTCATCGTGCTGGCCGTGGGGCTCATCCTGCGCTTCCGCACGGCGTGGGCGCTCACGCTGGGCGTGCTCGTGCTGCTGGCGGGCGCTGAATTCCTCTACGTGAACACCGTGCAGGTGGCGGTGGCGGCGCTCGTGCTGCTGTGCCTGCTGTTCTGGAAGCGCGATGCGTTCGACCGGCCCATCGTGCCGCGCGACGACGCCCCGCGCCTCGTGAGCGAGTTCCATGAGAACCTGAACCGGTTCCATGCGTGGAACGAGGCGCGCAGGGAGCGCGCCGCTTCGGGCGAAGGCGAAGACGTGCGCACCGGCAGGGGCGCCGCCCTTGCGGCGCGACGTGCCGAGCGGCGCGATCAGGGGCGCGCGAAGAGGAAAACGGGTTGGGAACAGCGTGCTGAAAAAGGCGCGGAAATCAGCCGACAAGCTCAGCGGGAGGGTATACTTCCCTTTGGCGAAGATGTCGTCGTGTCGCCCGCGGGCGTCGCGGGGCTGTCCGTCGCCGAATCCGCACCAGAGAAAAAGGAGTCGCAATGATAGTGCTCGATGAGCCGTACGTGTCCGAACCGTTGATCGCCTGGCTCGAGGAGTCGCAGCACCCGGTGCTGGACAGCGCGTTCACGCGTGCGATTGCCGAGGGGCATGCGCTCAATCTGGTGACGCCCGAAGAGGCGGCCCGCCGCATCGACGCGGGCGAGCGCGTGTACACGAACTCCGAAAACGCCCTGGCCTGGATCGTGGAGAACACGCACAACGACAGCCTGACGCGCGGCATCACCCTGTTCAAGGACAAGGCGGCCATGCGCGCGGCGCTCGCGGGCCTCGATCCCGACCTGTTCTTCAAAACCTGCTCGGTGGACGAGCTGTTCAAGCTCGATTTCTCGCAGCTGCCCGTGCCGTTCGTGCTCAAGCCCTCCGTGGGTTTCTGCAGCATGGGCGTGTACGCCATCCAGAATCGCGAGGACTGGGAGCGCGCCCTGGCCGACATCCAGAACAACGCTTCCACCTGGCACGACATGTATCCTGAAAGCGTCATCGGCGCCGGGTCGTTCATCCTCGAGGGCTACATCGACGGCACCGAGTACGCGCTGGACGCGTACTTCGACGAGACGGGCCGCGCGCACATCCTCAACGTGCTGCGCCACGACTTCGTCTCGCCCGAGGACACGAGCGACCGCATGTACCGCACGAGTGCGGCCATCGTGCGCGACACGTCCACGATGTTCACCTCGTGGCTCGACCGCGTGAACGCGCTCATCGGCGTGCGCAACTTCCCCGTGCACGTGGAGGTGCGCGAGGAGCACGGTCACGTGAGCCCCATCGAGTTCAACCCGCTGCGCTTCGCGGGCCTCGGCGGCACCGACGTGAGCTGGTACGGCTACGGGTACCGCACCTACCAGGCGTTCCTCGAGGACGACGCGCCCGATTTCGACGCCGTGTTCGCCGACAAGGCCGACAAGGTGTACTCCATGTCGCTGCTCAACGCGCCGGCCGACGCTACGGGCGACGAGACGTTCGACTACGACGCGTTCCTCAGCCGCTTCTCGCACGTGCTGGACATGCGACCCTTCGATGTGAAGCGCGTGGGCAACTACGGCTTCCTGTTCCTCGAGACGGACGCCTCCTCGGCCGACGAGCTGGACTTCCTCATGCGCTCCGACCTCAAGGAGTTCCTCCGCTAGGCGGGGGAGCGGCAAGCGCGGTCATGCGGTGAAGCTCAATATCCGAAACCTCCTGATAGGCCTGGTCATCGTCATCGTGCTTGCCGTGGTGCTGCTGCGCGGCGATCAGCTGGTGGAGCTTATCGACACCATCAAGAAGGGCGCGGTCATCCCGCTCATCGCGGCGGTGTGCACGCAGCTGGGCAAGTACTTCGCGCAGAGTTTCTCGTACTCCTTCTGCTTCGAGGCCGTCGACGAGCACATGAACCCGCGCGAGACGCTGCCGCTCGTGTTCGGCACGTTCTTCGTGAACACCATCGCGCCGTCGCTCAACCTGGCCGGCACCACCCTCGTGGTGGACGACGCCCGACGCCGCGGCATCGCGCCCGGCAGGGCCACGAGCGCGGCGCTGCTCATGCAGATCACCGTGGACTCGGGCTTCGCCACCATCATGCTCATCGGCTTCGTCATCTTGGCGGCCAGCGTGGGGTTGTCGCCGGTGTGGTTCTTGCTGGGCTTGCTGGTTATTCTGCTGGTCAGCGTCATGGTGCTTATCCTCGTGCTGGGACGCAAGCGCCCGGCGCTCGTGCTCAAGGCGCTGCGCCCCGTGGAGCGCCTCGTCGATCGCGTGCTCGTGCGCTTCAAGAAGAAGCCGCTCGATCCGTGGGTCGAGCGCGTGGTGGGGTCGTTCTCCGACGCGGCCGGCCTCATCGCCCACAACCCCAAAACCACGGCGAAGGCGTTCGGCTGCTCCATCGCGGCAAGCGCCTGCGAGCTGGCCTGCTTCAGCCTCGTGGGCGTCGCGTTCGGAGCGTACTCGCCTGAAGCGCTCATCTGCGGGTACGTGGTGGCAACGCTGTTCGCCATGATCTCCATCACGCCGCAGGGCGTGGGCGTCGTGGAAGCGGCCGTGGTGGTGGCGTTCACGTCGTTCGGCGTATCGGGCGCGGCGGGCCTGTCCATCGCGCTCGTGTACCGCGGCATCGTGTTCTGGATGCCGTTCCTCATCGGCGCCATCCTCATCCAAACCACCAAGACGTTCAAGCACGACGCGAAGCGCGTCAGCCGAGCGGGGAAGGGGAAAGGGAAGGGCTCGCTGCAAAGCGCCGCCGTCATGGCGAAGCGCCTCGACAACGAAGTGGCCCCCGCGCCGCAAGCGCCCGTGCCCGTGTCTCCTGCGCCGCAAGCGCCCGTATCCGAGCCGGTGTCCGCGCCCGCGTCCGACGAGGCTCCCAAGCCCGACGAGGCCCCCGTCGACCGCTGAGGGCTTCCAACGCCCCACTCGGCACGCGCAATCTCTGCGTTCGACCCTCAATCATAAGTTGATACTGCGCCTCGTCCCCCTATGTCCTAAAATGGCAGGATGCAAAGGACGGTCACGAAGGCCGTCCGCGAATGGGTGGGGGAGCTATGAAACAGAAGAACGTCCTGCGCGCCGGTGCAACCTTCGCGCTTGCGGGCGCGCTGGCGCTTGCCGGTTGCGCGGGGGCGCCGGAAGCGGCGGAAGAGCCCGTCGCGTCGGTGCTCGATCCGTCCGATCCCGTGCAGGTCGAGCTGTGGACGTACTACAACGGCACGCAGCAGCAGGCTTTCGAGGACCTCGTGAAGGACTTCAACGCCACGCAGGGCAAAGACCTCGGCATCGTGGTGACCAGTTCGAGCCAGGGCGGCGTGAACGACCTCGCCTCCGCCGTCACCGATTCGGCGCAGGGCCTCGTGGGTTCCGCCTCGATGCCCGACGCGTTCCTGTCGTACTCCGACACGGCTTCGGTCATCGACGAGCTGGGCATGGTGGCCGACCTGTCGGGCTACTTCACCGATGAGGAGAAGGCCGGCTTCGTGGACAGCTTCCTCGCCGAGGGCGACCTCAACGGCAACGGCGGCCTCAAGGTGTTCCCCGTGGGCAAGTCCACCGAGACGCTGCAAATCAACATGACCGACTTCCAGACGTTCGCCGACGCCACCGGCACCTCGCTCGACGAGTTGGGCACCATCGAGGGCGTCACGAAGGTGGCGCAGCGCTACTACGAGTGGACCGACGCCCAGACGCCCGACGTGGTGGGCGACGGACGCCCCTTCTTCGGCCGCGACGCGATGGCGAACTACCTGATCACCGGCTCGAAGCAGCTCGGTCATGAAATTCTGAACATCGAGGGCGGCACCTGCACCCTCAATTTCGATCGCGCCACGATGAAGAAGCTGTGGGACAACTACTACGTGCCCATGGTGCAGGGATGGTTCTCGGCCGAGGGCAAGTTCCGCTCCGACGCCGTGAAGACGGGCGACCTCATCTGCTACGTCGGGTCGTCGTCTTCGGTGGTGTACTTCCCGCAAACCGTGACGGTGGACGACGAGACGAGCTATCCCATCGAGCTCGGCGCGCTGCCCGATCCGTCCTTCGAGGGCGGCCAGCCGTGCGCGCCGCAGCAGGGCGCCGGGTTCGTGGTGACGAAGTCCGACGAGAAGAAGGAAACGGCCTGCGCCGAATTCCTCAAGTGGTTCACCGCGAAGGAGCAGAACACCGACTTCTCGGTGAGCGCCGGCTACGTGCCCGTCACGAAGGACGCGCTCACGCTTGAGAATCTCGAGGCGGCGGCGAAGTCGATTGAGGGCGCATCCGAAAACTACCTGGTGAACCTGCCGGCAACCCTCGACACCATCGAGGCCGGCGTGTACGCGAATCCGCCGTTCAAGGGCGGCGTCGAGGCGCGCGCCGTGCTCGAGCGCTCGCTGTCGGACAAGGCCATGGCCGATCGCACGGCCGTGGCGGAAGCAGTGGCCGCGGGCACTTCGCCCGAAGAAGCAGTGGCGCCCTATTTGGAAGATGCCGTGTTCGATGCATGGCTGGCCGATTTGACCACCCAGCTTAAGGGAGCGATTGCATAAGATTGACTTCGGTCAAACGAAAGAAGCGGGGCGCCAAGCGGCGGGGAGTGACGTTCAAAATCCTCGTCGCTTTGCCCTTTTGCGTGGCGTTGGCCATTCAGGGCTTCGTCTGCGTCGCGGTGCTCGTGCGCAGCGAGATGTTCGGGCAGATGGAGGCTGACGCCTACGACCTGTTCTCGGAGCGCGTGGCAAGCCGGGCGGGCTACCTCGAGAACGACATGATCTTCCGCTGGTCGGACTTCGACCCCGTCATCGAAAGCGTGACGGCCGACATCAACGCGACGCTGGCGGCGAACGGGGCGACGGCAGCCGATGTCGAGACGGGTTCCGATCTGGCCATCTCCATCATCGAGGCGGCATCTGACGACCTCTTATCGTACTCCCATCGCGCCGAAGTGGACGGCGCGTATCTCGTGCTGACCGACGGCGCGAACGAAGCGTCCGACAGCCGCTCGGCGCTGTACATTCGCGACTCGAACCCGAAGGTGGACGTGAGCAACGGCTCCGACCTCATGCTGGCAGCCTGCCCCATCAGCGTCGGGCGTCAGCTGGGCATCACCCTCGACAGCATGTGGTCCGCCACGTTCCCCCTCGCGGCCGAGGGCGACCTGCAAAGCGCGTTCTACTACGAACCGCTGCGCGCCGCCGAGCAGTATCCCGATGCCGACGCGAGCGACCTGGGATACTGGGGACGTCCCGTGGATCTCGGCTGGGCCGGTACCTCGTCCATCACGTACAGCAAGCCCATCCGCGATGCGCAGGGCGGCATCGTGGGCATCATCGGCGTGGAAGTGCGGGTGGACCGCATCGCGTCGTTCTTCCCGTACCGCGACCTCAACGAGAGCGGCAACGGCTCCTACGTGCTGGCCGTCACGGGGGAAGACGGCGGGTTCGCCCGCGACGGCGGCGTCACGCCACTGCCCGGCGTCGAGCGCAGCTACGAAGCGCTCGCCACGACGGGCGCGACGCAGAGCCTCTACCTGGAGGATGGTTCGTTCACCGCATCGGTTGGCGACAACGGGTCCATGGTGGTGGACCCCGCCGAAGCCTCGTCTTCGGAGGAGCGCGCCATCGCCGGCGCAACGGAAATCAAGCTGTACGACAGCACGTCGCCGTTCGCCAGCGAGCATTGGGCCCTCGTGGGCCTCGAGCGCGAGGACGAGCTGTTCTCGGCGTCGAACGCCCTGGCGCGGAACCTGACGGCGGTGTTCGTCGCGTCGCTCGTGGTGGGCCTGTTGATAGCCGTCATCACCGCCTGGGTGTCGTCGTCGCGCCTGCGCCATCTCATGGCCGAAGTGCGCGCGGCGAAGCCGGAGCAGCCCATCGCGTTCACGCCGACGGGCATCGTGGAGGTCGACGAGCTGTCCGAGGCCATCGAATCGATGGGCACCGAGGTGGCGTCGGCCGCATCGCGCCTGTCGCGTATCCTGCGCCTGTCCGATCGCGGCATCGGCGCGTTCGAGTACACCGAAGGCACCGACACCATCACCTTCACCGACGGGTTCTTCGCCACGCTCGCGGTGCTCGAGGCGCCCGAGGACGGATACTTCGATCCTGCGCGCATCGCCTCGGGCACGCTGTCGCCGCAGGAGTTCAATCGTCTCATGCAGTGGTACAAACCCTATGCCGAAGTGGAGGGGGAGGGACGCTACCTCATCTCGGGCCCGCACCGCACCTCGTGGGTGCGCCTCGTGGTGGTGCTCAGCAGCGAGCACGACCGCGTGCTGGGCCTCGTAGAGGACGTGACGCACGAGATCGAGACGCGTCGCCGCATCGAGCACGAGCGCGACCACGACATCCTCACGGGGCTGTTCAACCGTCGCGCGTTCGAGCAGGACGTCACCGAGCTGCTGCAGGAGCGCCCGCCCGCGTTCGCCGCCATGCTCATGCTCGACCTGGACAACCTCAAGTTCATCAACGACATCTACGGCCACGACTGGGGCGACCTGTACATCAAGGAAGCCAGCCGCGTGGTGGACGAGTCGTTCAAGGGCAAGGGCTACTATTCGCGCATCTCCGGCGACGAGTTCCTCGTGTTCGTGGACGTGTGCCCCGATCGCGCGGCGGTCGAGGCGCTGTTCGAGCAGTTCCGCGCGGCGCTCGACGCCACCATGATGGCGGCACCCGACGGCAAGACGCTCAAGGTGCGCGCGTCCATGGGCATGTCGTTCTACCCGCAGGACGCCACCGACTACGCTCACCTGCGCGAATACGCCGACTTCGCCATGTACCTGGCGAAGAGCAGCCGCAAGGGCGATCTGTACGCGTTCGATCGCGCGAGCTACGAGGAGAAGTCGTTCATCGTGAACGGCAAGGAGGACCTCAACCGCCTGCTCGAGGAAGAGCTCGTCGACTATCATTTCCAGCCCATCGTGGACATGCGCGTGGGCGAAGTGGTGGCCTACGAGGCGCTCATGCGCTCGCGCATGGAGTCCATTCCCACGCCCGACCGGGTGCTCGAGCTGGCGCGCTCGCAGTCGAAGCTCTACCGGGTGGAGCACCTCACGTTCTTCGGCGCGCTCGACGCGTTCTCGCGCTATCCCGACGCGCACGATGCCACGCTGTTCGTGAACAGCATCGCCACGCAACGGCTGTCGTCCGACGACGAGCTCGTGCTGTTCGAACGCTACCCCGAGCTGCTCAAGCACCTCGTCATCGAGATCACCGAGAGCGACTACAGCCGCGAGATGGCCCTGTACAAGGAGGCGCTCGCGCGGCGGTTCGGCGCGCGCCTGGCCATCGACGACTTCGGCAGCGGCTTCAACGGCGAGACGGCGCTGCTCGATTACCACGTGGACTTCGTGAAAATCGACATGGACATCGTGCGCGACATCGACATCATGCGGGACCATCAGGACATCGCGCGCAACCTCATCACCTACGCGCACGATCGCGGCATCCGCATCATCGCGGAGGGCATCGAGACCGAAGCCGAGCTGCGCGCGCTGCACGAGCTGGGCGCCGACTACGCGCAGGGCTTTTTGACCGGGCGTCCCGCGCCTGAGCCGCGCGACATCGACGACGACGTCAAGCACCTCATCCGCAGCCTGGGCACGCGCCGCTAGGGACGGCTGCGCCGGACTGCCCGGTGCCGCCCTTCGGCGGGACGGGTATACTTGACGAAAAACGAGCGCGCAAGCCGCCTGCGGCGGCTTTGACGAAGGAGGCCCTTCCATGGCATTGACCGATTTGCTGCACATCGAAACCGTTTCGGCCGACAAGCGCCGCGTCGAGTGCGTGATGCCCATCACGCCCGACCTGTTCCAGCCGCACGGCTACCTGCACGGCGGCGCCACTATCGCGTTGCTGGAAACGGCGGCGAGCATCGGCACCGAGCAGAACACCGACTTCGACAAGGAGCGCCCCTTCGGCATCGACGTGCACGTGCGCCATCGCAAGAGCGGGAAGGCGGGCGCCCTGCGTGGCGTGGCTGAGCTCGAGCGCGAGGAGACCTCCGAGCGCACGGGCGCCGTCAAGCAGTACTGGAACGTCGTGGCCCTCGACGACGCGGGCGACGTGGTGTCCGACGGCACGATCATGACGAAGATCGTGTCGCTGGCCTATCTCGACCAGAAAGAGCAGGAGCGCGCCGCCGCACGCTAACGCCGCGGAGTGCGGGCGGAAGGTGCGCTGGCGGATGCCGCGCTAGCGCGGCAGCGTGATGAGCGCCACGGTGCCGCGCGGCTCGTTCGCCTCGAGGGCGATGGTGCCGCCGTGCGCCTCGACGATGCGCTGCGCCAGCGACAGCCCCAGGCCGTAGCCGCCCGTCTCGCGCGAGCGGGCCTTGTCGGCGCGGTAGAACCGCTCGAAGGCGTGCTCGCGATCCTCGGGGTCGATCCCGCAACCCGTGTCGGCCACGGCGATGACGCACTTCGACCCCGCCGAGCGCGCGTCGGCCCGCGTGCTCACCACGATCTCGTCGCCGGCTGCCGTGTACTTGAGGGCGTTGTCCAGCAGGATGCCCAGCAGCTGCCGCAGCTTGTCGGCATCGGCGTTCACCGTGCCGCCGAACGATGCGTCCACGCGCAGCTGCTTGTCCTGCAGCGTGGCGAAGTCCTCGTAGGCTGTGGCCACGTCGCGCACGAGCGCGTCGACGTCCACGACGCTCGGCACGAGGGTGGTGCGCCCGGCGTCGTCGAGCGAGAGCGCCATGAGGTCGTCCACGAGCCTGCTGAGGCGCTTCGTCTCGGACGTGATGGTGTTCACGTCCTCGAAGCGGTCGACGATGCGCTTGTCCGGATGGTCGAGCAGCAGCTCGCCGGTTGTCTGGATGATGGCGAGCGGGGTGCGCAGCTCGTGCGAGGCATTCTGCACGAATTCCGTCTGCGCGCGCCAGTTCTCCACGATGGGCTTGAGCATGCGCCGCGACAGCAGGTAGCTTGCGGCGGCCGACACCACCACGGCGGCCGCCAGGTAGATGGCAAGCGTGCGCGTGAAGCTGTCCAGGATAGCCAGCTCGGAATCCACGTTGACGAGCACCTGCATGTACGCGACGGTCTCGCCGTCGTTCAGCTCGTAAGAGATGCCGCGGTAGGCGTGCCCGCCGGCCGAGGTGTCGTAGATGCGGTCGAGGTCGCGCGCGTCGAAGGGGATGTCGGCCAGGAAGGCGGGGTAGGTGGCGTAGAGGCCCACCGTGTCGAGCAGGGCACCGTTCTCGTCGCGCAGCAGCGTGATGAACTGCGGATTCACGTCCACGATATTCTGCTGGATGGAATACGACAGGTCGTCGACCTCCGTTTCCGCGGCGTCGCTCGCCTCGTCGGCTGCGACGGCGGCGGACCTGCTGAGGGACGTGTCGACGGTCATGATGTTGCGGTCGGCCTTGAGGTCCTCCAGGTCGTTGTCGGCCGTCTGGTAGATGCTCGCGCTCACCATGGAGTAGATGCCCACGCCCAACAGGGCGAACAGCAGGGTGAACACGAAGAACAGCAGCACCGTCTGCTTGAGGAGCTCGCGGCGCATGAGGGTGCGCTCAGTCATGGTCCTCCTCGGTGAACAGGTAGCCGGCCCCGCGGATGGTGGTGATGTAGCGGTCGTAGCCCGAGGGCGCGAGCGCCTTGCGCAGCGCGCTCACGTACACCTCCACCACGTTCGACGACGTGTCGGACATGAACCCCCAGATCTTGTCGAACAGACGATCCTTCGAGATGAGGCTGCCCCGATGGCTCACCAGGTACTCGAGGATGTCGTATTGCTTGCCCTTGAGCGCCAGCGGCTCGCCGGCAAGGGCGGCCTGCTTGGTTTGCGTGTGCAGCACGAGGTCCTTGAACGTGATGGTGGTGACGTCGGGGCGGCCCGTGCTGCGCCGCAGGATGGCCTCGATGCGCGCGAGCAGTTCGTCGCGGTCGAAGGGCTTGGTGAGGTAGTCGTCGGCCCCCGAGCGCAGGCCGCGCAGCTTATCGGCCGTCGTGCCCTTCGCGGTGAGCATGAGCACGGGGGTGCGCACGTCGCGCTCGCGCAGCGCCTCGAGCACGGAGAAGCCGTCGCGCTCGGGCAGCATGACGTCGAGCACGACGAGGTCGTACACGTCCTGCGCGGCGTAGAACAACCCCTCTTCGCCGTCGAACGCCTGGTCGATGTCGTACGCGTCGGCCAAGCTGCGGGCAAGCGCCTGGGAAAGGAGGCGATCATCCTCCACGATCAGCAGTTTCATAAGCCTCCTCCTTCGTGCGCCCATTCTACCACCCCCTCCCTGAACCCTTCCTGAAACGGAAGCCCTTGCGCCCGGGAAAGCCATCTCTCCCTTTGCGCCTGGGAAAGCTCCATCCTGTCCACCAACGCCCCACCAGGCGCAACAGGGGGTCCCCCATCTCCCCTTGCGCCTGAGTATCCCCATCCTTGTCCACCCACGCCCCACCAGGCGCAACAGGGGGCCTCCCCGGTCCCCCTCTCCCTCTTTCCTCCATTTCAGGAAGTTTTAAGCCGTCCTTCGCTAGACTGGCCGCCGTGAAGTGATCGAAGCGATGCGCATCAATTGCGCAAGAAGGAGACGAACCATGAAATCCAAGGGGTTCAAAATCATCGTTGGCGTGCTGGTGGCCATCATCGTCGTGCTGGGAGGTTTGCTTGTCGTGAAAACCATGGGCCTGGCGGGCGGTGCGAATGCCACCACCCAGGACGGCAAGGTGATTCCCGAGGGCGCCGTCGCGGACGACCCCAGCCTCCCGTTGCCAACCGAGGGCAAAAACGGCGAGATCATCACCGTGGTTCCCAAAGACAACAACGAAGCCTAACCTCCTCCCCGAGAACGCGAAAGGAAGACCATCGTGAAAAGCACCGTTGGAAAAGCCCTCGTCATCGTGCTGCTGCTTGCCGTCGTGGGCGGCATGGCCGCCTGGCTCCTGTTCGGCGACGACATCGCCCCGTCGCTGGCGGGAGAGCCGCAAAGCACGCCGCCCGCCACCATGCCCGTCCTGCGCGGCTCGCTCGAGCGAACCGTCACCGGCGTCGGCGAGGTGAAGCCGCTCGCCACCGAGAAGCTCAAGCCCGCCGACAGCTGGCACTGGCTCGAGTCGTTCGACGCCCCGCTCAACAAGCGCGTCGCCGCCGGCGATACGCTCGTGACGTACGCCAACGGCGAAACGTGGACGGCGCCCTACGACCTCGTGGTCACCTCATCCTCGCTGCCCGAGAAGAACAAGGGCGCCGTGACGAAGGACGACCACTTCATCGAGGTGCAACGCATCGACGACGTGTCCATCGTGCTGCCCGTGTCCGAAACCGACCTCGCCTCGCTCGCCGAGGGCCAGACGGTGAAGGTGAAGCTCGGCGCCGACGAGGAGCGCGTCTACGACGGCGTCATCTCCAACATCAACGAGGTGGGCACGTACGGCGCGACCGGCTCCAAGTTCACCGTCACCGTGCGGGTGCCCAACGACGGCAGCATCAAGCTGGGCATGTCCGCCAACCTCTCCATCACCGTGGCCGAGGCCTCCGACGTCCTCACCGTGCCGGTGAGCGCCGTCAACGGCGCGGGCGACGACAAGTTCGTCAACGTGTACGATGCCGAGACCGGCGAAACCGCGCCGGTGCCCGTTACCACCGGCATCACCGACGGCATCACCGTCGAGGTGTCCGGCGAAGGCCTGCGTGAGGGCGACAGCGTGGTGCTCAACGAGGCGGGCGGCGGCGACGGCGACATGGCGGCTGCGGCCGACGGCGTGGCGGCCGTGTCCGTTGTCGCATCCTAGGACGGGAGATGCACGCATGATTCGTCTGAAACGCGTAGGCAAGACCTACGAGATGGGCGGCGAGACTATCCGCGCCCTCGACCGGGTCAACTTCGAAATTCGCAAGGGCGACTTCATCGCCATCGTGGGTCCGTCGGGGTCGGGCAAATCCACGCTCATGAACATCCTCGGGCTGCTCGACGTGCCCGACGTGGGAACGTACCAGCTCGACGGCATCGACGTGGGGTCGCTGTCCGACAACCGCCTGGCCGCCATCCGCAACGAGAAAATCGGCTTCATTTTCCAGAGCTTCAACCTGTTGGGCAAGCTCACCGCGCTCGAGAACGTGAAGCTGCCGCTCAGCTACACGGGCGTGCGCGCGAAGGAAGCCGACGCCCGGGCGCGCATGCAGCTTGCCCAGGTGGGCCTTGCGGGCCGCGAGCACCACCTGCCCAGCCAGCTGTCGGGCGGGCAGCAGCAGCGCGTGGCCATCGCCCGCGCGCTCGTGTGCAAGCCCGAGATCATCCTGGCCGACGAGCCCACCGGAGCCCTCGATTCGCGCACGGGCGTGGAAATCATGGACGTCTTCAAGCGCCTGCACGCCGAAGGTCAAACCATCGTGCTCATCACGCACAATCCGGAACTCGCCGAAGAGGCCGACCGCGTCGTGCGCATCGCCGACGGCCTCATTCAGGAAATGGAAAGGGGGCGTCATGCGGTATAGCCATCTCGCCCGCACGGCCGTGCGGGCCGTGTTCCAAAACGGCCTGCGGACGGCGCTCACCATGCTGGGGCTCATCATCGGCATCTCGTCGGTGATCATCCTCGTGGGCATCGGCGACGGTTCGAACCAGCAGGTGCAGAACAAGATGAAGGAGCTGGGCGGCGACGCGCTGTCCACCTACGTGTACCAGGGCGACCTCGGCTACGACGACCTGGCGCGCATCGGCGAGCTGGAGTCCCTCGACGGCGCCGCGCCCTCCAAAACGCTGGCCAAGAAGCTTTCGGTGGGCTCCACCGTGTCGAACAAGGCGTTCGTCGAGGCAACCGACGAGCACTACCTTCGCGTGCGCAACCTCAAGCTGCTCAGCGGCCGCAACCTCAACGCCGTCGACCGCGAGAACCGCAGCAAGGTGATCGTCGTCGGCTCCGACGTGGCGGCCGAGCTGTTCGGCACCGCCGACCCGGTGGGCCAGAAGGTCAAGCTCGACGGCGACGAGTTCACCGTGGTAGGCGTGCTGGAAGACCAGGGCCAGTCGATGGGCCTCACCACAGGCAACGTGGCCCTCATCCCCTTCTCCACCGCGGTGGGCATGGGGGAGGGTGCCACCATCGACTCGTTCTACGCGAAGGCGCGCGGCCAGGAGCGCATCGACGAGGCGAAGGCGGCCATCGGGTCGTTTCTCGTGGGCGAGGCGAATATCGCCCCCGGCATGTTCGACGTCGTCTCGCAGGACGAGATGCTGCGCGCCGGCGACGACATCGACGACACGATGACGCTGCTGTTGGCGGGTATCGCGGGCATCTCGCTCGTGGTGGCGGGCATCGGCGTGATGAACGTCATGCTCGTGTCGGTGACGGAGCGCACGCGCGAGATCGGCATCAAGAAGGCGCTCGGCGCCCGACGTTCGGACATCCTCGTGCAGTTCTTGCTGGAAGCGCTCATCATGAGCGTCATCGGCGGCGCGCTGGGCATCGGCGCGGGCATCGCGTTCGGCCTGCTGGCGAACACGGTGGGCATGACGTTCGTCGTGTCGTGGAACGTGGTGTGGGTGGCCGTGGCGGCCAGCACGGCCATTGGCCTGGCGTTCGGCATCTTCCCGGCCTACCGCGCGTCGCGCAAGAACCCCATCGAGGCGCTGCGCACGGAGTAGGGCAGGGCATGCGGGGCGCGCCGTGCGTCCCGCATGCCGATGCAGCGACGGTGAAAATGCGAAATTGTCGAGCATATTTCTTTTGCTTTTCAATTCGTTGTGCTATCATATCCGTCGCTGCTTGAAGCAGTACTTCGGGTTGTGGCTCAGCTTGGTAGAGCGCTGCGTTCGGGACGCAGAGGCCGCAGGTTCAAATCCTGTCAACCCGACCACGAAATCAAAGGTCAGCCGTTTGCGGCTGGCCTTTTCTGTTTTCCGCCAGGGTTCAATCAGAAAAAAAGGGTTCAATCAGGGTTCAATTGGCTCCGGTTAACCGCTGCGGCCAAGGCGAGAGGTGCGAGCACCTCGCGCTGCCCGCAGGCGATTCTCAGGCATAGGGCAAGAAGGCACAGCAGCTCGACGGCGCTGTCGGGGATGATCTGGCAGCTTTGATCCGCAATCTCGATCACGGAGCGCACGCGGCGGCGATCATGCCGAGGAGCGCGATCTACGGTGCTCCGGCACCTGCCGGCGAGAGGAGGCCGTCGAATGCTAGTCCTGCGACCGCAAGCTCAGTGGTCAGGCGGTTGAGCCGGTACGACGGGATCAAATCTCGCCGATTGTTGGGAGGTCGTCGTAGCAGGGTAGGTTCGGCACTCCCAGTTTCTCAGCTAAGGCTGCGTCCTCCTTGCTCGTGGTCCGGTCTTCTATAAATCGGGATAGAGCATTGGTCCGTGCCACGCTCGCCTCTCTCGATCCGACGCGGTCAGCGAGGCCTTTGGCGAACTACGCCTTGATCTGCATAGGTTTGGTGCTGGGGGTTTCAACCGCGATCAAACGATCGGCACTGTTTCAGGGATGGCGACAGGCTTATCGTAAAATCTTGATATAATGCGCTCCCTTCAGATCGACAGACAGGTCGTTGAAAAAGCGTGTCGGACACTACGCCAATAGGCGAAGTGTTATCGAGGAAATGATCTCAAGAAAACTTTATACGATTACTTATATTTTTTGCGGATATAAATATAAATAAATTTGCAAATGCAATATCACTACTTAATAGTTGAAAAATAATACAAAGGCTTTTGCAACTCGCTCTGTGTGATTTCTAAGATCGCATATTGAGGCATCAGTGAATCATTCAGGGATATGACCCCGGTTTTTAGTGTCTAAAGCGGTCCTCTCGACTAGCTTTCGGTCTCCATCATTCTGGGAGTAAAATGCAATGATTAACGATCGGGTAAACAATTCTTGGTCGGTAGACTTCCATACGGTCGTCGTGCAGCGGCTTGTCCCCCGCGTACTGTGAATGAGAATCATGACAGTTGAGAGCACTTTGTGTTAGATGAACGAAAGTAGATCGCAGATCCTTCGATTCGTTCTTTGCATAAATATCTTCCATACTTCGTGAGACTCTTCTAAAAATATGACCAATTCAATAATTAACTATGTCCGTTTCTATTTAAATGGCATAGGATTCAAATAGTGCACTTCTATGGCATGAGAATCACGTTTCGCTGAAAGGGGGTGTTGAGTATATGTTGTTCTATTCTGAGGATGCGGGGGTTATGAGCATGTGTTTCAAAATCGGTCCCAGCGCTGGCGGATGGTGCGTAACGCTTGGTGCGTAGATTCGATTACTTACGAACGGAAAGATTTTTTCTATTCCAGTATTGGCTTTCATGGCGTGAAAGCCAATACTCGCTTTCATCGCCATATCTCTCACAATCCTGTAGAATTGAACAATTAATTGGGAATTTGACTGATTGGTGGCGATATTCCGAGTGGATGAGAATCATGAAACTGTCATAATCGAGCGTTCTCTTTCCCGCGTCGAGAAAGCAAGTTCTGTTGTTGCTGCCACTTGCCGGGTTTTGCTTGTTCTTGTGGCTTTTGTTCTTGTGTCGATGGTTGCGCTATTTCTTTTACAAATAGCTTTAGGCCACCCTTTCCAGTATTCGATCAGCGTGAAGATGCTTATATATGGGATACCGACCTGCTTGCTGGCCATATCCTTCTTGAAGGTGGTTGCAGACATTTTCAAAGAGATCGTTGGAGGATTGGCACCCTTCAATGAGAGGCAGGCAAGAAGGGTAAGATTGCTCGCTTACCTTTTGTTCGTGAAGGTTGTGCTCGAGGCGGTTCTCTCTGTAGGAACTTCAATGATTGCTCAAGTTGGCACGTATAATATTACGTATATTGATTCGGGCGGAGTGAACGGTCTATCTCTAAGCGTCGACTTAGGTGCGCTTTTCATGGGGGTATTGATGCTTTGTCTCTCCCTTGTTTTCGAATATGGGTCTCTGCTCCAGAAAATGACAGATGAAACGGTTTGAGGTGCCTCATGCCGATAGTTCTGAATCTTACGCAGGTGATGAAAGAGCGCGGTAGGTCCGTAAACGACGTTGCGGAAAAAATCGGAATAGCGGTTTCGAATTTATCAAAGATCAGGACGGGCAAGGTCAAGGCAATTCGCTTTTCGACTCTTGCGGCGCTTTGCAAGGAGCTCAATTGCAAGCCTGGGGATATCATCGATTATATCGATGATGATGAGATGGACGGCATCGAACTGATTGACGATGATTTCAACTACTCAGAATGATTTCCGTCGAGGATTCTTGGAGGCGATTTGTGTTTCGCAACTTTTCTAAGGGATTTACCGTTTCTCATTTACGGTTTTCGCAAACAAAAACTTTCGGGTTTCGCAAAATGACATGTCCTCCCGGTATCCTTTGAAAACATCTATTGGCTGAGGGCGTCACCTCCGTCTGAGGCAAAGGCCATCGACAACGAACTGATAGCAGAATAGCTAGAAGATGCAGCCTCATCGGATCCGAGGTTCTCCAGCTCCCGATGGGATTTGTCCTTGCTGTTATACATCGGCGAGTCGCGCATGCGCCTGTCAGGCCCCTCGAGCTTCATCATATGCCCGCGATGGATGATTCGGTCGATCGCCGCCCGTGCGAGCTTAGCTGGTGATATCGTCGAAGTCGGGCGCGGGGACGAGAAGGTTGTTGCGGAAGGCAGCCACCCTGTTCTCAACGCAGCCCTTTTCGTTGCCCGAGTACGGGTTGCAGAAATCGGCGTCGAACCCGTAATGGACGCAGAAGCGGCCGAACAGGTCCGTCAGGTGGGTCTCGTCGCAGATCCTGCGCCCCACGCCGGTCGCGTTGTCGAAAATGCAACGCTTCGGGATGCCCTTCATATACTCGAACACGTCCTTGAGGCCCTGGCAGACGCATTCGGCGGTCTCCCCATGGAAAAGCTGAGTGAAACCCACGTTGCTGAACGGGAAGACCGCGACGAGGTAGTGCATGCGGACGAGCTTGCCTTTGATGAGGCAGTCGGCCTCTCCGAAGTCGATCTGGGCTTCGCCCGGGTACCAGACCAAGTGCAGGTACTGGCCGCTCGGTTTAGGGGCCTCCTCTGCTCTGATGGCGTTTACGAAGTTGCGCACCGTCGTGTAGCCAACGTCGGCATCGCACTCCTCGTTAAACCTATCGCGGATGCGCGTGATGGTGTGTCGTTGCTTGCGGTAAACCCTCCTGTCTTCCTCCATCCATTGCCGGATCAAAGGCTCGTATTTATCGAGCTTCGATGACCGCTTCTCCTTCACCCTCATGACGGGTGAGAAGTCCTCCATCCTCGCGTACTTCCGCACAGTCGGTTCTGACATGCCAATCTCTCTTGCAATGGCGGCAATGCTCTTGCCCTTTCGGAATAAGCTTTTGATCTAGATGATTCTTTCTATGTCAATCACTTCCCGACGGCCCCTTTCAGAGTTGATCATTGGGCAACTTGAAAAAGGGTACGTCCTACGTGTGTGCTTGGCATGACACTTACAAAACCCGAAAGTTTCACGCTGAAATTTCTAGTGCGAATAGGAAAAAGGTGTTTTGCGCAAAGAAGTAAAAATTAGATTAACGTAAACAGGCGATTTACAGTAGAAATCCGGCATCGTTGCTCCGTAGGCATAATAATTAGTCAAAATTTAGCGATAAACGTCAAATTTGCCCTTAATGATGATATTATTGATCCATCGTTCTACGTCGACATGAACGCAATATCAGAATTCTCTTAAAGGAGGATGTATGAAGATTGCACACATCGGTATGAAAAAGTTCTTGGCCATGGGGGTAGTGGCTGCAATGTGCTCGCTCGCCGTCGCCGTGCCTGCATTTGCCGACGAAGGCATTTCCACTTACAACACGGCCGACACGCCCTTCTACTTTAATCTCAACTCGAGCACGACATCTGCGACTGAATATCGTGCGAAGGACGATTCCTCTTCCACGTATGTGCATGCGCAGAGCCTCGGTAGCCCTTGTCAGCTCTTCGTGGACGGACCTGGTGGGGTCAATTGCACCACGAATGGTCGTGCTTACCTGAACTACAGGGGTGAGTTCCAGATCTATCAGACGGTGTACGAGAGCGGCTACCGCTCTGCGCGCCTCTCCGGATGGCGCTCGGGAAGCGGCACCATTGCTTCCGGTGTCTGGAGCCCTGACAGCTGGGGTTCCTACCCGATTATCAACGCAGGCTACTAGGATTTGACTGGGGAACGGTGCAAGGGTTACTCTCCTGCACCGTTCCTTGCTATTGGAGGAGCGGATACTTGAAAAAGAGAAACATAGTCATACTATCCATTGTGGCTGCCCTTCTCGTCATGGGATGTGTTGGCGGCTACTTCGCTTACACGATCGATCAAGCGGCGAAAAAGGCTGCAGAGGACAAGGCGTATAGGCAGGAAAACGTTGTTATGCGCCAAACAGGCGAGGTTTTTGATCTGTCTTCCGAAGACGCCTCCGAGGGGGAGCAGTATGGCTTCGATACAGTGCTGGACTGGTCGGGGACGATGCGGATAATCTTGGAGGAGGCTGTCCTCTATGATTCGGTCGAAGAGGCGAGCCTTCCCGAAAACGCTCTGGAAGCGGTTGGGGACGTGACGCCTGGTTCAAAGTACCTCCAGTGCAAAATCAAGTTGAAGAATATCGATGCCGAGCCTCTTTCGACATCTGAGGACAATAGTTTCAACATCGGTCAATTCAAACTTTGTGCACCTGATTTACCCGACCGAGGGTTCAGCTACCCTTTCGAACCGGTTTATTTCAACGGAACGAAGGAAGATGCTCTTCCGACGCAGATATACCACTACACGCTGGAAAAGGGCGAGGAAAAAACCTTCGAACTAGGGTATCTGCTAACTGAAAAAGAAGCCGGAGAAACCTTAGTCTTCATGATAGGAATTAACAACAACGAAAAATTCCAAATCGTTGTCGCTGAAAGTTGATTAAATAGAGTTTTAAGGTGATGAGATGCTCAACATTTACACGACAGAAATCAGAAAATCCCTGTCTAGCAAATGGTTCTTCATAGCGCTGGGGATCGGCTGCACCCTTGCTATTGTAAGTTTTGCAGCAAACGCTATCCAAGATTACGATTCCATGACTATAGGACTCAAATATATAGATCAAGCATATATGATGCTGTCCCCGCTGTCTTGTTTCAAATACTGGATAGTGACGGACTACTTGCAGCCAGCGACGGATTTTTTCTTTGTTCTACTACCTCTGCTCGCGACGCTTCCGAACGCGTGGTCGTTCTTGTCAGAGCGTAAGAACGGAGCTATCAAGAACTCAGTCACGAGAACATCGAGAAAGAGTTATTATGCCGCCAAATATCTTGCGACGTTCATTTCTGGCGGTGCGGTTGTTGTGGCTCCGATCATATTGAATTTGGTTCTTTGCGCTTGTTTGATGCCCGCCTATATGCCGGATATCTACGCGGTTATCTACGTGGGGATATATGCAGAGAGCTTGTGGTCGGAGATCTACTACAACGCTCCTGTTCTCTATTGTCTGATGTTTGTATGTATGAATTTCACGTTCGCGGGGCTTTGGGCCAGTTTTGTTATGTCGCTGTCCTTTTTCATCAGGAACCGCATCGCGTTGATGGTGGGTCCGTTCTTGTTCCTCGTCTTCCTCAAGTTCTTCGAGGAAAAGCTGATCGGCGTCGTCACCGTCCATCCTGGATTGACGCCATTCACATACCTGCGCGGCACGGGAACTGCGTTTTTCTCAAACGGTTACGTGATACTCGCTGAATTCGCATTGCTCATAGCGATCGTGGTAGTGGTCACCTTGGCAAATTACCGCAAGGATATCTTATGAACAGATTACGGTTCATATGGTTTGATGTCAAAAACGGTATCCTGCGCGAGTGGAGGAGGTACCTAGTTGCTTTCATAATTTTCGGCTTACTTTCTATATCTCTCACTATATCGGTGCAGCCGATTGCCCCACTGTACGAAATGAGCTCGTCTCTCACCTTTGGCGATTATCTAGTCAATATGATGTGCGGTATGAAAGAATACATGTTTGATCCCTCAAATCCGTTTAGCTTTCCTGCTGCTTGGATGCTAGCATTTCTTTTCATGGCGTACATCACCTTAAACTATCCTTACCATGATCTTATGGGGATGGGCAAGCATTTGATAATCGTCTCGGGGAGCAGGACGCTGTGGTGGCTTTCCAAATGCGTATGGGTCGCGCTGAGTGTACTGTCGTTCTTCATCGTTGGGTTTGCCAGCTCGGCGCTTTGGACGTTGATTTCCGGCGGGGACTTTTCGTTTGACGTTTCCGAAATCGTCCCCATTGTCCTTCAATTCGATACTACGATTTTGCTGCCACGTCCGTGGGATATGACAGGTCTGCTCCTAGTGGTTCCTTTCATGACCGTGGCACTGTGTTGCGTACAGCTTTTGCTATCCCTTCTGATCAGACCCATGTTCAGCTATATCGTCACTATAGGAGTGCTCTTTCTGTCGGCTTACTTTCAATCTCCCTGGCTGATAGGCAACTATATGATGGCTGCGCGAAGCATTTGCTTCGTGGATGGAGGATTGAGCTGGCAAATCGGAGCAGCTATCTCTTGCATACTGATTGCTGCAGTTGTTGTAATGGGCGGCGTTCTTTTCAAACGTTTGGACATTCTCGATTGGGAGCAATGAAGATGATTAAAATAGAAGGCGTTACGAAGAGCATTAAAGGGTCGATGGTCTTGGAGAACGTGAGCATGACCGCTGAGTCTGGCGTGGTCACAGGTTTAAGTGGTATCAACGGGTCGGGCAAGACCATGCTCATGAGGGTTATAGCCGCCTTGGTCAAGCCGTCCGATGGGATGGTGGAGATAGACGGCAAGCTGTTGTGGCGCGATATGGCTTTCCCTGACAGCGTAGGGGTTCTTATCGAGAACCCGGCGTTCCTCGACACCTACACCGGATTCGCTAACCTCGAAATGATAGCTTCTATAAGAAATAGGGTGGGTAAGGATCGGATCGGAGAGGTTATCCGGAAAGTAGGGCTAGATCCGGATGACAAGAAGAAATACCGGAAATATTCGCTCGGCATGAAGCAGCGCCTCGGTATAGCTGCGGCAATTCTTGAAGAACCCGAAATAGTATTGCTCGACGAGCCGACGAATGCGCTTGATTCCGCAGGCGTCGACATTTTAAAAGACATCGTGTTTGAAGAGAAGGCCCGAGGCGCTACAGTCGTAATAACCTGTCACGATCAGGTTATCTTGCACGAGTTGGCCGACAAAGTGTACTTTATGGAAAGCGGACGCATTGTCGGCTACGAGGATGTCGGCGAGGAGGTGGGCGGCGTTGAGTAGAAAACGTGCCATAATCGTAGCCTCTATTTTGGCGTTGGTATGCGCCGTGGGTGTGAGGATATACTTTGTCAACGCCAATGCGACTGCCATCGAAGTGGAGCATTATGGCATGGGTGAGTGGGTCGACCTCGATGGTGCCTTCATCTACAAGAGGGATATTGAGAACACACAGGGTTATTCCATAAAGGTAAACAGCGCTCGGTTGATGTCCTACAACGAGTACATCGAAGAGTATGGGCAGGATGAGGGAAACACGGTCGAAGGACTGGACGGACAAAGCGTCGTTTGCCTCGAAGTCGAGGCTAAGAACGTCGGTAATGAAGACGGGGCAATTTTCATCTTCGATTGCAAGCTCATCCCCAAAAGAAAGAACGACTATTTCATGTACGCGCGCCACCTTTGGGAAGAAAGCGAACCCAATGCCAAGGACGCGTTTCACTTACGCCTTGCAAAAGACAGTGAGTACACGACTTTCATCCCTTATAAAGTGAACATCAACGACGAAGAGAATCAGATCGAGTACAAGCAGCCGATTACGGACGCCTCGTTCGAATTCATCGTCTCGAACGCGCCTGTGCGCAAGGTGATAGACGTGAGCCTCAGCGATTAATGGCGAGACTATTTGAATCGGCAGGGTGGTGGATAATGGAAACGATGGGAGACTCTTCATGTTAAGAAAGCCGTCTAATGAAGATTCCGGTCTGCAACGCGGAGGCTTAGAATCGGCCATCCCTGAAGAAGTGCAGAGGAAACTAAATGATACATATCAATCACTGCGCACCATACCCCAGGTAAAACCAATTCCTCAAGTTGAAAGCAGACGTCGCACCAGAGGTAATGCTGTTGAAAAACGGACAACATAGTCCCAGCAACCTCACCATTACATTCAGTATGGAAGTTTGTCCGTCTGACTTGGTCTCGCTATAAATCTGCCAATACATGTATTTCATGTGCTTAAAAGTAATATATATGAGCATTTTGATAACTATCAAAGTGTTTGTAGAAAGGATATTAACTCGAAGGAGGCAAGAACAGATGAAAGAAATGGAATACATAAAAGCATATAAGGAAATGATGCGAGCTATAACTGTTGCCTCGGAACTTCACGATTCCATACTAGCCAAGTGTAACAATATCAGAGCAGAAACTACGAATGAAAGCATACTCCCAGCAAAAAGCCGGAAGTACGGGGACACGGCAGGATTGGGTTCAGACCGATAGTCAGATTATCGACTTCGCTCTCTAATATAAATCAATTTTACACTTCCAATAGTAAAGTGACCAAAATAGCAAGCGTTTAATAAGCCTGGGGCAAACTAAGGGGTGTCATTTATCGGTCAAACGGAGGGACAAGCCAAGTTGCTGATCTGCTTTGACGGCCCTTCGGGAATTTGTTCACGAAGGGGACGAGCGTGCTGCCGTATCGAAGCAGGCCGCAACTCTCGTTGGCATTGGTGATGTAGCCCATCTGCTCGGGGCTGATGCCGAGGAGGTCGCCGAGCTTCCAGCGGTCGGAGGCGGCTTGGCTGAGCATCGCGACGAACTCTGAGTTGGATAGCATGGTGGATGTCGGCATGGAGTCCAGCAGGTTACTCGACGTTCCGTGCGCTGTTGAAGAACGCGTATGTAGGTCTGTTTGAAAGGTGTAGCTTGATAGACAAATGCACGCCGACGTCTTATAGAGATTCATACTGCTTTTATGATGGAATTGTAGCGTCTTTTCCATAAAAGCGGTGCTATGACTAAGACACAAGATCTGTTGCTATTCATGGATGGTGCGGCGGCGTTGCCCTCTCCGCCGACTTGTTCGATGAGGAATACAGAGCCGGGCTTGTCGTCTCGGTAGAAAAAGCGGACAGATCGAACGTGGGGAGTGCGGCGTCTACCTTGCCGCCGGGGCCCTCCTTGACAACTTCACACGCATACAGCTGTGATGGGGCCGAAGTAGAGGACAACGAACTTGTTCGAGCAAGCGCTTCTGCATATACACCTGCAACACTTCCTGTGCCGCATGCTCCGATAGCATCTCTCGGAGGTTCTTTCGGGCGTGGTTCAGGCTGTATTTTACTGCTCGTTCCGAGCATCCTTCTGATTGGGCGATCTGCTTGACGGAACGTTCCTCAAGGTGTCTCATGAGAAAACGTCTTTGTTGAACATCGGAGAGACCGCGCAGCGCCCGGTAGATTTCTCCTGTTTCAAGACGCTCTACGAGCGCCTGCTCAGGATTGCGCGCGAAGCTGCTGCATGTGGCGGGACTCTCTGCGTTCGAGCCGCCAGTATTCTCTCTGCAAGTCGATGAGTGCCTCAAAGACGGTTTCCGTCACTTCAATGTCTGCATGCGCCCCGTTACCTCTAGGGACCGAGACGTGGTATGTTGGTAAAACCTCATACGACTCCTCCTGCTTCGTCGGTTTTCATGATGCTGCCTCGTGCGAACAATACCTGACCTGGGGTTCGCTACCGGGGGTTGTCGGGCGTTCGGCGAAAAAGAAGCCGCAAGTTGGTGGATCGGCGGCGCGCGCAACGGCACAATGGGGGACGTAGCCAACGCGCTGGACATTTCGGCGCAGTGAGAAGGATGACCCCATGAGCTTTCGCGACAATCTGCAGCATCTTCGGGCGACGCGCAACATGACGCAAGAGCAGCTTGCCATGCTGCTCGGCGTGAGCCGCCAATCCGTGTCCAAATGGGAGGCGGAGCGCGCCTACCCCGAGATGGACAAGCTGCTTCGGCTGTGCGCCCTGTTCGAGTGCACGCTCGACGAACTCGTAACGGGCGATCTCACCGGGCGCGCGGCCCCCGCGGCCGTCGCCATGCCCGCAAGCGCCGTGCCGCAGGATGTGACGGGCTACGATCAGGCCATGCGCGCCTTCGCGTTGAGGCTGCCGCTCGGCGTGGCCGCCATCATCGCGGGCGTCGCGCTGACCGTGCTGTTCTCCGATCCGGCGATCGTGCCGGGCGCCGATGCGCGCAACTACGCCTACGCGCTCCTGTTCATCGGCGCGGCGGCAGGTCTTGCGCTCATGCTGCCCGCGGCGTTGCAGCGCAGCGCGTTCCGCAAGGCGCACCCCTTCGTGGAGGACTTCTACACGGCCGAGGAGAAGAGCCGGGCGCGCTCGTCGCTGACGAAGGGCCTCACCTGCGGCGTCGGCCTGATCATGGCAGGGGCGGTGGCGGCCGTCGTGCTGCAGGCGGACGTGTGGCTGGCAAGCGCGGCCTGCCTGCTGCTCGTTGCGGCGGGCGTGTTCGTCATCATACGCGGCAGCCTGCTGGGGTCGCGCTGCAATCTGGCGAAGTACAACCGCACGTCGCTGCACGTCATGGACGAGGAGCAGATCGACTCCCTGGACGATGGGCAGCTGCGCGAGCGCGCCCGGCGCGCCAAGCGCGAGCGCAGCGTGTACGCCGCGGTCATGGGCGCCGCCACGGTGGCGGGCCTGGCGCTGCTGTTCACGCCGGCGAATCGGATGTTCCTGCTGGCATGGGCGGTCGGCGGCATCGTGTGCGCCATCATCAAGGCGGTCCGCACCGCGCGAAGCGGCCGCTAACTTCCGCAAGCACCACCGTATACAAACCAATAATCAAACGAATCTGAGGAGGGCATATGAGTGCCACGGTTGTTGCGCGCCATATTCACAAGTCGTTCTGCACGGGGAAGAAGCGCGAGCGGCGAACGGTCGACGTGCTGAAGGACGTGTCGCTTTCGGTCGAGGCGGGCGAAATGGTGAGCATCGTCGGTCCGAGCGGCTCGGGCAAGTCGACGCTGCTGTACTGCCTCTCGGGACTCGAGGTGGCGGACGCGGGCTCCATCGAGGTCATGGGCGCGCAGGTGGTCAAGGCGAACCGCGCCTCGCTTGCGAAGACGCGCCGCGATCACGTGGGCTTCATCTTCCAGTCGTACAACCTCATCCCCTCGCTCAATGCGGGCGACAACGTGGCGCTGCCCGCGCGCCTGGCGGGCCGCCCGCTTGCAAAGGGGCAGACGGGCGCCGTGCTGGAAAACGTCGGGCTGAGCGGCCGCGAGAAGGACCGTCCCGCCGATATGTCGGGCGGCGAGCAGCAGCGCGTGGCCATCGCCCGCGCCCTCGCTGGCGGCGCCGACGTGGTGTTCGCCGACGAGCCCACGGGTTCGCTCGACTCCGCGAACGGGCGCGAGGTGCTGCGCATGCTGCGCGCCATCGGCGACGACCCGCACCGCTCGGTGGTGATGGTGACGCACGACCTGGAAGCGGCGTCCCTCGCCGACCGCGTGCTCGTGCTCAAGGACGGCCGCATCATCAAGGAGCTGGGACGGGCGACGGCGCCCGCCATCCTCGAGGCGATGGAGGTGCAGCGATGATCCGGCTCGTGTTCCTCGACCTGCGCGATCACGCCGCCACGTGGATCGGCGCGTTCGCCGTGGCCGTGGCCTGCGGCTACATCGGCGGGTGGGTGGTGTCGCTTGCGGTGACTGCGGAGCCGTACCCGAACCTGCGGGATCTCGGCTGGGCGATCCTGCTCTTCTCCTCGGTGGCCGCCATCGCCGTGCTCATGACCACCGCGAACCTGACCGTGTCGGCGCAGCGACGCTCCTACGCCCTCTGGCAGCTGGCGAACGTGTCGCCGCGCCAGGTGAGCCGCGTGGTGCTCGCGCAGCTGGCGACGGTGGCGGTGCTGGGGGCGGCCTGCGGCACGCTGCTGGAGGCGGCCACGTTCGAGCCGCTGTTTCCCTGGGTGTTCAGCTCGCCCGACTACCAGCCGATCGACCAGGTGGTATGTCAGGTGGGCGCGTCGCTGCTGCCGCTCGTGTGGCTCGTGGTGGCGGCGGTGTTCGCGCTCGGAGGCCTGAGGGGCGCGCGCAGCGCGGGGAGGACGTCGCCCATGACCGCCCTGTGTGAGCCGGAGCCCGTGCGCAAGGGGGTCACGGCGCTGCGCCTGCTGCTGTTCGCCGCCCTCGCGTTCGGCACGGTGCAACTGGCCGCTTCCCTGTTCGGGGCCGATCTGCGCGATCTGGGGAAGTCGCTGTACCTGCCGCTTCTCTTGGTGGCGACGCTCGTGCCGGTGGCGTCGGCCGTGCTTTCCGCGCTGCTGGCCGCCTGGACGCGGCTCGTGCCGCAGCGGCGGTGGAACGCCTGGTACCTCGCGCGGCACACCGCCCGCTACGGCCTTGCCGCCTCGACATCGGTCGAGATGCCCGTGGTGGTGGGGTTCAGCCTGGTAGCGGGCATCTTCTCGCTCGGCACGCTGTTGGAGGGCTACATTCGCCAGCACGGGTTGGCCGGCTACAGCGCCACCCTCGACTGGACGTCGGCCGTGCTGCTGCTGGGCGGTCCCATTCTGCTGTGCGCTGTCGGGGCGGCGGTGAGCGTGGTGATGACGTCGAAGTCGCGCGCACGCGACGTGGCCCTGCTCGTGGCGAGCGGCGCGCATCCCCGCACGCTCGTTGCCGCGGCCGCGTGCGAGGCGTTCATCCACGTGTCCACCGCGACGCTCGTGGGCGCGGCCGTCGTGGCGGCGTCGAACGGCATCGTCGCGTCCGCGGTGGGCCTGCCGCCCTTCGGCGGCCTCTCCTTCGGCGAGGGATTCGTCGTCTCCCTCGCGGGATTCGCGCTGGTCCTTGCGGCGACGCTCGTTCCTACCTGCGCCGCCCTCGCGCGCGACATCGCGCCCGCTCTAGCGGCGGGCGAATAGGGGAGCGGGCCACCTGCGCGAATCGTCCGTGCAATTTCGACAGACCTTGTCATTTCGCTCGGTTGAGGGTTGTTTTTCGCCCGGTTCAATGCTATTTTTGTTAGCGCTCCTTGTGGGGAGTCATCGAAGGTTGCGGGTTGGTGCAAAGCCCGTCAATCTAACCATGGAGCTGAAGGGGATGTACTTTCGATAAAGAGCATCCCTTTTTTGCATAGGTAGGCTATTCTGACATGGTCAGAGTGGGCGAAGCTGCGAGAGGCGCGCTTCGCACGAGCAACTTGGAGGAACGTATGAAAATCCTGGGAATGGGAATGCCTGAGCTTCTCATCATTCTCGCGGTAATCCTGCTCATCTTCGGGCCGAAGAACCTCCCGAAGCTCGGTGGCGCTATCGGCAAGACCGTCAAGAACCTGCGTGAAGGTATGGGCGGCGGCGATAAGAACATCGAAGAAGCCGACGACGAGGAAGAAGTCGAAGAGGTCGAGGAGCCGGTCAAGAAGACCACCACGGCCAAGAAGACGACGACCGCGGCTAAGAAAAAGGCCGAGTAGCACACGATTAGGTCTGGTTCGCGGTATGTGTAGACGCCTCGTCGCCTTGCACATACCGCTTTTTTCATATCGGCGGGTGTTCGCCGATTCATGTTTCCCACAGTAATAGGTATCGGTACGCACGCTTGTAGGAATGAGCGTGCATGTTTTTGTAATTGGACAGGTGAACCAACATGGCAGACAGCAACTTCATCCTCACGCAGGAGGGCAAGGACAAGCTCGAGGAAGAGCTCCATTTCCTCGAAACCGAGAAGCGCGCCGAAATCGGCGAGCGCATCAAGGTGGCGCGCGAGTTCGGCGACATCTCGGAGAACTCCGAGTACGACGACGCCAAGAACGAGCAGGGCATGATGGAGGCGCGCATCGCCGAGATCAGCCGCATCCTGAGCGAGGCGACGGTGGTCAACGCGCCGAAGCGCTCGAACAGCGTGCACATCGGCTCGACGGTGACCGTCAACATGGGCGGCCGCGAGCGCGTGTTCACCATCGTGGGCGGCGCGGAGAGCGATTCCGCTGCGGGCAGGATTTCCAACGAGTCGCCGGTGGGCTCGGTGCTGCTGGGCCACAAGAAGGGCGACGTGGTGGAAACCACGGGCCCGACCGGCCGCAAGATCGTCATGACGATCGAGAAGCTCGAGCACTAAGAACGTTCCGGCGGCCCGACGGCCGCCGGCTCGCCGACGTATCACGCCAACCGGTATTTTCAAGGACAACCTATGAGCGAAACCATCGAAACGCAGATTATCGAAGACGATCCTATCGCGGTGCGGCGCGCGAAGCGCGAGGCGCTGCTTGCGGCGGGCAAGGACCCGTACGGCCACGCGTTCAAGTACTCGCACCATCTGGCCGAGCTGGCCGAGCGCTACGCCAACCTCGAGGACGGCGCGTCCACCGAGGACGAGGTGAAGGTGGCGGGCCGCGTCATGGCCAAGCGCGACCAGGGCAAGCTCGCGTTCCTCGAACTGCGCGACTCCTCGGGCGACATGCAGCTGTTCTGCCGCATCAACGCGCTGGGCGAGGATATGTTCGCCGAGCTCAAGGATCTCGACGTGGGCGACTGGATTGGCGTCGAGGGCACCATGATGCGTACGAAGCGCGGGCAGCTGTCCGTGTCGGTGACGTCGTTCGAGCTGCTCAGCAAGAGCCTGCGCCCGCTTCCCGAGAAGTTCCACGGCCTGGCCGACAAGGAGACGCGCTACCGTCAGCGCTACGTGGACCTCGTCATGAACCGCGAGGTGCGCGACACGTTCGAGAAGCGCTTCAAGGTGGTTTCCGCCATTCGCCGCTACATGGAGGGCGAGGGCTTCTACGAGGTTGAGACGCCCATCCTGCACCCCATCCTCGGCGGCGCGAACGCGCGTCCCTTCGTCACGCATCACAACGCGCTCGACAAGGACTTCTACCTGCGCATCGCCACCGAGCTGCATCTCAAGCGCCTGATCGTGGGCGGCTTCGAGAAGGTGTTCGAGATCGGGCGCCAGTTCCGCAACGAGGGCATGGACCCGTACCACAACCCCGAGTTCACCACGATGGAGTTCTACCAGGCGTTCAGCGACCTCGAGGGCATGATGGAGCTCACGCAGGGCGTCGTGCAGGCTGCGGCGCTCGCCGCATGCGGCACGATGCAGGTGGAGTACCAGGGCCAGACCGTCGACCTGAGCGGCTCGTGGCGTCGCGCCACCATGATCGAGCTGGCCAGCGCCGGCGCGGGCGAGGACGTGAGCTTCGAGCGCACGCGCGACGAGCTCGTGGAAATCCTCGAGCGCAACGGCGGCCACGCCGAGGCCGCATGGGGCAAGGGCAAGCTCATCGCCGAGATCTTCGAGGCCGTGGCCGAGGAGAAGCTCATCCAGCCCACCTTCGTCACCGAGCACCCCATCGAGGTGTCGCCGCTGGCCAAGAAGAAGGCCGGCGACCCGAACCTCACCGAGCGCTTCGAGCTGTTCATCTGCGGTCACGAGTACGCCAACGCCTTCGGCGAGCTGAACGACCCGGTCGACCAGGCCGAGCGCTTCCGCGCGCAGGTTGAGGCGAAGGACCTCGGCGACGACGAGGCCATGGGCTACGACGACGACTACGTGCGCGCGCTCGAGTACGGCATGCCCCCGGCGGGCGGCTGCGGCATCGGCATCGACCGCCTGGTCATGCTGCTGGCCGACGCCCCGTCCATCCGCGACGTGCTGCTGTTCCCGCACATGCGCGACGAGGCTCCGGCGGGCGGGCGTCCGCGCGCTGCCGCGGCCGAGGCGCCGGTCGCCGCGACGGCGGCCGCTGCGGCTCCCATCGACTTCTCGAAGGCGGTCGTCGAGCCGCTGTTCGCCGACGAGGTGGACTTCGACACGTTCAGCAAGTCGGACTTCCGCGCCGTGAAGGTGAAGGAGTGCATCGCCGTTCCGAAGAGCAAGAAGCTGCTGCAGTTCACGCTCGACGACGGCACGGACGCCGATCGCGTCATCCTGTCCGGCATCCACGCGTACTACGAGCCGGAGGAGCTGGTGGGTCGCACGCTCATCGCCATCACCAACCTGCCGCCGCGCAAGATGATGGGCGTCGATTCGTGCGGCATGCTGCTGTCGGCCATTCACGAGGAGGAGGGCGAGGAACGCCTCAACCTGCTCATGGTTGACGACCGCATCCCCGCCGGAGCGAAGCTGTACTAACCGCTCCCTGCACCGTCATGCTTCCCGAGGGCCGTCCGCACAACGCGGGCGGCCCTCGTGCATGCGGGACGGAGCGGACCCCCGCGGCGTCGCACGTTACGAATCCTTGTCGGATGCGATCACGTTCGGAAGCGTCCCGAGGCTTGGACGAGCAGCGGGAGAGGTCGTGGTAGGATGAACGGGTCGCCGCATCGCCGCAAGTTATGGAGCAGGCGTGTGCGGGATGCGTCGCGTTAGCACTCTTTCAAGGAGAGTGCTAACATAGTACGCGATACACGGAAGCATCCTCAAGAAACGAGGCTTACATGTCATTTGAGAAGTTTACGGACAAGGCGCGCAAAGTGCTCGTCCTGGCTCAGGACGAAGCGCGCTCCCTCCATCAACCCTACGTGGGCACCGAGCACATCCTGCTCGGCCTCATCCAAGAGAAGGACGGCTTGGCCGCCCAGGCGCTCGAGCGCCTCAACGTGAAGTACGACGCCGTCGTGCAGGCCATCCGCCAGGTGGTCACCATCGACGAGGACACGGACGTGTCGGGCCACCTGTCCTTCACGCCGCGCGTCAAGCGCGTGCTGGAGAACAGCCTGCGCGAGGCCATGCAGATGGGACAATCCTACATCTCCACCGAGCACCTGCTGCTCGGCATCGTGCGCGAGGGCGACGGCACCGCGCTCGAGGTGCTCACGCGCCTCGGCGTGTCGGGCGACGACGTGCGCAGCGCGCTCAACGACCTGGTGGGGCAGAGCCCCGTCTACGCCGGGCGCAACCCCTTCGACCCGAACGCCGGGTCGTCGGACAGCGTGCTCAAGGAGTTCGGCACCGACCTCACGCAGAAGGCGCGCGACGGCAAGCTCGACCCGGTCATCGGCCGCGCGGGCGAAATCGAGCGCGTCATGCAGGTGCTCAGCCGCCGCCAGAAGAACAACCCGCTGCTCATCGGCGAGCCGGGCGTGGGCAAAACCGCCGTGGCCGAAGGCCTGGCCCAGCTCATCGTGTCGAACCAGGTGCCCGACATCCTGCGCGGCAAGCGCCTGTTCACGCTCGACGTGAGCGCGCTCGTGGCCGGTTCCAAGTACCGCGGCGAGTTCGAGGAACGCCTGAAGAAGTGCATCAAGGAAGTGATGGACGCGGGCGACATCATCCTGTTCATCGACGAGATCCACACGCTCATCGGCGCGGGCTCGGCCGAGGGCTCCATCGACGCGGCCGCCATCCTGAAGCCGCCGCTGTCCCGCGGCGAGATCCAGGTGGTGGGCGCCACCACCATCGACGAGTACCGCAAGCACTTCGAGAAGGACTCCGCGCTCGAGCGTCGCTTCCAGCCCATCACCGTGGGCGAGCCGAACGAGGAGCAGGCGCTGCGCATCATGGAGGGTCTGCGCGACCGCTACGAGGCGCACCACCAGGTGCACTTCACCGACGAGGCGCTGCAAGCCGCCGTGTCGCTGTCCAGCCGCTACATTCAGGACCGCTTCCTGCCCGACAAGGCCATCGACGTGCTGGACGAGGCGGGCGCGCGCATGCGCATCCGGAACATGACGCTGCCCAAGGAGCTGCGCGAGCTCGATGAAGAGCTGCGCACGATCCGCGGCGAGAAGGATTCGGCCATTGCCGCCCAGGACTTCGAGCGCGCCGCCCAGCTGCGCGACCAGGAGTCCGAGCTCAAGGCCAAGCGCGTCGAAGCCGAGAAGAAGTGGGAAGAGGACGCGCAGAAGTCCGTCCATCAGGTTACCGTGGAGGACATCGCCGACGTGGTGTCCATGAGCACGGGCGTGCCCGTGTCGAACCTCACCGAAGCCGAGACCGAGAAGCTGCTGCGCATGGAAAGCGCGCTGCACGAGCGTGTCATCGGCCAGGAAGAGGCCGTCACGGCGCTGTCGAAGGCCATCCGCCGCTCGCGTTCCGGCCTCAAGGACCCGAAGCGCCCCGCCGGCTCGTTCATCTTCCTGGGCCCCTCGGGCGTGGGCAAGACGGAGCTGTCGAAGGCGTTGGCCGAGTTCCTGTTCAACTCCGAGGACGCGCTGTTGTCCTTCGACATGTCCGAGTACATGGAGAAGCACAGCGTGAGCCGTCTCGTGGGTTCGCCTCCGGGCTACGTGGGCTTCGACGAGGGCGGCCAGCTGACGAAGGCCGTGCGCCAGCGCCCCTACTCGGTGGTGCTGTTCGACGAGATCGAGAAAGCGCACCCCGACGTGTTCAACATCCTGCTCCAGATTTTGGAAGAGGGTCGCTTGACGGACGCGCAGGGTCGCACGGTGGACTTCCGCAACGCGGTCATCATCATGACCTCGAACGTGGGCGCGCGCGAAATCGCCCAGCCCACCACGCTGGGCTTCTCCACCGAGGAGCACGCGGGGCTGTCCGACAAGGAGATCAAGAGCCGCGTCATGGCCGAGATGAAGAAGCTGTTCAGGCCTGAGTTCCTGAACCGCATCGACGAGATGATCGTGTTCAAGTCCTTGAACGACGACCAGATCTCCAAAATCGTCAAGCTCATGGTGGCCGACCTGCGCGAGCGCTTGATCGAGCAGAACATGTCCATCAACCTCACCGAGGGGGCGTGCAAGCTCATCGCCAAGGAAGGCACCGACGCCGCGTACGGCGCCCGCCCGCTGCGCCGCGCCATCCAGCGTTTGCTGGAGGACCCGCTGTCTGAGGAAATCCTCGAAGGCAAGTGGACGAGTGGCTCCATCATCGAGGTGGATGCGGTGGACGGCGAGCTTGTGTTCACCACGGGTTCGGGCTCGATTCCCGCGCCTCGCAAGCGCGACAGCATCGCTCGCGAAGCCGAGTTGCTGCTGACGAACTACGACCTGGGCCATGCCGGCGTGAACACCGGCGGCTCGATGTCGGGCGGCGCGGCCGACTAGCAGCGCCGTTCCGTGTGCCCCTGTTCCTTGGGTTGGAATCCGAAGCCCGAGGAGCAGGGGTTTCTTGTGTCCTGCGCCCGCATTTGTCGTATACTAGGAACATCGCAAGCCTACCGAATCGGTATCGGGGGAAGCGCAGCGAACGACCCGATTTCAGGAGGTTCCATGTTCGGAGACAACCTCGATCGCATCGTGAAAGCCATCGAGAAGAACTACGAAGCCGACGAGATATTCTTCACGAAGCCCGGACGGCGGTTTCCCAGCCGCATGGCCGTGAAGGGCGTGCTCAAAGACTTGCGTCGGGTGCTGTTCCCGGGCTACTTCGGCGAGGAGATGCTCACGCCGTCCACCAGCCCGGAGTATTTCATCGGCGAGACGCTCATCCAGATCGAGCGCGTGCTGCGCGAGCAGATCGTGCTCGCCCTCACGTACACGTCCGACGACCGCGACGACGCGGTGGTCGATCCGGCGCGCCACCTGTGCGGCGGCACCACGCCCGAGCATATCTGCGAGCGCGCCTCCGAGGTGTGCACGGTGTTCTTCGACGAGCTGCCCAGCATCCAGCGGGTGCTGCTCACCGACGTGCAGGCGCTCTACGACGGCGATCCGGCCGCGGGGTCGAAGGAGGAGGTCATCTTCTCGTACCCGGGCCTGTACGCCATCTACGTCTACCGCATCGCCCACGTGCTGTACCAGCAGAACGTGCCCATCATCCCGCGCATCATGACCGAGCTGGCGCACAGCGGCACGGGCATCGACATCGGCGCCGGTGCCGAGATCGGCGAGTACTTCTTCATCGACCACGGCACGGGCGTGGTGATCGGCGAGACCACCGTCATCGGCGATCACGTGAAGCTGTACCAGGGCGTGACGCTGGGCGCGCTGTCCACGCGCGGCGGGCAGCGCCTTGCCGGGGTGCGGCGCCATCCCACCATCGAAGACGACGTGACCATCTACTCCAACGCCTCGGTGCTCGGCGGGGAAACGGTGGTGGGGGCGGGGTCGGTCATCGCCGGTTCCACGTTCGTCACCTCGTCGGTTCCCCCCAATTCGCGCGTGTCGCTGAAGGCGCAGGAGATCACCGTGCGCCAGCCGGGCGAGCGGGACTAACAACCCATGGCGGAGAGGAAGACCCTATGACGCAGACAATCGACCCGGTGTTCTCGTCCGCGGTGCTCGGCGCGCCCGAGCTTGCGCTGAACGATCTGGACTTCGACGCGCTGACGCAGGCGATGGGAGGCCTCAAGGGCGCGGTGGACAAGAACCCGCAGACGGCGGCCATCATCCTGGCCGGAGGCACGGGCGACCGCTTCGGCAAAGAGGGCGGCAAGCAGCTGGTCGAGATCGCCGGCAAGCCCATCCTCACCTGGTCGGCCGAGGCGTTCGACGCCGTGGGCGATATCGGGCTCATCGTCATCGTGTGCCCCGAGGACCGCTGCAGCGAGTATCTCAAGCGCGCCATCGACCCGTTCCCGTTCGTGACGCCCATCGTGGTGGCGCCGGCGGGGCCGAGCCGTCAGGAATCCGCGTTCTCGGGCCTGGAATACGTGCCGGACGACTACGAGTACGTCATCCTGCACGACGGCGCCCGCCCGCTCATCTCGCCCGACCTCATCGCGCACACCATCGCCACGCTCAAGGGCAACATCGACTGCGACGGCGCCGTGGTGGCGCATCCGGCCGTCGACACGCTCAAGGTGGTGGAGAACGGCGTGATCGTGGGCACGCCCGACCGTCGCGTGTTCTGGAACGCGCAGACGCCGCAGGTGTTCCGCGCCGGCATCTACCGCCGCGCGCACGCCTCCGCGCTGTCCGACGGCTTCATGGGCACCGACGACTCGTCGCTCATCGAGCGGTTGGGCGGCCGCGTGCTCGTGGTGGAGGGCAAGCGCGACAACATCAAGCTGACCGTGCCGGAGGACTACCTCATGCTGGCCGCCGCCGTGCGCACGATGTACATGAAGGGGGTCGAGGAGTAATGGCGGAACCTGTCATCCTGAGCGGAGCGCGCAGCGCGGAGTCGAAGGATCCCGAGCATCAGCCGTTCAATCCTGCGTCCTTGCGCATCGGGCAGGGCTACGACGTGCACGCGTTCGCCGAGGGGCGCAAGCTCATCTTGGGCGGCGTGGACATCCCGCACACGCGGGGGCTCTTGGGCCATTCGGACGCCGACGTGCTGGCGCATGCCATCTCCGACGCGCTGTTGGGCGGCATCCGCGGCGGCGACATCGGCAAGCTGTTCCCCGACACCGACCCCGCGTTCAAGGACGCCGACTCGCTCAAGCTGCTGGCCGCCGTGGCCGACAAGGTGCGCGCCGAGGGCTACGACATCCTCGACGTGGACTCCGTCGTTGCCGCGCAGGCGCCGAAGCTTTCGCCGTTTCGCGAGGCCATGCGCGAGAACCTGGCCGCCGCCATGGGCATCGCGGTGGAGAACGTGGGCGTGAAGGCAACCACCACCGAGCATTTGGGATTCGAGGGCCGCGAGGAGGGCATCTCTGCGACCGCCGTCTGTCTACTGTTCCGCCGCTGATCGGCGGGCGGGGGCACGCGCGTTCGCGCGTTTGATGCTGTGCTAGAATCTAGGGCCGACGCGCGCCGCGTGGAGGCGACGTTTGAACAGGCAGGATGCGAGGATACTTCTATGATCAGGCTTTACAACACGAAGACGCGCGAGAAAGTGGACTTCGAGACGCGCGAGCGCGGCAAGGTGGGCATGTACGTGTGCGGCCCGACCGTGTACAACTACATCCACATCGGCAACGCGCGCACGTTCATCAGCTTCGACGTGATCCGCCGCTACCTCATGTGGCGCGGCTTCGACGTGACGTTCGTGCAGAACGTCACCGACGTGGACGATAAGATCATCGGCAAGTCGCTCGAGGAAGGCCGCAGCGCCGCCGAGGTGGCCGCCGAATACACCGAGGCGTTCATCGCCGACATGCGCGCCGCCGGCGTGCTCGACCCCGACATCCGCCCGAAGGCCACCGAGGAGATTCCCGCGATGATCGAGCTCATCCAGGAGCTCATCGACGGCGGGAACGCCTACGACGTGGACGGCGACGTGTACTTCAGCGTGCGCTCGTTCCCCGCGTACGGCGAGCTGTCGGGTCGCAACGTGGACGAGATGGAGAGCGGCCACCGCGAGCTGCGCGCCGACGACAAAGGCGTGAGCGACCGCAAGCGCGACCCGCTCGACTTCGCGCTATGGAAGGCCGCGAAGCCCGGCGAGCCCGCCTGGGAGTCGCCTTGGGGCATGGGTCGTCCCGGCTGGCACATCGAGTGCTCGGCCATGTCGCGCAAGTACCTGGGCCTGCCGTTCGATATCCACGGCGGTGGCGCCGACCTCGTGTTCCCGCATCACGAGAACGAGCGCGCGCAAAGCGAGGCCGCGTGCGGCTGCACGTTCGCGAACTACTGGATTCACGGCGGCATGTTGCAGATCAACGCCGAGAAGATGAGCAAGTCGCTGGGCAACTTCAAGCTGCTGCGCGACGTGCTGGCCGTCGTGCGCCCCGAGGTGCTGCGCTTCCTCATGCTGCAGACGCACTACCGCTCGCCGCTCGACTTTTCCGACGAGCGTCTGGCCGAGGCCGGCGCGGCGCTCTGCCGCATCGAGAACACGGTGAAGAACCTCGACTGGCTGGTGGAGAACGCCCAGGACATCCCGTCGCCGCTCGACACGCGCGAGCTCATGAAGCGCGCGAAGGAGACGAAGGTGGCCTTCATCCTGGCCATGGACGACGACTTCAACACGTGCAAGGCGCTTGGCGAAGTGTTCGACTTCGTAGCCGAGGTGAACGGGCAGACGGCCGACAAGACCATCTCCATCACCGACGTGCCGGCCGTGCGCGAGGCGCGCACCGCCATCGTGGAGCTCATGGGCGTGTTCGGCATCAACGTGGAGGCCGCAGCCGATGCGTGCGCCGTCACGGCGTATCCGGTTGAGGTCGTGTCGCTGGCGGCCGAGATCGCCGGCTACGAGGGCTCTGACGCCGTCGAGGCTGTGGACGCGTTGCTGGCAGCCCGCGCCGACGCGCGCGCCGCGAAGGACTGGGGCAAAGCCGACGCCGTCCGCGACGGCCTGACCGGCCTCGGCTTCACCATCGAGGACACCCCGCAAGGAGCCCGCGTAAGCTACGAGGGGTAGCTCTTTTCGGGTGCGATTGAGCCTTTTTTTGGCGCGGCGTATTGCTTTGGGGTTGGGCGTCTTGCGCCGCGCCGATCGCATGCCGCGCCCGTCGCGAATCGGCGCGGCACGCGCGCAATCGCCCGCATGTCCCGCCCCGCGCCAGGGGAAAGGCAGACTCGCGCCAAGGATGGGCGAGCTCTTGCCAAGACGGGTGTTCGACGCCGGTCGTCCCCTTTTGGCGCGGCGTGTTGCTTTGGGGTCGGGCGTCTTGCGTCGCGCCGATCGCATGCCGCGTCCATCGCGAACCGGCGCGGCACGCGCGCAATCGCCCGCATGTCCCACCCCGCGCCAGGGGAAGGGCGGACTCGCGCCAAGGATGGGCAGACTCGCGCCAAGACGGGTGGGGCTTGTCGCTGGCGAGGGCGGGCTCGTGCGTTACAATACGGCGCATGCAAACTTCACTGACGACAACTCCTGAGCTTCTTGCGCCGGCCGGCGGGCGGGCGCAGCTGGAGGCGGCGGTGCGCTTCGGCGCGGACGCCGTGTACCTGGCGGCCGACCGCTTCGGGCTGCGGCAGCGCGCCGCGAACTTCGCACTCGACGAGGTGCCCGCAGCGGTGGCGCACGCCCATGCGGCCGGCGCGCGGGTGTACGTGACGCTCAACGCGCTCATGGGTGCCGACGACCTGCAAACGCTTCCCGCCTACCTGGAATCCCTTGCCGCGGCCGGCGCGGACGCGTTCATCGTGAGCGACCTGGGCGCGCTGCGCCTTGCGCAGCGGCACGCGCCGCAGGTGGAGCTGCACGTGAGCACGCAGGCGAGCGTGTGCAACGCCGAGGCCGCGCGCGTGTGGCACGAGCTGGGGGCGAGCCGCATCGTGTGCGCGCGGGAGATGAGCGTGGAGGACATCGCCCGCATGCGCGCCGACATCCCGCGCGAGCTGGAGCTCGAGGCCTTCGTGCACGGTGCCATGTGCATGGCTGTGTCGGGCCGCTGCCTGATCAGCGCGGCGCTCACGGGCCGCTCCGGCAACAAGGGCCACTGCACGCAGCCGTGCCGCTGGAGCTACGCGCTGGTGGAGGAGCAGCGTCCCGGCGAGTTCTTCCCGGTTGAGGAGGACGTGCGCGGCTCCTACGTCATGAACGCGCAGGACCTCAACCTGCTGGCGCACCTCGACGAGCTGGCTGCGGCCGGTATCGACTCGTTCAAGATCGAGGGCCGCAACAAGAAGGCGTTCTACGTGGCCTCGGTGGTGCGGGCCTATCGGCTCGTGCTCGACGGCATGCCGGCCCGCGAGGTGGCCGACGAGCTGCTGGCCGTCTCGCATCGTCCCTACAACACCGGCTTCTACTTCGGCGACGCGCAGCAGTCGCCCGACGTGGACGGCTACACCACGGAATGCCTGCATGCGGCCACGGTGGAGTCGTGCGAGCCGGCGGGCGAGGGCGCCTTCCGCATCGTGGCCCGCTGCTACAACCGCTTCTGCGAAGGCGACGTGCTCGAAGCGCTGTCGCCGCGGCCCCGCATCGGGCGCGTGCCGGTGCGCAACCTCGCGTGGCTCCCCGCTCCCGACGACGACGGCGTGCAGCCCGACCGCGTGCCCGCGGCGGTGGCGAACCGCTCGGCTGAGCGCTACACGTTCGAAACGGACGAGTCGGTGGAGGCCGGCGATTTTCTGCGCATGCGCATCAACGTTGACTGATGCGCATCTGATCTGCGCTAAAGCGATGAAGGACTGCTAATCGGCCGTAACGGCCTCGCCGCATGACGGCGGTACACTGATCTGCACCCTACGAAAAGGAACGGTATCATCGTCCCCTTAGAAAGCGAGGTGCATCATGCCCAATCATGCGTATCGTGCCGCATCGGCGCCGGGCGTCGTGCAGCGTGCCCGCAACACGCGCACCGGCCGCAAGCTCGAACGCGGCGGTTACCTGACCGCCGAAACGGTCACCATGTGGATCGTCTACGCCGTCACGCTGCTCGGCAATGCCATCATAGAGGGCGGCCAGGTGGGCGGGAACACGTCGGCATCGGTCGCTTACGGCGTGTTCACGTGGTTCACGCCGGCCGGCTACGTGTTCGCCATCTGGACGCTCATCTACATCGCGCTCATCGTGTGGCTCGTGGCCTACACGCGCGCGGCTCCCACGCGTCCCGATCGCTTCTCGTTCGCGTCCGTCCTGTTCATCGCAAGCTGCGTCACGAACGTGCTGTGGCTGGCGCTATGGCACTTCGAGATGATCGGCGTGTCGTTCATCGTCATCCTGGCCATGTGGTTCGTGCTGGGCGCGCTGTACCTCAACGTGCGCCGCACGGCGAAGACGCCCTCCGGCTGGGTGCCCATCTCCATCTACACGGCCTGGGTCACCGTCGCCACGCTGTCGAACCTGACCATCCTTGCCACGCGCATGCTGGACGGCGGCATCCCGTTCTTCAACGGGCTGTTCACCATCCTGCTCACCGCGGGCGTGCTGGCGTTCGGCTACGTCATGAAGAAGGTGTACGACGACATGGCGTTCCAGCTCGTGTTCTTGTGGGCGCTCGTCGGCGTCGGCGTGAACGTGGCTGCGGCGTCCGAGTTCACGGCGGCCATCGTGTTCCTGCTGTGCGTCGTGGGCGCCATCGTCACCTTCGCGCCCCTCGGCTCGATACGGAAGCTCGTGCGCAGCTAGCGCACTCCGCGCACGCGTTCCCGTATGGCGGAAACCAAGCGGCTTGGCAGGGCAGAGCGCCCCGTCGGGCCGCTTGGTGCGTATAATGGCGGCATGGCTGAAGACATCGACATACCGGGCATCGTGACCGACGAGCATCTGGCGCGTGCTTTGCGCGGCGAGGACGCGCTCGTGTTCGACGGCGCGATGGGCACGCAGCTCATGGCGCGCGGCTTCGCGCGGGACGACGCGCCGTTCGAACTGCTCAACCTCACGCATCCTGCCGCCGTCACCGCAATCCATGCGGCCTACGTCGCCGCTGGCGCCGACGTGGCCACCACGAACACCTTCGGCGCGAACCGGCGCGCCCTCGAAGGCCGCGCGTCGGTGGCCGACGTGTACCGCGCGGCCGTCTCCTGCGCGCGCGAGGCGGGCGCCCGCTACGTCGCCGGCGACATCGGCCCCCTTGGCGCGCTCTTCGATCCCGCGGGCCCGCTCGCCTACGAGGAAGCGTACGACCTGTTCGCCGAGCAGGTGGACGCCGTGCGCGCCGCCGGTTGCGATCTCGTGCTCATCGAGACGATGCTCGACCTGGGCGAGGCGCAGGCGGCCCTGCGTGCCGCACGCGAGCGCTGCGACCTTCCCGTGCTGGTCACCATGACGCTGGCCGCAGACGGGCGCACGTACCTCGGCACGCCGCCCGAGATGGCGGCGGTGGCGCTCGCTTCGCTGGGCGCCCATGCGGTGGGGTTCAACTGCTCGTTCGGCCCCGATCTCATGGCGGACGCAGTGCGGGCCGCCGCGCGTCGGGTGGCCTGTCCGCTGCTCGTGCAGCCCAACGCCGGGTTGCCGCGCGAGGGGGCCGACGGCCTCGTGTACGAGCTGGGGCCCGACGCCTTCGCCCGCGCCATGGAGCCGCTCATGGCGGCCGGGGCCACCATGGTGGGCGGTTGCTGCGGCACCGGCCCTGCGCATATCGAGCGCCTGAGCGCGCTCGCCGTCGGCAAAACGAGCTGAGCGAATCTGCTATTTCCGATGCATCCGCTGATACTTCTTGCTATGATAACGCCAAGGTGTTTTTCGGATGAAAGGGGCCGTTATGGGAACGAAAGCAGCGGAGGCGCTCGACGTATCCTTCGACGAGCTGCCGACCTATCTGCACGCGAAGCACTCCGTGTACATGGAGATCGGCAGCGAAACGTACTACCTGACCGACGTCAACGATCGCTACTGGCGCGCGCAGGACACGGCGAAGCTCAACGACAAGGGCCACTACGTGGACGCGAGCGAGCTGGTGCCGACGGTGAGCGAGTTCTTGACGCTTCCCTTCATCGACGGCAAGGCCATCGCCGACGTCTTCGATCAAGCGGTCTTCTACGCATCCGAGAAAGCGTAGCCAACAAAACAAGGGCGGTCGTGCGAACGACCGCCCTTTCTCTTTTGCGAGACTGCAAGCCGGCGTCGGATAAACGGCGTCAGGATGCTTCGTGCGGCTTGAGCGAGCCGGCGTTGAACTGCTGGTCGGACGCGTCGCGCGGGACGGGGCGCGAGTAGAGGAAGCCCTGCGCGATGATGCGGTTGTCCATGCGCACGAGCATGGATGCCTGATCGCGCGTTTCCACGCCCTCCACCACCACATCCACGTCGAGCCGGTCGGCGATGGACACCACGCCGTCGAGGATGGCCTTGCAGCGCTCGCCGCTCTCGCTGCTCATGAGGAAGCTGCGGTCGAGCTTGAGCACGTCGATAGGCAGGTTCTGCAGCGTGCCAAGCGACGAGTAGCCGCTGCCGAAGTCGTCGATGGCGATGCGGAAACCGAGATCCTTCAGGCGATGGCACAAACGCTCGGCGCGCTCGAGATCTTCCATGACGATGTTCTCCGTCAGCTCGAGCTCCAGCAGCTCGATGGGCACGCGGTACTCGTCCACGATAGCCTTCAGCGTTTCGGGGAACGCGTCGTTTTGGAGGTGCAGGCGCGAGAAGTTGCACGCGATGACCAGCGCGTCGGCGCCGGCATCGAGCTGCTCGCGAATGCGTGCGCACGCCATGCGGAAGATTTGCAGATCGAGGTCCATGACGAGGCCGGTGCGCTCGAACAGCGGGATGAACTCGTCGGGCGGCACGAGTCCGCGCTCGGGCGATTGCCAGCGGGCGAGGGCCTCGAAGCCGATGAGGCGATTGGTGGCGATTTCCACCTTCGGCTGGTAGAACGCCACGAACTCGCCGCGATCGAGGGCGTCGTGCGCCACGGCCACGAGTGCGCGCTCGGCGATGTCGCGGTCCTTCATGCCGGCCGAGTACTGCGCGGCGACGCTGCGCGAGGTCTCGCCGATGCTGTCGCGGGCGTAGCGGGCGCTGTCCACGAACTCGATGATGGACTGCGCGTCGATGCGCGGCGTCTCGTCGCTGCGTTCGATGACGCACACGCCGGCCTGCAGCATGAGGCGATGCGACAGCTCCACCAGCACGTCGGTGTTGTTGAAGCGGCGGTCGAGCTCTTCGAACCGCTCGAGGAACACGTCCCACCCTTCCCAGCGGATGAGCAGCACGAACTCGTCGGCGATGACGTGCGCGTAGCGTTCGTCCTTCGCCCCCATGCCCGCCATGACCTCGTTGAGCGCCAGCAGCACCCGGTCGCCGGTGGCGTAGCCGAACGCGGCGTTGAAGCTCTTGAAGCGCTTGACGTCCAGGTACACGGCCGCGTACGCGCCGTCCGGCGCGCTTGCCAGCTGCTCGCCCACTTCGGAGCGGAAGCGCGCGAGGCTCCAGCCGCCGGTGAGCGGGTCGGTGAACGAGAACTTCTCGATGCGTCGTGCGGCCCGCAGCTTCACGCGGCCCACGTACAGCGCGACGGCCAGGATGCAGCCAAACAGGATGACGACGCCGGCGATGATCTGGATGGGGTACTGCCGCAGGATGTCGACGGGGCTCGCGGAGTGCACGCTCAGGCCGCTTTGCGACAGCCAGGTGGTTATCTTGCTGTCGGCCGTGTACTGCACGCAACGGTCGAGGATGCTCGCGAGGCGCGGGTCGACGCTGCTCGACACGCCGATGCTCATGTCGTTCGAGAAATTCGTGACCACTGTGGCGTTGAGCGACGTGTACTGCGACTCGGTGAGCAGGTAGTTCGCCACGTGCGTGTCAAGGTAGGCCACGTCGGCCTCGCCACTGACGAGGGCGTCGAGACAGGCTTTCGGCGTGTCGTAGTAGGTGACGGTGCCCTCTGCATGCGACGTGCGTTCCAGATCGCTCAGCGACACGAGGCCGCGCGCGAGGGCGATGCGGTCGCCCGACGGATTCGACCCCACCACGAGCGCCATGGGATCGCGCAGGTACGGCCCGGTGGTGACCAGCTCGCCGCTCGACTCCTGGTCGGCATCGCGGTCGACGCCGTAGATGATGTCGGCGTAACCGTTTTCGGCATAGCGGACGGCCTCATCGTGGCTGTCGGCCGGGATGAACTCGAACTGCAGCCCGGTGATGCGCGTGATGTCTTCGAACAGCGATGCCACCGCGCCGGAGAAGGCGCCGGTTTCGGGATCGGTGCTCGAGATGGGCGCGCGGAAGGAGTCGTACACCACGCGCAGGGTGGGGGCCGTTGCGAGGTAGGCGTACTCGTCTTCGGTGAACACGGGGTCTTGATCGGTGTTGATGCCGAAGTAGCGGTCGTACAGCAGGCTGGGGAATTCGGGATCGCGCAGCTTGAGCCGGTTCATGGCGTCGTCGAGCTCCGCGGCGATTTCCGTGCGGTCGAGCGGCAGGACCACGTACAGGGGCTGCGGCGAGAATTGGGCGATGGTGCGGAACTGCGAGTTGCGTCCGAGGTGCGTGTTCGCCACCGCGTCGAGCTCGCCGTTCGCAAGCGCCTCGAGCATGTCCTCGGTGGTGTCGTACAGCACGTTCTCGGTTTCGAAATGGTTTTCCTCGCTGTAGCGGAGGTACGCCTCCGCGTCTTCGCCGCCTGCAACCATGCCCACGCGCATGCCCGAAAACGCCTCGAAGTCTTCGAAGGCGAACCGCGTGTCGTCGGGGCGCACGCTGATGGTGGTGTATATCTCGCAGAGCGAGGCCTGCGAGAACAGCATGCGCTCTTCGCGCTCGGCGGTGCGGTAGACGAAGGAGAGGACGTCGACCTCGCCGGCTTCGAGGGCCGCTTGGGCATCGGCCCAGCTGGTATAGTCGACGTACTCGTACGTCCAATTCGCGTAGCGGGCGATCTCGTTGAAGTAGTCAACCTCGTAGCCGGTGTGCTCGCCGTTCTTGTCGATGGACATGTAGTCGCCGTCGGCGTAGCTCGCCACGCGCACGACGCGCTTCTCGGAGGGTGCGGATTCGTCGGCGAATGCGGGAGTCGGCGCGGCGAAGCTCAGCAGCAACAGCGCGCATGCGAGCGCGATGAGGCATCCCCAAGCAGATGCGAGCGATCGACGGTGCGATGCGCTGGGTGTTTCTGTCGGTGCTATGGGTCGCTCCGATCGACGGATTCGTCTCGTAAAGTTGCATGCCGCAAGCTGCGTACAACCTTACCATATTCTTGGTGGTCGCAGGAGGGGAATCCGATGCGCGATGCCGTGCTTATTCGTGCGGTGACGTGGCGCGATGGCAAGTAAAAGGGTCGAGATTCGCCCGGCTGTCGAGTGCGACCTTGAGCGTCTGCATAACTTTTTTCAAAAAAGTGCTTGACCGTGTTCCCGCTTCGGGTATACTAAGTCTCGCACTTTTTCGGGGCCTTAGCTCAGCTGGGAGAGCGCATGGCTGGCAGCCATGAGGTCAGGGGTTCGATCCCCCTAGGCTCCACCACATGTTTTCGAGCCGGATCATTTGATCCGGCTCGTTTTGTATTCTGCGCGTGCCGCGCGTCGATGCTTGCAAGCGAGGTGACCACCATGTCCGATGGAACGAACAGCCACGAGGAGACGCCGGAGGTGTGCGCCGTTGGAGCGCCGATGACGACATGGCAGGTGTGGCTGCGTCGTCTGTGCCTGTTCGTGGTGGTGTGGGCCATCGCCGAGCTGCTGCTGGGCGCGGCGCTGTGGGGCGGCTACCTGTTCGGCCGCTCGGTGCTGGGCGTCGAGCCGTCCGTGCTGGCCGAGCCCGTCGTGGGCGCCATGGCCATGGTGGGGGCGTGCCTCAACCTGGTCATCGGGCTGTTGGGCATCCGCGGCGCGAAGAACCCGTGCAAGATCACGCTGTTCTTCTGGATCACGTTCATCGACGCCATGCTGACGGCCTGGGCGCTTGCCAGCAGCGTGTCCACGGGATCGCTCGACCTCACGTCGCTCGTGAGCGGCCTGTTCGTGATCGCGCTGGCCGTATGCGCCTGGCAAGTGCGCGGCCTGACGGGGTATTTCGACGTCCATCCGTAACATATGGCCAAATGACGGCGGCTATGGTACATCTGCGAACCCGCACCCCCACGTTTTGCGCGGCGGCGAAATCTCCGACCAGGGGAAACGCAATCCGCCGCGCAAAACGTGGGGGCGCGCTTCCGTCACGCAAAAAGGCCCCCGACGCATCGGGGGCCTTTGCATGTGCGGTGCCGGGCGGCCTATTCGGCCTGCTTGTCGTCCACGGCTTCGATCTGCGCTACGATGGGGTCGAGCGCGCCGGCCACGTCGTAGTCCTCCACCTTGCCGGCGTCGCACAGGCGCGCGAAGCTCGGGTCGATGGGCAGCGTGGCGTAGGCGGGGATGCGGTAGCGCTCGGCCACGGCCGCGCCCTGGGGCTCGCCGAAGATGTGATGCTCTTTGCCGCAGTCCTCGCACTTGAAGTAGGCCATGTTCTCCACGAGGCCCAGAAGCGCGACGTCCATGTCGTGCGCGAGGTTCACGGCCTTGCCCACGATCATGGCCACGAGCTCCTGCGGCGCCGACACGGTGACGATGCCGTCGATGGGCAGCGACTGGAACACGGTGAGCAGCACGTCGGAGGTTCCCGGAGGCATGTCGACGAACATGTAGTCGATCTCGCCCCAGTTCGTCTCGCTGTAGAACTGCTTGATGGCGTTGGACACCACGGGCCCGCGCCAGGCCACGGGGATGTCGTCCTTCGGCAGCATGAGGTTGGTGGACATCACCTTGATGCCGCTTTGCGTCTGCGCGGGTAGGATGCCGTCGGCGTCGGCGGTCAGCGGGTTCGTGATGCCGAACGTCTTGGGGATGGACGGGCCGGTGACGTCGGCGTCGAGGATGGCCACCTTCTTGCCGCGCTTCTGCATCTCGCTGGCCAGCAGGCTGGTCACGAGGGACTTGCCCACGCCGCCCTTGCCCGACACCACGCCGATGACGTGCTTGATGTTCGAACGCGAGTTGGTGTCGATGGTGGTCGGGCCCTGCGCGGTGCGGTCACCGCAGCCGGACTCGCCGCAGCTGCTGCACTCGTGCGTGCATTCTTCTGCCATGATTCCTTCTTTCTGGGTTTTCAGCGTCCGCCCCGCGGCGGACGCGCCACTCGTCTTATCGGGATGATAGCATAAGCTTTATACTTGGCTAGAAGGAATCGATCCGCAGGCGGACAAGCGTGCGGAGGGGATGGAGATGCGCATGCTGTTCGCGGATATCGACCTGCTTGACGAAAATCTTGACTACCGCACCCATCAATGGGTGGGCGTGTCCGATGGCCGCATCGCCTACCTCGGCGACGCGGCGCCGGAGGGCGCGGACGCCGCGGCGTACGGCGAGGTGTACGACGGGCGCGGCAAACTGCTCATGCCCGCGTTCTACAACGCGCACGCGCATGCGCCCATGACGCTGCTGCGCGGGTACGCCGAGAACCTGCCGCTGCAGTCGTGGCTCAACGACCGGGTATTTCCTTTCGAGGCGAAGATCACGCCCGAGGATTGCTACTGGGGCACGCTGCTGTCGTGCGCCGAGATGGCGCGCTACGGCGTGGTGAGCTTCTCCGATATGTACTACCACATGCAGGAGGGCGCCCGCGCGGCCATCGACGCGGGCCTCAAGATGAACGTGAGCGACACGCTCATCGCGTTCGGTGACGTGGGGCTGGACGAGCTACCGCTGCGCGCGCAGGATGATCGCCTGGTGAGCGAGCTGCACGGCGCTGCCGACGGGCGCATCGTCGTGGACTGCAACATCCACGCCGAGTACACGTCGAACCCGCGCGCCGTGGCCGACATGGCCGCCTACGCGAAGGCGAACGGCCTGCGCATCCAGCTCCATGCCTCCGAGACCGCGCTCGAGCACGAGGAATGCAAGCAGCGCCACGACGGCCTCACGCCCATCCGCTACTTCGAGAGCCTCGGCGTGCTCGACGTGCCCGTGACGGCGGCGCACTGCGTGTGGGTGGACGACGAGGACATCGACGTGCTGGTCCGTCGCGGCGTGTTCGTGGCCGCGAACCCCGCGTCCAACATGAAGCTGGGCAGCGGCTTCGCGCCCATCCCCAAGATGCTCGAGCGCGGCGTGAACGTGTGTCTGGGCACCGACGGTATGGCGTCGAACAACAACCACGACATGATGCAGGACCTCTACCTGCTGGCGCTGCTGTACAAGGGCGCCACGCACGACCCCGCCGTGGTCACGCCGAAGCAGGCGCTGGCCGCGGCCACCCGCATGGGCGCGCTGTCGCAGGGCCGCGCAGACTGCGGGTACGTGGCCGTGGGCGCGAAGGCCGACCTGTGCGTGGTGGACACGTCGGGCCCCTCGTGGGCGCCCATGACGAACCCGCTGGTGAACGTCGTGTACGCGGGTCACGGCGCGGACGTGTGCCTCACCATGTGCGACGGGCGCGTGGTGTACCGCGACGGCTCCTACCCGACGCTCGACGTCGAGCGCGCCAAAGCCGAGGTGGACGCCCGCACCAAGCGCATCATCGGCGAGCTGTAGCAGCTCCGGTATCCTGACGAAGAGGGAGGCTGTACCGAAAGTACAGCTTCCCTCTTCGTGCGTTTCGGTCTATTCTTGGATGGCAATAATGAGGGGCTGGCCTCCGGCGGGACAGCGGAACAGGGAAGAGGGAGCGGCATGCTGAGGATATCCGATGCGCGTATCGACGAGTTCATTGGCGAAGACGTCCCGTACGTCGACTTGACGTGCGCGGTGCTGGGCATCGGCGACGAGCCGGGGCAGATGGACTACTTCACGCGCGAGGGCTGCGTGCTGGCCGGCACCGCCGTGGCGGCGCGCATCATGGGCAAGCTGGGCTGCGACGTGGTGGAGGCGCGTTGCGACGGCGAGCGCGTGGAGGCGGGGGAGACGTTCTTCCGCGTGGCAGGCCGCTCGGGCGATCTGCATGCAGCTTGGAAGGTGTGTCTCAACGTGTTCGACCACCTGTCGGCCGTGGCCACGAAAACGCGCGCGATGGTGGACGCCGCGCATGCGGTGAACCCGCGCTGCGAGGTGCTGACCACGCGCAAGAGCATGCCCGGCGCGAAGGACCTGCTCACCGAGGCCGTCATGGCCGGAGGCGCGTTCCCGCACCGGTTGGGGCTGTCCGAGACGGTGCTCGTGTTCGACCATCACCTCACGTTCTTCGGCGGCTTCGACGCGTTCGTCGAGCAGCTGCCCGCCGTCAAGGCGCGCTGCATCGAGAAGAAGCTGTTCGTGGAAGCCGATGCCGAGCGCGCCCGCGTGCTCGCGCGCGCCGGGGTGGACGGCATTCAGGTGGACAAGGTACCGGTCGACGAGCTGGCGCCGCTCGTGCGCAAGCTGCGGGAGATCGACCCGCACCTCACGCTCATCGCTGCCGGCGGCGTGAACCCGCAGAACGCGGGCGCGTACGCTGCGACGGGCGTGGACGGCCTGGCCACGACGGCGCCCTTCGCCGCGAAGCCCCTCGACATGAGCGTGCGCATGCGCCGCGCATAGCGATGTTTCACGTGAAACATATGTTCGATATACGATATGACCACGAGAGGAAGGAACGAAGCATGATCCAGGAGACGCTGAAGGTGACGGGCATGCACTGCCCGAAGTGCACGGCCCGTGTGGAGAAGGCCGTGGGCGCGCTCGACGGCGTGGAATCGGTGACCGCCGACCACGAGGCCGACACGGTGGAGCTGACGTACGACGGTGCCCCCGAGACGCTCGCCGCCGCAAAAGCCGCCATCATCGGCGAGGAATTCGAGGTCCTATAGGTCCGCGAACATCTGCATGAGCTCTTTCTTGCTGTGCACGCCGAGCTTGTCGTAGGCGTTCTTGCTGTGGAACTTCACGGTGCGCTCGGTGATGAACAGCTCTTCCGCAATGCCGCCCATCGTCTGGCCGTCGATGATCATCGTCACGATCTGCTGTTCGCGTTCGGTGAGGCCGTAGGGCTCCATCATGTGCTGCTGATGCGCCTTGAGGGCGTTGCGGATGTCCTCGAGCGTCAGCGGTTCGGCGGGGGCGGCTTCCGCCTGCATTCGTTGCAGGGCGCTCATCTGTCGCACGCGGGCGGCCATGTACAGAATGACGAGCACGGCGATGAGCGCGATGAGCACCGTCGCCGTGCTGGTGAGCGCATCGAATCCGATGGCCAGGCTCTTGTTCACCCACGCTCCCAGAAACGCCGCGTACAGCGTGCCGCTTCCCAATACCAACAGGGCGAAGCAGGGGACGAACGGCAGCTTCGCATCCGCGATGGCGCGGGAGAACAGAATCCAGCAGAGCACGACGAGGCAGTTCTTCGCGCCGAGCACGAGTCCGAGCGCCGTAGTCATGGTGCCCGGCAGCTTCGTCGAGAACAGCAGCAGTCCGGCGATCAGCAGGATGAACGCGGCGCTTGAGCTCACGTGCAAGAACTGCGCCGCCCGGTGCGTCTCGGCGTTGTCGGCGGACGGGGCGGTTGCATCTTCGTCATCGTGCGCCGAGCGCCACCGGAAGAACGCCCAGCCGCTTCCGCCCGCAAGCGCGAGCCCGCCGAGCGTGGTGACGAGCATGTTCGACGTCACCACATGCGAGTTGGCGAGGTAGGGGTTCGTGGCGAGCCCTCCGAAGAGTCCCGCCGCGAACGTGCACGCGCTGATCACCGTGATGAGCATCCACGGCGTGGCGCGCAGCGCTGCCATCTCGATGGGCCCGAATGTGAGCGGCCCGCTGTTCGCGGTGCGCACGTCGGCCGCATCGTGCTGTGCGGAGGCGAGCAGGCAGAGCCCCGCGCACGCCGGCAGCGCCGCCTGCACGAGCAGGACGACCGGTGCGGGCGCGAACAGACACGTCAGGAGCACGAGGCTCGCGCACGCGCCGGCGGCGCACGCGAGGGGGACGAGCGTGCGGTAGGCGAAGAGCGTGAGGCGCTCGCCCCACGACACGACGAGCACGGCGCAGCACGCCGTTTGCAGGCAGAAGCACAGCAGGCGCACGCCGTCGCTGCCGCCGAAGGCGTACCCGATGCCGAACGCGGCCGCGGCAACGGACGTCCCGGCGATGAAGCGCGCGTGCGGCTCGAACGCGACGAGGCGGTTGAACAACCCGTACAGCAGCAGCGCCACGACGAAGGTTGCCCCGGCGGCGAAGCTGCCGTTGTGCACGGTCGCATCGCGGGCAAGACACAACTGCTCGCTGGTTTGAAGCCAAGCGAGCAGACCGGAAAACCCGAGGAATGTCAGTATCGTCGTACGCACGGGCACAGTATAGCTCCCCTTCCACACGTGCGTTCATTGCATGAGCGACAATATTATCCTTTTGCCCGAATAATTCAAAACCTGTACCTAAAGTACAGGGCACGAACTATACTCTTCCAACTATTATTCTTCCCGAGGGCGCGTTTGCGGCGTGCGCTCCCATGCCGATTAGTCGATAGGAAAGGAGCACGGGATGAATCATTGCAAAGCAGGCCACGATTTGCCGAGGGGGGGGGTGCTCATCTCATTCATAGGGATTTCAAGGCGTCAGCGTTCCGCATTGCAGTAGCGGTGCTGCTGTGCTGCGGCCTCATGCTGCCGACGTTCTCACCCTCCGCCAAGGCATTCGCCGAAGGAACCGACAGCGAGATCACGGTGCCGGTGGACAACGAGGCAACCGACGGCGTCGTTGACGAAACGGCTGTCGCGCCCGAGGCGGAAGAGGTTGCGACAACGCCCGAGCCCGAGGCGACCAACGAGGGCGACGTCCGTTCCGCTGCGGCTCCGGTGGCCGACACGCTGCCGGCCGGTCCGACCATTTCGGATGACTCGATCAGCCTTCGCGCTTCCTCGAGCTCGTCAACGGTGTCGCTCGACCTCGAGAGCGTTCCGGAGGGATGGGGCGATAAGATTACCGGCGTGAAGGTGGCCGTGGTCAAGGACGGGGTTGCGGGTACTCCCGAATCGCTCGACAAGAGCCAGTACGCGTACGACTCCTACGAATGGCGGGGCAGCACCTATTACTCCATCGACTTCACGCGCACGTCCGAGAAGCCCGTTTTCACGACGGATGCTTCCGACGGCTCCGTGAAGGTTGACGCGACGAACCCGAACAAGCTGATCCGCACCTATCAGGTGACGGTCTCGGCTGAGGGCTACGCCGATGTGCAGAAGACGATCGAAGCCTACACGCAGCATGTTGCCGACGGTTCGTTCGTTTTGCGCGTGCTCGACGAGAACGGGAAGGTGCTCGAAGCCAAGACGTTCGATGCGCAGGCCATGCAGGACGGGCTCGTGTTCCAGAACGGCAGCTCTTCGTGCGGCCATACCGGCGTGCGTACGTTCTCCGGCTACGGCGTATCCCTTTCCAGCCTCGTCTCGCAGCTGAGCACCGAGGTGGGCGCGGGCGACTCCGTGAAGTTCCGCGTGACTGACGGTACGCCGCCGGACTACTACAGCCGTTGGAACAAGGTGTGGGATTACGAGGAGCTGTTCTGCGAGCGCTACTTCCTCGATTCCGTGTACACCGATGCCGCGGTGAAGCAGGCGTTCATCGATGCCGCTTCCCAGGAGGCCTCCGACGCCCCCGAGAACACGGCGTTCAGGCGTGCGGCCGCTGAAGCCACGGTGAAGGCGGGCACCACGATCGATGCCATGCTTTCGACGGGGTATCAGGAGACCATGCTCGACAGCGAGAACATCGCCTCGATCACCTCCGCTCCTACCGCTTCGAGCGTGAACATTGACAAGCTCGTGGGCAAGGAGAACATGTACCGCTTCATCTTCGGCCTGCGCATGGTGGGCGACCCCATGACGGTGTCCTTCGATACGGGCGACGGCACGAGCGTTGCATCGCAGAACGTGAACGGCAACCTCATGACCATTCTGCCGGAAGATGAGAACACCACCATGAACTCGGTGTATTGGGCGATGGGCATCGACATCGTGAAGGATACGCACGAGGCGGGCGTGCAGCGCACGAACACCGTATCGCAGCCCGAGAACCCGACGCGCGAGGGATACACCTTCGGCGGTTGGTACACCGACGAGGCGTGCACCGCCGGTCACGAGTTCGATTTCTCGAGCCCTGTTTCGGCCGACGTTGCCGAGGACGGCGACACGAACGTGACGCTGTACGCGAAGTGGATCGAGAACGGTTCGCAGGGTGGAACCGATCCTGAGCCCGAGCAGCCCACGGCGGGTACCAAGACCGATGCTGCCACGGGCGTGACGGCATCCGGCACGGTGCTCGGCACGGACGGTGCCGCGAAGGACGCTCAGCTGAAGGTGAGCGAGCTTGCCACCACGAGCGATCGCTACAAGGAGCTCAAGAAGACCTACGCTCCCGCGAACAATCTGCTCACCAAGGTGTTCGACGTGACGTTGCAGGATGCGAACGGCGCGGTGATCACCGATCTGGGGGCCGACGGCCTGAGCATCTCCTTCCCGGTGGGCGCTCAGTACAACGGCAAGCCGGGCACCGTCATCCATCTGCATAAGAATGCCGATGGCACGGTGACCGAGCAGCGCAGCGCCGACGGCCAGAAGGTGGTCGACGGCATGCTCACCATCACGGGCGTCAAGAACTTCTCCGAGTTCGTCGTGATGGTGAACGACGACACGACGCAGGCGGCGGCAACGCCTACCGCCGCGAAGACGTTGACGAAGACGGGCGACGGCATTCCGGTTGCTCCCATCGCCGGTCTCGCGGGCGCGGGCATTCTGCTTGCGGCGGCGTGCCTGATCATGATGCGCAGGAAGAACGCTCAGCGTTAAACGGTGAGCGTGCCTGGGCACGACCGAGTATGACGGAGGCGGGGCGTTCAACGGCCCCGCCTCCTTGGAGTTGATGGACTATCTACCAAGGGGGATTCACGTGGTTTCAAAACCAGCTGTCATGAAGGCGGGCTCCACGGCGAGCGGCGCCCTGTTCGGGGTGCTGCTCGCGCTCGCGTTGGCGCTTTGCATGCTGCCGACGCAGGCGTTCGCGTACTACAACCGTGGAAGCGTGTCGGTTGCTTTGGGAACCACGGCGGTCGAGGTGCAGGCGGGGGCGACGGCGAGCGCAACCGTTTCCATCACGCCGGCATCGGATGATCAGACGGAAGGCTGCGGCATGCCGAAGTGCCCGCAGGGATGCTCGGCGTCGTGCGCGGACGAGAACGGGCAGTGCCAGTGCTCGGGCTCCGACTACACCACCTACTATCCCACGGCCGTTGCCGCATCGAGCAACGCGAGCGTGGCGGTGGCCACATGCGTTGGCGGCGCGCTCACCGTGTACGGCAAGTCCGAGGGCGAGGCCACCATCACGGTGCGCGCCTCGCTGCGCCAGTTCACGGATGCCGAAGCGACGCTCAAGGTGACGGTGTCGGGCAAGGCTGACGGCGCTGCGGCAGGCTCTGCGGAATTCGTCGACGTGCCCGAGACGGCGGCTGCGCAGCAGGCGGACAAGGCCGACGTGGTGGAGAAGACCGTCATGGGCCGTCCCGTGCACAACGTGCGCATCGGCGACGCCTGCGACGTGACCGGTCGCCTCGCGCAGATGGCCGGCGTCGACGGCGACGTTATCTTCTGGCAGGGCGACACGTACTACCACCCCGCCTACTCGCTCACGTTCAACGGCACGACGTACGACGCGCCGCCCGCGTCGTCGTTCGACGTGCGTCTGGACGTGACCACGGAGGCGCAGGGGACGCTGAACCAGCCGCTTACCGGCGTGTCGAACTTCGTGGTGGTCGACTTCGCGCAGAAGGGCGACCTGTTCGCGCCGGCAACGGTGTACGCCTTGGCCGAAGGCGCGCTGAACGACGGAGACGCCGTGGCGCTGTTCTCGTACGACGATGCGGCGAAGGCGTTCGTGAAGGAAGAGGCCCCCGCGTCGGTGTCGGGCGGCTACGCCGTGTTCACCGCGCAGCAGGGCAAGACGTACGTGGTGTCGTCGCGCGATCTGACCACCGAGGCGAAAACGGTGGTCACGGGCGGCACGCCGTCCATGCAGCAGGGCGGCAGCTGCTGCGACCCCGCTCCGGCGGCCGCGGCGGAGACGATGCCCTCGTGCTGCGATACCGCGAATGCGAACGCGGTTCCTCCCTTCGTGTACGTTGCGGGCGGCGTGGTGGCCGCAGCTGCGGTGGCTGCGGCGGTTGTCGTGGTGGTGATGATGCGTCGCAAGAAGAAGGCTGAGACCGCCGACGCGTCGGATGGAAAGGACGAGTAGGGATGGGGAAGAGATTGCGTGACGGGGGCCGCGGACGCGAAGCGGGCGCGGCGGCTACGACGATGCGGGCGTGGAGCGCGCCTGTCGCGATGCTGGCGCTGGCCCTGGTGGTGGCGCTCGTCGCAAGCTTCATACCGCTTTCGCAGGCGGCCGCGTACTTCAACTTCGGCACGGTGGGCGTGTCGGTGGGTTCGACGTACGTGAGCCTGCAGGCGGGGTCGTCCACGAACGTGAGCGTGTCGGTGAACCCCTCGGCGTCCGACCAGACGCAGGGATGCGGCATGGCGAAGTGCCCGCAGGTGTGCGATACGAAGGAGTCGATAGCCGCCGGGTACTCGTGCTTCGACGCGAACGGCCAGTGCACGTGCAACGGCAAAGGCTACTCCACGTACTACCCGCAAACCTACGCCTCGTCGAGCAACGCGGGCGTGGCATCGGCCTACATGAGCGGTTCGACGCTGGTCATCTCCGCGAACGGCGCGGGGTCGGCCACCATCACGGTGGGCGCTTCGCTGCGTCAGTATAGCGACGGGGCCGCCTACATCCAGGTTGACGTGAGCGCGCCGGCGGCGGTGGAGCCGCCGTCGGGCGGCGGCTCGTCGGGCGGGTCCTCGGGCGGCTCGAGCGGCGGCTCGTCGGGCGGCGGGGCGGCGACCGAGGCGCCGTCGGGCGGCTCGTCGGGCGAGGCAGCGGCCCCCTTGCCGTCTGCGGCGCCGAGCAGCTCGGGCGTTCCCGAGGCGGCCGAAGCGGTGGAATCGCGCGACGACGAGGTGAACGAGAAGGAGATGGAGACCGATGGCGGCAAGGTCATCCTGTCCGAGTGCAACAGCCACCTCGACGCGCCCGCGACGCTCGCGAAGATCATCGGCACGTCCGACCAGGTGATCTTCTGGTCGGGCTCGTCGTCTGAGCGCCCCGACTACTCGTGGACGTTCGTGGGCGACGACCTGTCGGAGGACGCGGCCGACAAGCCGTTCGACCCCACCATCGAGGTGTCGAAGCTGGGCACGGGCAACGTGGCGAACATCATGAAGCAGGCGAAGGACGGCCTCGTGCTGGACTTCGCGCACTCGGGCGACCTGCCGGGCGAGGCGTCGATCTACGTGAACGTGGATGCCGCCTTCGAGGACGGCACGACGCTCAAGCTGTACTGCTTCGACCCTGAGGCCGTCGCCTTCGGCGAGGCCGAAGCCGAGACGACGGTGGAGGCGGGGTACGCCTCGTTCAAGCTGACGCATTGCTCCACGTGGGCGCTGTCCACCGACGATCTGTCGAGCTACCAGCTGCAGGAGACGAACACGCCGGGTGCCGTGAAGCAATCAACGACCGGCGCAGATGCCGAGACGATCGGCTCCGATGCGGGCGTGGGCTCCTGGCTCGTGCCGGCGGCTGCGGCCGTCGTGGCGGTGGCCGTGGTGGGTGCGGTCGTGGTGCTCGTCGTGCGCAGGAAGAAGCGTGCCGAAGGGGAGGCGGCAGCCGAGGAGGAGCCGGCGGCAGCCGAAGATGCCCCTGCCGAGGAGTCGGCGGCAGCTGAAGATGCCCCTGCCGAGGACGCCCCTGCCGAAGACGCTCCCGCCCCCGAGACCCCCGCCGCCGAGGTTGGTGAGGGCGATGCCGACCAGGCGGAGTAGCCTCGCGCGTGCCGCCGCGGCCCTTGTGCTGGCCGCGGCGCTCGCGTGCGGCGCGCCCGTCGCGGCGTGGGCTGCCGGCATGAACATGGGCGGCTCGGACGACCCGGCCGCCTCCGCCGAGTCGACGGCGACCGCCGCCGTCGACGAGAACGCCGAACCCCTCGGCCTCATGCCGCACCTGCTGCGCCTCACCGGCGAGAGCCGCGCTGCCGAAGGCGAGGGCGCGCTGCCCACCGAGAGCGTGGGCGCCCTCTTCCCGAACCTGCTGTCCGTGGCCACCACGCCGCAGTCCATCAGCACGGGCATCCAATGTCACATGGACGAGGTGTGCGGCTACGACCCCTGCACGTGCGGCAAGCCCGACGCCTGGGGCCACTGCGCCTGCGGCGGCTTCGAGGAGACCGTGCCCACGGTGTCCATCTCCACGAGCGATGCGAACGTGGCCACCGTGGTGGAAGCGTTCGGCCAGACATGGATTTTGCCGGTATCGCCGGGTACGGCCACCATCACCATTGCGGCCGACCTCATCCACTACCAAAGCGCCAGCTACGCCTTCAACGTGGAGGTGGCGCCGTTCGGCATCGTGGACGCGCTGCTCATCGTGGCGGCCTTGCTGCTGGTGGCGGGCGTCTTCGCCGGGCTGTTCTTCCTCGTGCGCCTCGTCGTGCGCATCGCGCGCCGCAAGCTGGCCGAACGTCGGCAGTGGAAGGCCCGCGGCGAGGAGCTGAAGCGGGAGTTCCCGCTCACCTGGCGCGCGAAGCTCACGTCCGAGCAGTACGCACGCACGCGTCGCGGCCGTCGCCGCCGTGCGGGCCACCGCCGCCCGTTCGCGCACGATCTGCTGTTCTCGCTGCGTCAGGCGTTGCCGGTGCTGCTGGCGGGTCTCGCGCTGTTCGTCGTGCTCGTGCCCGTGTCCACCTCGGTGGTGAACGATATCTCGGTGTTCAACGTGAACTACACGCACGAGCAGCTGAAATACCAGTTCTTCGCGCAGGACCTCGCGCCCGTGGTCAACGCGGCCTGCGTGCTGTTCGGCGCGGTGCTGGCCATCGTGCTGTTCCGCTTCCTGCTGGTGAAGCGCGCCACCACGGCGTTCTTCTCGGTGGGACTCTCGCGCATGAAGCTGTTCTTCTCGCGCTACGCGGCCGGTGCGCTGTGCATCGTGGCGGGCATCGCCGTGCCGTTCGCCATCTCGCTCGTGCTCAACTACCTGGCGCTTGGCCTGTACGAGGGCGAAGTGCACGAGTTCTTCTTCGTGACCTGCGGTTACGTGACGGTCGCGCTCGTGTCGTTCTCGCTGGCGGGCATTGCGGTCATCTGCGCGGGCACGCTGTTCGAGACGTGCTCGTTCGCCGTGGCGCTGCTGGCGGGCGTGAGCGTGGTGCTATGGGGCGTGGGCATGCTGGCCGACTACCTGCTGGTGGGCAACGCGGCCGGTGCGCTGCTGTACGGCCAGGCCGTCGAGGTGGCGCCGTCGTTCCTCAGCGACCTCTCGTGGCTCAACCCGCTGCTGTTCTTCGCGGATGCCGGCGGGCAGCATCAGTTCTTCATGGCGCTGCACCCCGTGTACTTCCCCGAGCTCGGCTCGTGGCGTCTCGTGGTGGGCTGGTTCGCGGCCTATCTGGCGCTGTCGGCGTTCGGGTTGCTCGCGCTGTGCCGCCGCCGCGGCGAGCAGGCCGAGATGGCGGGAAAGTCGCCCGTGTTCTCGCTCTTCGCCGTCGCGGTGTTCGGGTTGGCGGCGTTCTCGGCGGCCGTGGCGCTGCTGGGATCGGTGGACGTGAACGTGGCGCTCGTGGTGGGCGCGGCGCTGTTCGTGCTCGTGTCGCTCGTGCTGCTGTTCGGCCCCTTGCGCGGCCGCACGCCGCGCCGCACGACGCTCGGCTGCGTGGGCGGCGAGCTCGTGGTGATGGCGGCCGTCGTGGGCGCCGTGGCTACGGGCGCGTTTGGCTATGCGAGCTACATCCCCGAAACCGACCAGGTGGAAAGCGTGGAAGTGTCGTACAACGGCTCGCCGAGCTACCTCACGCAGGGCTTCTCGGGCGTGGCGGGCGGCGCATCCTATTACTACACGTCGTACCGCAGCTACGCGCAGGAGTCGTCCATCGACATCGTGCGTTCGCTGCACGACCAGCTCATCGGCTTGGCCCGTGCGGTGCGCGAGACGAACTACACCGACTTCCAAAGCTCGGTGGTTCCCTACGACGTGGTGCTGCGCTATCGGATGAAGGACGGCGGCGAGGTGGTGCGCTACTACCGTCAGGCGTCCATCGGCGAGCTGTCGGCCATGCTGGCGCTCGACAACGACGCGCACACGCACGAGCTGGAGAACGCCGTGGTGACGGGCGAGACGTCGGGGCTGTCCGACGACGAGCGCGCCGCGCTGAGCGAGTCGCCGTCGTACAACGCCTACCGCGCCGGTTCGATCTACGTGGGCGACGGCGCGCTCAACCGCATCATGGCCGTGGAATGCACCGACGAGGAACGCGCCGCCTTGCTGCAAGCGCTTGCGGCCGACCTCGCCGACCTGAACGCCAACGAGCGCTACCTGCCCTCGAAGCCGACGCGCGTCGCGCTCATGTTCACGCTGTCGCCCGAACTCGACGTGGCCTCCTTCGGCTACTCGTTCAGCAACGCGGTGTCGTACGTGACCGACGACTGGACGCGCACGATGGCCTGGCTCGAAGGCAAGGGCCTCGTGGAAGCGCTCGGCACCGCGCTCGACTCCCGCGTCATCGAGCAGCTGACGTTCCAACTGGACGACCCGTACGCGTCCATCAACAAGGTGACGCAGCCGGTGAGCCGTTACTTCATGGCGTATCGCTCTTCGACGGCGGGGCAGTACTGGATCACGCAGGACTTCGGCGCGCTCAAGGTGGTGGACGAGCAGGACAAGATCGCGGACATCGTGCCGAACCTGCGCACGGGCTGCTACATGACGGGCGGCTACCTCGTGCAGGCGAAGCTGCGCGGCATCGAGGCGTACGTGTACTTCTACCTGCCGGCCGAGCTCGCGCCGTCGTATCTGTAAAGGAGGCTGTCCATGATTGAAGTTGCAGGCATATCGAAGCGCTTCGGCTCCTTTACGGCGCTCGAAGACATCACGCTTCGCGTCGAAGACGGCATGGTGTACGGCCTGGTGGGCTACAACGGCGCGGGCAAGACGACGCTGCTGAAAATCATCGCGGGCGTGTACAAGCCCGACGCGGGCACCGTGCACATCGACGGCACGCCCATGCACGACGACCGGGTGAGCCACGATTCGCTGTTCATCGTGGCCGACGAGCCGTACTTCCTGCCGCAGGCCACGCCCGAAACCATGCGCTCGTTCTACCGCGGCTACTACCCGCAGTGGTCCGACGACGTGTACGAGCGCATGCTGGCGTTGTTCAACCTCGACCCTACGGCGAAGGTGGCCGGGTTCTCGAAGGGCATGCAGCGTCAGCTGGGCATCCTCTTGGGGTTCGCCACCGGGGTGAAGACGATGCTGCTCGACGAGAGCTTCGACGGGCTGGACCTCGGCAAGCGCAACCTGCTGAAGCGGTTGTTGAAAACGTACGCGCACGAGAAAGGCGCGTCGGTCATCCTGAGCTCGCACAACCTGCGCGAGCTGGAAGATGCGGCCGACCATCTCGGTATGATCAAGGGCTGCCGCCTCACGTTCGACGACAGCGTGGCGGCGGTGCACGAGCAGTATCCGGGATCGTCGCTCGAGGAGATCTTTCTGTCGGAGGGCGGCAACAGGGTGGAGGATATCGATGGCGTGTTCGCGTAACCTCCGGGTGCGTGCCGCGGTGCTCGCAGCGGTGTGCGCGCTCGCGCTTCTGCCCGCGTCGGCGCATGCCGCGGCATCGCTCGCCGACCGCGAGGTTGAGCCGGTGTGCATCGTGTCGGTGGGGGCGGCCGCGTTCGGCATCGCGTCGGAGGCTGTCGTCGACGGCGCCGATGAGCTCACCGTGCCGCGCTTCTGCCCGGTGGCGCTCGAGGCAACCTGCGATCCGGCAGCCATCGAGGCGGGCATCGACTGCGGCATGGACTGGATGTGCGGCATCGAGCCGTGCTTGTGCGGCTCGGCCGACGCGTGGGGCGGGTGCTCGTGCAACGGCCTTGAGACGCTGGCGCCCACTGCGACGTACGCTTCGTCGGACGAGGGCGTCGTGCGCGTGGTGGAGGCGGCGGGCCGGATGTGGCTCGTGCCCGTCGGGCCGGGGACGGCCACGCTCACGTGCACGGCGTCGCTGCGGCACTTCGACGACGCCGTCGCGCAGGTCACCATGCGCGTGGGCGGTCCGACGCTGACGGATGCGGCGCTGATGGGCAGCGCGGCGGCAGCGGTTGCCGTGGCGGTTGCCGCAGGGTTCGGCGTGCGGGCGCTCGTGCGGAAGCGGAAGAGGAATCAGGAGCAGAAGCATACGGTTGACGGTGCGGACGGCGCCGCAAAGGGGGAGTGATGAGGGACGAGACGAAACGGGGAAGCGTCCGGGCGCGCGGCGCGCTCGGACGCGCACGCGCCGCACTGCGGGCCGCGGCGGCGTGCGCGCTGATCGCGGGCGCGCTCGCGTGCGCGGGCTGCGCGCAGGCGCGCGTGGACGACGCGTCGCCGCGCCTGAGCGACGTACAGCTGACGGCGGCGGGCGCGCAGTCCGAAGCATCGCAGAGCGTGGAGATCAAGCTGACGTTCGACCAGCCCATCTCGGCGGCGGGCGCGGTGGCCGACGACTTCGAGGTGCTCCTGAACGGCAAGGAGCTCGAGGGCGGTGCCGTGGCGCTCGACGTGCGCCCGAGCGCGCAGGCGGTGACGTTCGTGCTGCATCCGTCGTCGACGGCGTCTGCCGGCGGCGCGACGGGCTCGTTCTTCGCCCTGTACCAATGCGCGTTCTCCATCGCCGCGGCGCGCGAAGACGGGGCGCTGCCCTCGGTCACCGGTGCGACGGGCTCGTGCGCCGTGCTCGACGCGCCCGTGACGGGCACGCTGCCGAGCGGCCTCGCCCTCGAGACGATGGAGGCGCGTGCGGGCTCGTCGGACGGGGGCGTGGCGGCTCAGACCACCGTGCGCGTGACGTCGCCGGCGCTCGTGCGCGCCATCACGTGGTTCTCGCCCGACGGGGGCAGCACCGTGCTGCTCAAGCACAACCACACGTTCGCCGACGCCGACGCCGCGGCCTGCGCGGCCGACTTGGCGAAGGTGGTCAACGAGGCGGCGGGCCTTGGCCTGTCGGCCCGGGCAAGCGGCGACGAGCTCACCATCACGGCCGCCGACGTGCGCGACGGGCAGACCCTCGACCCCGTCATCGTCGAGGGCGTGGGCGTCGAGGGCGGCGCGTACGATGCCTCGCTCGGCACGGGGGAGGAGGGCTGATGGCCGTATCGACCGCCGCATCCGACGAGGGCTTGAGCGCCGCCGCTCCGAGCGCGGCCGTCGGGGCCGGCGCCGCGCGCCGCCGCAAGGCGCTCGTGCTGGTGGCGCTGACCGTCGTCGTGGCTGCCGTGCTGGCGTTCTCGCTCACGCTCGGACGCTACGACATGGACTTCGGCCAGCTGTTCGCCCTTGTCGCTGCTCCCTTCACGGGCGTTGACGCGCTGCAGGGCGCCGATGCCAACGTGTTCTTCACCATCCGCTTGCCGCGCGTGCTGGCGGCCCTCATCGTGGGCGCCGCGCTCTCGGGCGCCGGCTGCGCCTTCCAGGGCATCTTCAAGAACCCCATGGTGTCGCCCGACCTGCTGGGCGCCTCGGCCGGCGCCTGCTTCGGTGCGGCGGCCGGCATCCTGCTGTCGTTCGGCAGCTTCGGGATCGAGATCGCCGCGTTCGCCATGGGCGTGCTGGCCGTGTTCGTGAGCTATGCGCTGTCGAGCGTCATCGGGCGGCGCATGGGCGGCGTGCTCGTGCTCGTGCTGTCGGGGCTCGTGGTGGGCAACCTCTTCCAGGCGTTCACGTCGGCCGTGAAGTTTCTCGCCGACCCGAACTCCCAGCTACCCGAAATCACGTTTTGGCTCATGGGAGGCTTGTCGAATGTGCGGGAGGGCGATCTGTTCGGCCTGGCCGCCGCGTTCGTCGTGGGCACGGTGGGCATCATGGTGCTGCGGTGGCGCATCAACGTCATGGCTCTCGGCGACGACGAGGCGCGCTCGCTCGGCGTGGATGTGAAGCGTACGCGGCTTGCCGTCATCGGGTTCGCCACGCTGCTCACGTCCGCGTCGGTGGCGGTGGCGGGCATGGTGGGTTGGGTGGGGCTCATCGTGCCGCACCTCGCGCGCTTCCTCGTGGGGTCGGACCATCGCGCGCTCGTGCCGGCGTCCATGCTGCTGGGCGGGGCGTTCCTCATGCTCGTCGACGACGTGTGCCGCAGCATCTACACCACCGAGATACCGCTGTCCATCCTCACGGCCATCCTGGGCGCGCCGCTGTTCGTGTACCTTATCTGCCGTCAGAGGAGGTCGTCGTGAACGCGCTTGAAGTGCGTGCTCTGAGCTGCGGGTATCAGGGCCATGCGGTGGTGGAGAACGTGTCGTTCTCGCTTGAGCCGGGGCGCGCCATCGTGCTGCTCGGGCCGAACGGGGTGGGCAAGACCACGCTGTTCAAGACGATGCTGGGGTTCCTGCCGCGCCTGGCGGGCGCGGTGCTCGTGGAGGGCGAGGACGTGCGCGACTGGACGCGCAAGCGCTACGCGCAGTCGGTGGCCTACGTGCCGCAAAGCCACGACGCGGCCTTCGGATTCACCGTGCGCGAGATGGTGCTCATGGGCCGCACGCCGACGCTCGGCGGGTTCACGGCGCCGAGCCGCGACGACGAGCGCATTGCGTGCGCGGTCATCGACGAGCTGGGCCTGGGCGCGCTCGCCGACCGCGATTGCACGACGCTTTCGGGCGGCGAGCGGCAGATGGTGCTCGTGGCGCGGGCACTCGCGCAGCAGCCGCGCCTGCTGGTGATGGACGAGCCCTGCGCGAACCTCGATCTGGGCAATCAGGTGGTCGTGCTGCGCCGCGTGCGCGAGCTGGTGGACAAGGGGCTGGCCGTGGTGATCACCTCGCACGACCCGAACCATGCGTTTCTGTTGGACGACGACGTGGCCTGCATGCATCGTCGCGGGGGCGTGCGCAGCGGGGCGGCGCGCGCCGTGCTGACGCCCGAGGTGCTGGCGGCGCTCTACGGCGTGGATGTGGGAGTGGGGCTCATCGAGGGCTCCCGGGGACAATCGGGGTGGGCGTGCGTGCCGTTTCTCGATGGCGAAAGGATGGCGTGACATGCGCATCGAACGAACCATGACCCGCAGGGACTTCGCGCGCTTCGCAGCGTGCGCGGCCGCCTGCGTCGCAACGGGAGGGACGCTTGCGGGCTGCGCCGGAAACGGGTTCGCGCAGGGCAACCTGCGCACGGTGACCGACATGGCCGAGCGCAGCGTCATGGTGCCCGAGCTCATCGACCGCGTGTTCTGCACGAACCCCATCGGCACGGTGGACCTGTTCGCGCTCGCCCCCGAGAAGCTTGCCGGCTGGAACTTCCGTCCGGCGGGCGACAACAAGAAGTACATCCCCGACGAGTACTTCGCGCTGCCGTCGCTCGGCGTGTGGATGGGCGCGGGGTCGGTGCCGAACGCCGAGGAGATTGCCGCGCAGGACCCCGACGTGCTGCTGTGCTACTGGACGGCCGACGAGGTGGGCGCCGCGATGGCCGACGACATCCGCGATCAGACGGGGCTGCCGGTGGTGGTCGTCGACTACGACGTGCGCCATGCGCCCGAGATGTTCCGCTACGTGGGGTCGCTCATCGGCTGCGACGAGCGCGGCGAGGAGCTGGCCTCGTTCTGCGCGCAGAAGCTGTCGCTTATCGAGCGCGTTGCCGCGAGCATTCCCGAGAACGAGCGCAAGTCCATCTTCCTCGCTCAGGGTAACGACGGCCTGACCACCGACCCGGTGGGCAGCATGCACGTGAGCGATGCGCTCGAACTCGTCAACACGGGCAACGTGGCCGACATGCCCGGAACCGAGGGACAGGGCATGGGCATGCCCAGCGTCAACCTCGAGCAGATCATCACGTGGAATCCCGATGCGGTGCTCGTGGCCGAGTTCAACATGAGCGACTCGGAAAGCTCGGACATCCACGGCGCCATCAAGGCCGACGCGCACTGGAACAACGTGCCGTGCGTGAAGGCGGGGGAGATCTACCGCATTCCCCAGTCGCCGTTCTCGTGGTTCGGCCGCCCGCCGTCGGCCGCGCGCATCCTCGGCTGCCTGTGGCTGCTCAAGGTGCTGTACCCCGCATATGCGGGCGACATCAACATGCGCACCGAAACCATCGACTTCTACCGCACGTTCTACCGCTACGAGGGCTTCGACGAGTACACGCTCGAGCAGCTGCTCACCGCCGCGGGCATCGACAGCGAGACGGGCGAGAAGCGCTAGCCGCCCGGCACGGCGGTGCGGCTTCCCTCTGTTTTTTCAAAAACCCTGTAACCTTTTCCCTTCCCGGTTCGTCTAATAAGCAACCGACCGGGAAGGGGTTCGTGCGTGGACGATCTCATACAACGAGCGCGAAACGGAGACAGCGAGGCGTTCGTCACGCTGTTCGAGCATAGCAAGCAGGCGTTATGGCGTGCGGCCATGGCGGTGCTCGGCAACGTCGACGATGCCGCCGACGTGCTGCAGGAAACAACCGTGAAGGCGTGGCGCGCCATGCCGCGGTTCGGCGGACGGTGCGCCGTGGGCACGTGGTTCATGCGCATCCTGCTGCGCACCTGCTACGACTATCGCCGTCGGCGGCAGCGCGAAACGCCCTGCGCCATGGGGTTCTTCGACGCGGACGTGGACGGCTCGGGCGTGTCGTGGGAACCGGCGGCCGAGGCCATGCTGGCGGGAGCCGGGGTGCGGCGGGCGCCCGACCGCGATGAGGCGCTTGACGTGCGCGCCGCCCTCGGCAAGCTGTCGGCCGACGATCGCCTCGTGCTCGTGCTGTTCTACGTGAACGATTTCCCCGTGCGGCATGTCTCCCTCATCATGAACCTCTCGGAGGGCGCGGTGCGCACGCGGCTCGCACGGGCGCGGGATCGGTTCAAAATCATCTACGGCAACCCAGGATCGCATGAGAAAGCGGAGGTGGCGCGATGAGCCATGAAACGTTCGACAACGAAGACGAGCTGCGGCGCGCAGTGCGCGACGAGCTGGACGCCGGTCCGCTGCCCGCGGGCGCGCAGGCCAGGCTGAACAACGTGTACGCATCCCTGGGGTCCATTCCCCAGGATCGCCCGGCGGCGCCCGGCGCACCGGCGCCGCAGCAGCGCGCCGCGGGCGCGGCACAGCATGCCGCACCCGGACGGGCGCGCGTCGCACGGCGCGGCATGGTGGTGGCCGTGGCCGCCGTCATGGTGGTGCTGCTGAGCGGCGCGGCCTACGCCGCCACCTCGCTGCTGCAGATGGGGCCCGGCGGCGCCGGGTTCTTCGAGAGCGGGCGCAACCTGTCCGTGTTCAACAGCATGCAGGACGGCGTGTCGAGCTTGAGCGCCGAGGTGGGGCAGACGGTGGAGGTGGACGGCGTGCGCGTCACGCTCGATTCCGTGTCGAGCGACCGCAACGTGGCGAACCTCTACTTCACCATGGAGAAGGACGGCGGCTTCGATTTGGACGCCCAGTCCATCTACGAGGGGTCGAACGAGAACGAGTGGGTGCGCTTGCAGAACATCGCCCCGATGTTCCGCTACGAGCTGTTGACGACGGACGGGCAGTCGCTTGGCACCGGCACGGTGAGCAAGCTCGACGCTTACCTCGAGGACGGCGCGCTCAAGTGCATGGAGCGCATCGTGCCGGAGGCCGTGCTTCCCGACCAGGTGATCGTGAAGCTGACGAACGCGTACTCGAGCGTCCTTCCCGACGAGGGCGGCGAGGGGCTCACCTTCGACGTCGGCCTCGATTTGAGCACGGTTGCGCAGCCGCGCGATCTGGGCGCGCAGGATATCGTGTTCGATACGAGCGACGGGCAGAAGGCGCTTCATGTCGCGCGCCTGACGGCCTCCGAGCTGGGCACGGTGCTCGTGACGAAGAACGAGTGGGTGATGGGCGACGACGGCATGTCGTCGAGCATCCCCGACAACGTGCTGTCGCCCACCATGGTGAAGATGACGGACGACCAGGGCAACGTGCTGCGCTTCGTGAACCCGGGCGACGGCGGGGGCTACAACCCCGATGGGCCGGTTGTGGTCGAGCTTGCGGGTTTGGCGAGCGATGCGACCAGCGTCACGTTCACGCCCATGCTGGAAACCGACGCGGCGAAGGCCGGCAACGTGCCCGGCAACGACGAGGCCACCGTCGAGGCGCGCAAGGCGCTGAACGCGCAGAACGAGCAGCAGGCGGACGTCTCGCAGATCGGCGCGCAGCTGCCCACGAGCGAGTACGGCGGCTACACCGTGGCCGACTGGACGGTGGAGAACAGCACGGTCACCATCAAGCTCGCGCCCTACGGATGGGATCCCTCCGGCCTGTACGGCATGTTCGAGCTCATTCCGGACGATAACGTGACGCTCCTGGCCGACGAGTGGACCGACCCGGAGACGGGCGAGACGGGCACCGGCTACCACTCTGCCATCCGCTACGAGAAGTACGATTATCTCACGGGCGACCTCGTGCAGATGGATTCGTACTACGCGGCCTCGGACGACGAGCTGCGCGGCCTGACGAACTACCACTATGGCTCGATGTTCGGCTACTTCCAGGAAGACGCCGAAGCGGCTCAAACGCTGTCGTTCTAGCGCGAAGCCACTTCAACGGCGACGGGCCCATCGATGATGGGCCCGTCGTGTTTTGCGGGGGTGGGGGTGGCGCGCGTCGCTCCTACTTGCCGAGCACCTTTTTGATGCCGCGGGTGGCAACCACGGCGCCGCCGCCGATGGCGAGCAGGCCGGGGCCGGGCAGGATGAGCATGGGCACGCCCACGAGCATGATGGCGCCGCCGACGGCCGTCTGCACGACGCCGCCGAGGCGGCTCGGCTTCTTCTCGGCGGAGCGGCCCTCGCCGATGATGGTGGCGTTGACCACGGTGCCGGTGCCGGTGTTGGCACGAGCACCGGCGGCAGCGGGCTCGACGTTCTTGCCGAACGACGGCGCGCGGAAGCTGTCGGCGCCCGACGGCTGCGCGGTGTGCGCGGCGTCGCTCGTGCTCGCAACGGGGTTGACGTCGATGATGGGGCTGTGGTCGTTCATGGTCTCCTCGCTCAGGTGGTGGCGGCTCGTCGCCGCACGGTTTCCCCGATTATACGGGCAACGATGTCCCCGCGCCCCTGGCGCCCGCTCTCGGCGACGGGTTCGTCACCGTTCGGTAACGTGTTGTCCGCGTCTTCTCCAAAGGCCGAGTAACATGGACCGCGCCGCCTCGATATCGACGGTCTGAATTCCCTGTTGTGGATGCTCCCGCTGACCATTTGCGATACACTGGGAGGCACGAGGTTTCTGTTTGCTTTTATGAGTGTGTTGGTAAGGCTCGACTGTGGTTCGCGCCTGATGCTCCACAGCAACGGCGTGGGCCACGCAACAGGAAAGTTGGTGGTCAACATGGCAGCTCCTGCTACCGAACACGTGCGAAACATTGTGCTGGTCGGCCAAGACGGCGCCGGCAAGACATCGCTCGCCGAGGCGATGCTGCACGTCTCCGGCCGAACGCCCCGCATGGGCACGACGCACGACGGGAAATCCTACCTCGATTACGACGAAGAGGAAATCCGGCGCAAATTCACGATCGGCACCTCCATCGCTCCCATCCCGTACAAAGACTACAAGATCAACCTGCTTGACACATCCGGTCACCCCGACTTCATCGGCGACACGCTGGCCACCATGCAGGCGGCCGAGATGGCGCTGTTCGTGGTGGACGCCGTGGCGGGCCCGCAGGTCATGACCACCAAGCTGTGGCGCGAGGCCGAGAGCATGCGCCTGTCGCGCGCCGTATTCATCAACCACATCGATCGCGAGAACGCCGACTTCGACACCGCCATGGCGCTGCTGCACGCGCGCTTCGGATCGCGTCTGGGCCCGGTGACCATTCCCATCGGCGTCGACAAAGACTTCCAGGGCGTCATCGACATCATCCGTATGAAGGCCCGCTACTTCGACCAGGGCAGCGACGCCGAGCGCGTGGAGGATATCCCGCCCGCGTACGCCGACGCCGCCCAGGCCGCGCGCGACAAGCTGTGCGACCTCGTGGCCGAAGCCGACGACGAGCTCATGATGAAGTACCTCGACGGCGAAGAACAGCTCACGCAGGACGAGCTTGAGCATCTGCTGGACAAGGCCATCGCGCAGGAGTTGTTCATCCCCGTGTTCGTGGGCTCCACGATCATCGAGCAGGGCATCCAGGGCGTCATGGAAGACATCGCCACCTACTTCCCGCATCCGCGCCATCACGGCCGCTTCCGCCTTGCCAACGGCGAAGAGACGGTGGTCGACGAGACGGGCGAACCGGCGGCGTTCATCTTCAAGACGGTGTCCGACCCGTTCGTCGGCCGCCTGAGCTTCCTCAAGGTCATCTCGGGCGTGCTCGAGCCGGGTATGGAGTTGATCAACGCCCGCACGGGCAAGAAGGATCGCCTCGGCCACCTGTACGTGATGATGGGCAAGGAATCCGTCGACGTGAAGAGCGCGAAGGCCGGCGACATCATCGTCGTGCCGAAACTCACCGACACGCGCGCGGGCGACACCATTTCGAAGACGGGCGAGGTTGCCATCGACCCGTTGCCGCTGCCGCTGCCGCAGTACCCCGTTGCCATCGAGGCCGTGAACAAGAAGGACGAGGACAAGCTGGGCACGTTCTTGGCGCGTGCCGTGGAGAACGATCCCACGCTGCGCGTGAGCCGCAGCGAGGAGACGCACCAGACCATCATCACGGCTATGGGCGAGGCGCAGATCGAGACGCTGCTCGCGCGCTTGAAGGAGCAGACGGGCGTCGAGGCCAAGCTCATCGACGTGCGCATCCCGTATCGCGAGACCATCCGCAAAACCGCCGAGGCGCAGGGCCGCCACAAGAAGCAGACGGGTGGCGCCGGGCAGTTCGGCGATTGCTGGCTGCGCATCGAGCCGAATCCGGGCGGCGGCTACGAGTTCCTCGACGAAATCGTGGGCGGCAAGATTCCGCGCGGCTACCTGCCGGCCATCGATAAGGGCGTGCAGGACGCCATGCGCGAGGGCTTCTTGGCGGGATACCCCATGGAGGACATCAAGTGCGCCGTGTACGACGGCAGCTACCACGCCGTCGACTCGAACGAAATGGCGTTCAAGACGGCGGCGCGCATCGGCTTCCGCGCCGCGTGCGAGAAGGCCGATCCCATCCTGCTCGAGCCCATGGCGAACCTCGATGTGACGGTGGGCGAAGAGTACGCCGGCGCCGTGATGGGTGACATCTCCACGCGTCGCGGCCGCATCGTGGGCACCGACTCCAACGACGCGGGCGAAACCGTCATCATGGTGCGCGTGCCGTACGCCGAGGTGGTCACGTACACGAAGGACCTGCGCGCCATCACGCGCGGTTCGGGCTCGTATTCGCTCGAGCTCGAAGGCTACGAGCAGGCTCCCATGGACGTGACGAAGAAGCTGGTTGAAGCCTACCAAGCTGCGCGCGCTGCGGGGAACTAGCGCGGTGCAGATGCCGCCCGTCGGAGGGCGGTGAGAGAGAAGGAAAGGGGCCGTGCGATGCGCGGCCCCTTTCCGTTAATGCGGGTTACCGGGCGTGCAGCTGCTCGACGAGCTCGTCGAAGGGGATGGGGCGCGCGAAGAAGAAGCCCTGCGCGATCTCGCAGCCCAGGTTGTGCAGGAGCATGACCTGCTCCTGCGTCTCGAGGCCTTCGCATACGGTGGAGATGCCGAGGCTCTTTGCCAGGTTGATGACGCTTTCGAGGACCTGGCGCGAGCGCTCGTCGTCCTCGCTGGCAGACAGGAACCCGCGGTCGATTTTCAGCACGTCGATGGGCATTTTCCGCAGCAACGACAGCGAGGAGTAGCCCGTGCCGAAGTCGTCCATGGCGATGGGGAAGCCGCGCTGCTGCAAATCTTCGAGGATGTTGAGCACGGTATCTTCGTCGACGGAGAACACGCCTTCGGTCACTTCGACGTGCAGGCGCTCGGGCGGCATGCCGTAGCGTTCGACGAGGCTCACGAAGCGCTCCTCGAAATCGTTTTGCAGCATGGACACGCGCGAGATGTTCACGGCGAGGTGGATGGGCTTCTGTCCTTCGACGTCGAGGTCCTGATAGCGACGGCAGGCCTGTTCGAGCATGTAGAAGTCCAGCTCGTTGATGAAGCCGTTGCGCTCGAATTGAGGGATGAAGCGATCGGGGGAGAGGAAGCCCAGCTCGGGCGAGTCCCATCGGCACAGCAGCTCGGCGCCCACGATGGTGCCGTCGATGAGCGAGGTTTGCGATTGCAGGTACGGGACGAACTCCTCGCGCTCGATGGCGTCGGCCATATGCCGTACGACGCTCTGCTCGAACGCGAGCTTGGAGCGGAACGCGTCGTTGTACCGCGCGAGCAGGTCGGTGCCGACGCCCTCTTTGAGCACGGCGCCGGCGTTGCTGACCGCCACCGCGATGTCTTCGGCGCGTTCCGATAGCTCGTAGATGCCGTAGCCGCAGGTGATGCGGTCGGAGAACGGAAGGTCGTCGTCGGCTTTCAGGCACGCCTGCATCTGCGCTGCCATCTGCTCGGCGCGTCCCTCGGTGTTGCGCAGCAGCAATGCGAAGTGGTCGGCGTTCGCGTGGCCCACGAGCTCGCCCCGCTTGCAGGCGCGCTCCATGAGCGTGTTGATGGTGCGGATGGCCTCGTCGCCGGCAGGTCGCCCGAACGACTCGTTGATGACGCGGAAATTCTCGACGTTGCTGTAGGCGATGAGATAGGTGCGCGGTTTCGTCATCTGCACGAGGTCGTGCGCGTGGCGCTCGAATCCGGTGAGGTTGTAGCCGCCGGTGAGCGGGTCGGTTTCCATGGCCGCCTGGCGTGCGCGTTGGTAGCGATGCTCGCGGATGGCCATGGTGGAGGTCACGGCGACGACGAGGATGAGACAGCCGACGATGGTCCACATGAGGTCGCGTTCGGCGCGGCGCTGCGCCGACAGCACCATGGCGTCGGCCTGCTTGAAGTGGTCTTCGCTGAGGGCGAGCAGGTGCTCCTTCGAGCCCGTGCCGTTCGCGAGGTCGACGAACTCCTGGTTGATGAGCTTCCAGGTGCCCTCGACGATTCCGATATCGTCGAGGAAGTCCTGCGAGGCGGGGTCTTTGATGAATCGCGCGTTCTCTTCGCTCTGCAGCTTGTCGAGCAGACCGTTGACGCGCGCGACGATAGTATCGTTCGGCTGATCGGCGAGGGCGAGCTTGACCGATTGCTGCGTGCCGCCCCGGATGACGCCCGCGTTGTTGATGACCGCCGCATACGATTGCATCTGCACCAATGCGAACGCGAGGGCACTCACGCAAATGATCCAAACCGCTATCGTGGCGAACATCTTCGGTTTCAAGCCCGGTGGCCTCTCGAACTGCGCAATCAACTCGTCGGCGAAGATGATACCACGAAACCGAAACGTGGATGGGGGGGGGGTACTCATGGTTTCTCTGTAAGTTGACACCTTCAATCCACCATTGGCGCCTGATGAGCAGGCCGCGGCGTCATGCCTCGAGCGCCTGCGGTTCTGGTTTTGCGCCGGCCTCGCCGCTGCGGCGGGGTCGGCCGGCCCCGCGCCGGTCGCGCAGGCGCGCCTCCACGCTGTAGGCGGTCACCCAGGTGCGCGGGCCGTCCTTGAACGCTTCGAGCAGGCCGTCGCGAATCATATGGCTCACGCGTGACGGCGACACCCCGAGCGTGCGCGCCGCTTCGGCCGCCGACATCCGCGGGACGGTATGGATGCCCGCGTCGACGGCCACGAGCATGACACGCCCGCCGTAGCGCGGCTCGTTGCCGAAGGTGGGCTTGGGCAGAGCGATGTCGTGCATGGCGCAATGCTCAACCGTGAGCTTGAGCCAGTCGACGGCCATTTCGGCCGCCTCTTGCGGTGTTTTTCCTGACGTTGATCCTTCGAGGTCGAAAGGTGAAACGAGAAGCCAACCTTCATCTTCGAATATCTCGAATTCATATACGTGAATCATCGTGCCCCCTTCGTTCACGAAGCCATGATTCTTGAGAAACCTTATGACCTCTCTTCGTTTGACCATGACGATTACTCCAACTCTGATTATTATAAATACTATTGCTAATTTTGTAAAGCAGACCATGACGCGTTCTTCGTTGTGTGCCGGCGGCAGGGGACCGAGTTTGGGTGCTTGCCCCTGCTGCCGGCGAAGGCTGGCGCGCGATGCCGACCGTGGCCGCGCTGTGCTGGTCGACGGCGGCGTCGCTGCGTGTGCCGTGCTTCCATGATACCGAGCCCATCCAGCGCATCGATGGCGTGCATCCAGCGTGCAACCTGCTCGTCCTTGCTCGTTTCTCGCGCGCATCGAACGCGCTTCCAGCGCACCGCGCCCCCGTTTCCAGCGGAATTCCAGCGTGTCGCGCCCCCGCATCCAGCGCGCATCAAACGCAAGCGGCGCCCGGACTCCGGGCGCCGCTGAGAACGCAGGTGGGAAGCGTGTGCTTAGTTGTCGCGCGTGAGGCGCTTGAACAGCAGGACAAACGCGACGGCGGTCACCGCGATCCACGCGAGGGTGACCACGATGGGCACGATGGCCTCGGTTGTATACAGATCGCCTGCCAGCAACAGGTTCACCAGCTCGTACATGCCGCCGATGGGGAAGAAGCGCACCACCTGCGCAAGCCCCTCGCTGTACATGCCGAACGCGGGAGCGAGCGCGACGATCAGGATGGGCACGCTGTACACGCCGGCCGTCATCTGGTCGCGCGCCACGAGGCCCACGAGCAGCCCGATGAGCACGAAGGGGATGGAGCCCGCCGTGCCGATGATCATGGCCATGGCGAGGCTTTCCATCGGCCCGCCCACCACGAGGTAGCACAGGAGGTTGATGACGGCGATGGCGACGATGGACACGATGCCGCGCGAAAGGAGGATTTCGCCGGAGCTCACGTTCGCCAGCATGAGGGTGCGCAGCGTGTGCTTCTCGCGCTCCTCGGCGATGGCCGAGGTGGCCGTCATCATGGAGGCCATACCGGTGCTCATGCAAAAGCCGAACGACAGTATGAACGAGAGAAATTCGGCTTGCGCCTCGGGATTGCCGTTCACGTTGTCGCTCATCATGTAGGTGAAGAAGGCGATGAACGCGACGGGCATGAGGCAGCAGACGAGCGTGGACGGGTTCTTCACGAGGTCCCGCAGGTCTTTCGTCAAAAGCGCGCCGGTTTTGCGCATGGTGGCCTCCATGTTAGAACTCCCTTCCGGTGAGGTCGAGGAACACTTCCTCGAGGTTCGGTTCGACTGAGTGGACGGACTGGCATGCGCCCGTCGTAAGCGCCTCGGCGATGACGGTGGCGCCGGTGGCATCCTTCGTGGTGCGCACGATGCGCCCGTCGGCCATGCGCATGACCACCTCGTTGCGGGCGAACCTCAGTTTAAGCGATTCTGGCGCGTCGCAGGCGATGAGGTGTCCCTGATCCAAAATGCCCACGCGGTCGCACAATATCTCGGCCTCGGACATGTCGTGCGTGGTCAGGAACACGGTGGTGCCGGCGTCGTTCATCTCGCGCAGCATGCGGTGCACTTCGGCGCGCGCCGCGGGGTCGAGGCCGCTCGTGGGCTCGTCGAGGAACAGCAGCTCGGGGCCGTGCACGAGCGTGGCGAGCAACGCCGCGCGCTGCCGCATGCCCTTCGAGCAGTTCTTGATGAGCGTCTTGCGGTCGTCGGCGAGGTTCATGCGCTCGAGCAGGGTGGGGATGTTGTTGCCCGTCACGCCGCGCACCTTCGCGTAGAAGCGCAGGTTGTCCTCGATGGTCATGCGCTCGTACAGCGCGCTCGTGTCCGAGAGGATGCCGATGCGGTTGTAGTCGTTCGGCGTGGCGTGCTCGATGGGACGCCCGAACAGCGCGATGCGGCCCGCGTCCTTCACCAGTTGGCGCGTGAGCAGCTTGATGGTGGTGGTCTTGCCGGCGCCCGAGGGGCCTAAGAAGCCGAAGCACGAGCCGCTTTCGATGGCGAACGACAGATGGTTCAGCACGTTCTTCGACTTGAAGCTGAGGGACACGTCGTCCATGGACAGCAGGGGCGTGGTCATCATCGACTCCCCTCCTCGGCCGGGGTGCCGAGCGACCCGATGAGCTTCGTGACCGTCGGCAGGTTCTCGGCGTGCCATGCGCCGAACATGCCGCTCGTGCGCAGGGCGCTCGTCTCCTCGCGCTGCGCGTTCAACACCAGCTCCTCGTCGTCGAGCGTGATGACGATGCGGCGGTTCATGCCCTGGTCGGCGGACTCCACCGATGCGGCGCGCACGTCGTCGTAGGAGATGACGCGGAAGGAGCCGCGCTTGAGGCCGAGCGTGTACGGGCTGAGCGTCAGCAGCACGATCTCGTGCTCGCACAGGCACAGCACCTGCCAGCGGATGTCCTGGGTTGCGAACTCGATGAGCGCGAGCGGCACCGTCTCGGGCGCGCGCTTCACGACGATGCAGCCGTTGGGCTTGAGATCGTAGCCGAGCGATGCGGCGTGTTCGCGAATGGTTTTCTCGTTCATGGGAAGTGCTCCTGTTCTGCTCTCTCGTGTTCGGCGGCGGGGCGCGTCTGCGGCGCTCCGCGGTTTCGACGAGATGCAGTTTTTCATGCGACAGGCCTCTGAACAAGGGAAACGCGACGGGTCGAGTGTCGAGGGCGACGAGGGGAGCACAGGAGGGGACGACAGGAGCATCCCCGCGCGTTCGGGAATGCTAGCGCGACGGGAGGATTTCCAGCCAGCAGCCGTCGGGGTCTTCGATGAAGTAGATGCCCATGCGCTCGTTCACGAAGCAGACGCATCCTATCTCCTCGTGCAGGGCGCGCGCGGCGTCGAGATCGTCCACTTCGAAGGCGAGGTGCGTGTCGCGCCCGCCGTTGTCGTAGGGCTCGGTGCGCCCGGCGTTCCACGTGAGCTCGAGCTGGAAGGGCGCGGCGTCGTTGCCGATGAAGACGTTCTCCCACGAGCCGTCGTCGGGCCCCATGCGCCGCTGCACCTCGAGGCCGAGCGCGCGCTCGTAGAACGCGAGCGACTTCTCGAGGTCGAGCACGTGGATGCATTCGTGAACCATCTTTGCCTGCATGGTCGTTCCTTTCGCGTGGGGTGAGATCGGGGAGGGGCCGGACGCGCCGGGGTTACCAGTTGTAGCGCTCGCGCATCTCCTCGGCGCGTCCCTTCGCAAGCGGGATGGAGGAGTGCACGGCGTCGCTCAGCGTGAGGTTGAAGCTGTTGCGCGTGTAGCGCTCCACCTTCGCCACCTTCTGCACGTTCACGATGTAGGAGCGGTGGCAGCGGAAGAAGCCGAACCGCACGAGCTGGTTTTCCAGCTCGTCCATAGTGAGCGGGGTGGGGTAGAGCGTGCCGCGCGCCGAGACGTAGTTCGCCTTGTTCATGCTCTCGATGAAGTCGATTTCGCGCGGGTCGAACAGCAGCGTGGCCGTGTCGGCCTTCGCGGGAATCTTGCACACGCGCACCTCGTCGCCGGAGAACGTCGGCTCGTCGGCATCGGAGGCGTCGTCATCGTCGTCGCGCTCGGCGGCGATGAAGCGCCCGTCCTCCACCCAGAATGCGGTGCCGGGCAGCAGCAGCGCCTCGCGCAGCGGCTCGAGCGTGGTGTAGAACGTGCAGCCCGCTTCGGTGCGCTCGGCGATCCAGGTGAGCACGAGATGGCGCGCCTCGGGGCCGAGGTCGGCGATGGGGCGCTCGCAGAAGCACACCTCGGGTTCGAACAGGCTGAGGCGGGCGAAGTTGGCCAGCATGAGCTGTTCGTGGGTGAGCTCGATCATCTTGGTGCGCGCGACGTCTTTCAGCCCGAAGTGGGCGATGGCCTCGTCGGGCGTGATGGAGCCGCCCGCGATGCGCGCGAACAGGGCGAGGTACGAGCGCACGGTTTCGCGATCGTAGCCGCGGTCGGTTTCCACCAGAAAGGCGCAGCGGCGGTTGCGCGCACGCGCCCGCACCGCCTTGAGCAGGGTGGCGGACACGTCGCGGCTGCATTCGATATGGATGCTGTGATCGCCCGCGGCGTCAAGCAATTCGTCAAGCGATGCGTAGTCGTTCATATCCGCAGTATAAAACAACGGCGCTGCCCGTGCTCCCTCGTCGCCGGTTTTCCCGAATGTTTCACGTGAAACATTCGTTCGCTTCTTGGCGTCGTCTGCCGTTGCGCGGAATCGAGGCAGATCGTGCGCAGATCGCCGATGACTACTTGCGTCGTTTGCTCAGGGTGCTATACTCACGACTGAAAACTGACTAGTCAGTCAAAAATAGGGACTGACGACCGGAGAGAAGGACGTGATGATGGACCAACGGGAGACGCAGGAGCGTCCCGCGTCGCAGGAAGCGCAGGCGCGTCCCGAGTCGGGCACGTATCTGCGCGAGGGCGCCGCGTTCGCGGGCAGCCCCTACATCAGCGCGCGCGGCTTGGGATTGAAGACGTTCGCCGGCTTCGCCTATCGCGATGTGGACGTTGACGTGCACAAGGGCGAGCTCGTGGCCGTGCGCGGGCGCAACGGCAGCGGCAAGACGGCGCTTTTGCTCACGCTTGCCGGCCGCATGAAGCCCACGACGGGCACGCTCACGGTGGGCGGCTTCGAGCTGCCGCGCCAGCGCTCGAAGGTGGAGCGCCATGTGGGTCTGGCCCTGTTCAGCGGCCTGAACGACCTGCAGGAGAGCCTGACCGTGCTGTACGCCTTGGGCGCCGAGTTCGAGCTGTACGGCCGCAAGCCGCGGCGCGAGTCGGTGACGGGCTACCTGCGCGCGTGGGAGCTGGAGGACGTGGCGAACGTGCGCGTGAAGGACCTCACGTCGGAGAAGCTCGTGCAGCTGGGCATTGCGCTCGCGTTCGTGGGCGAGCCGGACGCCGTGGTGGTGGACGACGTGGAGAGCCAGCTCACCATGTCGCAATCCGAAGGGCTCGTGCAGCTGCTGCTGGACGCGGCGCGCACGCGCAACGCGGCCATCGTGGTGGGCGTGGTGGAGCGCGACCTGGCCGCCATGGCCGACGCCACGGTGTACCTGTCGAAGGAAGGTGAGTAGCCCATGTCGTTCAAGGGACTGAGGTTCGCCGGCCTCGAATGGAAGAACATCACGGCGTCGAAGGTGATGTGGGTGGTCATCGCGGCCATCGCCATCATGCCGCTGCTGTACGGCGCCCTGTACCTGGCGGCGTTCCAGGACCCGTACGCGCGTCTCAACACCGTGCCGGTTGCGGTGGTGAACGAGGACAAGGGCGCGGTCATCTCCACCGAGAATCGCAACCTCGGCGACGACGTGGTGGACGAGCTCAAGGGCACCACCGACGGGCTGCAATGGCACTTCGTGTCGGCCGACGAGGCGCAGAAGGGCCTCGAGAACGGCGAATACTTCATGACGTGCACGATTCCCGCCGACTTCTCGGAGAGCGTGGCGTCGGTCGACGGCAGCGCACCCGAGAAGGCGCAGCTCAAGATCGAGTACAACCAGAGCGAGAACATGCTGGCGTCGCAAATCGGCGAGACGGTGTGGAAAGAGGTGCGCACGCGCGTGAGCGACACCGTGGCCACCGAGTATTGGACGACGGTGCTCAGCCGCGTGGCCGACTCGGGCAAGGACATCCAGACCGCCGCCGACGGCGCGGGCGACCTCGAGGACGGCCTGACCACGGCGCAGGACGGCAGCAAAACCATCACGTCGAACCTGGGCACGCTCAAGGACGGCGCGCTCACGCTCGACACCGGCTTGGGCACACTCGCGAGCGGCGCCTCGGCCCTCGATTCCGGTCTGGGAACCCTGGCCGGCGGCACGTTCACGCTCAAGGACGGCACCCAGTCCCTCGTGTCCGGCGCGAACCAGCTGAAAGACGGCACGAGCCAGGTAGCCGGCGGGGCGAGCACCGTGTCGAGCGGCGCGACGAAGCTGCAGAACGAAGGCACGAGCCAGGTGGCCGCCGGCGCAAGCCAGCTCGCCCAAGCAACAAGCGGCCTGCCAGACGAAGCGAAGGTGGCGGAAGCCGAGGCGGGGTCGCAGCAGATTTCCGGCGGCATCGCGAGCCTCCAGGATGCGGCGGGCCAGCTCGCCGCGGGCGCGGGCGCGCTCAAGGGCGGCCTGGACCAGGTATCCGGCGGCGTGAGCGCGTTGGAGGCGGGCGCGGGCAACGCGCAGGCGGGTGCGACCGCTTTGAAGAGCGGCATCGGCACGTCTGATCAGACTGCGGCGAACCAAACGCTGTACGGCTTGCTGAACAGTGCCCAGGCGGCTCTCGCGGGCGGCGACACGGCATCGGCCGCGCAACTCATCGGCGCCGCCCAAGGAGCCGCGGGCCAGCTGTCCGCTGGCGCGGCGCAACTCGAAACGGGCGCGGGCGACCTGGTTGCGGGCGCGCAGCAGGTGCAGGCCGGCATCGGCACGCCGAGCGACTCGACGGCCGAAACGCTGTACGGCGGTGCGAACCTGCTCGCGGGCGGCATCGGCACCTCGACGGACGACTCGAACAAGACGCTTTTCGGCGGCCTCAACAACCTTGCCGCCGGCTACGACAACCTGTCTTCGCAGCTGCTTCCGCTCGTGCAGCAATCGCCGCAGCTTCGCGCGGCCATCTCGCAGCTCAGCTCCGGTGCTAGCGAGGTGAACGCCAATATGTCGACGCTTGTTTCGGGGGCCAACGACCTGGCTTCCGGCGCATCCCAGGTGGACGACGGGGCTTCTTCGGCCGTTTCCGGGGCGAACCAGCTCAACGACGGCGCGACGCAGCTGGTGAGCGGCGCGCAGTCCGCCAAGGACGGCGCGGGGCAGCTGGCCACGGGCGCGCGCTCGGCCAAGGACGGCTCCGCGCAGATCGCCGACGGGGCGACGCAGCTTGAGGACGGCAGCGCCACGCTCACCTCGGGCCTCGCCGACGCGGTTGACGGCTCGGGCACGCTGGCCACGGCGCTGTCCGACGGCGCGAAGACGGCGGCCGAGCAGACGACGAACATCTCGGGCAAATCCGAGGTCATGAGCGACCCCATCGAGCTGGTGAACGAGTATTACACCACGGTGAAGAACTACGGCACCGGCTTCGCCCCGTACTTCATGGCGCTCGGCCTGTGGGTGGGCGGCCTCGTGGCGGGCTTCGTGTTCAAGCCGCTCAACAACCGCCTCATCATGTCGGGCGGCAACCCCGCCATGGTGGCGTTCGCCAACTACCTGCCGGTGGCGTTCTTCTCGCTCATCCAGGCGACGCTGCTCATGGTGGTGCTGCAGTTCGGCCTGCAGCTGCAAATCGACAACGTACCCGCGTTCTACGCGATGGGCTACCTCACGGCGCTCGTGTTCGCGGCCATCATGCAGATGCTCATGGCGGCGTTCGGGTTCCCCGGCAAGTTCGTGGCCATCATCCTGCTCATGCTGCAGCTCACGGCCTGCGCCGGCACGTTCCCCATCCAGACGACGCCCGACTTCTTCCAGGCCATCAACCCGTTCATGCCCATGACGTACGTGGTGCAGGGCATGCGCCAGATCATGACGGGCTTGGATTACAGCATCGTGGGCTTCGACTGCTTCGTGCTGTTCGCCATCGGCGCGGTGTGCTTCGCGCTCACGTGCCTCGTGGCGTGGCGGCGCCGCACGGTGCGCATGGAGGACTTGCATCCGGTGCTGCAACTGGGCTAGCGCAAGCTGGTACACTGGGGGATAACGACAACGTACGGCCCGGCGCTTCCCGCCGGGCCGCGGGGGTGATTCCATGACGGGAAAAAGGCGCAGCGACAAGGCCGACGCGACGCGGCGGCAGCTGCTCGACGCGGCGTTGACGGTCATCGGCGAGAAGGGGTACTCGGCGGCGACGGTGGACGAGATCGTTGAGGCGGCGGGCGTGTCGAAGGGCGTGGCGTACTACCACTTCAAAAGCAAGGCGGCCATGGCCGAGAGCATCCTCGAAGCCGGCCTCGGCGAGCTCATCGAGGGCTTCGAGCGCTGCGCCGAAGAAGCCTCCAACGCGCCCGACGCGCTCACCGGCATGATCGAGCTGTTCGCCACGCGCATCTTCGAGAACAAGGCGTTCGGGCGCTTCTTCGTGTCCGAGCTGTGGCGCGAGGGGCGCGTGTGGTCGGATTCCATGCGCAACTACGAGGGGCGCCTGCTCGACGTGCTGGAAGGGCAGCTTGCCCGCGGGCAGCAGGAGGGCATCATCCGCCCCGAGATCGACCCCGCGTTCGAGGCGGTGGCGCTCATCGGCATGGTGCTGACCACGACGCTGTTCTACATGGGCGACGAGGGGCCGCTCACCGGCACCCCGGCTCCGTCGCGCTCGCGCGGAGCCGCCCGCCCGAGTGACGGGAAAGATGCATTTATTGAGCGAATTTGCGACTTCGTACGGCACGCGAACGCCCGCCCGGGGCTTATCCATTAGAATAGCGCACGTCAAACACCGCTTCCGCGTTGCGCGTCGCGTGGCGCACTCGCGCACGCGACGCATTCCGCGGCAAGCCCCGCGCGTTAGGAGCAGCTCGCATGTGTGGAATCGTTGGCTATACGGGGTCGCGTCCCGTGCAGAACATCCTCATCGAAGGCCTGTCGCGGCTCGAGTACCGCGGATACGACTCGGCGGGCATCGCCGTCGAGCAGGACGGCAAGCTTGAAGTCGTGCACTGCAAGGGGAAGGTGAGCGGCCTCGCGCGGCTCGTCGAGCCCCTCGACCTCACCGGCACCTGCGGCATCGGCCACACGCGCTGGGCCACGCACGGCCGCCCGAGCGAGGCGAACGCGCATCCCCATACCTCCTGCGACGGCCGCGTGGCCGTCGTGCACAACGGCATCATCGAGAACTTCGCCGAGCTGCGCGAAGAGCTGGAGGGCCGCGGCCACACGTTCACGAGCCGGACCGACACCGAGGTCATCGCGCACCTCGTGGAGGAGAATCTCGCCGAGAGCCACGACCTGCTGCAGGCTGTGCGCGACGCGGCCGAGCGCCTCATCGGCGCGTACGCCATCGCGGTGATCAGCGAAGAAGCTCCCGGCACGCTCGTGGTCACGCGCAAGGACTCGCCGCTCGTGGTGGGCCTTGCGGACGACGGCGCCTACGTGGCCTCCGACATCATCGCCATGATCGACGACACGCGCGACGTGGTGGTGCTGGCCGACGGCGACATGGCGAAGCTCACGCCGGACGCGGCGACGTTCTACAACGTGCGCGGCGAAGCGTACGAGCCCGAGGTGACGCACGTCGATTGGGACCTCGACGTGGCTGAGAAGGGCGGCTATCCCGACTTCATGCTCAAGGAGATCCACGAGCAGCCGCGCGTCATCCGCGACACGCTGGCCGGCCGCCTCGTGAACGGCGCGCTGTCCATCGACGAGCTGGACCTCACGCTCGAGGAGCTCAACCTCATCGACCGCGTGTACGTCATCGCGTGCGGCACGAGCTACCACGCCGGCCTCATCGCGAAGAACCTCATCGAAGGCTGGGCGCGCATCCCCACCGAGGTGGAGGTAGCGAGCGAATTCCGCTACCGCAACCCCATCATCACGCCGTCGACGCTGGTGGTGGCCGTGTCGCAGTCGGGCGAGACGGCCGACACGCTGGCCGCCATCCGCGACGCGCGCGTGAAGGGCGCGAAGGTGTTCGGCATCACGAACGTGGTGGGCTCTCCGGTGGCGCGCGAGAGCGACGGCGTGATCTACACGAAGGCGAACAAGGAAATTGCGGTGGCGTCCACCAAATCGTTCCTGGGCCAGGTGGTGAGCCTCACGCTGCTGGCCATGCTGCTTGCCCAGGTGAAGGGCAAGCTCAAGACGAACCAGGTGCGCCTGTTGTTCCACGAGCTGGCCGACACGGCCGAGCAGGTGGAGCGCATCCTGGCCGACTCGACCGCCATCGATGAGGCGGCGCGCGCATGCAAGGACGCCTCGAGCGCGCTGTTCGTCGGACGCGGCATGGGCGCCGCCATCTCGTACGAGGGCGCGCTCAAGCTCAAGGAGATCAGCTACCTGCACGCCGAGGCCTACCCGGCCGGCGAGATGAAGCACGGCCCCATCGCGCTCATCGACGAGGGTTTCCCCGTCATCGCGGTGGCCACGAAGAGCCCCGTGTACGACAAGCTCGTGTCGAACCTGCAGGAGGCGAAGGCGCGCGGCGCCATGGTGGTGGCCATCGCCACCGAGGGCGACAACGACATCAAGCACCACGCCGACCACGTCATCTACATCCCGAAGGTGCGCGACGCGTTCAGCGCCATCACGGCAAGCGTGCCGCTGCAGCTGTTCGCCCGCGCCATCGCGGTCGAGCGCGGCTGCGACGTGGACCAGCCCCGCAACCTGGCGAAGTCGGTCACCGTTGAGTAGGGAAGCGGCGGCCGAGCGGGCCGCAACCTCAAGCGCTGCCGAAGCCGCGTCCTCGGCCTTCGAAGGCGTCGAGGGCGCCGTAGGCCTGGGCGTGGACATCGTGGAAATCGCGCGCATGCGCCGTATCCTCGAGCGCACGCCGAGCTTCCGCGAGAAGGTGTTCTCCGAGGAGGAGCGCGCCTACTGCGACGCCACGGCCATGCCGGACGTTCATTACGCCACGCGCTTCGCGGCGAAGGAAGCCGTGCTCAAGGCGCTCGGCACCGGATTCTCGCGCGGCATCGCGAACCACGACGTGGAGGTGCGCCGCAACGCGAAGGGCCGTCCCTTCGTGGTGCTGCACGGGCGCGCGAAGGAGATCGCGGCCGAGCAGGGCGTGCGCGAGCTGCCGCTGTCGCTGTCGTACACGCACACCGACGCCGTTGCCTGCGCGCTTGCCATCACCGAGGATTCGGTGCGCGCGCAAGAGGAGCGCGTCAACCCCATGGAGGAGCTGGCGAAGCAGTTCAAGGAGGCGCGCAGCATGCTCGACGAGCTGGACAAGCCCGCCGCGCCGCAAGCTCCCGAAGACGCGCCGCGCTGACGCGCGCGTGCATTTTGCCGCTGGGGGGGGGTAGGCCGTTCGTCGTGTATCTCGGGCGAAACCATTGAAAAGGGTCCCCAAACTCGGTAAGTTGGAGTGAAACGCGCCAGGGGAGAGACGAGGAGACGCTATGACGCCAACCCACGACACGCAGGGCACGCACGACACGCAGGGCGAACACGGCGAGCGCGGGGCCGATCCTTTCGACGACGCCAACGAGTTCGCCGCGCCGTCCGACGAGTTCGCCTCGTTCGTGCCGGCGGCGCGGAGCGCGCGCCATGGCTCCGGCGACGCACGCAAGCCCGGAAAGCCGCAGCTCAACAAGAAGGTGGGTCTCATCTTCGGCGGCGCGGTGGCGGCCCTGCTCGTCATCGTGTACCTCGCGGGCGCGTTCACCTTCATGGACCGCTTCATGCCGAACACCACCATCATGGGCAAGGACGTGTCGCTCAAAACCTCCGCTGAGGTGCAGGACCTGCTCACCGACGTGGCGAAGAACTACACGCTCGACGTGTCCGGCCAGGACTTCTCGCTCAAGCTGACGTCGTCCGACATGGGCACCGGCATCAACAGCGAGCGCATCACCGACGCCATGCACGCCGACATGAACCCGTGGGCGTGGCCGGTCGAGCTGTTCGCCGCCCACGACGAAACCGACAAACTGGCAACTTCGAACGGCAAGCTGGACGATGCCGTGCGCGCGGCCGTCGAGGCCTTCAACGCGAACGCCACCCCGCCGCGCAACGCCGGCCTCGACTACGACGGCGGCGCGCATCAGTTCGTGGTGCGCGAGGAAACCACCGGTCAGACGCTCGACGCGGACAAGGTGGTGGAAACGGTGAACGCCGCCGTGGCCGAGCTGAGCGCAACGGCCGTCATCACCGAGGACGCGCTGCAGCAGCCCACCCTGTTCTCGAGTGACGAGCGCCTGACGAAGGCTGCGAGCGATGCGAACGCGCTGCTCAAGGCCGACTTCAACCTCAAGCTGGCCGATACGGTGGTGGCCGAGGTGAACGCCGACCAGATTGCCGACTGGATGCGCCTGCAGGACGATGCGTCGGTGGCCATCGACAGCGACCTCGTGGCCGCGTGGGTGCAGGACATCGCGTCCGAATGCAACACGTACCAGGCGCGCCGCACGTTCACGCGCGACGACGGCAAGAACGTCACCGTATCGGGCGGCGTGTACGGCTGGATCGTCGACAAGAGCAAGCTGCAGGAAACGGTGATGAACGGCGTGAACGCCGCGCAAACCGGCGACGTGCCCATCCCGTGCGAGCAGGAGGCGGGCGCCTTCGACGGCCTGCACGGCCGCGACTGGGGCAAGCGCTACGTCGACATCGATCTCACCGAGCAGCACGCCCGCTTCTACGACGACGCCGGCGCGCTCGTGTGGGAGTCCGACGTGGTGACGGGCACGCCCGACGGCGAGCACGACACGCCCGAGGGCGTCTACGTCATCAACGGCAAGGAGAGCCCCTCGAAGCTCATCGGCCAGATGAAGCCGGAGACGGGGGAGCCCGAATACAAGACCGAGGTGCAGGCGTGGATACCCTTCGTGGAGAACTACATCGGCCTGCATGACGCCGAATGGCAGCCGGAGTTCGGCGGCTCGCGGTACTCGTCAGGCTACGGCAGCCACGGGTGCGTGAACCTGCCGCCCTCGAAGGCGACCGAGCTGTACGGCCTCGTCGAAGTGGGCGACGTCGTGGTGAGCCACTGGTAGGATCGCGGCCGCCGGGGCGCGTGGCGCCGTGCGGGACGCCTTAGGCGCCCACCAGCTCCGCCAGGGCGGCGGGCACGCACTCGATGACGTCCTCCGCCGTCGCGGCGATGGCCGACCAGCGCGCCGCCGCCGCGCGCCCCGCGCGGGCGTGCAGCTCGGCGCCGAGCACCGCGGCCTCGAGCGGGTCGAGCCCCTGCGCCAGCAGCGCGCCGATCATCCCGGCCAGCACGTCGCCCGTGCCCGCCTTCGCGAGCGCCGGCGTGCCGTGCGCCATGCGCACCGTTTCGTCCCCGTCCGATATATAGGTGACGGGCCCCTTCACCACGGCGATCACGCCGTAGGCGAGCGAGAGCGCCTTCGCGAGCGCGCACGGGTCGTCCGCGGGCAGGTCGAGCGGGCGGGCAAGGCGCGCCGCCTCGCCGCCATGGGGCGTGATCACGGTGGGCTGCCCGTTCAAGAAGCGCCGCTTGAGCAGGCGCCGTCCCTTCGCGGACGCGAGCGCGTCAAGCCCCGTGCCGTCCACGAGCACGGGCGCGTCGGCATGCTTGAGCGTGAAGTGCACGAGCTTGTCGGTGGCTGCGTCGTCGGCGTCGAAGCCGCAGCCCACGAGGTAGGCGCGCGGCTTGCGCGGCGCCGAGGGGGCGAGGTTCGGCCCGAGGGCGGCGCGGGGGCGCACGACGAGGGAGGGACGGAAGCCCTGCACGAGCGGCACGGCGGACGGGTGGGTGAACACTTCGGTGTAGCCCGCGCCCAAACGCTGGCTTGCGTAGGCCGAGAGGCACGCCGCGCCCGGATAGCGCTCGCTGCCCACGATGGCGGACAGCGTTCCGCGGGCGTACTTGTTCGTGTCGTCGTCCGGAAGCGGCATGAGGGCCACCAATTCGTCAACGCTGTAGTCTCGAACGTCCTCCATGGGCGCACCGCCTGTTCTGTCGAGAAAGCACGTGAGCGCATTCTACCGCGTATCGCCGCGGCGCGCGAGGGTGCGGCGCGTTCGTCGCCGTGTGCTAAAAGGCCCGTAACCGTGCGTAAACGGGTTGGCGAGGCGGCATTTCCGACCTTCTCGGTGCGTTAAAATGATGGAGACCTTCGAGAACGTCGCGCACGCCGCCCCTCGGGAGTTGCGCGGCGCACCTCATGACCACCAAGGAGCACATCTCATGGATACCACTTCCAAGCACGACTGGGGCCTCATCATCGCAGGCGTCCTGCTCATCATCTGCAGCATCTTCTTCCTCATGGCGCCGGGCCTTGCCCTCGTCACCATCACGGTGATCGCCGGCGCGGCGTTCCTCGTGTCGGGCGTCTTCGACATCATCAACTACTTCCGCTTCCGCACATCCATGAACCTCTCGGGTTGGGCGCTGGCCTACGGAGCCCTCGACATCGTGCTGGGCATCCTGTTCCTGCTGAACCCGCTCGTGTCGGCGGGCGCGCTCGCGTGGTTCATCGGCGCGTTCTTCATCGTGTTCGGCGTGTTCGAGGCCATCGGCGCCTTCACCGTGCGCAAGGCGGGCGTGTCCATGTGGGGCTGGATGCTGTTCTCGGGCATCATCGGCGCGCTGTGCGGCATTACGTTCTTCATCGCGCCGGCCATGCTGGGCATCTTCCTGTCCGTGTTCATCCTGATGCGCGGCGCGTCCCTCATCTTCTTCGGATGGAACACCGGCAAGGCCATCACGGCCTAGCGACGCCAGCGCGCGCCGTCCGCGCGTGAAACGTTTGCTGAAACCCTGAGCCCAGCGCGTGGCGTATGGCGGCTCGTGGTAGAATTCTGACGAAACCTAGCGAAGGCCCCGATACGCTCGGGGCCTTCTTCCCGATTGCGTGAAACGGTGACCATTATGGCAGACGAACAGCAGACCTTGCTCGACGAACAGGCGCTCGCGGAAGCGACGAGCGACCCGGCCGCGCGCATCGACGCGCTGCGCCGCGAGATCGAGCACCACAGCTACCTGTACTATGCGCAAGACGCCCCCGAACTGTCCGATGCCGCGTTCGACTCGCTCATGCGCGAGCTGCGCGTGCTCGAGGCGGCGCATCCCGAGCTCATCGACCCGTCGAGCCCCACGCAGCGCGTCGGCGGCTACGTGGGCGAGCAGTTCGCCCCCGTGCGCCACGAGCGCCGCATGTACTCGCTCGACAACGCGATGGACTTGGACGAGCTCGACGCGTGGATCGAGCGCGTGGTGGAGGCGTTCGGCCGCATGGTGCCCGTGGTGTGCGAGCTCAAGATCGACGGCTCGTCCATCGCGCTGACGTACGAGGACGGCCGTTTGGTGCGCGCGGCGACGCGCGGCGACGGCACGACGGGCGAGGACGTCACCGCCAACATGCGCACGGTGAAGGACGTGCCGCTGCGCCTGCGCGAAGGCGCGCTCGGCGCCGTGGTGAACCCCGATGCCACGGTGGAGCTGCGCGGCGAGGTGTACATGCCGAAGTCGAGCTTCGACGCGCTCAACGTGGCCGCCGAAGCCAACGGCAAGCAGGCGTTCGCGAACCCGCGCAACGCCGCCGCGGGCAGCCTGCGCCAGAAGGACCCCGCCATCACGGCGAACCGCGACCTGTCCACGTTCATCTACGCGGTGGCCGACGAGCGCGCCCTGGCCGTGAGCGGGCAGTGGGAGCTTTTGGCGTGGCTGCGCGAGGCCGGCTTCCACGTGAACCCCGACGTGGAGCTGTGCGAGACGCGCGAAGCCGTGCACGCGTTCTGCGAGCGCGCCATCGAGCGCCGGGAGGACCTGCCGTACGAGATCGACGGCGTGGTGGTGAAGGTGAACGCGTTCGTGCAGCAGGAGTCGATGGGCTACACGGCGCGCGCTCCGCGCTGGGCCATCGCGTTCAAGTTCCCGCCCGAGGAGAAGACGACGCTGCTGCGCGACATCACCGTGCAGGTGGGCCGCACGGGCAAGCTGACGCCCGTGGCCGAGCTTGAGCCGGTGGTGGTGGCGGGTTCCACCGTGGCGCGCGCGACGCTGCACAACGAGGACGAGGTGCAGCGCAAGGACGTGCGCGTGGGCGACACCGTCATCGTGCGCAAGGCGGGCGACGTCATCCCCGAGGTGCTGGGCCCCGTGCTGGCGCTGCGTCCGGACGACGCGCAGGTGTGGCACATGCCCGCTGCGTGCCCGTCGTGCGGGTCGCCGGTGATTCGCGAGGAAGGCGAGGTGGACTTCCGCTGCATCTCCATCGACTGCCCGGCGCAGGCGCTGGAACGCCTGCTGCACTGGGCCAGCCGCGGCGCCATGGACATCGACGGCATGGGCGAGGAGATCGTGTCGCGCCTTGTGGAAAGCGGGCGCTTGTCCGACGTGGCCGACTACTACACGCTCGACGAGGTTGAGCTGTCGCTCGTCGACATGGGCCGCGTCAACAAGGACGGCGAGCCCATCCGCCTCGGGGCCACCGTGGCGAAGAAGCTCGTGGCCGCCATCGACGAGAGCCGCGGCCGCCCCTTCGCCCGCGCGCTGTTCGGGCTGGGCGTCCGGCATGTGGGCAAGACCATCGCCGAGCTGCTGGCCGCGGCGTACCCCTCCATCGAAGCGCTCATGGAGGCCTCGGAGGAAGACCTCGCCGCCATCGACGGCGTGGGCCCGAAAATCGCCCGCAGCGTGTTCCTGTTTTTGCGCACGCCCGACAACGTGGCCGTCATCGAGCGGCTGCGCGCGCACGGCGTGGCGCTTGCCGACGCGGCCGTGGACGCGGGCGAGCAGCTGCCGCAGACGTTGGCGGGCCTCACGTTCGTGCTCACGGGCAGCCTCGTGGACAGCGGCATGACCCGCGACGAGGCCGGCGCCGCCCTCAAGGCGTACGGCGCGAAGGTGAGCGGCAGCGTGTCGAAGAAGACGAGCTTCGTCGTGGCCGGCGAGGCTGCCGGCTCCAAGTACGACAAGGCCGTGTCGCTCGGCGTGCCGGTGCTCGACGAGGCCGCGCTCCTGCGCATCATCGAAACAGGCGAAGCCCCCGAGGCCCCCGAAGCCTCCGCCGAATAGCACCGCCAAACCTGCCGTTCGCCTGGGGGAGTTACGGATGACGGATTCGTAACACCACAATGACCGTTCCTCTGCTATAGTGTGTTACGCAATCTTGATTCGTAACACACCGGGAGGATTCACATGGCATCTTTGACTCGACGTCAGTTCGCGAAGGTGGCCGGCGCGGGCGCGGCCACGCTGTCGCTGGGCGGCTTGCTGGCGGCATGCTCGAACGGCGAGAACGCGGAAGCTCCGGCGGCCGCGGCGGGCGATGCGGCCGCGACGCAGCCCGCCAACCAGGTTATCGTGTCCATGACCACGGGTTCCGAGCCCGCGGCCGGCTTTGACCCGCTCGTGTCGTGGGGCTGCGGCGAGCACGTGCACGAGCCGCTCATCCAGTCGACGCTGATCACCACCACCACCGAGCTCGACTTCAAAAACGACCTCGCCACGTCCTACGAGGCGTCCGAGGACGGCATGACGTGGACGTTCAAGGTGCGCGACGACGTGAAGTTCTCCGACGGCCAGCCGCTCACGGCCAAGGACGTGGCCTTCACCATCAACGGCATCATCAACTCCGAAGCGTCCGAATGCGACATGTCCATGGTGAAAGAGGCCGTGGCCACCGACGACACCACGGTTGAGATCAGCATGAACAAGCCGTTCAACGCGCTGCTGTACACGCTGGCCGTGGTGGGCATCGTGCCCGAGCACGCCTACGACGATTCGTACGGCGACAAGCCCATCGGAAGCGGCCGCTACCTGCTCGAGCAGTGGGACAAGGGCCAGCAGATCATCCTCAAGGCGAACCCCGACTACTACGGCGAGGCGCCGAAGATGGAACGCGTCGTGGTGGTGTTCATGGAGGAGGACGCCTCGCTCGCCGCGGCGCAGTCCGGCCAGGTGGACGTGGCCTACACGGCCGCAACCTACGCCGCCAACCAGCCGACGGGCTACGACCTGCTTAACTGCGCGTCGGTTGACTCGCGCGGCATCTCGCTGCCCACGGTGCCCGCAGGCGGCACCAAGAAGGACGAGGGCGGCGAATACGCCACCGGCAACGACGTGACCTGCGACCTCGCTGTGCGTCAGGCCATCAACTACGGCGTCGACCGCGAGAAGATGATCGAGAACGTGCTGAACGGCTACGGCACCATCGCCTACAGCGTGGGCGACGGCATGCCGTGGTCCTCGCCCGACATGAAGTGCGCCACCGATGTTGAGAAGGCGAAGAAGCTGCTCGACGACGGCGGATGGGCGGCCGGCTCCGACGGCGTGCGCGAGAAGGACGGCACGCGCGCCTCGCTCGAGCTGTACTACTCGGCCGGCGACTCCGTGCGCCAGGCCATCGCCGCCGAATTCGCCAACCAGATGAAAGAGCTGGGCATCGAGGTGAACATCAAGGGCGCGAGCTGGGACGACCTGTACCCGCACCAGTTCACCGACCCGGTGGTGTGGGGCTGGGGCACGAACGCTCCCACCGAGATTTACAACCTGAACTACTCCAAGGGCACGGGCAACTACGCGTGCGAAGAGAACGCGACCGTGGACGCCTACCTCGACGAGGCGCTGGCGCAGCCGAAGGTGGAGGACTCGTTCGAGTTCTGGAAGAAGGCGCAGTGGGACGGCGAAGAGGGCATCGCGCCGCAGGGCGACGCGCCCTGGGTGTGGTTCGCCAACATCGACCACCTGTACTTCGCGAAGGAGAACCTTAAGGTTGCCGAGCAGAAGCCGCATCCGCACGGTCATGGCTGGTCGCTCGTCAACAACGTCGATCAATGGAGCTGGAAGTAGGCTATAGTATCCCACCATGCCCCGATTCATTCTTCGCAACATACTGAAGTTCCTTCTGCTGATGGTTGCCGTGAGCTTGGTGACGTTCGTGCTGGTGAGCATTTCCCCCGTCGATCCCGTGCAGGCGAACGTGGGGCAGGCGGCCTACATCAACATGAGCGAAGCCAAGCGCGCGCAGCTGGCCGAGTACTGGGGCGTGAACACGCCCCTGTGGGAGCGCTACGTCAACTGGATCACGGCGGCCGTGCACGGGAACCTGGGCACGTCGCTGCGCTACAACGCGCCGGTTGCCGACGTCATTGCCACGCGCGCGCTCAACTCGCTCGCGCTCATGGCCACGGCCTGGGTGATCAGCGGCGTCCTCGGATTCGTGCTGGGCATCCTGGCCGGCGCGAACCGGGGACGCCTCGTCGACCGCATCGTGAAGGGCTACTGCTTCCTCCTGGCCTCGGTGCCCACGTTTTGGCTGGGGCTCGTGTTCCTCATCGTGTTCTCGGTGTGGCTCGGGTGGTTCCCGTTCGGCTTCTCGGTGCCCATCGGCGTGGCGGCGTCCGACGTGACCTTCGCCGACGCGCTGCATCATCTCGCGCTGCCGGCGCTCACGCTGTCGGTGGTGGGGGTGGCGAACATCGCGCTGCACACGCGCGAGAAGACCATCGACGTGCTGGAAAGCGACTATATGCGCTTCGCCCGCGCCCGCGGCCTCAGCACGTGGGGCGCGCTGCGCCATCACGGCCTGCGCAACCTCGCGCTGCCGGCGCTCACGCTGCAGTTCGCGTCCATCTCGGAGATTTTCGGAGGGTCGGTGCTGGTGGAGCAGGTGTTCTCGTATCCGGGCCTCGGGCAGGCGGCCGTGACGGCGGGCCTCGGCGGCGACGTGGCGCTGCTGGCCGGCATCGCCGTGCTGTCGGCGGCCTTCGTGTTCGGCGGCAACCTCATCGCGAACATGCTGTACGGCGTGGTGGACCCGCGCATTCGCCGAGGGGAGGCGAAAGCGCGTGCCTGACGTCATCGAAGGAACCCGCCCCTCTGTCATCCTGAGCGGAGGCAGCGAAGCCGCCGGAGTCGAAGGATCCCTCTCAGGCGTCCCCGCTCCGGCTCCTGTGCTGCATCGCCCGCGCAAGGCGCGGGTGGGCAACCGCAAGCTCACGTTGGCGGCCATGGTGTTCGCCGTGGCGGCGCTTGCGGCCGTCGTGGTGTCGGGCATGCTCGTGACTGATGCCGCCATGGTGAGCGACTTCGCGCAGAAGAACCTCGCGCCCAGCTTGGCGCACCCCTTCGGCACCGACTGGATGGGGCGCGACATGCTGCTGCGCACGCTGGCGGGCCTGTCCACGAGCGTGCTCGTGGGCTTGCTGGCGGCCACGGTGTCGGCGCTTATCGCGCTCGTCATGGGAGCGGTGGCCGCGCTCGGCGGCAAGCGGGCCGACGCGGTGGTCACCTGGCTCATCGACCTCATGATGGGCGTGCCGCACATCGTGCTGCTCATCCTCATCTCGTTCGCGCTGGGCAAGGGCTTCTGGGGCGTCACCATCGGTGTGGCCATCACGCACTGGCCCAGCCTCACGCGCGTCATCCGCGCCGAGATCCTGCAGTGCAAGCAGTCCACGTTCGTGGCGGTGGCGCGCAAGCTAGGCCAGAACCCGGTGCGCATCGCCACGAAGCACATGCTGCCCTACGTGCTGCCGCAGTTCCTCGTGGGCCTCATCCTGCTGTTCCCGCATGCCATTCTGCACGAGGCGGCCGTGACGTTCCTCGGCTTCGGCCTGCCGCCCGAGCAGCCGGCCATCGGCGTGATCCTCAGCGAGTCGATGGGCTACCTGTCGGCCGGCATGTGGTGGCTCGCCGTGTTCCCGGGCCTCGCGCTCATCGCGACGGTGCTGCTGTTCGACGTGGCGGGGTCGAACCTGCGCAAGCTCATCGACCCGCACAGCTCGCAGGAATAGGAGGCGCACCATGAGCGAAACGAACCCGCTGCCCGAAGCGCTCGCCGCCCGCGAGCGAGCACTGTACGAGGCAGCCGCCGAGTTGGAACGACTGACCGACGAGCTGGTGGGGAGCGAGGGAGCTTCCTCTGCCTCCTTGGCGCGGCAGGAGGTTGGGGATGCGGGCGTCGACGGCCGCCCCGAGCGCGCGCCGCACCCGTCGCGAAGCGGCGCGGACGAAGCACCCAGCCCGCAAGCGCCTCCCCGCGCCATAAAAGAGGGAGAGCCCCATGAGGCTGCTTCCCATGAGGCCACCCTTCATGAGGACATGAAAACCCACCATCATCATACGCATGCGCCCGTGTCCCATCATGAGCATGGCCACCACCTCTTGCAGGTGGAGGACCTCAGCGTGGCGTTTCGCATGTACGACGAGAACGCGCCGTTCTTTCGGGCGAAGCAGCGGGCGGTGCCCGTCATCGAGAACCTCAGCATCTCGGTGCATGTGGGCGAGATCGTGGCGGTGGTGGGCGCGTCGGGTTCCGGCAAGACGCTGTTGGCCGACGCCATCCTGGGTCTCTTCGAGCCGAACGCCACCGTGTGCGGCCGCATCTGGTACGACGGCAAGCAGGAGGACGCCGCGTCGCTTGCGCATCTGCGCGGGCGCGGCATCTCGCTCGTGCCGCAGAGCGTGAACCACCTCGACCCGCTCATGAAGGTGGGTCGGCAGGTGGAAGGGTTCGCCCATCCGGACGTGCCGCTGGCCGAGCGCCGCGCGCGCCGTGCAGAGCTGTTCGCGCGCTACGACCTGGGCGAGGAGACGGCGAACCTCTATCCGTTCGAGCTCTCGGGCGGCATGGCGCGCCGCGTGCTGCTGTGCTGCGCGCTCATCGACAATCCGCGCCTCATCATCGCCGACGAGCCCACGCCCGGCCTCGACCTGCCGCTCGCGCTGGCAGCGCTCGCCGACTTCCGCGACTTCGCTGACGCGGGCGGCGGCGTGCTGCTCATCACGCACGACATCGAGCTCGCGCTGCGCGTGGCCGACCGCGTGGCCGTGTTCCGCGACGGCACCGTGGTGGAGGAGACGGCGGTCGCGAACTTTGCCAGCCCCGACACGCTCGCGCACCCGTTCAGCCGCGAGCTGTGGCACGCGCTGCCCGAGCACGACTTCGCGGAAGGGGGCGCCCATGCTTGAGGCGCGCGATATCGCCTACGCGTATCCCGGTGCGCGCGACCCGCTGTACCGCGGCTTCAACCTGGCCGTCGACGCGCACGAGCGCGTGGCCCTCAGCGCCCCGTCCGGCTTCGGCAAGACGACGCTTTGCCGTTTGCTCGCCGGGTACGAACGCCCGCACAAGGGCGAGATCCTCGTGGACGGCGCGCCGCTGCCGAAGCGCGGCGCATGCCCCGTGCAGCTCATCCTCCAGCATCCCGAGACGGCCGTCGACCCGCGCATGCGCATGGAGCAGACGTTGGCCGAGGCGGGGAACGTGCCGCAGAGCCTCCTCGATGACCTGGGCATTCAACGCAAGTGGCTGACGCGCTTCCCGCACGAGCTGTCGGGCGGCGAGCTGCAGCGCTTCTGCATCGCCCGCGCGCTGGCGGCGAACCCGCGCTACCTCGTGGCCGACGAGATATCCACCATGCTCGACGCCGTCACCCAGGCGCAGATCTGGCGTTTCCTCGTGGCCGAGACCGAGCGTCGCGGCATCGGCCTCGTGTTCGTGTCGCATTCTCCGGCGCTCACCGAGCGCATCGCCACGCGCGTGGTTGATTTGGTGCAGGAGTAGGCTTCTCACCGGAAAACATGCTGGGCTAATAATATTCAAGTTTGACTATAATCATTCAAAAGAATAATATAAGGCGCAGTTCGAATGGGATGGGGTTCTGCGCTGTGCGCGATGTTCCTGATTCGAGCTCCGTCGGAATTGAGAGAGTCAGGGAAGGGAATCTATGAAGAAGCATATCCGCATTGTGCTTGCGGCAGCCTGCGCGTTCGCCATGGTGGGCGCGTTTGCGCTGTTCGGTTGCTCGGCGCCCGCCGAGCAGAAGGCCGATGAGCCGCAGCAGCAGGCCGAGCCTCAGGCCGAGACCGAGAAGCACGAGGCTGTCGAGCTGCAACTGTTCGCCGCGAACTCGCTGTCGAAGGCCATGGACGCCGTGCAGCAGCTCTACACGCAGGATCATGACTGGGTGACGTTCAAGGACACGCAGTACCTGTCCTCGGGCGAGCTCAACGAGCAGCTGGCCGGCGGCGCGTACGCCGACGTGCTGATCTCCGCCTCGAAGGGCAAGATGGACGACGCCGTTGAGAAGGGCTACGTCGACGAGGCCACGCGCTTCGACATGTTCAAGAACGATCTCGTGATGGTTGCCGGTGAGGATTCCGAGCTGGCCGCCACCTACGGCGCCGATCAGAACTTCACGCTCGACGACATCGCCACGGGCGACTACACCGTGGCCGTGGGCGACGCCTCCGTGCCGGCTGGCAACTATGCCAACCAGGCGCTTTCCACCATCGGCTGCTTCACCGACGCCGACGGCAAGACCGGCAAGGACAGCGCCGGCACCGACGGCTCCTACGACGGCACGCCGCTCGAGGGCAAGATCAACCTGCAGAGCTCCGTGGGCAACGTGTGCAAGCAGGCTCAGTCCGGCGCCGTTGACGTGGCGTTCGTGTACAGCTCCGACGTGTACCGCTTCGGCGGCGTGAAGGTTATCGGCGTCGTGCCGGCCGACACGCACAAGAACATCATCTATCCGGCCGCCATCTGCAAGGACTCCACGCAGGCCGAGGCCGCGACCGAGTTCATCGAGTGGGCCACCACCGATGCCGAGGCCAAGAAGCTGTGGCAGGAGTGGGGCTTCGAGCTCGTTTCCTAACAGCGACGCACATACGGTATAGTGACAAGGAAAGGATGGGATCGCTCGAGCCCATCCTTTCCGTGCGACAAGGACGCCCTATGAACAACACCCTGACTGACCGCATCGCCTGCGCCTTTGCGCGTCCCGCGATGCTCTTCGCGGCGTGCGCGCTGGCGATGACGATCGCCTTCGTCCCCGGCACCGCCTTGGCCGGCGCCGATGACGAGGGCGATCTCGACGCACCCAACGCGGCCGCTGCGGACGGCGGCGCGGGGGCCGCGACGGCGCAGGAGGACACGGCGGCCGACGACGCCGTGCACGTGGCTGCCGATGGAAAGGCCGCTTCGATGGACGGCAGCCCCTTCGCGCTCGAGGACTTCTCGCGCTCGCAGGTGGGCAGCAACGGCGACGTCGATGGCGCGTACGCGGGGTACCGGTACTTCGTGTCCGACAAGCCGGGCAGCCTTGCGGTCATCGCCACCGACGCCTGCATCGTCGTCTACGTGCCGAACGACGTCGCCGAGCAGGGCGGGTTCGACAAGAGCTCGTCGGAGAGCCGCTCGTACCTCAAGAGCCTGCTCATCGCGTTGGATTCCGAAAACTCCAAAGGCGGTTCGGTGTTGACGCGCCAGGGCAATTGGATATTCTCGAGCGAGCCCATCGTGGAGTACGAAGGCGTGGAGTACCGCTTCGACCAGGAGCTCAAGTCGGGCGAGTTCTACGCGTGCGTCATCGGAGCCGACGGCTCGGACGTGACCGATACGGGCAATCCGTCGCACGTGCGGCTCACCCATGCGGACATGGCCACCCTGGCGCCCGCCGATGAGGTGAGCGTCGTGGGGGCTCCCACCGGATTCGTCGCGCTCACGTCGTTTCTGCAGGGCATCGACTACAGCCCGCTGTGGGTGACGCTCAAAACCACGCTCACCGCCATCGTGTTCATCTTCATCCTGGGCCTGGCGGCCGCGTACTTCAGCCTGCGCATCCCGGCGCGGGCGCAGGATATCGCGGACTCCATCTTCACCATCCCCATGGTGCTGCCGCCCACGGTGTGCGGCTTTCTGCTGCTGCTCGCGTTCGGCAAGAACACGGCGCTCGGGCAGTGGTTCATCGACATCGGCTTCCCGCTTATCTTCAGCTGGCAGGCCACGGTCATCGCGGCCGTGGTGGTGGCGTTCCCGCTCATGTACCGCAGCGCGCGCGGCGCGTTCGAGAACCTCGATCCGAACATGCTCGATGCGGCCCGCACGCTCGGATGGAGCAACGGCAAGATATTCTTCAAGCTCATGCTGCCGCTGTCGTGGTCGTCCATCGCGGCGGGCACGGTGCTGTCGTTCGCGCGCGCCCTCGGCGAGTTCGGCGCCACGCTGTTCTTGGCCGGCAACTACTTGGGGATCACGCGCACCATCCCCATCGCCATCTACTTCGAGTGGATGAACGGCAACACCGACGTGGCTATGTTCTGGACGGCTATCATCATGGTGTTCAGCTTCATCGTCATCCTGTTTATCAACCTGTGGAGCAGGCGCACCACGAAGTACCGCCGAGGAGCTGATGCGTAATGAGCCTTGAAGTGAGCATCAGGAAGGCGTTCAAAACCTTCACGCTCGACGTGGCGTTCGAGGCGGGGGACGAGACGCTGGGGTTCTTGGGCGCGTCGGGGTGCGGCAAGAGCCTCACCATGCGCTGCATCGCCGGCATCGAGACGCCCGACGAAGGGCGCATCGTGGTGAACGACCAGGTGTTCTTCGATTCCGAGCAGCACATCAACCTCAAGCCGCAGCAGCGCAAGACGGCGTTGCTGTTCCAAAGCTACATGCTGTTCCCGAACTTGACGGTGGCCGAGAACGTGGCCGCGGGCATCGGGCGCGAGGTGTCGAAGGCCGACCGCGCGTCCATGGTGGCCGCCGAGCTCAAGCGCTTCGGCCTCGAAGGGTTCGACGCGCGCTACCCGGCGCAGCTGTCGGGCGGTCAGCAGCAGCGCGTGGCGCTCGCCCGCATGCTGGCGGCGCGCCCGGGCATCCTCATGCTGGACGAGCCGTTCTCCGCACTCGACGCGCACCTGAAAAGCGTGCTCGAGCAGAACCTCGTGAGCCTGTTCGACGCTTTCCACGGCACCGTGCTGTACGTGAGCCACGATATCGACGAAGCGCTGCGCTTCTGCGACCGCATCGCCGTGGTGGAGGCCGGACGCATCATGGAAACGGGCACGGGGGACGACCTCGTGAACCGCCCGCAGTCGCTGGCCGGCGTGAAGCTGTCGGGCTGCAAGAACGCGACGGCGGCCGAACGGCTCGACGCTCACCGCGTGTCGCTGCCGAAGTGGGGCATCGAGGCCGTGACGCGCGACGAGGTGCCCGAGGACGTCAAGGCGCTTGGGGTGCGCGCGTTCTATCTCGAGCGCGCCGACGGGCCCGGCGAGAACTGCTATCGCGTGCGCGTCGACCGCGTGAGCGATTCGCGCTTCGAGCGCACCGTGCTGCTGGGTTTCCTCGATCGCGACGAGACGGCGACGCCTACGGTGGCGCGCACCGACGACGAGATGAAGTACCTCCATCAGCACCTGTTCTGGCGCGTCGACAAGCTCAAGGTTGACGCCGAAGCGCTGCCGCACGAGGGCGAGGAGCTGTGGATTCGCATCCCGCCCGACAAGGTATACCTCGTGTCGAAGTAGGGGCGAGGTGTGCTAGGCGTTCGAAAGTGCGTCGCTCACCAGGGAGCGGAGAAACTGCGAGCGGGTTTCACCTGCACGTTTGGCGGTGTCGTCCAGAGCTTTCGCTTGGGACAGGGGAAGTTTGAACGTCACGGTTGTCAGTTCTTCGGTCGAGATGCGGGGCCGACCCACCACGATCTCGCCAGGTGTGCCTGGATAGTCGCCGCGTTCGCACGCGTCCCCCCACATATCGAGCAATTCATCGGTGAGCACGGTGCCGTTCATGGTTTTGTAGGTCATGACCTTCTCCTCTTTGTCTTGAGGCCGAGCTCCGTGACGGCCTTGACTGTCGCCTTCATTGCGTGAAACGCAAGTACGGTTTCGCGATCAAGCCGAACAGCGGTTATCTCGAGTAGTCGTCCTCGTTGGTCGATTCCGACGGCCAGATAGCGATCGTCGAACGATCCTTCACGTTTTTGAATCCGCACGGCGTTGCGCCAAGCAGTGCGCACATCTTCCTCTAACACGTCTGGATGGCGCTTCTGGATGCGCGGGTGCACGACGAGGCGTTGTTCGGGTAGATCCATGGCGATCATCCTTTTGTGATACGAAATTATAATACAAAATAGAGCGAAAGGCAATGAAGGCGACGTTGTGTTCGCTTCTATTAGTATACTGATCTGGTCTTATGCGCAGATGGCGTGCGTCGAACGCCGCTCTCATGCGAATCTGGCGCGAATCCGACGTGCATCGAACGTAGATCGCACATGGATCGAATGTCTCTTTGGCGCGCTTCCAGCGCACCTCTAGCAAAACCGCAGCGGATATTGTCGCGATGGGCCGCCCTCTCATGCGGTATGCTATCCTCGGACGAGAAGGGAGGGGCCAGCCCCCATGAAAGACAGTCATGGTCGTACCATCGACTATTTGCGTATATCGCTCACCGACCGCTGCAATTTCCGCTGCATCTACTGCATGCCCGAAGAAGGCGTGCAATCGCTTGCGCACGAGGACATCCTGCGCATCGAGGAGATCGAGGAAGCCGTGCGCGTTGCGGCCGGCATGGGCATCCGCAGCATCCGCCTGACGGGCGGCGAGCCGCTCGTGCGCCTCGGCGTGGTGGATTTGGTGCGCGCCATCGCGCATACGCCCGGCATTGAGAACGTGTCGATGACCACGAACGGCGTGCTGCTGCCGAAGATGGCGGCCGACCTCAAGGAGGCGGGCCTGTCACGCGTGAACATCTCGCTCGACACGCTCGACCCCGCGCAGTTCAAGCAGATCACCCGGCGCGGCGAACTGCAGCAGACGCTCGACGGCATCGACGCGGCGCTCGAGGCGGGGTTCAACCCCGTGAAGATCAACGCGGTGGCCGTGCGCAGCCTCGACCAGGATTACCTCGAGTTCGCGAAGCTGTCCATCGACCGGCCGCTGCACGTGCGCTTCATCGAGTACATGCCTGTGGGCGAGAGCTCCGGAAGCCACGGCTGCGGGTGGGGCAAGGACGATGTCGTGCCGAGCGAGGAGCTGCTCGAGATCATCAACGAGCGCGCCCGCGCTGCCGGCATGGACGAGCTCGTGCCCGCCGGCACCGACCGTCCGCTCGGGTGGGGCCCCGCGCGCTACTTCGAGTTCCCGAACGCGATGGGCACGGTGGGCTTCATCTCGCCGCTGTCGCGCCACTTCTGCAGCGAGTGCAACCGCCTGCGTCTCACGGCCGACGGCAAGCTGCGTCCGTGTTTGTTCTCGGACGACGAGTACGACCTGCGAGGCGCGCTGCGCTCCGGCGACGAGGACGCGGCTCGCGCCGTGTTCGCCGAAGCCCTGGGCGCCAAGCCCGACGAGCACCACGACAAAGTAGGCACCGAGCGCGGCATGTCGCAAATCGGCGGCTAGGTCAACCAAGGAGAACCCCATGTCTGAACAGCAACTCACCCATATCGACGACAACGGCGATGTGCGCATGGTGGACGTGTCGCAGAAAGCCGACACCGAGCGCATCGCCGTGGCCGAGGGCTTCATCGCCATGCATCCCGAGACGCTCGCGCTCATCGTGGAGGGCAAGGCGGCGAAGGGCGACGTGCTGGCGTGCGCGCGCGTGGCCGGCGTCATGGCCGCCAAGCAGACGAGCTCGCTCATCCCCATGTGCCACCCGCTTAACATCACGAAGGCGAAGGTGGAGTGCGACCCCGTCGCGGCGGGGGAGCGCGCCGACGGCCTCGTGGGCATCCATGTGACCTGCACCTGCGGCGTCACCGGCAAGACCGGCATTGAGATGGAAGCGCTCACTGCCGCCAGCGTGGCGTGCCTCACGGTCTATGACATGTGCAAGGCGGTCGACCGCGGCATGGAGATCATGGACGTACGCCTGCTCAAAAAAGAAGGCGGCAAGTCCGGCCTCTGGCAGCGCGCCTAACAAGCGTCGGGAGCGCCCCTGTCAGGGGCGCTCTTTCGCATCCACCACGATTTCGGCGTTGCGGTAGAGCTCGGCCATGAGCTGGTGGCGGTTCGAGACGTTCATCTTGTGGTAGATGCCCTTCACGTGCTTCTTCACGGTGTTCTCCGAGATGTACAGGCGCAGGCCGATCTGCTGATTGCTCAATCCTTCGGCGATGAGCCCGGCGATTTCCTGTTCGCGCTCGGTGAGGGTCGAGCGCTCCACGAGCGCGCCGCCTTCGTCGCGATGCAGCCCGTCGGGGTAGGCGGCGGCCAATTGCGCGGAGAGGTGCCGGTTCAGCACGGTGAGGCACTCCTCTTCCTCCACGGTGAAATCCGGCGCGCCGCGATGGCGGAACAGCGTGATGGAGCCGTAAATCCTGCCGCGCGCCACCTGCGTGCTGCCCATGCTGAAATGGATGTTCATGGGCACCATCCATTCGCGATAGATTTCCGACTGCTCGCGCGCCTCGTCGCTCACGATGGTGGAATCGCGGTACACCACGGGGTTGTTCACCGAGAACAGCCAGGCCACGAAGTCGGCGGCCTGGTAGGACTGGTAGTACGACAGCAGCTCCTCGTCGGTCATGTCCACCGATACCGGATCGTAGAACACGAAGCGCTCGCTTTGGTCGGCGTCGCACAGGTCGAAGAAGCCCTTGTCGTAGGCAACGAGCTCCTTGAAGCCGGTCATGACGCGCCGGCGCAGGTCGGCGAGGTCCGTCGCTTCGTAGAACGTGAGCAAAAGGTCGTCGATCGACCTCCATCGGCTGTCGCTGAGTTCCACCACAGGTCCGCTCCTTGCCTTCGCCTTCGACGGTTGCCTCAATCGTACCACAGCCGCGTCTTATCGGGGGTACCCGATCGGGTACCCCCGAGGGGCGGGGTACTGTTTGAACGCCCTCCTCGCGGGTACTGACCGCGTCTGCCGCGCGCCGGTAGGATGCAGTCAGTGGTTAGGATCGCCGCAAAGCGAACAAGCGACAAGCGAAGGAGCAGCGCCATGAAGATCATCACCGACAGCACCCCGAAAAAAGACGGCTACCGCATGCCCGGAGAGTTCGAGCCGCGCAAGCAGGACTTCCTCATCTGGCCCGAGCGTCAGGACACGTGGCGCAACGGCGGCAAGCCCGCGCAGGCCGTGCTCGTGGAGGTGGCGAAGGAGATCGTCAAGCACGAGCCGCTCACGGTGTTCTGCTCGGCGGATCAGTACGAGAACGCCCGCGCCCGCCTTCCGCACGAGGTGCGCGTGGTGGAGATGACCATCGACGATGCGTGGGCGCAGGACAAGGGCCCGTTCTACGTGGTGAACGACGAAGGCGATATGCGCGGCGTGACCTGGGGATGGAACGCGTACGGCGGACTTGAGGGCGGCCTGTACTTCCCGTGGAAGCGCGACCAGGAATTCGCCACCAAGCTGCTCGACCTCGAGAACTACGACGCGTACGACGCGACGAAGATGGTGTTCGAGGGCGGCGCCATGCAGATCGACGGCGAAGGCACCCTCATCGTCACCGAGAACAGCGTGCTCAATCACAACCGCAATCCTGAACTGACGAAGGAAGAGGTCGAGGAGTACTTCAAGGAGTACATGGGCCTCGAGAAGGTCATCTGGCTCAAGGACGGCATGGCCTTCGACGAGACCGACGGCCACATCGACGACGTGTGCTTCTTCGTGCGTCCCGGCGTGATCGCCCTTTCGTGGACCGACGACGAGGACAACCCGCAGTACCCCAACCTCAAGGCCGCGTTCGACACGCTGAACGGCCAGACCGACGCGAAGGGCCGCACGCTCGAGATCCACAAGATCCCGATTCCCGGCATCATCCGCATCTCCGAAGAGGAGAGCGCCGGCGTGGACATCTGCAAGGACGCCGCGTCCCGCGAGGCCGATCTGCCGCTGGCCATCACGTACATCAACAGCTACTTCGTGAACGGCGGCCTGCTGGTTCCGCAGTACGGCGACCCGATGGACCAGGTGGCGTGCGACATGTTCGCCGAACTCATGCCCGACCGCGAAATCATCAAGATCTACACGCGCGAGTGGTCGCTGTGCGGCGGCAACATCCACTGCATGGCGCTGCAGCAGCCCGACCCGGTTGCCATCGCCGCCCAGGCGTAAGCGAGCATCTCTCGACCTGAACCGTCCGCATCCGTTGGCGGGCCGCCCCTGCGCGGCCCGCCTCCTCGAAGCTAAGGAGAACCCGCATGACCGTGAAGGACTACATCGACACCAACGACTTCACCAAAGAAGAGCTGCTCGACATGATCGAGCTGGCCCGCTCCATGAAGACCATGATCAAGGAGGGCGGCCGCTACCCGCTGATCCTCAAGGACCAAA
>NZ_PPTT01000070.1 GCF_003339815.1 Eggerthella sinensis
TTCGCTTTAGTCTCGTGGGCTCGGTGCTCTCCCTTGGCGGCTGGTTCTTCATGGAGCCCACGGCCACCATGCTCGGCGCCACGCCGGGAAGCCAGATGCACCATGACGCCGCGCTTTACGGCCGCATGATGATGATCTCGCTGCCGTTCTTCATCCTGCAGTACGCCTTCCAGAGCTTCTTCGTCACGGCGGGCAAGCCCAAGTACGGCTTTCTGGTCATTGTGGCGGCCGGCGTGGCGAACATCCTTCTGGACTTCCTGTTCGTCGGCGTGTTCGGCTGGGGGCTTCCCGGTGCGGCGCTCGCCACGAACATCGGTGAACTCATCGGCGGCGGCATTCCACTCGTCTACTTCGCCCGCAAGCGCTCGACGCACCTGTACTTCGTGCGGCCGCATCTGCGCTGGCCCGTCATCGGGAAGGCCTGCGCCAACGGCTCGTCGGAAATGGTCACCAACATCGCCATGAGCCTCGTGGGCATCCTATACAACTGGCAGCTTCTGCGCTTCATCGGCGAGGACGGCGTGGCGGCCTACGGCGTCATCATGTACACCGTGATGATCTTCTCGGCCGTGTTCATGGGCTACTCCGTGGGCACCTCCCCGCTCATGAGCTTCCAGTACGGCGCCCAGAACCATACTGAAATGCGCTCGCTTCTGTGGAAGAGCCTGGGGCTCATCGGCGTGG
>NZ_PPTT01000071.1 GCF_003339815.1 Eggerthella sinensis
CATTCCCGGCGGCATCTTCTCGGCCGGCTTCGTGGCCGAGTTCCAAAATGCCAACCTGCGCAAGATCGAGCGCGACGTCCGCCGCGAGGACGCCCGTCAAGACAACCGCGACGAGGAGGAGCGCGCCGCCGACGAAGAAACCGAGCATGACACGCCTCCTCCCTCACAACGTGCCCACAAATGACGGCTTCTCGGGGTGGAGGTTTAGCAATTCAAGATAGGGAGTGCTAAACTGCACGGGAACTATTTACCGTGCCCGACGTGTCAGTTTTACCAGAGAGAAAGCATTCGCAGAAGGGCACCAACCCAAGGAACGAGGCAACCATGTCATTCGAGAAATTCACGGACAAGGCGCGTAAAGTGCTTGTCCTGGCTCAGGATGAGGCGCGCTCGCTTCACCAGCCCTACGTGGGCACCGAGCACATCCTGCTCGGCCTCATCCAGGAGAAGGACGGTCTTGCCGCCCAGGCGCTCGATCGCCTGAACGTCAGCTACGACGGCGTCGTTCAGGCCATCCGCCAGGTGGTCACCATCGACGAGGACACCGACGTCTCCGGACATCTCTCCTTCACGCCGCGCGTCAAGCGCGTGCTGGAGAACTCGCTGCGCGAGGCCATGCAGATGGGGC
>NZ_PPTT01000072.1 GCF_003339815.1 Eggerthella sinensis
TGTCACCGTCGTCGTAGCTGACGTTCTCGTAGTACATGATTGTCGCGGTGGTGGGGATCTCGGCCGCTGTGGCGGGGGTCTCAGCCGCTGTGGCGGGCGTCTCGGTGGCATCCGCCTCTTCTGTGGCGCTCGTTGTTGCCTCGGTGCCCTCGTCGCCGTTCGTTGCGGCCAAGGCGCTGTAGGCGCAGGAGGTGAGAGACGCAGCCAGGCACAAGGCGAGAACGAAAGCCGCGAAGGAGCGAGTGGTTCGTTTTGCGGGAGTGGTCATGGTGGTCTCCTCGTCTCGATGGCAGCATTGTTTTCTGAGCAAAAGCATCGAGGTAAGTGTAGAGGGGCCAAGGAAGTCTTTTCTTTCCATCCGCGACCTGTCATTCGTCTTTCTTTGAGTTGTTGTCTATCGGAAAAATACCGATAGCTGTTCAGGCTTGGCGCTTCTTATCTTCGCGATAACTGCGATTTCGGAAATAGATGGGAGTTTCGAGCGCGTCTGCGGAAATAAACGCGAGTTTCGAGCATGAAACGGGCTCTGGAGCGCTTAATTCGTTCCGAAAATGCTCGAAACTCCCGTCTACTTCCCTATTT
>NZ_PPTT01000073.1 GCF_003339815.1 Eggerthella sinensis
AGAACCTGCCCGAGGGCAAGAAGATCGAGGACTGCAAGCTCGCCTTCGTCGGCGACGCCACGCAGGTGTGCGTCTCCCTCATGTTCATCGCCTCGAAGATGGGCATGGACTTCGTGCACTACGGCCCCAAGGGCCACCAGGTGACCGACGGCGGCCTCGTCGTCGACAAGACCGTCGACATCATGGCGATCGCCGAGGAGAACTGCAGGGTGTCCGGCGGCACGGTCGCGGTCTCCGACGACGTCGAGTCCATCAAGGGCGCCGACTTCGTCTACACCGACGTGTGGTACGGCCTCTACGACGAGGAGGAGGGCGGCGCGAGCTACATGGACGTCTTCTACCCGAAGTACCAGGTGGACATGGAGATGATGGACTTCGCCGGCCCGGGCTCCAAGTTCATGCACTGCCTGCCGGCCACCCGCGGCGAGGAAGTGGTCGACGAGGTCATGGACCATCCCGAGCGGAGCCTCTGCTGGGTGGAGGCCGAGAACCGCAAGCACTCCATCCGCGCGATCCTGGCCTACCTCTGCCCCAAGACGAAGGAGGACGCCGCCGTGGCCGACGAGGC
>NZ_PPTT01000074.1 GCF_003339815.1 Eggerthella sinensis
GTGAAGGACTACATCGACACCAACGACTTCACCAAAGAAGAGCTGCTCGACATGATCGAGCTGGCCCGCTCCATGAAGACCATGATCAAGGAGGGCGGCCGCTACCCGCTGATCCTCAAGGACCAAACGCTCGGCATGATCTTCCAGCAGGTGTCCACCCGCACCCGCATCTCCTTCGAGACGGCCATGACCGACCTGGGCGGCCACGCGCAGTTCTTCGGCCCGGGCACCATCCAGCTCGGCGGCCACGAGA
>NZ_PPTT01000075.1 GCF_003339815.1 Eggerthella sinensis
TCGTGGCCAGCTTCGCCACGGCGGGCCTCATCCTCGTGGCGCAGCACGGCTTCGACGTGGCCGCGGTGGTGCAAAGTGCGCTGCCAGCGGCGTCGGACATCGCGCCCGTGCTGTTTCTCGGCATCGTGAACACGGGCCTCGGGTGCTTCCTGTACTTCTCGTCCATCGCCAAGCTGCCGGCGGGGTCGGTGGCCATCTGCGGCTACCTCGAGCCGCTGTCGGCGCTCGCGTTCGCCTCGCTTTT
>NZ_PPTT01000008.1 GCF_003339815.1 Eggerthella sinensis
GCTCAGGGGCAGGTTCAGGCTCGGAAGCGGATTCCGCAGCGATCGGTTTCATGGGCTCGGTGGGGTCGTCCGCTACTTGCGGCTCGTCGAGCGTTGCGGCCGCCGCCGTCAGCTCGTCCACGGCTTCCTCAAGCTCCGCCGTGGCGGCAAGCAGCTGCTCGAGCGTCACCGGCTCCGACGGTGCCGTCGGCTCGGGCTCGGGCTCGGGTTCGGGTTCGGGCTCCGCGTCTTCGCTCATCACGGCTTGCGCCGCCTCGATGAAATCGTCCTCGTCGGGATCGTTCTTCGCCACGAGCTCGCATTCCATTCGCACTTCCGCAGCTTGGAAGTCGATCTCGCTCGGTTCGTACGCGTGATGCGCCTCCACCACGGGCACGCTCACGCGCGGCTCAACCGGCTCAGCCGGTTCGACGAGCTCGGGCGTCGTTGCAGGCTGCTCGTCCGCAGCCGGGAGCGCCTTGCTCTCAACCTGTTCCTCAATGGCGGCTTCGGCAAGGCCGCCCTCCATCACCTCGATGCCCGACGCCATGACGTGTCCCGAGGAGGGCGCGGCCTCGATGCCCAAGCGGGCATTGAGCGTGCGGTTGGATTGGGCGATGGACACGAGCTCGCGCGCGAGCGCAACGCGGTCGGCCTCTTCGACGCCTTCTTGGAGGAGCTTGCCTATTTCGAGCACGCGCGTCCACGAGATGGCATCCATATCCTCTTTGAGGGAAATGATCTTGTCCGCCTCGCGCATGACGCGCTTTTCCGTTGATTTGCCAAACATGATTTGCCGCCTTCAGGTAACCGAGCGCCTATTGTAGCACGTCAGTAGATGACTCGCCAGAATACGAGCCCCTGAGCTGGGGCGTTTTCGCCCGCAGCGCGGCGATCGCACGCGGCCAGCACCTCGCCCACCCAGTCGGCGTCGCGCTGTCCTTTGCCCACCATCACGAGCGTGCCCACGATGGTACGTACCATGGAATGCAGAAACGCGTTGCCCACCACCTTGATGGACATGAGGTTCTCGCCCATGACCGTCTCGGGATGGAACGATATCTCGCGCACGTTGCGGTGCGTCGGCTTGCCCTCGGCCGAGGCCGCCATGCAGAAGCTCTTGAAGTCGTGCTCGCCCAGCAGATGCTGCGCGCCCGCTTCCATGGCCGTGAGGTCGAGGCCGCCGGGCACGAACCACGAGAAGTCCTTCATGAAGATGGGGCTCGTGGAGTCCACGCACAGATGGTAGTGGTACTCGCGCGCCTGCGCGTCGAAGCGCGCCGAGAAGCCCAGCTTCTTCGGCTCCACCTCGCGCACGGTGATAGCGTCGTGGGTGAGCGCGTTGAGCGAGCGGCGCAAGCTGGGCAGCGATCGACCCGCGATGTCGAGGTCGTTCACGTCGAAGCTCACCACCTGACCGAGCGCATGCACGCCCGCATCGGTGCGGCCGGCGCAAGTTGTCTCCACGTCGCGCCTGAACAGCAGGCGCAGCGCGTCTTCGAGGTCGCCTTGCACGGTGGTCTGCCCCGGTTGGCGGGCGAAGCCGCTGAAGGGCGATCCGTTGTACGACAGGGTGAGGGCCAGCGTGTGGTCACGCACGGCTCGTTCGGCAACGTCGGGCGCTGCCGCGTGGCGCTCTCGCGCGATGGGTGATGTCATGGTTTCCGTATTCATAGGCGGTATCATAAACGAACCCGGCCCCGCTGCGAAGCGGAGCCGGAATGCGCTTGCCAAATTGTTGAATAGCGCGGGGTCGCCACCGCTCTCCTTCTTCGGCGCGGGGTCGGCACCGCTCTCCTTCCCTGGCGCGGGGCTTGTTCCCGTTCCCCCTCCCTGGCGCGGGGTTCGACCTGCGGGCCGACGGGCGCGTGCCGCGCCGATTCGTTACGGGCGCGGCGTGCGATCGGCGCGGGAAGCGACGCCCCGGTCCCTTACGGTATTCCCGCGCCATATAAGGAAGAGGCATTCCCGCGCCCTATGCTCTACGACGCTCTCCACACTCTTGGGCCGAACAGTTCTTGGATCTCCGAGCGGAGGATCTGGCTGCGGGAATCCACCGACACGGGCAGCTCGGCGCGGAACTTGTGGCCGTCGTTCTGCTGCACGAACAGCACCACGCCGTCGCGTCCCGGATACGACTTCAAGATGCGGTTCAGGCGCAGCGACTTCGACTGGTCGAAGTCGGCCATGGCCACGCGCAGCTCCAGATGCGACGGGCGGGCGTCGGCCTCGTTGAGTTCGATGACCTCCACCTCGAACGCCATGATCTGGTTGCCGCGGTCGTTCGCCTCGAACTTGCCCTTCACCTTCACGATAGCGTCTTCCTGGATGGCCTCGGCGTTCTCTTCGTACTTGAAGCAGATGCACTCCACGTGACCTGTCGTGTCCTCGAGGGTGAACGTGGCCATCTTCGTGCCGCGCTTCGTCAGCTTCGTCACCACGTTCGAGATCATGCCCACGAACACGGCGGACTTGATCTCCTTCGTGCGCTCGGCCAAGTCCCCGATGGAGAACTTCGTCATGCGCGCGATGGTGCCCTCGTACGGGCGCAGCGGGTGGTCCGAGACGTAGATCTTCATGATCTCCTTCTCGAACGACAACAGCTGGCGCTTGGGCCATTCGACGCCGTCCGGCTCGGGGATCTCTTCCTCGAAGCCCGAATCGGGGTCGTCGCCGAACAGGTCGAACATCGACACCTGGCCGCGCTCGCGGTCCTTCTGACGCTTCGACGCGCTTTCAAGCAGCGGCGTCTCGTCGATGAAGTACATGAGCTGCTTGCGCGTGTAGCCCGTCGAGTCGAACGCCCCGCCCTTGATGAGCGCTTCGAGCGTCTTGCGGTTGTAGCACTTCGTATCGAGGCGGTTCACGAAGTCGTGCAGCGACGTGAACGGGCCGTTCGCCTCGCGCTCGGCGATGATGGCCTCGGCCACGTTCCTGCCCACGCCGCGCACGCCGACCAGGCCGAAGCGGATACCCTCTTCAACCGGCGTGAACTCCTCGTTCGACGAGTTGATGTCGGGCTGCAGCACGGGCGTGCCGTTGTGGTTGCAGCTGGCGATGTAGCGGATGAGGCGGTCGGTGTTGCCCATGTACGACGACAGCACGGCGGCCATGAAGTCGTTCGGATAGTGCGCCTTCAAATACGCTGTGCGCATAACCAGGATGGCGTATGCGGCCGAGTGCGATTTGTTGAACGCGTACTTCGCGAACTTCTCAGCGTCTTCCCAGATCTGCTTCGCGATCTCAAGCGAGTAGCCGTTCTCCACCGCGCCCGTGTTCCAGTCGGCCTGGAGCAGGCGCATGATGTCGAGCTTCTTCTTGCCCATGGCCTTACGCAGCTTGTCGGCCTTGCCTGCCGAGAAGCCGCTCATGGCCATGGAGATCTGCATGATCTGCTCTTGGTAGACCATGGTGCCGTACGTCTCCTCCAGAATGGGGCGGAGGCGTTCGTCGTAATAGTGGATGGAGGTTTTGCCGCTGGCCACCTTCACGTAGTCGTCGACCATGCCGGACTCCAACGGGCCCGGACGGTTGAGGGCGATCGAAGCGACGATGTCGGAGAAGCGCGTGGGTGGGAGCCGTGCGAACAGGCTCACGTACAGCGCGCCCTCAACCTGGAACAGGCCGTCCATGTTGCCGGACTGCATGAGCTTGAAGGCGGCCTCGTCGTCGATGGGGATCTCTTCGGGAACCACCTTCGTGCCGAAGCGCTGCTCGATGTTGCGGCACGCGATGGTGAGCACGTCGAGCGTGCGCAGGCCGAGGAAGTCCATTTTCAGCAAGCCCAGCTCAGGCGTGTAGTGGCCGTCGTACTGGGTGATGATGCCGCCGCCCTTGGTGTCGCGCTTCATAGGAACGTGGTCGCTCATCGGGTCGCGGCAGATGATGGTGGCGCACGCGTGCACGCCCTCGCCGCGCACGTGTCCTTCGATGGACAGCGCGGCATCGATGACGGCCTTGACGTCCTCTTCGGTGTCGTAGGCCTTCTTGAGATCGGGGTTCGTGGCCAGCGCCTTGTCGATGGTGATGCCCAGCTCGTCGCCGATCATCTTCGTGATCTTGTCGCCCGTGCTGTAGGGGTAGTCCAGCACGCGCGCGGCGTCGCGCACGGCGTTCTTGGCCTGCAGGGTGCCGAACGTGATAACCTGGGACACGTGGTCTTCGCCGTACACGTCCTTGATGTGGTTGATCACTTCTTCTCGGCGGCCCTGCTCGAAGTCGACGTCGATATCGGGCATCTCCACGCGTTCGGGCGAGAGGAATCGCTCGAACAGCAGGCCGTTCGACAGCGGGTCGAGGGCGGTGATGTCCATGGCGTACGCCACGATGGCGCCTGCGGCCGAACCACGGCCCGGCCCGACGCCGATGCCCTGGCTGCGCGCCCATTCGATGTACTCCTGCACGATGAGGAAGTACGCCGGGAAGCCCTGCTGGATGATGATGCCCATCTCGTAGTCGGCGCGTTCCTGCGCCTCCTGCGGAACGGGATCGCCATAGTGCTTGACCAGGCCTTCCTGCACGCGCTTGCGGAAGTAGCTCTCCTCGGTCTCGCCCTCGGGCAAGGGGAAGCGCGGCAGGATGGAGTCGCGCTCGAGCACGACGTTCACCTTTTCGGCGACCTCGACCGTGTTGTCGCACGCCTCGGGGAAGTCTTTGAGCGCCTCGCGCATCTCCTCTTCGGTTTTCATGTAGAACTGGTCGTTCTCGAAGCGCATGCGGTTGGCGTCGTTGAAGGCGGCGCCCGTGCCGATGCACAGCATGTAGTCCTGAGCGCGCGCGTCTTCGCGCGTGAGGTAGTGGAAGTCGTTCGTGGCGATGGTTTTGAGGCCGGCGGCCTTCGCCACGTCGGTGAGCATGTGGTTGAGCTCGGTCTGCGTGAACCCGGCGTCGGTGCGGATGCCCTGGTTCTGCAGCTCGATGTAGAAGTCGCCCGGCTCGAAGCAGCTGGCGAACTTCTTGGCCCACTCCACCGCCTCGTCGACCTGGCGGTTGTCGAGCAGCTTCGGGATGATGCCGGCGATGCACGCCGACGAGCCGATGATGCCCTTGCCGTACTTCTGCAGCATGCTGAACGTGGTGCGCGGCTTGTAGTAGAAGTTGTCGACGTGCGACTCGCTCACGAGGCGCACGAGGTTGTGGTAGCCCTCGTTCGTCTTGGCGAGCAGCAGCAGGTGGTAGAGCTTGGGCTTCGTGTCCTTGCGCAGCTCTTCGTCGATGGTGAAGTACACTTCGCAGCCGTAGATGGGCTTGACGCGCTTGCCCGTCTCCTCCTCCACCTTGTCGCACATCTCGCACAGCTGCGGCACGCCGGACATCACGCCATGGTCCGAAATGGCAACGGCGGGCATGTCGAGATCGGCGGCGCGCTTCACCATGTCGTAGATGTGCGTATGGCCGTCGAGCAGGGAATACTCGGTGTGGTTGTGCAGATGGACGAATGCCATATCTTGTGCCTCTTATCAGATGGAAATGCGCTCGATTGTGTCGATGACATGATACCAGCATCGACGGTTTCGATGATCGAACAAACGATGGTTTTTGCAAGATCGTCACGCGCGCGGCGGCACGACCCCTGCGATCACACGGGGGCGACGCTCAGATGCTCGGCGAGCCGGTCGGCGAGGGCGGCGAGCTCGCGCGGCGTGCGCTCGAAGCCGTCGCGCACCCACTGATCGAGCATGCTCGACATGCCGCCCGCCATGAACCGGTACAGGTACGCGAGCGACGAATCGCCCGCCGCTTCCCCGCCGGCGAACAGCGCGTCGCGCGTACCTTCCCCGAACCTCGAACCCGTCAGGTGCAGCAGCTCGTTGTCGCGCAGCAGCACGAGCAGCGGTTCGTGCTGCTCCCAAAACGAGAAGTACGCGAACGCGAGGTCGCCCAACCGCCTCTCCGCACCGAGCGCCGTCGTCGCGCGCGCCGCGAACGAGGCCCCCAGATCGCGCAGCCGCGCGTCGAGCACCGCATCCACCGACGCGAAGTGCCGGTAGAATGTGCGGCGCGACAGCCCCGCCCGCCCGGCGAGCAACGTCACGCTGACGTCCCGATACGCCGTGCCGTCGCCCATCAGGTCCAGCAACGCGGCGACGATCCGGCCGCGCGAAACCTCCTTTTGTGGGTTTTCCTTCGGCATGCGCGTCACACTCCCCCGTCGGTTGTAGCACTTCTTCCCAGGTCGTTGACCCGTTCTCCGGGTCTCACTATAGTCCGAACCGTAAAGGGTTACAAGTGTGACACGTTGAGAGGCAGGCAGCATGAAGGCGATCGTGCATACCGCGGGGGCGTCCCCCGCCGAAGCGTTGCAGGCGGTGGAGCGCGCCGTGCCGACGCTCCGAGCGAACGAGGTGCTCGTGCGGGTGAAAGCGGCGGCGCTCAGCGCGGGCGATACCGCGGGATTCGCGCGCGACGAGCGCGGGAGAGCACCGCTCGCGGCGCGGTTCGCCGGCCTGATAGGCCGCGGAACGGTGCCAGGCGGCGAACTGGCGGGCATCGTGGAGGCGGTGGGCGCGGATGTTGCGCACCTGCACCCGGGCGACGAGGTGCTCGCCTGCACGGGCACCTCGGGCGCCTGGGCCGAATGCGTCGCGGTGGACGCGCGTTTGGCATGCCGCAAGCCCGCGCGCCTGTCGTTCGAGCAGGCGGCCGCCCTGCCCGTGGGCGGCATCACCGCGTTGGGAGCCGTGCGTAAGGCGGGGGTCGAAGCGGGTCAGCGCGTGCTCGTGTACGGCTCGTCGGGCGGCGTGGGTCTCTTCGCCGTGCAGTGCGCGAAGGCGGCCGGCGCGCACGTGACCGGCGTGTGCAGCACGCGCAACCTCGAAGCCGCCCGCATGGCCGGTGCCGAACGCGTCATCGATTACACGAAGGAGGACTTCGCACAGGCGGAAGGCCGCTACAACGTCATCATCGGCGCGAACGGCTGCAACCCCCTCGGCGTCTACCGGCGGCTGCTCGCCGCGGGCGGCACGTACGTGGCCGTCGGCGACGCGAAGCAGGGCATGGCGGGCCTCGCCGGCCCCGTGCGCTCGCTCGGCAGCTCGAAGCGGCTCACCTGGTTCGCCTTCCCCTTCGCGCCCCAGGCTTCGCTTCTGGCCGAGGTCACGGCGCTCGCCGCCGCCGGCGCCGTCACGCCCTTCGTCGAAGCCGTCTATCCCCTGAGCGCCGCCGCCGATGCCGTCGCCCACGTCGCACGTCACCACGCCCAAGGCAAAACCGTCCTCGTCAACGACTTCTCGCGCCCCTAGCTCTCCGACCTCGTCCCTACAACCTCATCCGGACACGATGAGGTTGTAGGGGGCTGTTTGGTCGCCGAGGGTGAAGAGGAGGCGGTAGGTGCCGGGGTCGAGCGTATCGGGCACGGTGACGACGAGAGCCTGCGTGCCCGAGCCTGCGCCGAGGGCATCGTTGCCCGAAACCGTCCAGGCGGCGCCATCCTCGTAGCCGCCGTCCGTCTTTTTCTGGACGCTCACCGCCACGGCGGGCGACGCAACGCCGGCATGCTGCACCGAATAGCCCACCGTGAAGGTCAGCCCATCGCCCGCTGAAACGACGCGGCTCGCTCCCGGGTCGAGCGACACGGTGAGCCCGTACGACGGGTTCTGCTCGACGTCGAAGCTCGCCTGCGCCGACAGCGCGCTCGCGTTTCCCGCGCTCGCCCCCGTCGGGAAAACCTGCGCGACAAGCGCGTACGAACCCGCTGGCAGCCCGGCCGTGTCGGCGGTGTCCACCGTGACCGTGCAGGGTCCGGAGCCGGACAAGGGCAGGTACGCCTTGCCGCCGCTCGCATAATACGTGGTGCCGTCGAGAACGAACGCCGTTCCCTCCGGGAAGCTTCCGTCCCCGCCAAGCGAGAGCACCACGGCGGCCCCATCGGAAAACCGCGTGTCGCTGTTCGCCGAAAGAGCCAGGTCGAACGCATGGGCTCCCCGTGACGGCCCGTCGCCCCCAGCGAGCGACAGCGTCGCATGCGCGTTGTTCACGGTGCAGTCGGCACCGAGGCTGTCGGCCGTGCCCTCGTTGCGCAGGCGCAGGCTGTAGTCCCCCACCGCAAGGCTTTCCGTCGAGGGACCGAAATCCACGATCACCGCAACGGACTCGCTCACGCTTCCCACCAGACTCGCACCGGTGCTCATCGACACGAAGCTGCCCAACTTGACCTGCGCGCCCGTCTCAGCGCCGGTAGCCCGGTAGCGGTAGTACCCGGTCCCGCTCAGCAGCGTGAGCTCCGCGCCCGGCGGCAGCGCGGCGGCCGCGCCGCTCGCGTCCTGCAACTCGATCCAACACGCGCTCACGGAAAGGGTTTTCGATAACGCGAACGCGGCCGTCAGCGCGCTGCGTTGCGAAATCGTCGAGCTCGCCGACGACGACAGGCCGTTGTACTGCCGTCCTGCTCCTACCGCAACCGAGCTCACGGCAGATTCCTCCCAATGAACCCGCACGGTCACGGCAACTTCCGCACCATCGCCGCTTTCGTCTTTCAGCGCAAGCCTGACGACGTCCTGCGTTTTCGCCGGAAACCCGCCGGCGTTCGTCAGCACGAACTCGATGGGGGCTTCGTAACGGCTGTCCGTGGTGCCGATGGCCACCGGAGCGGCTGCCTGGAACCCTCCCAAATCGCAGGAGCTTTCCATGAGCCCCGCCGACTGCCAGCCCTGGTTTCGCGTCGCCCGCAGGGAAACCGCGAATTCATTGCCGTTCAAGCTCGCGCCGCCCGCAACGAGGGAGGCGCCCTGACTTGCTGCGACGCCCGTCAGCGTCAGCTTCCGGCTGGCGCCCGCGGGAATGTAGAGCTTGCCGGTATACGTTCCCGCCTGCGTCGCGTACAGGTCCACTTCGAGCGAGGAGAGGTTGGTGGTCCTCGTGACAATCTGCACGTTCGCCGTGGTGGTTTCCTGCACCGACCCGTTCACCGAGCGCTCGAATTCGATGGTCACGGTGCCTAGATCGCGGCTCGCGGTGATCCCGCTGTTGAAGTAGGTCAGGTAGAACTCGATTTGAGGAACGACATGGTCGCCGGTCACGCCGCCGGCCGTTTGCGCGCCGATCACCGTATTCGAGCCCGACGCGAGCGACAGCGCGGACACGATCTTGCCCTTGTCGGTGGACGCGGCGCTGAACCCGTCGCCCGTCTTCATGAAGAGACCGAACGCGGTCAGCGGGCTGCTCGCCATGGCCGTCCGCTGCGCGCTCACATCCACCGGCGAGCCGCTTCCATCGGCGGCGTTGTCCGCCGACGTCCTCCACGCAGCATCGGACCCCTGCCCCGCCCTCGCAGCCTCCACCAGCGTCAACGCGGTGTTGGCAACCGTGACGCTTTTCACCGTGTACGTCGAATTCTGATCGGCGGGAGGCAGCTCGATCACGCCCTTCGCCACGGCGTATCCGTCGGCGCCGTACCCGACGTCGCCGCTGCTCAGCGTGCGGGCGGTCAGCACCGTCTGACGCGTCACGTTGGCATCGCCCGCTCCGCGCACCTCCCAATAGCGATAGGGCAGAGAAGCGCTGCTCACCTCCGTGAACGAAATCTCCGCATCCGCCTTGTCCACGAATCCGCCGTCCGCACCGTCCGGCGCGATCCGGGCGTACACGTAGCCTTCCGCAGACTCCCCCGCCAGCAGGCGCGCAAAGCCCCGCACCGGGCCGTACAGCCGGCTTCCACCCTCGTCGGTGCACGACACGCGCAGCAGCGTGCCGGTGTCGAGCAGCAGCGTGTTGGCGCACCCCGCAATGGCGGCCAATCCCACTTCGTCTCCCGCCGCGTCCAAGCTGCGGAAAGCGGCCAGCTCCATGGCGGGCGACTCCAGAACCAGCGTGCTGCCGCCTTGCAGTACCAGGCCGTTGCCCAGCGCGCCCAACCCGTCGACGACGCCGTGGTCGCCGATGCGGTTGAGGGAATAGAGCGTGGTCTGATCGGTGTTGGCCGCATCCGACTGGCCCGTCAGCCGCACGTGCGAGTTGAGCAGCAGCACGCGGTCGGCGCGTTGGATGGCCGCCAGCGTGCGCGTGGTTCCCGTCGCTGTGCCGTCGTCGCCGGCAACCACCGCACCGTAGTTTCTCAAGGTGACGAGGCGCGTGTTGCCCGCGTCGCAGGAAGCGCCGCTGCCGAACACGCCGCCGCTGACGGTCATGCCGACGTCCCCGGCACCGGCTCCGGTGTCGTAGCCGGTGCCATCGACGTAGACGTGAGAGGTGCCTTCCACGGTGATGGTGTTGTAGTCCGTTCCGTCGCCGCCGAAATCGCCGCCCGCGTACACCGAGCCGCCGATGGAAAGAGCCGATGCCGTAAGCGAGGGGATCTCGTCAGGATGGGCAGCGTAATACGCGCAGGCGCCCATCGCCCCCATACCGATGTGCATATGGGTGGAGCCGTTGACCTTGCCCAGGTACCCGCCGCCGAACACGTTGCCGCTCACCGTTCCGCCCACCAGGTTGGCCACGATCAAGTCCGGCATGGATGCACCCTCCGCAAGGGCCGCCCCGTCGTCGCTCAGCTCGCTGCCGCCGTACACGTTGCCGCGCACCCAACCGCCCGTCATGTTGACCGTGGAGCCGCCCAAAACCAGCACGGCGCCGGAGGTCCCCAGGGCGCCGCCGTACACCGAGCCGTTAACGGTGCCGCCCTCGATGTTCACGCAGGTAGCACCCTCAACCAAGCCCTGCTGCCCGCCGCCGTACACGTTGCCCTGCACGGTGCCGCCGCTCACCTTCACCTGCACGTCGGAACCCGATGTCACGCGAGCGCATTCTTCGTAGCCGGCTTCGGCGATGCCCTTGCCGCCGCCGTATATGCTGCCGGTCACGGTTCCGCCGCGCACGTCGATGAGCGCGGTGCCGCTCAAGTAGGCGTTGTGTTTGGTTCGGTCGCTGCTGGCAAGCAGGTACCCCTCGCCGCTCGCGTAGATGTTTCCGACGGAAGCCGCACCGTCGACGACGATCGAGGCGTTCCCGGTGAGGCTGCCAGCAAGATCCATCCCCTGATCCGAGGTAATGGTCCCATTGAGCGTCGACTCCCACCCTTTGCCGGCCGCGAACAGGTTGCCCACCTTCCCTCCAGACACAGAAATGGACACCTGAGAAGTTGCGGCATCGTTGCTGACGACATACGCTGCAGAGCCGGCGCCGTATAGGTTCTGCACGGTTCCGCCGGTCACGCCGATGCGAAGCTGGCCCAGATAGGTGGGGATGGATTGATTGCGGCCGGACCCTGCGCCGTAGAGACTGGCGACATCGCCTCCGTCGACGTTGATCGTCGTCGTTCCGGTAAACGAAGCGGGATTTTGTTGATACCCCTGGTTTCCCCCGATCAATTCGCCCACCGTTCCACCATGCACCTCGATGCTCACGTTTGCGTTCAGGATCTCTCCGCTCGCGCTACCGGCGACGATCCTGGTCACCTTCGCAGTGCCCTCCACCGAAATGCTGGAGGTGTAACCGGTGCAATCCAACGAGGGCGTTTTGCTTCTCACGTATCCGATGATGCGCTCGAACCTGCCGCTCTTCACCGTAATATGCGCCGCCGTCCTGCCGTTCGCTTCGATAGCATTGTTGCCGAAGCCGTAAAGGTACAGGCTGGTACCCGATATTCCTTCTCCGACGATGAGGTCGTACCCGTTTGCGTATATATGGTTGATCAGCTTGATCTCGATGTTTTCCAAGCAGAAGTCAGCGTGCACGTACAGGGGGTAGTCGCCGGAGATTGGCTGGGAAGCGCCGAACACCGCCCCCGTTGCGCCCGAGAGCGTGAAGGGAACAGCCGGCAGATTCACTTCCGCATCCGAGCGATTATACGTACCCACGATGACGATGCGGTTGGTTTCCACTGTTCCGCCTTCGGCAGTTGTGATCAGCAGCTGCGCTGCCGCATCGAGGGTTCGCACGGCGGCGGCCTCGGTGGCTCCGTCGTTCGCGTCGTTGCCGTTCGTTTGATCCACGTAGACGGTGGTTGCCGCGGTTTGAACGTCGACCGCTTCGGAGTACGGAACAGGCGCCTCGTCGAGCGGGGCGTCCGCCACCTCGTCGTCGGCCCCATCGTTCGCCCCGTCCGCCATCTCGCCCTCCGACGCGCCCGCTTCCTCGTCGCCGACCCTCTGATAGCCGGCGGACAGCGCGGCCTCCAGGAAGGACGTGTTCTCGTCTGAGCAGGTCACCGTGCCCATCTGCCCCTCGCAAAAGAGCGTTTCCGAGTGCGCGACATCCTGCTGCTCCACCCGCTCGACCGCGTAGCCCTGCTCCTGCCGCACTACTTCGCCCGACGCGAAGCGATTGTCGATGGCGGCGAAGTGCGGCGACTCCTCCGGACTCTCTCCGGAGAAGACGCCCTCGCCGAATCCGACGATGCTGCTCGGCAAGGTCAGCGTGCCGCCCAGCTCGCCGAGCCCGTACAGCAGATACGAGCCCAGATACGTGACGCCTTCCTCGATTTCGAGCGCGCGTATGTCGGCTGCGTAGGCCGCGAGCGGCGCGCTTTCAGCCGTGAAGTCGTCCGTATCGCCTGTGCCGGAAAGGGTCAGCACGCCGTCCGCCACCTCGGCGGTCACGCCGGTGCCGACGCGCACGCTCACCGGGCCGTCGTCCATCGCGTAGGCGACGATGGACCCGCCGTTCAACTGGCCCAACACAAGGCAGAGCGCCATCAGCGCGGCTACGACGCGCTGCGGAAAACCGGCGCGCATCCTCACGGTGCTCCCTTTACAGCGTTGCATGCGAACCGCCTACCTCGATGCTATTGGCAAAAGACGTTTCGTCCTGCGCCAACACGATGGTCTTATCCGATTTGAGCAGCACGACCGAATACACGCCCGGCCCGTCGGGGGCAAACGAGCACGCACCGTTCGCCGAGGTCACCCGTTGATCGGTGGCATCGGGCACCACGCCGGCAGGAAGCACGAGGGACACCGGGCCCCCGCTGTCGGTGCAGGTGATGGCGAGCACGGCGCCGGCGTTTCCCGCAGCGTCCTCCACGCGAAAGCGGTTGCCCTGCGCCCGCACGAAGGTGGCGGTGAGCACCTTCGCGTAGGGCGCGCGGGACGTCACCGTGAGCGTGCACAAGCCTTCCGTCGGCGCGACGGCGAGCGTTGCATCGCTCCGCATGCCGCCCGGCAGCGTGCCGCTTCCGCCGTCCGTCACCGTAGCGCCGCTCGCTTCGACGTCATAGGCGATGTCCCCCGTGGTGAACCGTTGCGCATCGGCGGAGTTGCTCAATGCGATTGAAACGCTGGCGGCTTGCGGGTCGATGAAGTACGATGCGCCCTCGCTGCTCTCCTTCAGGTAGTCGCTCGTGAGGTAGAAGTCGGCGGCCGTCGCGACGCCGTCTTCCTGTTGCTGCAGCACGTAGCGGGCAACCGCCATGCCGGAGAACACCAGCAAGGCCGCAGCCGCGAGCAGCACCGCGGCAGGAAGCAGACGGCGTTTTTTCGGCGTATGCAGGCTTGGTCGTGGCATGGTTCGGTTCCTGTTCATCTACGTTGTCTGCGGTTCTGCTTGCTGCGCGTCCACTGTCAGCGTCACCTGATCGATCTCGTCGGCGAAGCGCTCGGCTGCCTGACCGGCAGGCCACATCACGCTCAGCACGTAGGTGTGCGTGACGCCGACGCCGGAGGGGCCGAAGGGAAGCAGCCCTCCGGTCCAAACGAGATCCGCGCCCGCAGCGGCCCGTGCGTAGTTCGCCGTATCGCCGCTGCCGCTTTTCGGATCGAGCGCGTACGTCAGCGGCAGATTGCCGGATGTGGCAAGGGATACGGCGTAGGTCAGGTCCACTTCGCTCACGACGCCGTCCTTCGCGTTCGTCACGGCGAACTCCACCGTGCGCGCATCGCCCGGACGCATGCCGCTCAGCTGCGCGGTCACGTCGAGCGTGCCGGACGAACCCGCCATGTCCAACGCCACCGCGGCAACCGACGCCGAAGCCCTCCCCTGCACCTCCTGCAGGTACCGGGCGTACGCGATACCCAGCACCGCGGCAGCGACAAGGCTGAGGCACAGCAGCGATCGGACGATGCGCCCGGCAGTCTCATGCTTCTTCATCCGACGCACCCTTCCTTTCCGCGCGAATCGTTCATGATTCCTCCGCATGGATCGTCATGGACAGCAGGTAGACGAGGTTTTCGCCGCTTCCGATGGCGGTATCCACCGCGTCGTTGCCCTCGGCCGGCCACACCCAATCCAACCGGTAGCCGGCAATCGCGTGTCCGGCGACGGCGGCGGGCAGCGCGAGCCCGCCGCGCGCCGACAGCGATCCGGCAACGGCTCGGTCGGCGAGGCGCCGCCCGTCGGCGTCGAGCGGGGTCAACGTGAACGCAAGCGGCACATGGAGGCCGGCCTCGCTCAGCGAGATGGTGACGTTCAGCCGCGAAGCGCGCGAGTTTTGCAGAAGGAACCGGTAGGAACCCGAGGAACCGGGCGCCATCGGCTCCTGCGCGCCGCTCGTCCGGTTGTAGAACAGGTCGATCACGCTGTTCTGCGTCCACGAGGCGTAACCGCCGCGGTTCTCCCCGTACACGAAAAGGGAACCGCTCGACGGGTTGTCGCCCGAAGGAGGATCGTCGCTTGTCGAAGGGTCGTCGCCCGTGGTGCCGCCCGGGGAATCACCGGTTGAGGGAGCCTCGCCGCCTGAGGAGCCGCTTCCTGCCGAGGGGAGATCGCGAACGGGGCCCGCGACGGAGCCGGGAGAGTCGCTATCCGACGGCGGGCCGGACGGCGCGTTCCCACCGCCCGACGAGGAGCCCCCGATGGGCGTCACCACGCTGCCGCCCGAAACCACGATGCCGCCCTCGCCCGGACCGTGCGTCGCACCGTCCGACGTGACCACCTGTCCGCCCGGCCGTATCTCGGTTCCGTCAGCAAGTGCCACCGTGCCGTCCGTGGCAACGGTGTAGCCCGATCCGTCCACCTGCTCATCCGGATAGATGACGGTATCGTCCGGCAAGATGATGGCGGCGGCGTTGCGGCCGCTGCGCGGAATGACGATGGTGCCGTCAGGCAGATGCACGTGCCCGTTCGGCGTGACCACGACCCCGCTCTCCACCGAGACGGAACCCGCGGGCGTAGTCACCCGCCCTTCGCCGTTGGCGTAGGTGCAGCCCGTCGCGAGGATATCCAACCCGTCATCCTGCAACCGGATGGCGATTTCCAGTATCCTCACGTCGACGGCGACGGTGATGGCGCAGCCTCCGTCGCCCTCTTTGGTGATGGAAACTCCCTGTTCATCGCTGCTTTGGACGATGGACACGGGCCGCTCGGCCGCGACGGAGCCGTCGGGGCCGTACACGATGATCCGATGCGTTCCGAAGGGCACGTTGGGGAACAGGAAGACGCCTTCGTCGTCAGCCTCCGTCACGATGGGGTCGCTGTGAAGCTCGAGCTTCAATCCGGCAGCGGGCGAACCGTCCTCGTACGCCACCTGCCCGGTGAGGTGCGTCGCCGTGCGCGTCGAAGCCTCCTCGGGAGCAAGCTGAATGGTATCGGTCGCCTGGCCGAGGGGCCCCGAGGCGCTGCGACCCAGGAGGTAGCTCACCATGCTCGTGGTGGTCAAGGCGACAAGAAGCAGCAGCGCCAGCAACAGCCGGCGCCGTCTTCCCCGTCCGTCCTCCTGCAATGAAGGTTCGTTCGCTTGTCCCACGCTGGTCCCTCCTCTCGGGAAACGCGCCTCAGCCTTTGGCGAAAAGCGCGGCCAGTACGCCGCGCGCTTCGCCAAAGGCTGAGCCCCCGCCCCGGCACAGGGGACGGAGGCTGCTGTTGCTAGGAAGTAGCGGGCGTCTGCTGCGCGCCCGTGACAGCAATGTCGAATTTCATCGTCGAGCCCGTTTGCGCAATATCCGTATTGTCGGCGTCATACGGCCATTCCCAGTAGATGGTCTTCGTGAGCTTGGTGTTCACGTCGCTCAATGCGATCGTACCCGTCAGGCCTGTCGTCAAACTAATTTCGGTCTTTCGCGCGGCATCTGAATAGAACTTCAAGCCGGCGGGCTTATTGCTCAGGTTCTTGAATGCGATTGTGTAATCCACTGCCACTTCGCTCCCGCTCGCATCAAGTTCGATGTCAAAACTACCCTTGGTGCCCGGCGCGATTGTCTTCGATTTCACGTTGGAGTAATTCGTATTGGCAAGATCGACCGTAGCCATCGTCGCCGTCTCCCCGTTCACCTCGAAACTCCACTTGGCAACCGTTGCGCTACCGGTGCCGGTCACCTCGGTGGCGTACTTCGCCATGGTGCCGCCGAGCAGGCAGGTGCTGGTGAGCGCAAGCACCAACGCCAAGATGCCGAGGCGCGATGCGTAAGATTTCTTCTTCGTCGTCATTGCACACCCTCGCTTTCTCTGTCACGGGAACCATATCGTCGGTTGTCGGCCCAGGCACGGCTCCCGTGCACCTGCAGCATGTCTATCCCAGGCGCGCCTCGCACCCGGTTCTACAAGGTTCGCCCTCCTGCGCTGTGCCCGCAGAAAGGCGAACCTATGCATACCCCATCAGGGCTCGTCGACGCCCCTTCGCCCGAAGGCCCGCTCCTCCCGAAGAGCGGCCAGCTCCCGTTCCAATTGGGCGGTGCGCGCTTCTTCGGCCTTGTCCAAGCGGCGTCGACGCCACACGTCCCATGCGAAGAACAGCGCCAACGGGCACACGATGAACAGCACCATGCCCGCAGGCGTCTGCATGAACAGGATGGCGTTGCCCACCCCCGGCAGACGCATGCCGTTCCACACGCCCTGCACCTGATCGACGGTCACAGGCAGCCGGTCCGCCGCGTTGTTGGCGTCGCCTTGCGTCACGTAGCGCAGCTGTCCGTCCTCGCCCGCGGTCACGCTCGCAATGCGATGGGTGATGGCCTTGCCGGACGAGAGGTAGCACACCACGTCGCCCTCGTGCAGCGCCGTCGGATCACAGTCGGTGACCGCTATCAGGTCCCCCGTCTGAATGGTGGGCTCCATCGAGCCCGAAAGCACCACGGCGGGCTTGACGCCGAACACGCCGGGCAACTCGTCAGGATGCAGGAAGCTGCCCGCAATCAGGGCCGCGTTCACCAGGATCACGGGAACGAAGACAATGCAGAGCACGAGGCCCACGATGCTCGACGCGGAAATCCCGCGGGCGCGTCCCCGGCTCGAGCCCCGGTTCGAAACGCGGCGAACCTGGCTGGCGCTCCCCTTCATCGTTTTGCTCCCCTCTGCGCCTTCGCGACGCCCTGCCCTGCATGCGGTTCGATCGGAGGGCGTTTCGCGCGGCAAGCCAGCCCTCTCTCTGCAAAGCTGGTGTCAAGGTGTGCAACTGGCTAGCTTCCCGATGCCGTCCCGCGCGGGTAAGCCCCTCTAGCTTTGCGACGCTGCCTTACGGCAGGTGTGCCCCATGAGCGCTTCACTGCATAATGAGCATTATGTGATGAAGCTCTATTTGTATGTATTCTGCTTACCGGTTCATTATGCACCGGGGGGTATGCTTTTGCAAGGCAGATCGACGCAATGATCTGAAAGCCCTGTTGATCAACTTGTCGAGCGGCGCACGACGCCACCGGCACACTTCAGGCTGCGCAAGAAAAGGCAGCCGCCTCCCTCAGTTTCGCATCGGCCCAGATGGGCTCCTTCCTTTCCATCACATAATGCTCATTATGTGATGTTCTTTTTTATATGAGCAAGTTTAGCCTGGTCAGAGAGCGAATACACTCCGCGTCGGTGGTGGAGGTGTATATGCGCGTGGTCTCGATGCTCGCGTGGCCCAAGATGTCGGCCAGGCGCACCACGTCCTTCTCGAGCCGGTAGTACGCCAACGCGAACAGGTGCCGCAGATTGTGCGGAAAGCACTTCCGCGCGTCCACGCCGGCACTTTCGCAGAGCGCTTTCATTTCCGCCCAGATATTGCAGCGGTTCATCGGATTGCCATTCCGCGTCACGAAAATGGGTCCCGAGGCGATCTTCTTCTTCCTGCAATACTTCAACAGACGTTTGCGAAGCTTATCGGGCAGAAACACCGTGCGCTCTTTGCCCTTGCTCGCGATGCGCGCCATGCCCGCCTGCAGGGCCTCCACCGTCATGAAGCGATGCTCGCTCACCCGGATGCCCGTGCTGCAAATCGTTTGCAGCAGCAACCCGAGGCGCTCCTTCTGCTTCGTCTGGGCGGCGCGCACCAGCTTCTTGTACTCGCTTGGCGTCAATTCCTTCCAGTGCTCCCTGAACGCGGACCGCTGGATTTTCACGAGCTTGACGCGCAGGTCTTCTCGCTGGCAGAACCGGAAGAACTGGTTGAGCGCCACCAGCATGCTGTTCACGCTCGTGGACTTGTACTTCCCGATCAGCCTTCCCTTGTAGTCGAGGATCATCTCCTTCGAGAATCTCGTTTCCCCAGGATACTGGGCGAAGAGAGCCCGCACATCCCTCAGGTACTTCTCGATCGTGTTCGCCGACCGCTCCTCCTCAATCAGATGCAGCCTGAATCTATCGAGCTGCCGCTCACCCAAAGCCGAGGTCCCCATCATGCTCCTTATCAGGATTCAACGTATCGTTGTATGGATCGTTCCTCGTTTACTTATACCACAGCGTTTTCAACGCGCAGGGGGCCTTCTGATCAGGAGAACGCGTGCAGGTTCCCACCCCACGGCGGGAAGCAGACGTCCTTTTCGCGGCGATGCTAGCGGCAGAGATGTCGTTCGAGCCATCCGCGTGCGCCGCCCGTCTTCTTGCGGTCGCGTGGCGAGCCGCCCAGCTCGTGCACGTCCACCTCGCCCGAGGCGATGCGCACGAGCAGCTTAGGATCGGGCGTCGAGTTCGATTCGCTCCGAGGTTCCGAGTGTTTGCGCATAGGAGATACCGCCTTCCAGCGAGAGCTTGTACTTGCTTGACACCTGGTGATACCCGCCGCTTTCGGCCATGCGCTGCATCGAGGGGTTGTGGCTTTCCAGGTAGAGCGCGTCCACGTTGAACAGCGTGGCCAGCGACATCCAGATATCGAGCATCTGGCCCATGTAGCCGTGTCCCCGATGCTCCTTCGGCGTGTAGCAGCTCACGATGGTGGCGCCGCGCTCGGCGTAGAAGCCGCCGCCTCCCTGCCCGCCGATGGCCGGCAGCCGGTCGTTCATCTCGAGGCCGGAGATGGACACGACCTCGGAGCCCTGCTCGATCATGCCGAACAGGATGCGGGTTCCCAGGTTCTCCTCGAGGTACGCCTCGGTGGCCGTGCGGAACGCGTGGGAGTCGAACGAGGAATCCATGCCCCAATATTCGAGCGACTGGGCGCAGCGCAGGGCGCACAGCGTGTCGATGTCGTTGCGGTCGGCGATGCGGAAGGCCGGGTTGATCAACCGCGCGGCCTGCATCTGATGGCTGTCCGCCTCGCACATGAGCTCGACGTGCCGCACGGCGCGCGGCTCGGACGCGCGGGTCATATCCGACCGCCGTGCAGGTGCGCGAACAGGTCGTCGCGGCGACGGCGCGCGAATTCGAGCGTGGCCCGACCGTCCTCGCCCATCGCGTCCTCGAGGGCCGCGATGATGCGGTCGAGGTAGTCGCCCAGCTGCTCCTGCTCCTCGGTGGACAGGCAGGAGAACAGCGACGCGGGGCCGTCTTCCTCCTGGTTGGCGTCGCGCCCTTTCTCCGTGAGCGTGACCAGCATGACGCGCTTGTCGTCCTCGGACGGATGGCGTTCCACGTAGCCGTTCTTCTCGAGCTTGGCCAGCATCTCGTTGAGCGACGAGACGCGGATGCCGAGCACCATCGACAGGTCCTTCGTGCTCACGTCGTCCTTCAGCTTGAGCAGCGCGAGAATCCTGCCCTGTCCGCACGTCGGGTCCACCACGGGGCCCGACTCGGCGCGAGCGCGATGGCGCGTCCGCTGCAGCAGCCACTGCACCACGGTGAGCTTCTCGAGCAATTCAAATCCTCTATCCATAGCGTGCCTCCTTTCATGTCGCGTTTCATGTTTGACCGGTACCGGTTCAACCGGTACCGTTAGAAAGATAAACCGGTACCGTTAGAAAGTCAAGAACTTTTCCGAAGGTACCGGTTGTATCTCCCCGTTGACACCGTTTGGCCATATGAATCCGCTCAACTTCGGGTTCTTCGCGGGGTTCCCGTATTTCTGGTGGTACAAGATGCTCGGACCGGTGGATTCCGTGTTCAGCGTATGGGACGAGCGCTTCGTGAAGGATCGGACGAAGGCCGCATCGAACGCGTTTCAGCGGGGCTTCCTGGGCATTTTCCTGGCAAGCGTGGCCGTCGCGCTCATGTTCACCGACCCCGACACGCCGCGCCTGAGCCGCTCCCCTACCCCGTCGCAAGGGCGCGGTAGCCGTTGAGCTGCACCGCCGTGAAGCGAGCGAGCGTCTGCTCGAACGAGCGCTCGGCTTGCTCGAAGCCGGCGCGGCGCATGGCTTCGCGCTGCACCTCGAGCGGGTACGCCGCCGGGTACAGGCCGGCCACGTAATGGACGAGGTCCATCACCAGGTTCATGGCGTCCTCGTCGGACAGGAACGGAAAGCGCCGCGCGAACAGGCGCGCGCTGTCCAGCGACAGCTGCATCATCTCGCGCTTGCACGCCGCCAGGCGCTCCACGTCCACGTTCGTCTCGACGATGGCGGTGAGCAGCGCCCCCACGCGCCCGACGTTGCGATGGCGCCCGCAGGCGGCGGCGAACCGCACGGCGAACGCCTCGATGCCCCCATCGAAGTCCCCGGCACCCTCGCCGCCATCGCCATCGCCGTCCCCGGCGGCGCCCCCATCGTCCTCCCCCGCCAACGCACCCAGCTCGTCGTGCAGGGCGGTGAGGTCGCGCAGGTACAGCAGCAGGAACAGCTCCTCCTTCGTCCTGACGTAGTGCCCGAGGTTCGCGCGGGAGAACCCCAGCTCGTCGGCGATGGACGTCATGGTGATCTCGCGGTACGGAAAGCGGTCGAGCAGACGGTCGGCCGCATCCACCGCGCCCGCCAGACGCTCGCGCTTCTGCTCGTCGGTGCGCGCTCGCTTGAATCCCATGGACTGTCCCGCCTTTCTCGCCGCATGCGGCCTTGACAAGTTGCAGCACGCAACTTATAGTAATTGCACGCTGCAACTTATTTTACCAGGGAATGGAGAAGCCATGCAATACCGCACCGACCCTCGAAGCGGAAACACGCTGTCAGCCCTCGGCTTCGGCTGCATGCGCTTCCCCTCCTCCGCGCTCGGGCGCATCGACATGAAAGCGGCCGAGGCGCTCGTGCTCGATGCCGTCGAGCAGGGCGTCAACTACTTCGACACCGCCTACCTCTACCGCGGCAACGAAGAGGCGGTGGGCGCCATCCTCGAAGAGCACAACCTGCGCGACCGCATCTTCCTGGCCACCAAGCTGCCCCATGCGAACTGCACGGCGTACAAGGACTTCGACCGGTACTTCGACGAGCAGAAGGAGCGCCTGCGCACCGACCGCATCGACTACTACCTTATACACAACATCATGAGCTGCGAGCAGTGGGAGCGGCTCGTCGCGCTCGGCATCGAGCGGTGGATCGCCGAGAAGAAGCGCACGGGCGAAATCCTGCGCATCGGATTTTCCTACCACGGGTCGCAGGGCGATTTCGGGCGCGTGCTCGACGCCTACGACTGGGACTTCTGCCAGATTCAGTACAACTACGTCAACGTGAACTACCAGGCGGGACGAGCCGGACTCAAACGCGCGGCCGAGAAGGGCCTGCCCGTGTTCGTGATGGAGCCGCTGCTGGGCGGCAAGCTGACCGGCGGGCTGCCGCCGCAAGCCGCCGCCGCGCTGAAGCGCGCCGATGCGCAGCGAACGGCGGCCGAATGGGGCCTGCGCTGGGTGTGGAACCACCCCGAGGTCACCATGGTGCTCTCCGGCATGAACGAGGCTTCGCAGATCGCGCAGAACGTGGCCGCGGCCGAACGCGCGCTCCCCGGCGCCATGACGGCGGACGAGCTCGCCGTCGTCGACGAGGTGGTGCGCATCTTCAACGACATCAACAAGGTGCCCTGCACGGGCTGCAACTACTGCATGCCGTGCCCGAAGGGCCTCAACATCCCCGGGTGCTTCTCCGCCTACAACGCCTCGTACGCCCTCGGCTGGTACGACGGCGTGAAGCAGTATGTGCTGTGCTCGGGCGGCATGGGCGGCGACACGCGCTGGGCGAGCGACTGCATCGAGTGCGGCGCCTGCGCGAAGCACTGCCCGCAAGGCATCGCCATCCCCGAGGAGCTCAAGCGGGTGCGCAAGCGTCTGCAGCCGGCCATCCTGCCGCCGGCGCTCAAGGTGGGTTCGCGGTTCCTGCGCTAGATCACGGGCTCGTAACCGTACGGAACCCGTTTCCCCGCGTTGGCAACGCACCGACAACGCGGGGATAGCATTCGCGCGACCCGATGACGGTCCCGGTTATACTGCGCGGCATCACCTAGCCCCGAGTATGCAAGGACCCCACATTGGATACGCTTACCGCTCCCCACCCCCGCGCGCGCCTGCGGCGCGCCGTCGCTGCGCTGTGCATTGCGCTTGCGGCAGCGGCGCTCATCTTGATCGCCGCGCCTCCCGCCCATGCCGAGGGTTCCAAGGAACTCGTCGCGCATGGCGGCTACCGACCCTACACGGAACGCTACAACGCTTCCACGGCAGGTGAAAGCCGCCTGACCGAAATCTACGTCTACGCGAAAGAGGGCGAAACCGTCTCGTTCGGCACGAGCGTGAAGGACGCCGTCGCGCGCTTCACGAACGAGAAGATGGGCACGAACCTCTCGCCCGACGAACTGGCCGCCCTCAACAACACCGACATCGTCGTCTGCGACCCCGACTGGGTGCAGGAGCAGAAGGACAACCCCGGTTCGGGCAACTCCCACGCCTACCCCTACTTCGGCGGCACCCGCGATAACCGCGTGACCACCTACGACGTGAACGCCAGCGCCACCGCCAACAGCGGCGATGCCGGCTACATCGGCAGCTACGCCCGCGAGTCCGGCGGCCCCACCGGCCCGGACGGCGACGGCTACGCGCCCCTCACGTTCACGGCGCAGAAGAGCGGCGTGTACCTGTTCAAGTTCTACTCCCAGTCGCTGTCGAGCCGCAACCCGCAGCCCTACCTGTACGACAACGACGCGGCGTTCACCTCCGCGGCCCAGGCCGGCGGCACCGTGGCCGCATGGGACGTCACCGTGTCGAACGACAGCGGCGCGCAAACCGGCCGCGTGTTCACGAACAAGCTGTTCCTCAACATGGGCAACAACTTCGACAAGGCGGGCATCCTCAAGTCGCACATGTTCGCCGTCACCGACGACAACTACCACTACGAGATCGACTTCAACGGCATGGACCCGTTCGGCTTCGTGTTCTTCGCCAACAACCGCGGCATGCTCGAGCGAACGGGCGACGACGCCACGCACTCGCTGTACCATTCGGTGCGCTCGCAGAACAACGCGCTGAGCGACCTCGCCGATCACGGCGTCATCCTGAACAACGCGCCCACCACCGACCTCGACCGCACCTACAAGCTGTTCTTCAACAACCCCACCGATCCCGAGGTGCTCGCCGCGCTCGGCATCGCCTCGCAAACCGGCGAGAACACCATCAGCAACTTCGCGTTCACCGGCAACCCGAGCCCGAACCCGGCCGCACCCGACCTCGGCGCCAACGAGGGCTTCGTCAACAAGGGCGGCAAGTTCTCGTTCGACGTGGGCGACGACGTGGCCGCCACCTCCTACGAGATCGTTCTCACCTTCGGCGACAACAACGCCGTCACCCTGTCCAACACGCTGGTGAAAGGCACGAACACCATCGATTGGGACGGCCTCGACGCGAACGGCGTGCCCGTGCCCGCCGGCACGTACGACCTCAACAACGTGTCCATCAAGCTCAAGGGCGGCGAGGTGCACTTCCCCCTGCTCGACGTGGAGAACAACTACGACGGCGTCAAGATCCACCGCCTCGACGCGAGCGGCAACGTGGAGGATTCCACGGTGTACTACAACAACAGCGCCTCGAACGCCGGAGACACCACCGCCCCATGGAACATGACGAACTGGGTGGTGGCCGATCAGCAGGACCACAGCGTGACCGGCGTTGACACCTCCACGCAAGGTGCCATGGCGTACAAGAACCGCGCGGGCGATCAGACCGCCCTCGACATCTGGACCTACCACGACACGCCGCTCGTGCTGCAAAACTTCCAGTTCAAGCTCATCGACGTGCCCACGAAGCTCACCGTGCACAAGACCTGGGACCACGGCGCGAACCACGGCACGAGGCCCACGGAAGTTACGGTGGAGCTGCTGGAGAACGGCCAGCTCAGCACCCGCCCCGACGCCACGCAAACCCTCACGGTAAGTCCCGACGCCGACACGGACGGCGGCTCCTACACCTGGGAGAAGCTCGACCCGACCAAAACGTGGACGGTGCGCGAAACCGGCGTGCCGGAAAGCTATCAGCCCTCCGAGGCCATCGTCGGCGACAACGAGGAAGGCTGGTCCATCGAGCTCACGAACACCTACATCGGCGACGCCACGCGCATCGTGGTGCAGAAGGACTGGAACGGCACGCCCCCTCCCGACGAGCTCAAGGTTGACATCGTGGGCATCGACGCCAACGACCAGGAGCAGTACCGCACCACCCTCACGCTGAACGCGGCCAACGGCTGGTCCGCCTCCATCGAGGACCTCACGGCCGACCAGCGCAAGCTGTGGTTCCTGCTCGAGGAGAAGCTTCCCGACGGCTACCGCCCCCTCAGCGATACGAACGAAGTGATTCCCGGCGACGGCAGCGTGCGCACCCTCACGTTCTCGCTCGTGAACGAGAAGTTCGTCGACCTCTCCGTGACGAAGGCGTGGGACGACGATAACAACAGCAAGGGCTATCGCCCCCAGAACGTGCAGCTGCAGCTGCTCAAGGACGGTCAGCCCTTCGGCGACCCCGTCACCGTGAACGAGGCCGACGCGTGGACGTACACGTGGCACAACCTCAAGGACGACGGCGCGCACTACGAAGCCTTCGCCGTGTACGAGGTGGACCCCGCCGTGAACTACGAATCGAGCGCCGGGTCGAAGGATGCCGCCGCGCGTTTCGACAACAACGGCACCACGGTGATCACGAACAAGCTGGAGAACACCACCCAGTTCACCGTGACGAAGAACTGGGTGAACGATTCCACGTCCGATCTGCCTGCCAGCGTGGACGCGCAGCTGTACCAGAACGGCCAGCCCTACGGCGACCCCGTCACCCTCAACGAGGCCGGCGGATGGCAGCACACCTGGTTCAACCTGCCCGCCGACAACATGACGTACTATGCGCTGGAAACGGCCGTGCCGCCCGACTACGAGGCCGACATCGCGAGCACCGGCAACATCTCCACCATCACGAACACCTACACGGGCGGGGTGGCCGAGATCAACGTGCTGAAGGATTGGCAGGGCGCCGAGCCGCCCGCGTCCCTCGACGTGCGCGTGACCGGCAAGAACGCCGGCGGCGAGCAGAAGTACGACTCCGGCACCATCACGCTCACCGCAGCCGATAGCTGGAAGGCCACCCTGCCCATCGCCGTGGGACAGCGCAACCTCTCCTTCGAGGTATCCGAAGTGGTGCCCGACGGCTACCGCCAAATCGGCTCCGACAGCGCGCTGTCGAGCGACGGCAAAACGCTGACGTTCACCTTGACGAACCAGAAGCTCACCAGCCTGTCCGCCGAGAAGGTGTGGGACGACGACGATAACGCCAAGGGCATGCGCCCCGGCAGCGTGCGCCTGCAGCTGCTCAAAGACGGCCAGCCCCTCGGCGAGCCTGTCGCAGTGGACGCGAGCACGAACTGGGCGCACGCCTGGACCGACCTCGTGGACGACGGCAGCGTGTACACCGTGTACGAGATGGACGGCCTTCCCGGCTACACCTCGGACGCGCCCTCCGTCGAAAGCGCCGTCAGCTTCGTGAACGGCCACGCCACCATCACGAACACCATCATCCCCACCACGTCGTTCACCGTGGTCAAGCAGTGGGTAAACGATTCCACCGAGCCCCTGCCCGACGGCATCGACGTGCAGCTGTACCAGAACGACCAGCCCTACGGCAACCCGGTGCGCCTCACCGAAGCCGGCGGCTGGACGGCCACGTGGTCGAACCTGCCCGCCCAGGGCATGACCTACACGGCGCAGGAAGTGGCCATGCCGCCCAACTACACGTCCACCTCCATCACCGAGGGCAACGTGTGCACCATCACGAACACGTACACCGGCGGCGTGGCGCACATCACCGTGCAGAAGGAATGGACAGGCGCCGGCCAGCCCCCCGCGAGCCTTGACGTGCGCGTGACCGGCGCGAACGCCGCGGGCGAGCAGAAGTACGACTCCGGCGTGGTGACGCTCACCGCCGAGAACAACTGGACGGCCCTCCTGCCCATCGAGGTGGGCGAGCGCAACCTCTCGTTCGACGTGACCGAGGTCCTGCCCGACGGGTACGTGCAGACGGGCACGAACGCCGTGCTGTCCGACGACGGCACCGCGCTCACCTTCACGCTCACCAACCAGAAGGTGACCGACCTCACCGTGACGAAGGCATGGGACGACGGCGCCGACAGCCGCGGCATCCGCCCCTACAACGTGCGCATGCAGCTGCTCAAGGACGGCCAGCCCTTCGGCGAGGCGGTCATCGTGAGCCCCGACACCTCCTGGTCGCACACGTGGAGCGGGCTCGTCGACGACGGCAGCGTGTACCGCGTGCACGAAGTGACCGACGTGCCGGGCTACCATTCCAGCGCCCCCTCCGCCGACGAGGCCATCGACTTCGAAGGCGGCCAGGCAACCGTCACGAACGCGCTTGAACCCGTAACCACGTTCAGCGTGGTGAAGCAGTGGGTGAACTATGCGGGCGATCCCCTACCCGCCAGCGTGGACGTGCAGCTGTACCAGAACGGCCAGCCGCACGGCAACCCGGTGACGCTCACCGAGGAAGGCGGATGGCGCCACACATGGACGAACCTGCCCGAGACGGACATGACCTACACGGTGCAGGAGGTGAACGTGCCCGACGGCTACGAGTCCGAAACCACGGTCGACGGCGCCACGTGCACCATCGTGAACACGTACACCTCGGGCATCAAGAACCTCGTGGTGAAGAAAACCTGGGAGGGCGGAGAGCCGCCCGTCAGCCTCGACGTGAACGTGACCGGCGTCGATGCCGAGGGTCAGCAGCGCTACGACGCGGGTACGGTAACGCTCAGCGCCGAGAACAACTGGCAGACCGAGCTCGCCATCCCCTCCGGCAAGGGCAGCCTGACGTTCAGCGTGACCGAAACGGTGCCCGACGGCTTCACCCAGACGGCGCTCGACTCCGCGCTGTCCGACGACGGCACCACGCTCACGTTCACGCTCGTGAATACCGCCGACGTGCCGCCCACTCCCGAGCCCCCGACGCCCGAGCCGCCCACGCCGGGCACTCCGGGTACGCCGACCGCCCCCGCGAACGACCCCGGCACGCCGGCGCCGCTCGTGTCCACCGGTGACGGCATCGGACCTGCAGCCGTCGCGCTGGCCGGCCTTGCGGCCGCGGCGGGCATCGCCCTCATCGCGACGGCGGTACGCCGCCGTCAGCGCAGGATGCGCCCGTAGCCGCTGCTCGGACGCGCTTCCCTGCCGACCGCACTCCCCTCTCAACGAGAAGAGCCCCCTTTCGGGGGCTCTTCTTTTGCGTTACTCGTCAACCGCAGCACATCGGACTCTCGCGTTGCCAAGCGACCGAGGCCGCGTGTCGCAGAGCGCGTGTTCGCTTACGCCGCGTGGGCGGCTTTCAGCTGAACGGTGCACCACGCCTTGTCGGCCGCGAGCGTCGTCTTGCGAGCTTCCTCTTCGGACAGCCCGGACAGCTGCTCCTCGATGCCGGCCAGCTGCTCGCGCACCTGGTCGACGTTGATGTCAGCCACCGGCAACGCACGATCGGCCAGGATGATGACCTTGTCGTCCGTCACCTCGACGTACCCGCCTTGCAGGGCGTAATGCGCCACCTCGCTGGCGTCAGGTGCCTTCACGCGCGCCTCGCCATCGGCAAGCACGGACACGAGCGGTGCATGGCCTTTCAAAAAGCCCATCTCGCCTTCGACGCCGGGCACGACGACGAGCTCGACCTCTTGCGAGACCAGCTTCGCCACCGGCGTCACGATGTCGCACATGAACCCAGCCATTATGAAGCCTTCTTCATCTCTTCATACGCAGCGTAGACGTCCTCGATGGAACCCTTCATGCGGAAGCACTGCTCAGGGATCTCGTCGCACTCGCCGTCCAGGATGGCGGCGAAGGAACGGATGGTGTCCTCAAGCTTGACGTACTTGCCCGGCAGGCCCGTGAACTGCTCGGCCACGTGGAAGCACTGACCGAAGAACTGCTGCGCCTTACGGGCACGGTTCACGATCTTCTTCTGGTCCTCGGACAGCTCGTCCATACCCAGGATGGCGATGATGTCCTGCAGGTCCTTGTAGTTCTGCAGCAGCTCCTGGATGCCCACGGCGACGCGATAGTGCTCTTCGCCGACGATCTGCGGGTCGAGCGCGCGGGAGGTGGACTCCAGCGGGTCGACGGCCGGGTAGATGCCCAGCTCGGAGATCGAACGGGACAGAACCGTCTTCGCGTCGAGGTGCGTGAACGTCGTGGCCGGCGCGGGGTCGGTCAGGTCGTCAGCGGGCACGTACACGGCCTGCACGGACGTGATGGAGCCGGTGGTCGTCGACGTGATGCGCTCCTGCAGGTCGCCCATCTCGGTGGCCAGCGTCGGCTGGTAACCCACGGCAGACGGCATGCGGCCGAGCAGAGCGGACACCTCGGAGCCGGCCTGCGTGAAGCGGAAGATGTTGTCCACGAACAAGAGCACGTCCTGGCCCTGATCGCGGAAGTACTCCGCCTCGGTGAGGCCCGCCAGACCGACGCGCAGACGCGCTCCCGGCGGTTCGTTCATCTGACCGTACACGAGGCAGGTCTTGTTGATAACGCCCGAGTCGCTCATCTCGAGGTAGAGGTCGGTACCCTCGCGGGTACGCTCGCCCACGCCCGTGAACACCGACGTGCCGCCGTGTTCCTGGGCCAGGTTGTTGATGAGCTCCTGGATGATAACGGTCTTGCCCACGCCGGCGCCGCCGAACAGGCCCGTCTTGCCGCCCTTGACGAAGGGCTCGACGAGGTCGATGGCCTTGATGCCGGTCTCGAAGATCTCGGTGGTCGTGGACAGCTCGTCGTAGTCCGGAGCCGGACGGTGGATGGGCATGTAGCCCTTCACCTCGGGCATCGGCTTCTCGTCGACGGGCTCGCCGATGACGTTCCAGATGCGGCCCAGGGTCTCGGGACCCACGGGCATCATGATCGGGTGACCCGTGTCGACAACCTCGAGGCCGCGGACGAGACCGTCCGTCGAGCTCATGGAAACCGAGCGGACCAGGTTGCCCGGCAGGTGCGTCTCAACCTCGAGCACGAGGTGCAGATCGCCCGCCAGGGTTTTCGCATCAACCGTCAGCGCGTTGTAAATCGCCGGCAGCTGATCAGGGGGGAACTCGACGTCAACAACAGGACCGACGATACGCACAATGCGACCGGTAGCGCCCTTGCTGGCCTCGATCTCCTCCTTCGTAAGTAATTGTTCAGCCATTTAATCCTCCAAAGCCGCTGCGCCACCGACGATCTCGGAAATCTCCGTCGTGATAGCGCCCTGGCGTACGCGGTTATACAGTCTAGTCAACGTTTCGAGCACTTCGGTAGCGTTGTCCGTTGCCGACATCATGGCGTTGCGACGTGCGCCCTGCTCGGCGGCTGCCGAGTCGATGAGCGCGTGGTACAGCGTCGTGCGCACATACGCCGGCAGCAGGCGGTCGAGAACAGCCTCGGCACTCGGCTCGAAGATCACGTCGCCCTCGAGCTTAGCGTCGCCCTCCGACAGCTGCACGCCGTCGGTGGCAAGCTCGGCCTCGAGCGCAGCCGTGTCCACGGGCAGCACGAGCTCCGTACGAAGCACCTGCTCGGCCGCGTTCTTCGAGTGGTTGTACACGACCACGACCTCGTCGATCGTGCCGTTCTCGTACCCGTCGATGGCGTACGCCGCAACGGACGCGGCTTCCTCCATCGTCGGATCGGCAGAAAGGTCAATGAAGCCGAGCGCCGGCTCTACCTTGCGGTAGGTGAAGTACCCGACGGCCTTCTTACCGCAGGCGACGACCTCGGTGGACGCGCCTGCGGCCTGCTTTTCCTTCATGAGACGCTCGACGTGCCGCAGCACGTTGCTGTTGAAACCGCCGGCGAGGCCGCGGTCCGACACAACGACGACGAACAGCACGTTCTTCACTTCGTCGTGCGTGCGCAACAGCGCGTTTTCGGAGCCACCTACACGCTTGGCAACGTTGGCCAACATTTCGACCATGGAGTCGGCATACGGCGTCGCAGCCGCCACGCGCTCTCCTGCGCGACGGACCTTGGCAGCCGCTACCATCTGCATGGTACGCGTGATCTGCTTCGTCGAAGTGACGGAGCTGATACGCCTTTCTATGTCGTGAAGGTTGGGCATAGTCTACCTGCCTTAGGAAGCCGAGGGCGAGAACTGCAGCTTGAAAGCTTCAATCGCAGCGTTCAGGTCGGTTTCGATGGTATCGGTAAACTTCTGCGCCTTCTCGAGGGCCTCGACGATCTCCGGCTTGGAAGCGTGGATGAAGTCGAGGAACTCGCCGCGGAAGCGGACGACGTCGGACACGGGGATGTCGTCAAGGTAGCCATGCGCACCTGCGTAGATGGACATAGCCTGATCCATGACGGGCATCGGCACGTAACGACCCTGCTTCAACAGCTCGGTCATATGGGCGCCGCGGTTCAGCTGATCCTGCGTCGACTTGTCGAGGTCGCTGCCGAACTGCGTGAACGCCTGCAGCTCGCGATAGGACGCGAGGTCGAGGCGCAGCGTGCCGGCAACCTGCTTCATAGCCTTGACCTGCGCAGAACCGCCAACGCGCGACACCGAGATGCCGACGTTGACCGCGGGGCGCTGGCCCTGGAAGAACAGGTCGGTGGACAGGAAGATCTGGCCGTCCGTGATGGAGATGACGTTGGTCGGGATGTAGGCGGACACGTCGCCTGCCTGCGTCTCGATCATGGGCAGCGCCGTGAGCGAGCCCGCGCCGTACTCGTCGGACATCTTGACCGCGCGCTCCAGCAAGCGGGAGTGCAGGTAGAAGATGTCGCCCGGGTAGGCTTCGCGTCCCGGCGGGCGACGCAGCGTCAGCGACATCTGTCGGTACGCCACAGCCTGCTTGGACAGGTCGTCGTAGATGCACAGCACGTGGCGGCCCGGGTTCTCGGCCGTGGCCGGCTGGCCGTCTTCGCCGTTGTACATGAAGTACTCGCCGATTGCGGCACCCGCCATCGGGGCGATGTACTGCAGCGGAGCGGAGTCGGACGCGGAGGCGTTCACGATGATCGTGTACTCCATCGCGCCGTGCTTCTCAAGCGTCTCCACCAGGCCGGCAACCGTGGAAGCCTTCTGGCCGATGGCGACGTAGATGCAGATCATGTTCTTGCCCTTTTGGTTGATGATGGCATCAACCGCGATGGACGTCTTGCCGGTCTGGCGGTCGCCGATGATCAGCTCGCGCTGGCCGCGGCCGATGGGAATCATCGAGTCGATAGCCAGGATACCGGTCTGCATCGGCTCCTCGACGGGCTGGCGCTGGATGACGCCGGGGGCTTTGAACTCCACCGGGCGCATGCCGTCTGCCTTGATGGGACCCTTGCCGTCGATGGGCATGCCGAGCGGGTTCACCACGCGGCCGAGCATTTCCTTGCCCGAGGGGATCTCCACGATACGACCGGTCGTCTTGACCTGGTCGTTTTCCTTGATTGCGGTGACGTCACCAAGCAACACGGCGCCGACTTCGTCCTCTTCGAGGTTCTGAGCCATACCGTAGACGGTCTGGCCGTTGGAACCCACGAACTCGAGGAGCTCGCCCGCCATGGCGTCTTTGAGGCCGTCGACGCGCGCGATGCCGTCGCCGATCTGGATGACGGTTCCGACTTCGCGAGACTCGACGCTCGTATTGAGCGCATCAAGCTGCTTGCGCAGTGCTTCGTCAATAGACTGTGCGGTGATTTCAGTCACTAGCATTCACCTCCATCTGATGTGAGTTTGAGCACGTTGCGAGCACTTTCCAACTGCGACAGGACGCTGGCGTCGATGCGCTTGCCGTTGGCACTCATCAATATGCCGCCGAGCAGGGACTTGTCGATGTGCTCGCGCAACACGACGTTCGTTCCCAAGTCGGCTTCAGCTTTCGTAATAATGACCTCGCGCAGGTGATCGTCCAGTTCGACGACGGTCGTGACGTCGACGACGGTGACGTTCAGCTTGCGTTCGAGCTGTTCTCCATAGCTGGCCCATACGCGCGACAGCAACGCGAAGTCCCCGCGTTCGGCCATGACGGCCAGAACGTCGACGAGGACGGGGTTGCACTCGGCGAAAAGATTCCGCACGAGCTGGCCCCTCTGCTCGGGCGTATAGGAGCTGTCCTCCAAGGCGTCGGAGAGATCCATGTTCGAACGTGCGATGCGCATGATGCGCTCGGCCTGGTCGCGGACCTCGAGCACGGCGTCCTGACCGCCTGCTTCGTATGCGCCGTCCAACAAGACGGACGCATACGTCGCGACCTTCTCTTTGAGAATTTGGCGGTTAGTTGGCATTGAAACTGCCCGCCTCGTTCACGTAGCGCTCGATGATCTTGCGGTGCTCGGCGTCGTTCAGGTCCTCGCCGATGAGGCGGGACGCGACGGCGACGGACAGGTCGGCAACCGAGCCCTGGAGCTCGGAGATGGCAGCCTTCTTCTCCGCTTCGATGGCGTTGTGCGCCTTCTCGATCATCATGGTGGCCTCGGACTGCGCCTTGTCGGTGATGTCAGCCTTCACGGCCTCGCCCGTCTTCTTCGCGTCGGCGACGATCTGGGCAGCCTGGGACTTGGCATCCTCCAGCTGGCGCTTGTATTCCTCAAGCACGCGCTCGCTTTCGACGCGAGCCTGCTCGGACTTCTCAAGAGAATCCTTGATGGTCATCTCGCGCTTCTCCAGCATGGCCTCGAACTTCGGCCAACCGAACTTGGCCAAGACGACCCACAGCAGGATGAAGATCACGAGCATGGGGATGAATTCCGCCATGTCGGGCAGGATGGCACTCAGGCCGCCCGATGACTCTTCTTCAGCCGCGAACGCGAGCGCAGGGAAAGCAAACGTCATGCCGGCGCCGGCAAGCGCGGCGAGCCCGATACGGGCCGATGTTTCTTTCGCTTTAGCTTTCACGTACGTTACCTCCTTGTAAGCCTTATACGGCACGGTATCCGAATACAGGCTTAGTTACACGATGAAGGTAAGCACGAAGCCGATGAGGCCCAGAGCCTCGGCGAGAGCGGCACCGATGATGAAGTTCGTGAACAGACGGCCCTGCAGTTCGGGCTGACGAGCGGTCGCAACGCAGCAGCCGTAGCAGGCGATGCCGATGCCCAGGCCGGGGCCGATGGTCGACAGGCCGTAGCCTACGAGTTTCAAGGCCGCGAGAGCGAGTGTAATTTCCACAGTTTCCTCCTTTTACCGTTCTCGGGCTTTTCCCGAGAACTATGGACACCTATCTATGCCAACCAGCCGTGGAATAGCCGGTCAAACACCAAACATGGATCGCGCGTGACGCGCGGACGACCTAGTGGTCGGACGTGGCCAGGCCGATGTACACCGCGCTGAGGATGGTGAACACGTATGCCTGCAGGAATGCGACCAGCACCTCGAGCGCGTACATGGCGAACAGGAACAGCATCCACGCGATGGAGACGCCGCCGACGGCAACGCCCGCACCCTGGATAGCGGAACCGATGAACACGCTGGTGAGCAGTGCGAAGATGCCGAGGACCATGTGGCCGGCGAACATGTTGCCGTAGAGTCGAACGGCCAGCGTGAGCACGCGCAGCACGGTGGAGAACAGTTCGAGGAACCACACGATGGGAACCATCACGATGGGCAGGCCGGCCGGCGCGAACGACTTGAGGTAGCCGCCGAGGCCCTTCGCCTTGATGCCCCAGAAGATGAAGTACACGAACGAGATGGCCGACAGCGCCCAGGTGATGCTGATGGACCCGGTGGGGGTCTTGCAGCCCGGGATGAGGCCCACGAAGTTGCTGATGAGGATGAAGAAGAACAGCGTGGCCAGGAACGGCAGGTGCTTCTTGTAGCCGTGGCCGATGGCGCTCTCGCCCATATCCTTCTTCACGAACTCGTAGCCGTACTCCACCATGTTGGTGAACTTGTTCGTGGGGATGATCGTGAGGCGCTTGCTGGCGGCGAGCACGACGACGAGCGTGATGAGGAAGCAGATGAGCATCCACAGCACGTATTGCGTCATGCCGAACGACCCCGACCCGAACACAAAGGTGGGATCGAAAGAATGCTGCAGGTGGGGTACCTGTTCCGCAAGGGATTCAAGAGGATTCACGTGTCTTTACCTTTCCATCTTACTTCCGCACGAGATTGCTGACGCCGAACCCGATAGCCGCGACGGAAAGAGCCACGACTTCGGCAAGAACAAAGGGCAGGATGAGCTCGCGCGCGAGCAACGCGCAGGCGATGGCGGAAACGAAAAGCACAGCGACGGAAAGCAGCACACCCAGAAGAAGGGCACCGGCGTGCCCCAGGTTGCTGGTATCGGTCACTCGTCTCGTCATGCGCAAACCGACGAACAGCGGAGCGAACCCCGCGATGCCTGCAAGCGCCCCCAATACGATAGCTATTGCCATGTCCCACTTTCTTCTTGACCGTCGAGCGCACACGCGCGCATCCATACCAAGCCACGACGTATGATAACGGAACTTCACGTTTGTCCAACGTCGGGGTTACAAAAAGTTACAAAAATAGGGTGAGTGGAGGAATAAACCGGTCAAAAAACTGCATAAAGCGCGAAGGAACGGTCAGCGAAACCGTATATTCCTTGAGCGGACGGGGCCGCGGCGCGTTCGCCCGGCCCCGCGCTCCCCTACCCTTCGAAGACGCGCAGCTTCATGCCGGCTTCCTCGAGCATGGACATGGACAAGTCGTCGGGATACGGGTTCTGGTAAACGATCTCGTCGATGCCGGCGTTGATGAGCATCTTGGCGCACACGACGCAGGGCTGCGTGTTGATGTAGATGGACGCCCCCGTGATGTTGATGCCGTAGCGCGCCGCCTGGATGATGGCGTTCTGCTCGGCGTGCAGGCCGCGGCAGATCTCGTGGCGCTGCCCGCTGGGCACGCCGAGCTGCTGGCGCAAGCACCCCGTCTCGGCGCAGTGGCGCATGCCGGTGGGCACGCCGTTGTAGCCCGTGGCCAGGATACGGCGGTCCTTCACGATGACGGCCCCCACCGCACGGCGCATGCACGTCGTGCGCGTGGCCACCTCGTTCGCCAGGGTCATGAAGTACTCGTCCCAGCTGGGGCGCTTGTCAAGATGAGGCACTGCAGTTTCCATGAGGGGTCCCGTCTTTCCGTCCTACTTCGTACCGAAGATGCGGTCGCCGGCGTCGCCCAGGCCGGGCACGATGTAGGCGTGGTCGTTGAGGCACTCGTCGATGGCGCAGGTGTAGATCTGCACGTCGGGGTCGGCGGCCAGGACGGCCTCGATGCCGACGGGCGCCGCCACGAGCACGACGAGCTTGACGTTCTTCACGCCGAGCTTGCGCAGGTACGAGATGGCCGCGGTGGCCGAGCCGCCGGTGGCGAGCATCGGGTCCACCACGAGCACGTCGCGCTGCGCGATGCTGTCGGGCAGCTTCGCGTAGTACTCGTGCGGCTCGTGGGTTTCGGGGTCGCGGTACATGCCGAGGTGCCCCACGAACGTGGACGGCATGAGTTCCTGCAGGCCCTCCACCATGCCGAGGCCCGCGCGCAGGATGGGCACGATGACCATTTTCTTGCCGGCCACCTGCTTGCACGTGGTGGTGCAGATGGGCGTTTCAACCTCGACGTCTTCCAGCTCGAGGTCGCGCGTGGCCTCGTAGCCTTCGAAGATGGACAGCTCGCGCACGAGGGCGCGGAAGTCCTTCGAGGACGTGTTCTTGTTGCGCAGCTTGGACAGCTTGTGCTGGACCATCGGATGGTCGATGACGGTGACGCGGTCGTATGCATTCGTCATGGGCTGAGGCTCCTAGTAGTCGAGTTCCGGGTAGAGCGGGTGGGCGGCCAAGAGGGCGTCCACCTTGGTGCGCACGTCGGCGAGCTTCGTCTCGTTGTCGGCGTTGAACACCGTGGCGGCGATGAGCTGGCCCACCTCGTAGAAGTCGTCGGCGGTGAAGCCGCGCGTGGTGGCGGCGGCCGACCCCACGCGGATGCCGCTCGTGACGAACGGGCTGCGCGGCTCGTTGGGGATGGAGTTCTTGTTCACCGTGAGGCCGACGCTCTCGAGCAGCTTCTCGGCGTCCTTGCCGGTGACGTCGGCGGGCGTGAGGTCGACGAGGCACAGGTGGTTGTCGGTGCCGCCGGACACGAGGCGCAGGCCCCCGTCCATCATGCCGGCCCCGAGCGTGCGGGCGTTCTCCACCACGTGGTCGATGTATGCGGCGTAGGCGGGCTGCAGCGCCTCGCCGAACGCGATGGCCTTGCCGGCGATGACGTGCATGAGCGGGCCGCCCTGCGAGCCGGGGAACACGGCCTTGTCGATTTTCTTGGCGATGTCCTCGTCGTTGGACAGGATGAAGCCGCCGCGCGGGCCGCGCAGCGTCTTGTGGCTCGTGGACGTGACGACGTCGGCGTGCGGCACGGGGCTCGGATGCGCGCCCGTGGCCACGAGGCCGGCGATGTGGGCCATGTCCACCATGAAGTACGCGCCCACCTCGTGCGCGATGGCGGCCATGCGCTCGAAGTCGATGATGCGGGGGTAGGCGCTCGCGCCGCCCACGATGAGCTTCGGGCGAACCTCCTTGGCGATGCGCTCCACGTCGTCGTAGTCGATGGTCTCGGTTTCGGAATCCACGCCGTAGCTGGCGAAGTTGTAGTGGCGGCCCGAGAAGTTCACCGGCGAGCCGTGCGTGAGGTGGCCGCCTTCGGCGAGGCTCATGCCCAGCACGGTGTCGCCGAGCTCGATGAGCGCCTCGTACGCGCCCAGGTTCGCGTTCGCGCCGCAGTGGGGCTGCACGTTCGCGAAGCCGGCGCCGAACAGCTGGCAGGCGCGCTCGCGCGCGAGATCCTCCACGAGGTCGACCTTCTCGCATCCACCGTAGTAGCGCTTGCGCGGATAGCCTTCGGCGTACTTGTTCGTGAGCACGCTGCCCACGGCTTCCATGACGGCGGGCGACGTGAAGTTCTCCGACGCGATGAGCTCGACGGAGTCGCGTTCGCGCGCAAGCTCCTGGCGCATCGCGTCGGCGACGGCGGGATCGGTCTGAGGTACGTAGGTGAGCGGCATGGAGTGCCCCCTTCGGGAACCGGATGTTTTCAGAATCGACTCATGCTAGCACAATCGATGCAGGCCATGGAACCTCAACGGGGATCAAGGCGCGAAACGACAGCCGGATGCGAACGGCAGGCCTTAGGCCAGGTAGCGCTCGAGCCATGAAAGCACGGTGCCCGCCGCGCGGGAGAGCGGTCGGGCGCTCGGAACGATAGCACTGACTTCCCAGGTCAAACGCGGATCATCAAGCGCGATGGCAACGATGCCGTCCTGGCAGAACCGCTCGGCCGTGCGGGCCGGCACGATGCACGCGCCGCGCTTTTGCCGCATTTGATCGAGGATGAGATGGTAGTCGTGCCACCGATAATCCATGGCAAGGCGAAGGCCTCGCTCGCGGGAAAACGCGCCGAGCGACACGTCGAGGGGAAACGTCTCGCTCAAGCCGAACCAGGTGATGCCGCGCAGCCCTTCCACATCGCGCCGCCCGTCGGCAAGCAGCGACTCGTGCACGGCCGCGCACAGCGGGATGCGGCACAGCGACACGCAGCGCGTGCCCGGGGCGTCGATGCTGCCCGCCACGAGCACGAGGTCTTTGCCGCCTTCGGCCACGCACTGAGCCGCAAGCACCGGTTCGACGATGTCGATGTCCAAGCTCATGCGGTGCCCTTCGCCCGCGAACGCCGCCACCATCTCGTCGAGCGAGAGCGACAGCAACGCGCCGTAGGCAACCCCGAGCCCTACCGTTTCGACGGGACGGCTATCGGCAGCGCACAGCCGTTGCACCTCGTCGTAGGCGGTGAGCGCCTCGACCACCTTCGGGTACACCGCGTGCGCCAACGCGGTAGGCTCGAGGCCGAGCGGGCCCCTGACGAACAGCGGATGCCCCCATTCGGCCTCGACGCTTTTCAGAGCTCCGCTGAATCCCTGCCGCGTCAGATACGCCCGTTTGGCGGCTTTCCCGATGGAGCCGCTCTCGTAGGCGAGCCTGAAACACGTCAAGCCGTGTATGTCCATGTCCATCCCCTCCCCTCGTTGCCAGTATAGCAAAGCGCGCCCCGTCGGCAGCGCCGCCCGCGCGGGACGCGGGGCCTCCTGCGGCAGCAAGCTGCTGCGGGGTATCAGGCGATCGCTGCCTTGTCGGGGCGGGTGGCGCGCGGTTTCATGGCGCAAGGGGCATCGTCAACGAACAAGGAGGAGCATATGGACAAGCACGTCAAGCACGCGGGCATGTCGCGCAGGAGCTTTCTGCAGGGCATCGCCTGGGGAACCGTCGGCACGGGAGCGCTCGGCATGGGGGCGCTCTCCCTCGCGGGATGCGCTCCCGCCGCATCCGAGACGCATCGGGAGACGGGCGCCGCAACGGCGTCGGGTGCGCAGCCCGCAAGCGTCGCGACCGAGCTCAACCCGCAAGACTACGACTATACCGCGAATTCCATCACCGACTTCGGCTCGTCGACGCTGTTCTCCGATTGGCAGCTGGGACCCTTCACCTTCCATCACCGCATGGTGAAATCGGCCGCCTTCCAGCTGGCGTTCATGAAGAACAATCCGGACGAGTACGTCGGGTACTACGAGCGCATGGCGCGCGGCGGCGTCGAGATGATCTGGGTCGAGGACTTCGCCAACATCTGGGAGCTCACCGCAAGCCCGCTCAAGCAGGACTACGCGCTGTACGACGTGAAGCGGCTGCTCGACACGCTGCACGACGCGGGCGCGCGCGTCGGCTACCAGTTCGACACCATGGGCTCGGCCATCGGACCGCTCGTGTTCACCGAGAACTTCCTCGGATCGTACTCCACCGACGACGTGAAATCGTGGGAGCGGACCATCGTCGACATCGCCGTCAAGCTGCACGACGACGGGTTCGACGCCTTCGAGCTCAACTTCGCGGCGAACAACGTGGGGCAATCGTTCCTGTCGCGGGCGCGCAACAACCGCGACGACGAGTACGGGCCGCAATCGCTCGAGAACCGCACGCGTTTCGCCGTGGAAACCATCAAGGGCATCAAGGAGGCCTGCGGCGGCGACTTCGTCGTGCAGCTGCTGATCAACGGCATCGAGGCGAACGACCAGACCCTCGGGCAGGACTCGCCGTACAACTCCGTCGAGGAAGTGCAGGCCATCGCCCGCATACTCGAGCAGGCGGGGGCCGACAGCCTGCACGTGCGCCTCGGGCCCTGCGGCCAGCACGTGGCCCAGTTCGCGAACGATCTGTACTTCTCGGCGCGCGGACTGGAAGGCGCGAGCGGGTTCGGCAGCCGCTTCGATTTCTCGCGGCATTTCCAGGGCAAGCTGCGGGCCAGCCACTCGGGCTGCGGCATGATGATCGATGTGGCCGCCGAGATCAAGAGCGCCGTGTCCATCCCCGTCGGCGCGGCCACGTACATGGACCCGGCGCAGGCGCCCGATTACTTCGAGGAGGCCCTCGCCGACGGCAAGCTCGACTTCCTCGTGATGAACCGGCCGCTGTGCGTCGACCCCGAGTACGTGACGAAGCTGCGCGAGAACCGAATCGACGAGATAGCCCCCTGCACGCGCTGCTTGCACTGCTTCTACGACCCCGACAAGGCGGGAACGCTTCTGGAGCACTGCCGTGTGAACGCCGCGAACTGGCGCGCGTTCGGCGAGAGCATGCCGGAAGGCTGGACGCCGCAGGCGGCGGAGCAACCCAAGAAGGTGCTCGTTGCGGGCGGCGGTCCCGCCGGCATGGAAGCGGCGCGCGTGGCGGCGCAGCGCGGGCACGAGGTGACGCTGTACGAGAAGAGCGGCAGCCTGGGCGGGCTGCTCACGTCGGCGGCGGCCATCAAGGGACCGCACGAGAACCTCGAGCGCCTCGCCGCGTACCTCACGCGGCAGCAAGAGCTGTGCGGCGTGAAGGTGGTCACCAAGACGGAGGTCGATGCGCAGCTTGTCGAGCAGGAGCAGCCGGATGCGGTGATCGTGGCCACGGGCGGCACGCGCCCCGCTCCCCTGTTCGAGACGACCGGCGCTACGAGCGTGCTCGCCTTCGACGATGTTGTAGGCAGCGACCTGGGACAACGCGTGGTGGTGTTGGGCAGCAACGCCCAAGCGGCGGACGTGGCCGTGTACCTCGTGGCGCAGGGCAAGGACGTGACCATCGTGACGCCCGATCCGTTGGAGCTGTTCGAAAAGGGACATTCGGTGAACGTGCGCGGCTTCGTCGAAACGGCGCTCAACGCTCAGGGAACGCGCGTATGGCCGTCGGCAACGCTGTCGGCGGTGGGCGACGGCACCGTCTCCTTCACGAGCGAGGCGGGCGTGGACGTGACCGCGCCCTGCGATGCGCTCGTGGACATGCGCGACATGCTGCCGGACACTGCGCTGGCGGATGCGCTGACGGGCGTCGAGACGGTGGCGGTGGGCGATTGCGCCGACCCCTACAACATCGCGGAGGCCATCGCGGCGGGCAACCTCGCGGCCCGCGCCCTCTAGTGCGGGAAGCTCGCGGAGCCGACCCTTCCCGGCTCCGCGAGACCGGCCGGTTTCGGGCGAGCTACCCCTCGAGCGCGGTGATCTTCTTGACGCGGTCCGCGTGGCGGCCGCCGCCGAATTCGGTGGACACGAAGGCGTCGAGGATCTCGCGGTTCGTGGCTTCGTCGACGAAGCGGCCCGACACGGCCACGATGTTCGCGTCGTTGTGCTCGCGGGCCAGCGCGGCGAACACGGGGCTCGTCACGTTCGCGGCGCGGATGCCGTCGATCTTGTTGGCGGCCACGGCCATGCCGATGCCCGTGCCGCACACGAGCACGCCCCGCTCGGCCGCGCCGTCCACCACGTCATGCGCGACGAGGGCGGCAAAATCGGGGTAGTCCACGCGGTCGTCGGTGCCGGGGCCGCGGTCGATCACGTCGTGGCCGAGGCCTTCCAGGTACGCGGCGAGGGCCTGCTTCTGCTCGAAGCCCGCATGGTCGCTGGCAATGCTGATCTTCATCGGATGTCCTTCCCTTCTCGTCTTGGGGCCAGTATACGGCAAACCGCTGCTGAGGGAACGCAGCAGAGCGGGTTGTGCGATATCTCCAACGTGAAAGGGGCGGACTAGGACATCGTGCGGGCGACGGCGCGGGCCCAGCCTTCCAGCAGCGCGGCGTGGCGCTCGTCTTCCATACCCGGCTCGTACACGGCGTCGGAGGAGCGCAGCGCGCGCAGGCTTTCCGCGTCCTTCCAGAAGCCGGTGGCCAGGCCCGCGAGGAACGCGGCGCCGAGCGCGGTGGTCTCGGCGTTCTGCGGGCGCCGCAGCGGGGTGCGCAGGATGTCGCTTTGGAACTGCATGAGGAAGTCGTTCGCGGAGGCGCCGCCGTCCACGTTGAGCACGCTGAGCGGCACGCCGGCGTCGGCCTCCATGGCCACCACGAGGTCGCGCACCTGGTAGGCCAGCGATTCGAGCGACGCGCGCACGATGTGCGCCCGCCCCGTGCCGCGCGTGAGGCCGTAGATGGCCCCGCGCGCCTCGGCGTCCCAGTAGGGAGCGCCCAGGCCGGTGAAGGCCGGCACCACGTACACGCCCTCGGCCCCGTCCACGCTGCGGGCGATGGCCGATGTTTCGGCCACGTCGTCGATGATGCCCAGGTCGTCGCGCAGCCACTGCATGAGCGCGCCGGCCATGAACACACTGCCCTCGAGCGCGTACTCGGGACCCGCGCCGGGGCCCGACGCGGCGATGGTGGTGATGAGGTTGTGGGTGGAACGGCACGCTTCGCCGCCCGTGTGCATGAGCAGGAAGCAGCCGGTGCCGTACGTGTTCTTCGCCTGGCCGGGCTCGAAGCAGCACTGCCCGAACAGGGCCGCCTGCTGATCGCCCGCCACGCCGCAGATGGGCACGTTCGGCACGATGCCGGTGGAGGCCGTGCGGCCGAACTCCCCCGACGAGGGGCGCACGTCGGGAAGCAGCGACGCCGGGATGTCGAACAGGTCGAGCAGCCACGGGTCCCACCGCAGCTCGTGGATGTTGTACAGCATGGTGCGGCTGGCGTTCGTCACGTCGGTGGCGTGCACGCGGCCTTGCGTGAGCGTCCAGATGAGCCACGTGTCCACGGTGCCGAAGGCGAGCTTGCCGGCTTCGGCGTCGGCGCGGGCGCCTTCAACGTTGTCGAGGATCCACTTGATCTTGCTGGCGGAGAAGTAGGCGTCGGGCACGAGGCCCGTCTTGTCGGCGATGGTGCGCGCGACCTCGGGGTCGGCGGCGAGCTCGTCGATGATGGGCGCCGTGCGGCGGCACTGCCACACGATGGCGTTCATCACGGGCTCCCCCGTTTCGCGATTCCACACCACGGTGGTCTCGCGTTGGTTCGTGATGCCGATGCTGTCGATGTCGTCCGAGGCGAGGTTGTGCGCCACGAGCAGCTCGGTGAGCGCACCGAGCTGGGACGACAGAATGTCGCGCGGGTCGTGTTCCACCCACCCGGGCTGGGGGTAGATCTGCGGAAACGGGTTCTGCACCGCATCGACGACGTGACCGAGCGCGTCGACGAGCATGGCGCGCGACGAGGTGGTTCCCTGATCGAGCGCTACGACGTACTTTGGCATGCATGCTCCTCAATCCATGTGACCACGTCAGTATAAACCTGGGCCCGTCCCGGTTCGTTGAGGATTTCGTGGCGCATGCCGTCGTACAGCTTCACCTCCACGTCCTGCACGCCGGCGCGGCGCAGCAGCTCGGCCGCCGCCTGCACGCCCTTGCCGTTGCCCCCCACCGGGTCCTCGGCACCGGCGATGAACAGCACCGGCAGGTCCTTCGGCACCTTCGCCGCACACGACGGCGACACCACTTCGCCCGTGAGGTCGGTGAGCGTGGCGTAGCCGCCGACGGAGAACATGGCGCCGCACAGCTCGTCGGCGATGTAGGCGTCCACGACGGCCGGGTCGGTGGAAATCCAATCCGTCGACGTGCGCGGGTTCTCGATTTGCTTGGCGAACGCGCCCACGCCCATGTTGTCGAGCAGGGTGCTGCGGTAGGCCGGCCCCTTCGTCTTCGCGAGGAAGCGCGCCAGCGCGTTGCCCGCCTTCGACAGGACGAGCGGCTGCTGGCCCGTGCCGCAGATCACCGCGGCGGCCACGTCCTCGCCGTGGCGCGCGAGGTAGGCGCGCACGATGAAGCTGCCCATGGAGTGCCCGAACAGGATGTAGGGCGTTTGGCGGGAGTAGCGCGCCGTGACGGTTTTGCGCAGCTCGTGAACGTCCTCGATGAGGATCTCCTTGCCGTCCGGCGGCAGGCAGCCCAGCTCGTCGGCGCTGCTCACGCTCTTGCCGTGGCCGATGTGGTCGGCGGCGCACACCACGAACCCGTGCCCCACGAGGAAGCGGGCGAACTCGTCGTAGCGGCCCACGTGCTCCACCATGCCGTGGGCGATTTGGATGACGCCGCGCGGGGGCTTGCGCCGTCCGCCGCGCACGCGTGCCGGCTCCCATACGAGCCCTTTGATGGTGGACGTCCCGTCGTGGGACAGAAAGCCGATGGGCGCCACTGCAACCGCTGTTTCCATATGTGATCCCCTCCCCAGGAGTTTTCTCTAGTATAGCGGAGCGGTGCGCCGCGGCGGGCGACGGGGACGAAGGAGGGGGCCTCCGGAGCGAAACCGTTACGAAGGGGCGCCGAACCGCGCGCCGATGCAGCGGCAGGAGGCGCACGTCGACCGCCAGGGCGCGCGCCTCGACCCCAGCAGCGTTCAACGTCGAACCCGGCCCCTCGATGGCAAACCGCCATTGATGTTGGGGGCCTTGGACAAAAACGCGTCGATTCTCTATCCTCACTTGAAAATAGATAAAATGCCGAAGCCGTGACCAGGGGATTTGGAACACGATGCTTCTGACAGCCGTGAAATGGCTCGGCAAACGCCGAAAAACTAGAGAATCGGCGCGTTTTTGTCCAGGCGATACGAGGCCTTATGCTAAGCAGTTCGGCAAAGGACTGCACACATCCGGCAAGCGCCGCGCGTCAGGAAAGGGCCGCGATGGCGGCGGGCGTGACGGCGCCCTCGCGGACGATGCGCGGCGCGTCGCCGGTGCAGTCGATGACGGTGGACGCGACGCCGCTCTTGTCGTCGTCGGCCTCGTCGGCGAGGACCACGTTGACGCGGGCCGCGAGCTGGGGGTCGAGGGCGTCGATGGCGCCGGGGGCCGCCTCGCCCGAGGGGTTCGCCGAGGTGGTGGCAAGCGGGCAGCCGACAGCCTCGATGAGGGCGAGGGCCGTTGCGCTGTCGGGCATGCGCAGGCCGATGGAGCCGGCGGCCGAGCGAAACGCGGGCGGCACGGCGTCGCTCGCCTCCACGATGAGCGTGAGGGCACCGGGCCAGTAGGCGCGCGCCAGCTTGCGAGCCAGGTCGGGCACGTGCGCGCCGTAGCGGTCGAGGTCGTCGCAGCCTGCCACGAGCCAGGAGATGGGCTTGCCGCGGTCACGCTCCTTCAGGGAGTACAGCACGTCGGGGCCGGCGACGGCCTCCACCGACACGCCCAGGCCGTACACGGTTTCGGTGGGGAAAATGACCGCCTCGCCGCGTTTGAGTGCGGAGGCGGCTTCGTCGAGCGAGCGGGGCGTTGGCATGAGCGGTCCTTCCCTGGTTGAGTCGAAGGGCATTGTAGCACGCGCGCGGCGATGCGGGGCGTGCTGCGGAAGGCGGTGCGCTCGCACCGGCCGCCGTCCGACGGCACGCCCCCACCGCCCGACGCCTCCTAACGGCGCCCACCGCCTTCTCCCCGCCTCCCGCATCCCAGCAGTGTTACGAATTTCATTTTCGTGTTACCATACGCATCAGTATCGCCGTATCGAAAGGATTTCCTCATGGATCAACGCAAGGAACGGGGGCGCATCGTCGGCAAACTGGCGGCGCTGATGGCCGCCGGCATGCTGGCGGTTTCGCTCGCCGCGTGCAGCGCGCCGCCGACCGACGAGGCGCACAACGGGGCGGCCGCGCAGGAGCAGGCCGCCACGCGCACCGTCACCGACATGGTGGGACGCAGCGTCGAAGTGCCCGCCGAGGCCGACAAGATCATCGGCATCGGCTCGAGCTCGCTGCGCCTCATCTCATACTTGGACGCCGTCGACAAGGTGGTAGGCGTCGAACAGTCCGAGCTCGAGGACAACGTGACCTGCAGCTACCGCCACGTGAACCACGACACGTTCAAGGATCTGCCCGTCATCGGCGACGGCGGCTCGAAGGGCACCACTCCCAACGAGGAGGCCATCATGCAGGTGGCACCCGACGTGATATTCGCCTCCATCGACAAGGACGCGGCCGATGCGCTGCAGGAGAAAACGGGCATCCCCGTGGTGTGTCTCACGCTGAGCGACATCGTGTTCGACCAGGTGTTCTACGACAACGTCAACCTGATGGGCGACATCGTGGGCAAGCGGGACCGCGCCGAGGAGATCGTCGCCTACATGCAGGACACGCAGGCCGACCTCGAGAAGCGCACGGCGGGCATCGCCGATGCCGACCGCATCACCGCATACGCCGCGGGCATCAGCTTCCGCGGAGGCCACGGGTTCGCGGGCACCGAAGCGCACTTCCCGCCCTTCGAGGAAACGAACGTGCAGAACATCGCCGATGTCGAGGGGGCGAACGGAGCCTTCGACATCGACCTCGAAAAGGTGGCTGCCGCACAACCGGACTGCATCTTCGTCGAGGGCGGCAACCTCCCCCTCATCAAGGAGGATTACGACGCCAACCCCGCCTACTTCGCGGCGCTCGACGCCGTGCAGGACAAGAAGACCTACACGCTCATCTCCTACCGCTTCTACGCCACGAACATCGAGCTGGCGCTGGCGAACTGCTACCAGGTGGGCGCCGTCGCCTACCCCGAGCAGTTCAAGGACGTCGATCCCACGCAGAAGCTCGACGAGATCACCGAGTTCTTCCTCGGCAAGAAGCTGTCCGGCGATCTTTCGGCGGAGGGCTACGAGTTCAAACAGGTCGACCTCGCGAACATCGCGTAACGCACCGCACCGCACAAGACGCGCGAAAGGGCCCTCAGGGGCCCTTTCGTCATGCTGCGGGGGTATCCTCCTATGCAACCGCGGCGTCGACGGGGACGGCCACGGGTACGCCGGCCACCTCTTCGATGCGGAACGACACGTCATAGGTTGCCGAAAGCGTCTCGCCCGTGACGACGTCGCGGCCGCCCCGCGCCACGACCGCGCCGTCGCGCACGAGAAGGAAGCGGTCGCAGAAGCGCAGGGCGAGGTTGATGTCGTGGATGACGAGCACCGTGGCCAGCGCGCCCTGCCGCGTGATGGAGCGCACGATGTCGAGCACTTCGAGCTGGTTCTTGGGGTCGAGGGCGCTCGTAGGCTCGTCGAGCAGCAGCACCTCGGGCTCCTGCGCAAGCGCGCGGGCGATGTACACCTTCTGGCGTTCACCGCCCGACAGCTCGTCGAGAAAGCGCGCGGAGAACGGCTCGAGCCCCAGCCGGTCGATGGTTTCGGCCACCACCGCGCGATCGCGGTCGGACAGCGCCCAGCCGACGTGGGGACGGCGGCCGAGCAGCACCTGGTCGTACACGCTCAGGTGCGGAATGCGCTGTTGTTGAGCCACGTAGGCGATGTGCCGGGCGATCTCGCGACGGTTGAGCGATGCGAGCGGGCGCCCCGCGACGTCCACCGTCCCGCACGTCGGCTTGACGATGCCGGCCAGCACGTTGAGCAGCGTCAACTTGCCCGCGCCGTTGTTGCCGAGGATGCCGAGCACCGAGCCCGTCTTCGCCTCGAAGTCAACGCCGTCGAACACGGTGCCGACGCTCGCGGGATAGGCGTACGACAGCCCGCGCGCGGCAAGCGCCGCCGACGCGTCGCCCGCTTGTCTTCCGTTCATCGTTTGTACCCCCGATACAGCAGGTAAAGGAACAGCGGCGCGCCGAGAAACGACGTGATGGCGCCGATGGGCAGGATGATGGGCGATATGACCATGCGCGCCGCCAGATCGCTTGCCAGCATGATGATCGACCCCAGCACGAGCGACGCCGGCAGCAGGAAGCGGTAGTCGTCGCCCACGAGCCGTCGCGCGATGTGCGGCGCGATGAGGCCGATGAAGTTGATGAGCCCCACGAACGACACCATGACCGCCGCCATGAGCGACGCGGCGATCACGCCCGCCACGCGCGTGCGCTTCACGTCCACTCCGAGACCGCCCGCCACGTGGCCGCCGTTCTGCAGCGCGTTGTAGTTCCAACGGTTCGCGAAGAAGTAGCCGGCGCACACGACGCCGACCAACGCCATGAACCCTATCTGCGACCACGTGGCGCGGCCGAGATCGCCGAACTGCCAGAATATGACCTTCGTGAGCTCAAGATCGTCGGAGAAGTACTGGATGATGGTGGAAGCTCCGGCCCACAGCGCGGAAAGCGCCACGCCCACGAGGATGATGCTCTCGGGACTGGAAAAGCCCAACCGCGAGAACGCCAGCACGATCACGCTGGAAACCATGGCGCCCGCGAACGCGAAGACGGCGACGGTGCCCATGCCGACGTTCGTGGACGATCCGGCGAACGCGGGGATGATGAGCAGGATGGCTATCGTGGCGCCGAACGCGGCGCCCTGCGAGATGCCCACGGTCGATGCGGAAGCGAGCGGATTCTCGAGCACGCTCTGCAGCACGGCACCGGCCAACGCGAGGCCGGCGCCCGCCACGATGGCGCACACCACGCGCGGCAGGCGGATGGAGCGCACCGTCATGACGTCCTGAGCCGAGCCGAAGCCGAACAGCGCCTGCGCGCTTTCCGCAACGCCCATGTTCGAGGCTCCGCTGGCAAGCGCCACGAGCGCCACGAACACGCACGCGGCAGCCAATGCGGCCACCACGAGCCAATGGCGGCGCTCGATGCCGCGCTGCCTATCGGATATTCGTACGGCGCGCGAGGGCACTAAAACCCTTCCCGCTCGTATGCGTCGTAACAGTCGAGGCACACAAGCGCGCCGCCCTGCACCCGCAGGCCGAATTCAGCCGTGGACTCGCCGCAAACCGCGCACGCCTGCGAAGGGAACAGACGCGCCGGCTCAGGCAGGCCGTACGACGGCTGCTCCACCTTGAACAGCTGGTCGTAGGGGGTGCTCAGCAGGTAGTCCTGGTATTCGGCACGGCTCATGCGCTCGTTCTTCGCCTCGAGGACGAGGCGAACCTGACGATCGGTTCCACGCACGAAGAACGAGAACGCCATCTTGCCGCGCAGCCGCGGGATGAGGTTCGACTTGCCGAAGGTGCATCCCAACAGCACCTGCACGGCATCGACCCCGCATGCGTCGTTCTCGGTGACGCACACGATCTCCTCGTCCACCGCCGGCAGCCGCGAGGCATCGAGCCCCAGTTCGGCAAGGGCCCCCTCGCACGCCTTGAACCCGATGGCGAGGCCCGGGCACCGATGTCCGTGGAAGTCGGCAACCTTGAGCCACAGCGATTCGTCCAGCATGTTCTTCTCCTTTGAGTAAGTCCTCCTGATGCGGAAATGGTAACACAATTCTAGAATTCGTAACACTGAGAGGATGGGAGGAGGCCATGGGGAGGACGATCGGGAAGGTCAGCGGCGTGGGGCGCGGGCTCGAGCGCGCCGTGGGCTCGGGCGCTGTGGGCTCGAGCGCTCTGGACTCAGCGCGCGGGGTCGTCGAGGACGAGCGCGTACTTCCGCTTGATGCGGTCGAGCTTCTTGCGCCACGGAGCGTAGAGCACGGCGAGGAACACGACCGTGGCAATGCCGTGCGTGACGTCGAACGGCAGGGCCGCGACGAAGGACAGAACGACGGCCTCCCAGGCGAAGGGATGCACGAAGCCGATGGCGTACCAGCCGTTGAGCAGCAGGCCGTACAGCAGGGCGGACAAAAAGCCGTAGGCGTAGAGCACGAGCGGCTTGTCGAGCCAGCCGCGATCGGCCAGCACGCCGGCGAGGTAGCCCACGAGGCCCCAGGCGTACATCTGCCACGGCGTCCAGGGGCCCTGTCCGAAGAAGAAGTTGGACACGAGCGCGGCGAGCGCTCCCACGAGGAAGCCGCTGCGCCGGCCGAACACGGCGCCGGCGAGGATGCAGATGGCCGAAACCGGCTTGAAGTCGGGGATGGGCGCGAACAGCACGCGGCCCGCCGCGCCGAGCGCGCCGAGCACCACCGTGGGCATGATCTGGCGCAACGATGGCCGCGACGCCTCGAAGCTGGCGAAGAACACGCCCACTGCCGCAAACGCCACGACCACGGTGAGCAGGGCGCCCTGCTCCACCCCGAAGTAGGCGCATGCGCCCAAGACGAGCGGCACGGCGACGAGGGCCGGCACCTCGAGGGCCGCCAGGATGCGCGCCGTCATCGGCGGATGCGCAGCGGGACGGCTCATGCGCGCTCCTCGCGCCACAGCCGGGCGAACGCGTCGTCGGCCGGGCGGTAGAACAGGTTGCCCGCGAAGAACGCCGCCGTGGGCTCGGTGCAGGCGGCCTCGCCGTCGAACAGCATGGTGGTGCGGTCCGACACGAGCGCGGCGAACGCGAGGTCGTGCGTGGCGAGCACGACGGTGGCGCCGGCCCGCGCGCGGTCGCGCAAGGCGTCGGCCACGAGCAGCTTCGACGGCGCGTCGAGGCCCTTCGTGGGCTCGTCGAGCAGCAGCAGGTCGGGGTCGGTGAGCAGCAGCTTCGCGAAGGCGAGCAGCTGCTGCTGGCCGCCCGAGAGGTCGTAGGGATGGTTCGTCGCTCGCTTGTCCAGCCCGAAACGCTCAAGCTGCGCGGCGACGGCCTCGTCGGCGTAGCCGCAGTTCGTCTGCCATTCGCGCAGCTCTTCGGCCACCGTGTCGCACACGAACAAGGCCTTCGGATCTTGCGGAAGCAGCGCCTGGCGCGCAGACAGCGCGTTGACCACGCGGCCGCGCTCGGGCTTCAACACGCCCGCGGCCGCCCGCAGCAGCGTCGACTTCCCGCAGCCGTTGCCGCCCACGACGGCATGGATGTCGCCCGCCGCGACGTCGAGGTCGCAGCCGCGAAGCACCCAGGACGCGTCCCGCGCGTAGCGCACGTAGGCGTCGCTGAGCGAGAGGGAGGGAGGGCGCGAGGAGTCGCGGGCGCCGGCCCCCTCCCCCTTTGCGCCGAGCAGGGGGCGTGCGACTCCCGAAGGTGCGCGCTCGGAGCAAAGGGCGAGGGGATGCATCCGCCCGTCCCGCAGCTCCACCACGTCGGTGGCGTAGTCGGTCATCGCCTCGGGGGCATGGGTTGCCACCACGACGGTGATGCCGAGCTCGCGGTTCACGCGGAACAGCGCGTGCAGGAAGTTCTTCTCGGCCACCGGGTCGAGCTGGGAGGTGGGCTCGTCGAGCAACAGGAGGCGCGGCTGCATGGCCAGCGTGCCGGCCAGGGTGACCATCTGCTTCTGGCCGCCCGACAGCTCGTCGATGGCGCGGCGAAACCACGGCTCGATGCCGAAGAAGTGCGCCACCTCGGCCACGCGGCGGCGCATCGCGTCCTGCGCCACGCCGAGGTTCTCCAGCCCGAAGGCCAGCTCGTGCCACACCGTGTCGCACACGATCTGATTTTCGGGGCTCTGCGCCACGTAGCCCACCGTCGACGCGGCCTCGCCCGCATCCAGCTCGTCGACGGGGCGTCCGAACACGCGAATCGACCCCGCGCGCTCCCCCGCCGGCGCGATCGCCGGCGTGCAGCAGCGCAAGAGCGTGGTCTTGCCGCTGCCGGTCGCGCCCACCATGAGCTGGAACGCGCCTTCTTCCACGCGCCAATCGAGCGGGCCGATGCCCGCCGACGCGTCCGGATACGAGAACGAGAAACCGCTCGCCTCGAGGGCCATCACGCCCGCCATCGCATGCGCTCCTTCGTCGTCATCGCAATCGGCAGGGCTGCGAACAGCGCATACGGCAGATAGCTCCACCAGGGCGCCCAGCCGCCGATCGTCGGATAGAAATGAAACAACGTGCAGGCCGTCCACGCCGCGCCCGCAGCCGCAAGCGCGAGCGCGCCCAGGCACGCAAGCGCCGCCGCGTCGAAGCGCCGGAACCGGTACCGCGCGTACGTCGTGCGGCGGGCGCTCGCTCCCCACCCGCGCGCCTTCATGGCGCTCGCCGTATCGAGCGAGTCCTCCATGCTCCATCCCATGAGCACCGAGGTCAGGCGCAGGTAGCCGCGCGCCGCGCCGCGCTTGCCCTGCGTCGCCGCGCGCGAGGCCGTGCACGCGCGCTGCACGTCGCCGATGTCGGAACCGCGGCGCACGAACTGCGGCACGAGGCGCGCCGTCATCGACAGCATGAGGCCGATCGTGGGGGCGACGCCGCCGAACAGCGCCATGACCTTGTCGGACGTGAGCACCGTCGAGGCATTCGAGAACAGCATGAGCACGCATGCCAGCATGAGGCCCATGCAGCCGCCGTAGAAGAAACTCTCGAGGTAGAACGCCCGCAGCCCGATGCGGAACAGCTCGGTGGAGCCGGACGAGGAGAACAACGGATTCGCCAGCGCGACGATCACGATGAGGGGCAGCTGCCAGGCGAACGAGCGCCCCGTCGCGCGCCACCCGCGCAGCACGATGCTGTACGCGAGCGCGCCGACGAACGAGATGGCCAGGTAGACCGGCTGCATCGCCGTCATGCTCAGCACGATGAAGGCGGCGAAGTAGCAGAACGCCACGACGGGATGGAACAGATCGAACGCCGTGCGCTTCATGCCGAGCGCGTCCTTACGCGTGCACGGTCTGCGTGATCGAAATGACCACGAGCACCGCGAAGATCACCGCAAGCACCGCCATGACGATAGCCACCCTACGATTGCCGAACACCGTCTTCACCCTTTCGTCGAACTCGAACACGCCTCAACGGCGTTTCCCTAGCATCTTAGCAGTCTACGTGACGTAGAACCACTGTACGTTGTCGCCGTCCTGCAGCACGTACCCGCTGCAGGCGATACCCGGCGTCGTGCCGTTGACGGAGTACATCCAGCCGCTTTTCGCCCCGTGCTCCTTCTCGGCCAACCCACCGATGGCGCTCACGTAAATGCCGAACTGGGACGATGCCGCATTCACTGACAGCCCGCACGCCATGAGCGCGTCGTAGGCCGTCGCGCCCGGCGAGAATGTCGCCGTCGCGCCGCCCGATACCGGGTTGCCCACCGCCGACGAGCTGACGCCCACCGAGACGGTGACCGTCGCAGGCGCGGTCGAACCCGATCCGCCGCCCGAAGGCGCCGGGTCCGGGTCGGGAGACGGTGCCGACGTTGAGCCGGACGGCGACGCGCCGCCCGCATCGGACGAGCCCGCCGCATCCGCACCTCCCTCGGAGGAAGCGGCCGACGACGCGTCCGAGGACGGCGACGCGCCGGCATCGGCCGACGACGCGTCCCCCTCGTCCGATGCTGCCGCATCTCCTTCGCCTTCGCCCTTGTCCTCGCTCTCGTTCGCATCGCCCTTGTCGGACGAAGCGAGTGCGCCGGTCGAGGCGGAAACCTCGGGCACCGCGGCCCTTGACGCTTCCGGCTGCTCGACCGACGGAAGCAGGAACGCCGCCGAGACGGCGATGAGGGCCACGGATAGCGCGCCCACCACGGCCGCCGCGATACGCTGCCGCGGCTTGAGCCCGCGCCGCGGCGATGCCTCAGACTCGGTGGGCGGCACGGCGTCGCCTTCCGCGCGCGCCGCCGTCGTTGCGCGGCGCGCCTCGTCGTCGAGCGGCGTCTCCCGTTTCGTCTCGTCGGTCACCGCTACGACGCCTCCCCGTTGCGACGGCGCGTGCGCACCACGTACACGGTTGCGCCGATCAGCCCGATCACGCCAAGCGCCACACCGCCCATCGCCCACGGGTTCACGCCATCGTGCTGCTCGCCGGCGCCCGTGTCGGCGTCAACGCCCGCCGACGTCGCCTTCGCGCGGTCTTCCGAGCGCGTTGACGCGTCGGCCTTCTGCTCCGCCTTCTTCTCGGTCTCCTGCTTGTCGTCGTCCGTCTTGGCCGATTCCTGCGTCAGGGGAGCATGCGTCGCCGCAGGCGCGCCGCCCGCCGGCAGCGGCTTCGCATACGGCGCAGGGGAATCCTGCGGGTCGTCTGCCCCGCCGTTGCTCGACCCGCCCTGCTCATGGTCGTCCCCACCCGGCTGTTCGGGATCATGTTTGTTGTCGTCTCCGCCTTCGTTGCCGTCCTGCTTCTTATCCCACTTGGCATGCAGCGTCATCGCGCCCGTCACCGGCGCATCGAAATCCCAAGCCTTCGTGCATCCTTCATCGACGAACCAACCGGCAAACGTATACCCCTCCCGCACAGGATCGGCGGGGGCGGACACTTTCTCGTTCGGAGCGACGAAGGACACCCCGACGATCGTCCCGCCTTTGGAGTCGAACGTAACGCGAATCTTGCTGGAGTGCTTGAGCGCAATGAGGTAGCCGGAATCGTTGGTGTAGTACAACGTGCCATCGGCTCCGACGGCAACCGAAGCCATGCAGTAGTTCGCTAACGTCCCTTCCGGATGATAGATCAGGCCCGCGCTCGTATCGCCCAAACGATACTGGTACACGCCGCCCGGCACGGAGTTGCACGTGAAGTACGCATAGGTTTCGCCGTTTACCTGGGCAATCACCGGAGCCGACTTCGCGTCTGCGGGAAGCCACGACCCATCGTCGACCCTATCGACCCGGTTTTCCAAGGTCATGGTTGCCGCGTCGATGACGGCAATCACTCCGTAATACGATATTCCGCCCCAGTCGTTGTTGTAACCCTCGGTAGAAGAGCCGCACGCGACGATCTTTCCGTTGCTCGTCAGCGAAGGAGTCGATGTGCTCGAGCTGCCGAATTTTACGCTTCCGGCGTGTGTCAAGGCTCCGTCGGCAGCGACGGACAGCTTATGCAGCACGCCGTCGTTCGACACCACGTACAGCGTCGTGCCGTCGGCGTCTGCAATCACAGTTGAGCGAACGCGTACTCCCAAATCGAGGGATGCCACCACGTCGCCGGACGCAGGATCGAGCGCGCGTACCACACCATTGTCGTCAGCGACCACGAGATAGGGACCCGCCGAAGCCGCTCCGGACCAATAGTATCCGGCATCGCTGTTCTTGTTGATCCACTTCGTCTCACCCGTAGCCAAGTCGACGCAGAGATAGTATCCGCCGTAGCTCGTCGTCCAGTCGGCAGCGGCCGTTCCATAGTACACGCACCCATCACGGACGGTGAGCGTGGTGAGCGATTGCTGAGAGCCACCGGTCATATGTGCGGGAAGTTCGTCCGTCAACCAGACGGTAACCAAGTCGTCGGCCGTCAAAGCCTGCAGACGACCGCCCGACAGTGGCACGACGATGAGGCCGTCGGCATACACGATACGCGATGTCGTATTGATGGACACGGCGAGCGTCGCCTGCTTCTTCGTCTCGCCCGTAGCGGCATCCTTGATGTAGAGGGTGTTTCCGGCGGCAATGTAAACATCTCCGTTGACGAGGATGGGGTCGGACACGCCCTTCGAGTACTCCGAACTGTCTTTCAGAGCGGAAGACCACGCCAGGTCCGTCGTATCGACCGGCGTCTTCGCATCGGTCGAAGGCCCGGAAGCGCTGCCGCCTGCGTACCCGGGCCACGCAGCGCTGTCATCGTAATCGGGACGAGGCGCATCGGGAACGATCTCGATGTCGGACGGCTTCTCGGAGCCGTCGTTGACAAGGTACACGAGTTCGATCGTGTCACCGTCCTGCAGCTTATACCCTGTCGGATAGCTGCTCGCGAACGTTCCGTTGACCTTGAACGACCAGTAGTTGTAGTTGTATCCACCAAGATGCTCCGCCGCGAGCGGAACGCCGCCGGGCGGCGTGATGGAATAGGGAACCCACCCGTCCTGCAAACTGTACGAATAGTACGCACGCTGAAGAAGCTCGCTGAACACGTCCCATGCGGAGACGTTCTTATCGCTTTGCCATTCGTATTCAGTCAGGGGGATCCAGTCCTCGAGCGAATACTGCCCATCGCTATCCCGTTCGGAAATGCCCGTCACCTTGACGGTTGCCGAAAGAGCACCCGCCACTACCTTGACGGGAGTACTCTTCGCGGGCGAACCCAGCGCATTCGCCTCGACGAAAACGTATGAGCCTTCGAGACCGCGAGCCAATTTCAGAGCGCCCGTCTTTGCATCGAAGCCGCTCAGCTCCTTCGCGTTCGTTCCGTCCGCGTTGTCAGATGAATACCATGTGTAGCCGACGTAGGCATCCGACGGAACGGCCTTCTCGAACTCGCCTTCTTGGTACTTCGGGGAAGGCAGGAGCGTGGCGCCAACCCGATAGCCCTCTGCATCGGAAGACAATGCAACCGACGAGAGGTCGTAGGTGACGGAAGGCTCGCTCACCGGGCCGATAGCGTACACGTAGGGGCGCGTGAATTTCGTCGAGGCAATCTCGTTCTGACTCGTAACCACAACGCGCAGATACTTGTTCTTCATGGTGGCGGTGGGCACGTACACGCTGCTCGTCGCGCCGGCGATGTCGTAAAAGCGGCTGTCCGACGTCGTGTTTGCAATTGAGGTGTATTGCCACTGGTAGGACACGGCGTCGTCGGAGCCTAGTTCCACCGCGTTGCTTGCGCTCGTTCCCTTTTTGACCGTCGCCATAAGCGGCACGCCAACCGTCGGCTTCCCAGAAACCGCGTTGTCGACGGAGACGCTGTACAGGCGAACCGCATTCGGAACGGAAACCTTGACGCCCGTAACGCCGGAGACATCGGCCCCACGTTCGTCAACGATTGTCGCCACCAGATACTTGTCCTTGAGCGCCATCGCATTTTCGTTCGTCACGGAGAAGCTGGCATCTTGAGCTCCCGTGATGCGCCTCGGGCTGGACCCGCTGGCATACTCGCTCGTATACCACGCGAACGACAGGCCTGCGGACAGCACCTCGCTCGTGATGTCTTTGCCAGCAGAATCGTAGGCATGGGCGCTCAGCGTGCTGCCGGGGATGACACGACCGTTCGCGTCGGAATTGGTCAGCTCGACCTTGCTCACGCTCAAGGCGCTTGCAGCTGCAATTTGCTTGGTTACGTGCAGTTCGTACGTATCGACACCGGCTGACACCTCGCAGGTGAGGTACTTGCCCTGGTAAGCCTCGGTGATCTCGAACGACGCTTTGTGGGCATTGCCATCGGTCAGTTCGGCGAACGTGCCGTTCGCAGCATCGGCCACCTTCCACGTGCAGGTGAGGCTCTCGACGGGAATGAGACCGCCTTTCATATTGGCCTCGGTGCTCTCGTACACGTGCAGGCCGATCGTGTCGCCGACCTTGTAGTAGTTGCTCTCCACATCCCCATCGGTGACGTTCGAGAACAGCGCGAGCTTGATATCGTACACGCCGACAGGCTTGATGGGCCCGACCGAGCTCGACGGGCCCGTGGTGTTGTCGCCCGCATCGGCCTTGACGCGCACCCAGCACGCGCCGTCGGCATCCGTCAGCTCAAGCCTGTCATCGCCCTTCGCGCCGACCTTCTTCACCGTCCACGTTTTGTCCGACCCATAGATCGGGTTGGTCTTGCACACCTCCCACGTGTAGCTGACGTACTTGTTGTCCACCTTGGTCTGCGAGTAATAGTCACCTGTGAAAGCGCTTGCGGTCAGCGTGGTGGGCGTGGTCGAAGAGGTTTTCGTCACCGATGCGCTGACCAGCGTGTACACGCCCTCGGCCAGGATACGTCCCGCCTCGGTCGCATGCGACGAGCCTCCGTCTTTCGCCGTGGCAACCACCTTGAGGTACTTGCCGGCGAAAGAGCCCACGGTATACGTGTCGCCAACAAAGACTTCCCTGAACTCCCCGTCTGCGCTCTCGGCTACCTGCCAGGAGAAATCCACCTTGTCGCCGTAGTACATTGTAGAAGGGTCTTCGCTATCATAGGCGGCCGCCTTGATCACATCGCCCACGTGAGCGTCAGGGACGCTTTCGTAGTCGCTGCCGAAGTCGGCTCCGTTGTAGGCAAGGACCACATTGCTGACGGTGATCGCCCCATCCGCAACCACCGGGCCGGGCGTGTAGGTCGCTGAAGACGCGGGCGTCGAGAGCCACGAACCCGGCCCGTACAGAACCTGCCCATCACCGGTCACCTTGACGCGAATATACTTTCCGACAACCTGGTCGAGCAGGTCTTCGGTCACGGTCAACGACGGTCCGGTCTGCCCCGCAATCGGAACGTACGCCGAGTCGGGATCGCTTTTTTCGTTGCCAGCAAGCCACTGATAACTCCAACCGCTTTGGGCGGGAATGCGGTTGTCCGAATAGGAGGCGCCATCGTACGCATTCGCGTACATCGTCTGACCCACCTTGATCTTCGTATCCTTCGTGCGTTCGTATTCGTCCGTCTCATCCGCCGAATCCTGGATGATGATGTAGGACTCGTCGTTAAGCGCGGTTACCGTCGCAGCCTCGGCAGCAACGTCCGAACCATCCGAAGCAGGAGGCTCCTCCGCAGAGAGCGCCACTGGACGATCGAGTTCCGATCCGACCGGATCCGCTATCGCAGGCTCCTCGTCTGGCGATTCGACGATCTCGCCATCGGGAGACGAGGAGAGCGAATCGTTCTGAGACGCGTCCAGAGGCGCATCGAGGGAGACCGCATCATCTGTCGTTGGGTCGTCGACCGGTTGAACGGTCGCCTTCTCCTCAGCCGATGCCGTAGAGGTGGCGTCGGCTTCCCCATCGCTTGCCCAGGCGGGGCTGGGGACGAGCGATACGGCAAGCACGCAGGCCAGCAGGATCGACAGGAGCTTCTGGGGGATGCTCGCGCCTGAATCGGCACGCGCGGACAAAGAACCGATGGTCATCGGAACCTCTCTTTCCAGGGCTTCGAGGTATGATGGCAGGTATTCCGACTTTGCTTCATCTGAGACGGGGCAGCGCTGCCGCGCGCTGTCTGGTTCCGCTCATCGGCGTTTACGGTTACTGGTATAGCGCGGGATTTCCACCCGCATTCCCCTCGGACCGTCTCATCGACGGCTCGGCGCCGCGCCCGGCGCGCCAATCGTAGCCAACTTAACTTGTACCGGAGCATTCTACCATCGTTTGACTCAATGAACGCCGCGAAGGTGCGTTCGTTCGCTCCGCATCCCCTCTCGTTGCCGTTACTGGTAGCGCAGGGACTCCACGGGGTCGAGCTTGGCGGCGCGGCGGGCCGGGTAGTAGCCGAAGATGACGCCGATGAGCACGCACACGGCCACCGCGCCGAACACCACGCCGGGCGCGAGCACGGGGGTGATGGTCATGCCGGCCTGCACCGCGCCGATCACCTGCCCCAAGCCCCACGCAGCCAGAAAGCCGAACACGATGCCGAAGATGCCGCCCGTCACGCACAGCATGATGGCCTCGAGCAAAAACTGCTTCGTGATGTCGCGACGGCGCGCGCCGAGCGACTTGCGCAGGCCGATCTCGCGGATGCGCTCGGTGACGTTCGTCAGCATCATGTTCATGATGCCGATGCCGCCCACGAACAGCGAGATGGACGCCACCGAGCCCATGAGCAGCGAGAACGACGTCATCATCGTCTCCATCTGCTTGATGATGGCGTCGAGCGACGACACGTACACCTCTTCCGCATCCAAACCGAAGTACTGCGCCACGTACGACTGGGTCGTCTCGACGAGCCGGTCCATGTCGGTGCCTTCCTTCGCGAAGCCGATGATCTGCGAAATGCCGTTCGCGCCGCCGAGACGCGTCTCCACCGTGGTGAAGGGCACGTACGCCTGCGCGCCGCCCGACATGAACGAGGTGGAGTCGATCACGCCCACCACGGTGTAGTCGTCGTTGCCGAGGCGGATGGTCTGCCCCACCACCTGCGCATCGGCGCTGCCGAACAGCTGCATGATGGAGTTGGAATCGATCACCGCAAGGCGCGCGGCGTTCTGCTCCTCGCTGTCGGTGAAGAAGCGGCCTTCCTTGAGCTTCGAGCCGCTCACCGCGAAGTAGGCGGGGCGCACGCCGGTGATGCCCATGTAGTTCGTCTGCCCGTCGGCGCCGGTGAACTCGCTCGACGAGTACGTGATGCCGGTGATGGTGTCGTATTCGGGCATGCCCGTCTTGAGCTTGTCGAGGTCGTCGAACGTGATGCCCCTCGACGAGTAGGCGTTGATGGACACCTGGCGCGCCTGCTCGAAGCCCATCTCGCCCATGAGCATGGTCTGGATGCCGCCGATGAGCGAGGTCATGGCGATGACCGCCGCGATGCCGATGACGATGCCGAGGATAGTGAGGAACGAGCGGCCCTTGTTCGCGGACAGCGCGTGCCAGGTTTCGTAGAAGAGGTCGGAAAGCTTCATAGCCGTGCCCCTTCCCCGCCGTGCGGCCCCTCGTAGAGGCGGCCGTCGCGGATGTGCACGACGCGGTCGGCATGGGCGGCCACATCGGGCTCGTGGGTGATGAGCACGATGGTTTTGCCCTGGTCGCGCAGGCGCTTGAACGTTTCGAGCACCATGTCGCCCGTGGCGGTGTCGAGGTTGCCGGTGGGCTCGTCGGCCAGGATGAGGGCCGGGTCGTTCACGAGGGCGCGCGCGATGGCCACGCGCTGCATCTGGCCGCCCGACAGCTCGTTGCTGCGGTGGTCGTACAGCCGCTCGTCGAGCGACACGCTGCGCAGCGCCGCGTGCGCCCGCAGCTCGCGTTCCTTGCGCGGGCAGGCCGTGTAGATGAGCGGCAGCACCACGTTGCGCAGCACGGTGGCGCGCGGCAGGAGGTTGAACGACTGGAACACGAAGCCGAGGCGCGTGGCGCGGATCTCGGCGAGCTCGTCTTCGCGGTAGTCGGCCACGTCGATGCCCTCGAGCAGGTAGCGGCCGCGCGTGGGCGTGTCGAGGCAGCCGAGCAGGTTCATGAGCGTGGACTTGCCCGAACCCGAGGGGCCCATGATGGCCAGGAACTCGCCCTGCTCGACGCTGAGCGACACGCCGCGCAGGGCGTGCGTGTATCCCGAAGCGCTCTCGTAGATGCGATGGAGGTCGACGGCCTCCACGACGTATCCCACGGCGCTAGCCCACCACGACGCTGCCGCCGGCATCGGCCACCGACATGGACATGCCGTCGCCGCCCGTCATCGCAGAGTCGGCCGCGCCCACACCCATGCCCATGCCCGCGCTGACGACGATCTCGTCGCCGGCCTTCACCTGGCCCTTCACCACGGCGGTCAAACCGTCGGAAGCGACCATCTCGACATCGCGCATCGCGGTTTCCTGCGTTTCGGGGTCGGTGACCACGAGGACGAAGCTGCCGCCCGTGCCGTCGGACTGCACGGCGGAGATGGGCACCATGAGCGCGTTGTCAATGGTGGTCGTGGTGATGGTGGCCTTCGCGGTCATGCCGGGCTTGAGCCGCGGATCGGGCTCGGCGATGAGCAGCTTCACCGGGTAGGTGACCGCACCGCCCTGACCGCCGTACATGGCGCCGCCCGAGCCGTCGGACGAACCCGTCGACGTGGTGGCGATGCTGACCACCGTGGCGGGCAGCGTGAGGTCAGGGGCGGCGGTGAAGGAGACTTCGGCCGTTTGATCGGCGCTGACCTTGAGGATGTCGATCTCGCTCACGTTGATGGACACCGTCATCTGGGACAGGTCGGCAATCTGCACGGGCGAGGTTGTGGAGGTGCCCGCCGCACCGAGCGCCTTGCCGGGCTCGATGTTGACGGCCACGACGCTGCCGGCGATGGACGCCGTGACCGTGCGCTTGGCGGCGCGGGCGACGGCTTCGTCGTAGGCGGTCTGCGCGTTTTGCAGCGCGAGGTTCGCGTTGCTCAGGGCCAGCTCGGCCTGGCGAATGGAGGAGTCGGCGCTGGCCTCGTCGAAGGAGGCCTGCTCGCCGAACGATTCGGCCGCGCCCGCCTCGGCTGCTGCGGCGGCGGCCGCCTGCGCCTGGGCCTGCACTTGCGCGGCGGCCTGCTGGCCGGCCGACTTCGCGTGGTAGGCGTCGTTCACGGCGTTCTGCGCCTGGGCCACGCCGTTCTTGGCCTCCTCGATGCCCTGGGCCGCCTGGTTCACGGCCTTGTCGAGGTCGTCGTTGACCACGGTGAACAGCGTCTGCCCTTCTTCCACCGCGTCGCCGACGGCCACGAACACCTCGCCCACGATGCCGTCCACCTCGGGCGTGGCGCTGACCGAGGCCACCGGTTGGAGGTTGCCCGACGCCGAGACCGTCTCGGTGAAGGTGCCCTGCTCCACGAACGCGGTTTGGGGCGCCATGTTCTCGAGCGCCTTGGCCGTCTGGTCGGCGGCATACCACGCGAAAGCGCCGCCCGCTACGGCCAGCAGCACCACGGCCGACACGACGCCGATGACGATCTTCTTGCGCTTCTGCTTCTTGCGGCGGGCCTTGAGGTCGTTGAACGCCTGCATGTCGGCGAGCGCCTCGGCGTCCACGAGGTCGGTGGGGCGCACGGGCATGCCCACCGGCTGGAAGTTGAACGGTTCGGCTTGCAGGGGCTCGGTGGCATCCCTGCGGCCGGCGTTGCGGCTGTCGATCGGTCCCATCGTAGACCCCCCGGAGAAAGAAGCGAGCAGTTGTTTCAATCAGAGGTTCAATCATACGAGGGATGGGACGAAAAGGGAAGCCTTTGACGGCCTGCTTTATGCTTGAGCCAGATAATCGTCGACCGCCTGGCGCAACGCCTGCGACCTCGTGCCACCCTGCGCGAGCGCTTTCAGATCGAGCGCGCGAATGGTCGAGACGGGAAGCTTGAAGGTGACGGGGCGCACCTCCTCGTCCGCAAGCCGCGGCCGCCCCATGACGACGGTCTTGCCCTCGGGCCACTCCCCCCGCTCATACGCCTCCGCCCACTCGTCGAGCATCTCGTCGGTCACCGGTCTTCCATCCTTCGTATGCATACCCATAGCTACCTCCTTATGAAGCCGAGTTCCTTCAAGGTCTTTTTCGAGGGAGGAGTCATCGCATGGAAGACGAGCACCGACCCGTTGTCTTCCCTCGCTGCAACGATCTCGATCACCCTGCCGCTCGCACCTTGGCCGATCACCAGGTAATGATCCTTTTCGTTCAACTGCCGCAAAACGAACCTGATGGCGTTTCTCCATGCGGACCGAACGTCTTCGTCGTCGATTTCCGGATGCCGCCGATGAACGCGGGGGTGCACCTTGATCTCGGCCATGCGCTTCCTACTTTCGTCTTACAATAGTATCATGCCTCGGGTTGATTGTCGAGCGGTGAAGGCTGCGCGACGCAGGCGATGCAGCGGGGCGTTTTCCTCCCTTCTATAGTAACGACCTGGTCTTACGCGGGGATGGCATGCGTCCAGCGCGGAGGGGGCGCGCATCGAACGCGGATCTTGCGCGCTTCGAACGCGTTTCAAGCGGAATGCAAGCACGGCGCGCTCGCCTGCCCGACGCGCACCCAGCGCGCGGGCCCGCAGCGCGGCGATTGCCGTATACTGGGGTGGAAACAAGATGCGAGAGGACGGCATGATGGGCGATTTCTCCAACAGGGTATTCGAGGTGGTGCGGCGCATTCCGCACGGCAAGGTGGCATCGTACGGGCAGGTGGGACGCCTCATCGGCGCGCCTCGTTCCGCACGCTACGTGGGGTACGCGCTGCACGCGAACCCCGATCCGGGCGCGGAAGTGAACAACATCCCGTGCCACCGCGTGGTGTTCAAGGACGGCGGGCTGTGCAAGGGGTTCGCGTTCGGCGGGCCCGACGTGCAGCGCGAGATGCTGGAAGCCGAAGGCGTCACGTTCGCCGACGACGAGCACGTGGACATGGACGCCTGCCAATGGGACGGCCACGCGGAGGACGGGGACGGCGGCACCGTGCCCACCGCGCCGCCGGCGGATTTCGACTGGGAACGGGAACTGGGAGACTAGCCATGGAACAGGGATACGTCCAGGTGTACACGGGCAACGGCAAAGGCAAGACCACGGCGGCCGTCGGGTTGGCGGTGCGCGCCGCCGCAGCGGGCCTGCGCGTGTACTTCTGCCAGTTCATGAAGTACGGCCCCACGGGAGAGCTCGACGCGTTCCACGCGTTCGGCGACCGCATCGCCGCCGAGCAGTTCGGCACGGGCGACGAGCTGAGCGCGCCCGACGCCGCAGCCGACGCGGCCGCGGCGAAGCGCGGGTTCGAGACGGTGCGGGCCGCGGTGCTGAGCGGCGCCTACGACGTGGTGGTGCTCGACGAGGCGAACGTGGCCGATCACCTGGGATATTTCGAGCCGAACGCCCTCGTCGACCTCGCGCTCGAGCGCCCCGAGGGCGTCGAGCTCGTGATCACGGGCCGCTGGGCGAGCGACACGCTGCAAGCCGTCGCCGATCTCGTGACGGAGATGCGCGAGGTGAAGCACTACTACGAGGAAGGCGTCATCGCCCGCCCCGGCATCGAGTTCTAGCCCTCGTCCGAGAACGCGGCGGCTACGGCGCGGGCTATGCGGAGGCCGTCGCAGGCGGCGCTCATGATGCCGCCGGCGTAGCCCGCGCCTTCGCCGCAGGGGTAGAGACCGCTGTCGGAGGGGGCGTTCGGCACATCGGGCGCCGCGCCGGCGCCAGCCGCCGCATCCCCCGCGCCCACGCGCGCCTGCATGCCCACGTCGCGCACGATGCGCACGGGGCTCGAGCTGCGCGTCTCGACCCCCGTCATCACCGCATCCGCATCCGCGAACCCGTGCAGCCGCCGGTCGAGCAGCGGCAGCGCCTCGGCAAGCGCCTCGGCCACGAAGCCGGGCAGGCAGGCGCGCAGGTCGCACCAGGCCACGCCCCGCGCGTACGTCGGACGCACCGTCGGGCTGGCTCCGCCCGCGCGTCCGGCCAGGAAGTCCCCCACCGTCTGCGCCGGCGCCTGGTACGGCGCACCCCCGGCGGCACGCGCCGCACGATACGCCGCCTGCTCCATGGCACGCTGCAGCTCGACGCCCGCAAGCGGATGGTCGCCGTCGAAATCCTCGGGGCCCACGCCCACGAGCAGCGCCGCGTTCGCATTCGCGCCGTCGCGCGCGAAGCGGCTCATGCCGTTCACCACGACGCCGCCCTCCTCGCTCGCCGCGCACACCACCTCTCCGCCGGGGCACATGCAGAACGTGTACGCCCCGCGCCCGCCGGGAAGGTGCACCGAAAGCTTGTAGTCGGCCGCCCCGAGCGCCGGATGCGCGGCCGCCTCGCCGTACTGCGCGCGGTCGACGGCCTCCTGCGGGTGCTCGATGCGCACGCCCACCGAGAACGGCTTCTGCTCCATCAGCACGCCCGCCTCGTGCACGGCCTCGAACGTGTCGCGCGCCGAATGGCCGCACGCGAGCACCGCGCGCCGGGCCGCCATCTGCTCCACCGCGCCCGTGCGCGTATCGCGCACCTCGGCGCCCGTCAGCGCGCCGTCGTCGAAGCGCAGGCCCGTGAGCTGCGCGTGGAAGCGCACTTCGCCGCCCGCCGCCTCGATCTGCCCGCGCATCGTGCGCACGACGTCCACGAGCAGGTCGGTGCCGATATGCGGCTTCGCCTGCCAGAGGATCTCCTCGGGCGCGCCCGCGTCGACGAACCAGCGCAGCACATGGCGCGCCAGGGGGTTCTTGATGTTCGTGGTGAGCTTGCCGTCCGAGAACGTGCCCGCGCCGCCTTCACCGAACTGGATGTTCGTGTGCGCGTCGAGCGCTCCGCCCGCGTCGAACGCGGCCACCGCGGCCAGGCGCTCGTCCACGTCGCCGCCGCGTTCGAGCACGATGGGCCGCAGGCCCGCACGCGCCAGGTAGAGCGCGCAGAACAGGCCGGCCGGCCCGGCGCCCACCACGAGGGGGCGCGGCTCCGCCGCAGCCCGCGACGAGCCCGCGCACGACGGCACGTCGAGCGGCTCGTACGGTTCGTGGCGCTTCACGTGCGTCCCCGCAACCGCCCCCGCGCCGTCGCGCGCGCTCGCGGCAGCGGCGGCGCGGTCTTCCGCAGCGGCGTCCACCAGCTCCACGCCGAGCGTTGCGACGAAGTGCACGTCGCGCTTCTTGCGCGCGTCCACGCTGCGCTTGAGCACGCGCACCTCCGCGACGTCGCGTGCCGCCACGCCGAGCGCCGCGGCGGCTGCGGCGCGCACGAGCGCTTCACCGTCGGGCAGCCCCGCATCGAGCGGCAGCTTCACGTTCGACACCTCAAGCACGACGCGCTCCTTCCGCCACGCGCTCCGCAGCGGCGCGTCCCGCCGCAAGCCCGCTCGCCCACGCCCAATGCAGGTTGAAGCCGCCGCAGGGCGCGTCCACGTCGAGGGCCTCGCCCACCACGTGCAGCCCCGGCAGCGCACGCGCCTCGCACGTGCGCGGGTCGAACGCCGCCACGTCGCAGCCGCCGCGGTGCACCTGGCACTGCCGCGCTTCGCCCACCCCGCGCACCGCAAGCGTCACGCCCTTGAGTGCCCGCGCCAGCGCGGGCACGTCGCGCGCCGCAAGCGCCCGGTCGGCCGGCACGCCCGCCGCCTTCAGCACGGCCCTGCCCACCGCCGGCAGCACCATGCCGCGCACGACGTCGTCGCCCGTGTTCGTGCCGCCGCGCTCGCGCAACCGCGCGCTCCGTTGCGCCAGCAGCACCTCCACCTCGCTCGCTTCAACCTGCGGCAAAAGGTCGATGACCAGCGTGTCGCCTTCCTCGGCGAAGCGCGACAGGTTGAACACGGCGATGCCCGACACGCCGTAGTCGCGGAACAGCACCTCGCCGCGCTCGCACGCCTTCGTCACGCCATCGGGGCCCGTCAGCGACACCGCGCAGCGCACGCGTATGTTATTGAGCGCACGCGCGAGGCGCGTGTCGGTGCGTAGCGGCCCCAGCACGGGGCGCGGCTCCGTCGCAGGGATGCACGCGGGCACGAGCCCGCGCGACGCGCGGCCGCCCACGGCCACGATCACGGCTTCAGCATGCTGCACAGCGCCGTCGGCGAACCGCACGTGGAAGCGGTCGCCCGGATGCGCGGGCGCGTCGATGCGCACGGCCTCGCTGTCGCACCGCTCGCGCACGCCCGCGTCGGCCGCGGCGGCGCGCAGCACCTCGAGCACGCTCGTCGCCTTGTTCGCAAGCGGGTACAGTCGCCCCTCGCCCTCCTCGCGCCACAGCAGCCCGAGCTCGGCGAAAAACGCGTGCACCGGGTCGCCCGCGGCCGCGAGATCGCCCGCGGCATCGCCGTCCCCGCCCTCGCGCAGCGCGTCCAGCGTCGCGCCCACGAACGCGCCGTTGCGGTACACCGCCGCGTCAACCGACGCGTTCGAGAAGTTGCAGCGCCCGTTGCCCGTTGCCAGGATGGAGCGCCCCACGCGCTCGTCGGCCTCGCACACCACCACGTCCACGCACGTCGCATCGCCCGCGCCCGTGCCGCCCACGGCCATGCCGCGCGCCCGCAGCGCGTCGGCCGCGGCAATCGCCGCCGCAAGCCCGGCCGCGCCGCCGCCTATGATCATCAGTTTCTTCATGCGGGCCATTATACGACGAGGTGCGCGCGGATCAGCTCCGCGCGCACCTCGTCAACAAAAGTACGTTGCCTCACCGACCGACGCCTGCCGACAAAACGTCGCTCACCCGTTCGCCCTACTTCGACTCCAGCACCGGGATGGGCGTCTCGTCGGTCTCGTCCAGGTTGCGATCCCACACGTAGTGCTTCGTCTCGCGCGCGATCATGCCGCTCATCAGCAGCACCACGATGATGTTCGGCACGGCCATGAGCGCGTTCGTGATGTCGGAGACGGTCCACACGAAGTCGCCGATGCCGATGGCGCCCAGGAAGGCCACGATCACGTAGATCACCTGGTAGGGGCGCACGCCGTGCTTGCCGAACAGGTAGGCCACGCAGCGGTTGCCGTAGTACGACCAGCCGAGGATGGTGGAGTACGCGAACAGCACCATGCCGATGACCAGGATGGGCGTGCCGATGTAGGGAATGGAGCCGAACGCGGCGCTCGTCAGGTCGGCACCGGCCTTGATCTGGCCGCCGTCGAGGATGCCGGGGTTCGCGATGAGCGTGGACACGAGCACGATGCCCGTGAGCGCGCAGATGACCACGGTGTCCCAGAACGTGCCGGTCATGGACACGAGCGCCTGGCGCGCCGGGTTGCGCGTCGAGGCGGCCGAGGCCACGATGGGCGCCGAGCCGAGGCCCGACTCGTTCGAGAACAGACCGCGCGCGCAGCCGAACTGCAGGGCCATCATGATGCCGGAGCCCACCGCGCCGCCGAACGCCGCCTTCGGGGTGAAGGCGCACTCGACGATGAGGCACAGGGCCGGCCACACGTACTCCCAGTTCATGCCGATGATCACGATGCAGCCCCACGCGTAGGCGATGGCCATGAACGGCACGAGCTTCTCGCACACCTTCGAGATGACCTTGACGCCGCCGAAGATGACCACCGACACCATGATGGCGATGGCCAGGCCGATGCCCCACGCCGGGATGCCCGGCGCGTTCGACATGACGATCCCCGTCATGGCGCTCGACTGCACGGCCGAGCCGATGCCGAACGACGCGATGGCCGCGAACAGCGCGAACGCACCGGCGCCGAGCGTCGCCCACCAGGGCGTTTTCCCGTCCTTCTCGAAGCCGCGCTTCCAGGCGTACATGGCGCCGCCCAGCATGTTGCCCTTGTGGTCCTTCACGCGGTACTTCACGGCCGCGTACGTCTCGGAGTACTTCGTGGCCATGCCGAACACGCCGGTGAGCCACATCCACAGCACCGCGCCCGGGCCGCCCGCCAAAATGGCGGTTGCCACGCCCACGATGTTGCCCGTGCCGATGGTGGCCGACAGCGCCGTGGTGAGCGCGCCGAACTGGCTGATGTCGCCCGGCGCGTCCGGGTCCTTCGTCACCGACAGCTTGATGGCCGTGGGCAGCTTGCGCTGGATGAACTTGGTGCGGAACGTCAGGTACAGATGCGAGCCCAGCAAGAGCACGATCATCGGCGGTCCCCACACGAACGCGTCGATGTCGCCGATCAATTGGATGATGTCCACCCCTCGCCCCTCTCTCCTCGTCATGCCGAATACGAACGCGCGGAGAAGGGTCGACGCCGAAACAGATTCCGAAGGAGAGCGAAGCCGTTTCGGTGTGGGCACTTTCGCACGCTAAAGTATTCGGATTATACCGACGTGGCGGCTCGTCGTTCGTTTCCGACCGGAAAATCTCCGCGAGCGGCGGCAGGCGCGGCCTTATGCGCCGGTTTTCTCCTTCGATTCGCCGAACAGCAGGTCCATCATCTCCTGCCGGCCGCTCACGCCCAGCTTGCCGTAGATGTGCGACATGTGCGTTTTCACCGTGCTCTCGGCCAACACGAGCTCCTCCTGCACGAACGAGCAGGTGCGCCCCTGCGCCAGCAGCGTGAACACCTCGGTCTCGCGCGGCGACAGCGCGTAGGCCGCGGCAATCTCGTCGCAGCGCGCCACGATCGACTGCGACAAGCGCTGCGCCGCGTCCTCGGGAGCCTCGCCCGCCGCCCCCGCGGCGTCCGGCGCGCCCTTGCCGCGCACGAGCGAGGCCAGCCACGAGCGGTTCATCACGAGCGCAACCACCACGAGGATGACCACCGTCTCCACCACGGCGCTGCCGCGCAGGAACACCACCCACACGACGGACGCCGCCGCGTACACGAGCCCCGCCAGCCCCACGACGCGGTTCTCGGGCCACGGCACCTGCACGAGCGCGGCCGCCACGGCCGACCAGAACAGCAGGTGCGCGAACGGGTCGTTCGCCTGCACGACGCTGTCCAACAGCGCGTTGGGCTCCTCGCCCAGCTGCGCGCGCACCACCACCACGAACAGGCCGGCGATCACCACGAGCACGGGCGGCTGAAAGCGCACCGACGCCGGCTGCTTCGCCATGAGCAGCAGGGTGACAAGCGCGAACGCCGCCAGGCACACGGTGAGCACCGCGATGGCGGGGATGCGCCCGAGCGTGTCGAAGTAGGTGGTGTTCGAGTCGCCCCACACGCCCGACGGGCCGAAGATGCGCACCATGGCCAGCAGCACGCCCACGATGACCAGCACGGCCACCATGTCCTGCGCCCCGCGCGCGGGGCGGGCGTCCGAGGCGGCCTCCTTCGCCGCATCGCCGAGCGCGGCCCGCTTCGCCGCCGCGCGGGCCGCCTCGAAGCACAGCGCCGCCAAGAACGGCAGCGCGATGGCCACCACCACCTGCTGCGCCGGGTCGATGAAGCGGTCGAGCGCCAGGCTCATGAGCTGCCGCAGCGGAAACGCCGCCACGAGGCACCACACCACGGAGGCGAACCCCTGCGTGCGGGCCAGCAGCAGCACGAAACGCGATGCGAGCCAGAAGTAGCCGAGCCCCGACAGCACGAGGCCCGTCGTGGCCAGCACGGCCGGCGGAAAGAAGTCCTGATGGAACGAGAGCGCGAAGCACCCCGTGCCCGCCGCGGCAATCACCGGCATCACGAAGGCCAGGCTGCGGTCGTGCGCGGCGATCCACCGGGGAGCGGCCACGAGCACCGCCGTGACCGCAAGGATGCCGACGAGCCAGAACGTGCGGGCGTTCACCCACGCGGCCAAGCCGAGCGACGACAGCAGAAAGCCGGGCGTATGCCCCATGAGCGTGCACCAAAGCAGGTTGAACGACAGCCCCAGCGCAGATGCGACTCCGCATGCGTTCACGATCCCCCGACGAGCCTCCATGCTGCAGCGATCCCCCTTCGCTCCCCCGCGTTGCTGCATGCAGTATAGCGCATGCGGGGCCGGATCGCTCCGGCCCCGCATGACGGGAGGCGCCGTGCGGCGCCCGGCGAGCCGGGCGCGCAGGCGGTCGCGTTAGCGCACGTCGAACGTGAGGCTTGCCGAAAGCGGCGACACCACGTCGTCGGCCGTGCGAGCGCGCGCGATCATCTCGTAGGCGCCCGCCTCTTCGAAGGAGGCCGTGAACCGCCAGTTCACCCATTTGTCGGCCGTCGCCCCCTCCGTCGTGCACGCCGTCCACGTGCGTCCGCCGTCGAAGCTGAACTCCACCGCGGCGATGGGGCTGCCGCAGTCGTCGGCCACGCCCTCGAAGGTGATCTCGTCGCCCGCCTTGAACGTGCAGCCGTCCGAGACGTTCTTCACCTCGATCTTGTTGCGGTACATCGGATCGACCGACGCGACATCGGGCACCGCGTCCTCGCGCGTGAGCTCGATGCTGGCGATGTTGCGCGTGAAGTAGCGCGCCACCGTTTCGGGCATCCACAGCTGCGCGCTCGAGCCCTCCGACGCGCGCAGGTCTTCGCCGTTGACGCGGTACACGAGCAGGGCGTTCTTGTCGAGCGCGTACTGCAGCGGCAGCGGCTCGCCGTAGCCGTCGGCGCCGTAGGCCGTCAGCGTGTTCACGCCGTCTTCAAGCTCGGCCATGCCCACCACCGAGGCCAGCGGCACGCCGATGACCGACGCCTGCCCGAAGGGCGACCCCGTGGCGCACGAGCAGCCCATGAGCGTCTCCTGCTCGTCGGCGTCGAGCTCGGACAGGTCCACCGTGAAGCTCTGCTTCACGTGCCCGCCCACGTTGACGTAGTAGTTCGCCACGCCGGTCTGCTCGGCGGCCAGCTCGGGCGCGGGCTTCGAGCACATCGACAACACCGCCGTGCCGAACACGTTGAACAGCTCGTCGTTGGGCGTCACGCCCTCCTGGTCGAAGACGAACGTCCCCTGTACGTCGGCAACGCGCACGAAGTCCGATTCCTCGCCCAGCCACTGGGCCCGGATGTCGTGGTCGGCCACGGTATGCGTCGCCCCGGCGGGCGCGCCGCCCTCGGTCGTCGTCGCCGTCGTCGGCTGCTGCGAGGCGAAGGCGGCCCCGGCGCCCGACGCCAGCAGCACGGCGCCCGCCACGCTGGCCATGATCTTCTGAGATGGCTTGTTCACGATCTATTCCTTCCCCTCGGTCGCGTCGGCGGACACCTTCGGGTCCACGAGCGCCGTCTTCTCGAGCACCACGGTGTCCTCGGCCGTCGGCATGACGTCCTTGGCGTTCACCATGACCGTTTGTATCTGCGGGCTCACGAGGCCGCTTTTGGTGGTGGCGCGCAGCTGCAGGCAGTAGGCGCTCTCGGCGTCGGGCGTCCAGGTGAAGTCGAACCACACGAGCTTGTTCACGTCGGTGTCGGACGTGTCGAACGTCGTCCACGTCTTGCCGAAGTCCATGGAGAACTCGACGCTGACGATCTTCTCGTCGTAGGCGTCCACGTAGCCGTGGAACGTGTAGGGCTGGCCGTTCTGGATGACGAGGCCCTCGGGCACGCCCAGAATGGTGGCGTTGGGCTTGTTCGTCCAGTTCCCTTCGGCGTCGATCCAGCCGTTCGGGTTGCCGTCGTGATGCTCGAACTCGTAGACGTGATCGTTGAAGTCGGGCGCGTCGGTGGCGATCTTGTACTCGTTGAGCTGCTTGGAGTTCACCTCGGGGTCGACCCCTTCGCACCAGTTCGTGCACGGGAAGCCGTTCGCCGCGGTCAGACGCTCGCCGTTGATCTCGTACACGAGGAACGCCTCGCCGCCGTCCACCTTGTCGAGCGGCATGGCGCGCTTGGACGAGCCGTCGGCGCGCATGACGCGCACGCCGTTGATGTCGGGGTTGTCCGTGTAGCCGCCCGCCTTCTCGATGAGCCAGCTCACGGGGATGCCCGTGATTTCCACGTTGCTCACGCTGCCCGCGCCGGTGCCGTTCCAGTTGCACACTTCCTTCGACACCTTCGTCACCGTGACGCCGGCCGCTTCGGCCTCCTTCACGAGGTCGGGCAAGAGCGCGGTGTAGGGGCTGTTCACCTCGCCGTCCACGGTGATGGGCCAGCTGTCGAACAGGCTGTCCGGCATGGGGGTGTCGGCGTATTCGGCACCCGAGCGCATGCGGTCGTACAGGCGGTTCCAGGCGTCCATGTTGAACATGTCCTCCTGCTCCATGACGGTGTCCTGATCGATGGAGAAGTCGCCCTCGACGTTCTCCACCTTCGTCACGCCGCGCAGGCGCTCGAACTTGGTCTGGTCCCATAGCGCCATGCCCGCGCCGTCGTTGGTGGCGTCGTGGCAGGAGTAGCAGTTCCCCCGGTAGTCGCTCTCGAACGACCCGTCGGCAACCCCGCCGTAGTGGATGTTGTGGATGAGCGTGCCGAACTCGTACTGCGTGGGGATGTAGCCCGGCGAGTACGTGTGGCAGAACAGGCACTGGTCGACCGTCATCTCGGCGTCGAGCGCCGGGCTGTTCGGCGAGGGGTGCATGGTCTGCGCGAGGTGCTCGAGCGTCTTGTCCAAATCGGCGTGGCAGCTGTTGCAGCCGCGGTTGTCGTTGTTGAGACGGTAGATGTTGTACGGCGTCTTGCCCTGGCGGGCGCGCTCGGCCAGCTCGCTCGGCGTGCGCTGCACGATCTGCCCGCTCGGCAGCGTGCGCAGCTCGGGCGCCCATTGATCGACGTTCGCATCCCACATGTCGTGCATGCCGTCGAGGTAGTCCTTGCCGGGGTAGGCGTCGAGCGAGATGCCGTCGTAGACGGTGCCCTCCTCCCCCGCGATGATGGATTTCTGCTCGTCGGTGTAGTCGTGCTGCTCGGCCTGCGCGGACGGCTCGTCCGCCGAGGCCATGTTCTCGTTCTGCTGAGGCGCGCAGCCGGCAATGCCGGCCGTCCCCACTACCGCGCACAGCGCGGCGAGCGCGATGGTACGTCTTGCGTGCATCGGTCTCCTCCCTTTCGTTTCCCGTCGATGTGCGCGCGGCGGCCCTCGCCGGCCGTGCCGCGCAGGGGCATCGTAGGCGGCGAGGAGCTCCGCGCGCCATCGTCGAAGCGAACCATCTTGGGAAAACCGGGCATCGGTCGAACCGGAGGATACCGCTCCATCAGGCAAAACGGCCCCCGTGTGCGGGGGCCGTTCACCGAAGCCGGGCCAAGGGAGGGAGACGGCCCGCCTGTCAAAGGAGGGCTGTCGAAGCGCTACGCCTTCTTCTTCGGCGTCGCCTGCTCGGCGGCGCGCTGCTCCACCGCGGTGTCGTCGGGCTCGGCGGTGAGGTTCGGATCGACGGTGATCACGAAGTTCGGCTTCGTCTCAACCGCGTCGTCGGACACGATGTCGGCCTCGTGGGCGCCCTGCAGCTCGTCCATCTCGCCCACGGCGATGTTCATGCCGGGGCACGCCGCCACGCAGGCCGGCAGCTCGCCGCGCTCCTGCCGATCGACGCACATATCGCACTTGTACGTCTTGCTCTCGGCCTCGTCGTAGCACGGCGCATGGTACGGGCACGCCTCGATGCAGGTTTTGCAGCCGATGCACAGGTCGTGGTTCTGCTGCACGATGCCGTTGTCGAGCTTCGTGTACGCCTGCACGGGGCACATCGCCACGCAGGCCGGCTCCTCGCAGTGATTGCACGACATGGACAGGAACGACAGCGCCCGCGGGTCGTCCTGCTTGATCTCGGTCACGCGGCGCAGCAGCACCCCGCTTCCCAGCTGTTTCTCGCTCTTGCAGGCGATGGAGCACGTCTTGCACCCGTAGCAGTTCTTGTTGTTCATCCAGAATCCGAGCGCCATGGTTTACGCCTCCTTCTTCACGTCGACGAGCGTCTGATTGCAGCAGTGCGTTCCGCCCAGGGTCTTCCACACGTCGTTGGTCACGTAGCTGCTCGAGCCGCCTTGCTGCTCCCACCAGCCGTTCTGCAACCCCACGACGCCCTGCTTGATGCGGGTGCCCACCTCGGCCACGCCGCGATGCTCGCCGCGGTCGTTGAACACCACCACCGCGTCTCCGTCGGCGATGCCGCGCGCGGCTGCGTCGTCCTCGTGCAGCAGGATAACCGGCTGCTTGTCGCACACCTCGTCCATCCATTCGAGGTTGTTGAACGTGGAGTGCACGCTGCGATACGTCTTGCGCTGCACGCTGAACAGCGGGTACTTCGCCGCCAGCTCGTCTGCGTTGCGCGCGTCCTCCGCGGCGCGGGCGTAGGTGCAGAGGGGGTTGAAGCCTTCCTTCTTCCAGCTTTCCACCCAGAACTCGGCCTTCTTCGATTTCGTGAAGAACACGCCGTCCTTGTAGGGGATGTAGTCCTTGCCCACCACGTCGACGGCCTTCTTCTCCACAAGCTCGTCGTAGGTGACGCCCGTGGGTTCCAGCACGTTGGAGATGAGGTCCTTCATGGGCACGTCGAACGCGTCGCCGAACCCGAGACGCTTGGCCAAATCGGTGAATATCTCGAGGTCGCTCTTCGACTCGCCCGGGCCGTCCACCGCCTTCTCCATGAGCTGAATCCAGTGGCTGCGCGCGTTGGCAAGCACGCCTTCGGTCTCGAAGATGCCGGTGCACGGCAGCACGAGGTCCGAGTACAGCGCCGTGGACGTGAGGTACTGGTCCACCGTCACCACGAAGGGAATCTTCTCGAGGGCCTTCTTCACCATGTTCGTGTTCGGCCACTGCGTCATGGGGTTGCCGGTCATCGACCACAGCACGTTCACCTTGACGGGGTCTTCCGCAAGCACGTGCTCGCCGAACGTGAAGCGCGGGATGGCGGCCACCTCTTCGGCAGCCTTCGGCACCTCGAGCGGGTTGCCCGTGGCCACCTCGTTCATGCCGCCCGCGTCGCTCACGCCGTCACCGATGTGGCCCACCTGCCCGCAGAACGCCGCCAGGTACGCGCCGATGGCGGTGGCGTACGTGCCGTTCTCGGTGCGCATGAAGCCGCCCATGTTCTGCACGATGAGGGCGTGCTCGGCGGTTGCGTACTCCTTCGCGATGCGCTCGATGTCGGCGGCCGGCACGCCGCACTCCTCCTCGGCGGCCGCGAGCGTCCAGGGCTCCGCTTCGGCGTAGATGAGCTCGAACTCGGTGTTGTAGGCGTCGGCCGCGTCGGTGCCGTCGAGCGTGAACGCCGCCTCGATGCCGCTCTGATCGTGCGGCACCACCTCGCCGCTCTTGACGTCGTACACCACGAAGGAGGCCGGGTCGTCGGGGTTCTTCAGCACGGGCTCGCCCGTGGCCTTGTCCACGAGGCAGGGCGCGCAGGTGTGGGCGCGCATGAACTCCTCGTCGTAGAGCTGCTCGTCCACGATGACCTTGAGCATGGCCAGGCCGAGGGCCGCGTCGGTGCCGGGCCAGGGCTGCAGCCAGTCGGTGGCCTTCGCGGCCGACTCGGTGTAGATGGGGTCGATCACCACGAGCTTGCCGCCGCCCGCCACCACGCGCTCGAAGCGCTGGAAGTAGCCCTGCTTCGAGATGGCGGGGTTGTTGCCCCACACCACCACGTAGGTGCTGTTCTCTATCTGGTTGCGGCAATCGAGGAAGCGCTTGCCGTAGATGGGCACGATGGCCGCCGTGGTGCCCGCGCAGCAGAGCGAGCCCACCGTGGTGGACGCACCGCCCATGTTCGCGAAGAACGCGTTGGCCACGGGGCCGTGCATCGAGCCGAAGTTGCCCGAGCCGGTGACGTAGCAGATGGACTTGTTACCGTCTGTTGCGATGGCGTCCTTGAACTTGTCCTCGATGAGCTGGTACGCCTCATCCCAGCTGATCTCCTTGAACGAGCCCGAGCCCTTCTCGCCGTCGCGCAGAAGCGGCATGGTCAGGCGATCGAGGTCGTTCACCATCTGCGAGCGGGCGATGCCGCGCGCGCAGGCCGCGCAGTCGTTCAGCTCGGACGACTCCACCTTCACCAGCTTGCCGTCCACCACGTAGCCCTTCAGGTTGTGGTGCTGGCACTCGGGCGGGCAGGTGGAATAGAACACCTGCGCGTCGGCGTAGGGGTCCGTCGTCGCGCCCGATGCGCCGGCGTCGGCTCCCTCCTCGGCCTTGGGGCTGCAGCCCGCCAGGCCCAGCGCCGCCGCGGCGCCCGTCGTGGCCGCCGCGGCCACGAACGTCCTGCGGGATAGCGAAGGCATGCCCTGATCAGCGGATTGTTTCATCACGCTCTCCTCTCCTCGTCGTGCTCGTCGTGCGGCCGGAACACCGAATCCCCCGTTCCGCCGCACCCCGTATTCTCCTCACGAGCGTCCCCCGGTTCAATATTCTGAAGCGGAACTTTCGATTAAGAAAGTCCTACAAATATTAAAAAAGTATTATCATCCCGCGCTTCCCGTTCCCACCTCGGCCCGTTTGTCGGATAATCGACGCTCAGGGGTGCAAGGGGGAGTCGCCATGACGTTCAAACGTGGGATACGTTTCAAGTTCGCCGTGTTCATCGGCGCGTTCATCGTCGCGCTCATGGCGGTCGACGCGCTGTGGAACGTGCAGCTGCAACAGCAGCAGGCCGAGAACGAGGCGCGCGAGAAGGCCGAAGTGCTGGCTGACGAGATGCACGCCATGTGGGACTTCATCGACATCAACCAAAACGTCATCAACCGCACCGACGACGGCGCGTTCCGCACGAAGGCGCTCGTGTGCGTGGTCACCGCCAAGTCGGTGAGCACGCTGTTCACCATGAACACCGACTACAAGATCAACTACACGAGCCCCACCCCGCGCCAGCTTGCCAACGCGCCCGACGCGTTCGAGCAGCGGGCCTTCGACGCCTTCGCCGCCGATACCGCGCTCGAAGCGTACTACGACGTGGAATACGACGCCGACGGCCGACGCGTGTTCCGCTACACCGAGCCGCTCTACGTCACCGAGACGTGCCTCGAGTGCCACGGCGACCCGGCGGGCGAGCTCGACCAGTTCGGCTACGAGAAGGAGGGCATGCAGGTGGGCGACATCGGCGGCGCCGTGTCCATCACCGAGCCCATGGACATCTACGCGGACGGCATGCGCACGAGCGTGCTGCAGCAGGTGTTCATGGTGCTGCTCGTGCTCGTGCTGGCCTGCGTCGGCATCTACTTCGCCGTGAGCAAGCTCGTGCTGCACCCGCTCGACGCGCTCGGCCGCGCGGCCAAGCAGGTGGGCGAAGGCGACTTCTCCTATCGCCTCGAGACGAACGCCGTGGGCGGCCCCGACGAGATCACCGAGTTCGCCGACGACTTCGACAAGATGGCGCGGCAGCTCGAGCGGCTCTACACCGATCTCGAAAGCGAGGTGCGCAGCCAAACCGACAAGCTCTCGGCGCTCAACGACCTGCTGCTCTACCAGAAAGCCGAGCTCAAGCGCGCGCTCGACCGCCTGAGCGAGGAGACGGCGTACAAAAACGAGTTCTTCGCCATCATGAGCCACGAGCTGCGCACGCCGCTCACGTCGATCCTGGCGTTCGCGCGCATCCTGCGCGGCACCGACTCGCTCGACGACAAGACGCGCAGCGCCGTGGAGGAGATCGAGGCGAACGCCACGCTGCTGCTCAACATGGTGAACAATATCCTCACCATCTCGAAGGCCGAGGCGCACAAGAACGAGCTGGTGGTGGAGCCCGTCGATTTCGTCGATCTCGTGGGCTTCATCAAGAAGTCGCTCGAGCCCGTGGCGAAGAACAAGGGCATCGCCCTCACGGCGAAGACCGCCCCCGACGTGCCCCTGTCCATGGCCGACTGGGAGAAGCTGCGGCGCATCGTGGAGAACCTCGTGGACAACGCCATCAAGTACACCCATGTCGGCGGCACCGTGGACGTGCGCGTCACGTTCGACGGCGCGGCCGTCGTCCTGGCCGTGGCCGACGACGGCATCGGCATCGAGGCCGCCGACCAGGAGGGCATCTTCGAGCGCTACCAGCAGGCCGGGCAATCGCCCAACCGCCGCTACCGCGGCACCGGCCTGGGGCTGGCCGTGGTCAAGGAGCTCACCGAGCTGCACGGGGGCACCGTATCGGTGGTGTCGGCGCGCAAGCACGGCAGCACGTTCACCGTGCGCATCCCCTACGTTCCCGTCGATACGGAGGAATACGATGAAGAAGATCCTGCTGGTCGATGACGAGAGCAGCATCGCGCGGCTCGTGCAGAGCATGGCGGAGGACGCCGGCTACGCGTTCGCGCACGCCGCGGACGGCTACGAGGGCCTGGCCGCCGTCGAGCGCGAGCAGCCCGACCTCATCATCATGGACGTGATGATGCCGAAGATGGACGGCTTCACCACCTGCCGCCGCATGCGCGAGCGCGGCATCACCTGCCCCATCATCTTCCTGTCGGCGAAGGGCGACATCGTGGACAAGGGCGTGGGCTTCCAAGCCGGCGGCGACGATTACATGGTGAAGCCGTTCGACCCGCGTGAGCTGCTCATGCACATCGAGGCGCACCTGCGCCGCGCGCAGATGGCGGCCGCCCCGCCTGCGCCGCGCGAGGGCATCCTGCGCGCGGGGCGCTTCGTGCTCGACCAGGGACAGTTCCGCGTCACGAAGGACGGCGAGCGCTTGGCACTCACGCCCAAGGAGTTCAAGATATTCTTCGCCCTGGCCTCGAGCTCCGGCCTCGTGCTGTCGAAGGAGCAGCTCGTGGAAGCCGCCTGGGGCAAGGAGTTCGTCGGCGAGACGTCCAGCATCACCGTGTTCATCAAGAAGCTGCGCGAGAAGGTGGAGGACGACGCGTCCGACCCCCGCATCATCCAAACCGTCTGGGGCATCGGCTACCGCTTCGAGCCCGACGGCGAGGACGCGTAGCTACCCGGCCGCCTCCGCGCCGTCGGTCTGCTCGATGATGTCGAGCAGCTCCTGGCGGTTGTGGATATCGAGCTTCTGGTAGAGGTGCATGCGGTGCGTCTGCACGGTGCTGCGCGACAGGAACAGCTTGTTCTCGATGTGCGCCGAATCGCGCCCCTGCGCGATGAGCATGGCGATTTCCGTCTCGCGTGGCGAGAGCTGGTAGGCCCGCGCCACCGCCTGGCACTTCGCCTTGAAGGGCGTCTTGTGCTTGAACGGCACGATTTGCACGAGCGCGTTCGCATCGGCCTCGGTGAACACCGCCGCGTAGCCCACCGCCACCGCGAGCACGGCCGCGAACACGATGAGGTGCACGTTGTCCATGGTGAGGTGCTGCACGAACACCGAGCTGAACAGCGCGCCGCCGAGCGAGCCGAGCGACCAGGAACCGTACACGAACCCGAAGAAGCCGGGGGCGTACGACGAGCGGTCGCGGAACACCGACGCGGCAATCACCCAGATGAGCAGGAACACGAGCTGGTACATGATCACGCTGCACGTGTAGCCCGCGATGGCGGCCTCGCCCGCCAGCACGATGGGCAGCAGCAGGATGCTGGCAAGCCCCATGAGGAAGATCGTGCGGTACAGGTGCCCGAACTGGAAGCGCTCGCGGTACGCCAGCAGCGCGTAGACAAACGCGACGGCCGCCACCACGACCACGAACGCCGCCGCGTGGTAGGCCACCGCGAAGGGCGAGCTGATGAGCTGGGTGCGCATGAACGCGTCGAACTCGCTGCGGAACAGGTGGTCGATCACGCCCCAGGCGAACACGATGACCCCCAGCTTCACGAGCATGCGCGCCGACGTGCCACGGCCCTCCCGCGGAACGGACGCCGTGCGCGGCGGCTGCTCCCCCGCCTGCTCGCGCTGCCCGACGCGCAGGCAGATGGTGGACACGAGCGGCAGCGCGATGGACGTCGCGATGACCGTGTAGATGTTCGCTATCGAGACGATGGCGTTGATGGCGCAGGTCAGCACTTGCGACAGGAACAGCGTGAGGAACATGCTCTGCACCGACAGCCGGCCGAACACCTGCATCCAGAACAGGTAGAGCAGCACGGTGAGTGCGCCCGACACCGCGATGACCACGTTGCCCGTCACCGTCACGGAGTTCTGCGTGACGAGCGGCAGCACGAGCACCGCGCCCATGAGCGCCATGGCCACGCCGAGCGCGAGCGGCTTCACCGTGCGCTCGAGCAGCGGGAACAGGCGCCGGCCGCCCAGGAACAGCACGAAGCACGCCAGCGCGGCCGCCACGAGCGACGGCATGCAGGCGCCGTGCGGCGGCTTGCTCACGAGCGCGCTCATCACGTTGTCCGGCGTGGCCGCCGCAAGCAGCGTCGGCGAGATCGACACGGCGCAGCCGAAGCCCACGGCAAGCGTCACGTTGGCCCGCGTGACCGCGTTCGACCAAGCGTCTTTCAAAGCAGCGCGATTCCCCATGGAAGCCCCCTCGTATCCCCTACGATCTTCCACGCTCCATTCTACCCCATGGGCATGCGTGCGAACAACGTACCGCCACCTGGGGAAACGAAAGATCATATAACGGAACCGATGCGGTTTCGCACGCTCACCCACCGCTTCCGATACCCCGAAGCCCCGCAGTTTGCGAGAGTATCCCCAACGCCTCGCGCCGCAACGGGAGTGCGGGGCACGGGGAATGCGAGGAGAGGAGTCAAGCATGACGACATGGGGAATGCTCATCGACCTCAAGCGCTGCGCGGGATGCGGGGCATGCGTCGTGGCCTGCCAGTTGCAGAACAACCAGAGCCCGGGCGTGTCCTGGGTGAAGCTCGACGCCGTGGAATGGGGTGAGGAGGCCGGCGAGGCAGGGCGCGCCTACCTGCCGCACGCGTGCATGCACTGCGACAACCCCGAGTGCGTGGCCGTCTGCCCCACCGGCGCCAGCCAGAAGCTCGACGACGGCGTGGTGGTGGTCGAGTACGACGCGTGCATCGCCTGCGGGTACTGCATGTCGGCCTGCCCCTACGGCGCCCGCGTGCTCAACGAGGGCAAGGGCAACTACTTCGGGGAGTACGCGCAAGCGCCCTACGAGGCCTACGGCACGCAGCGTGCGCGCGTGGTGGAGAAGTGCATCTTCTGCCGCGAGCGCGCCGAGGAGGGGCTGCCCGTCGCCTGCGTGCTCAACTGCCCGGCGCACGCGCGCTTCTTCGGGGACCTCGACGACCCTGAAAGCGACGTGAGCAAGCGCATCGCGCGCGGCGACGCCCTCCGCGTCGACGAGACGTCGTTCTACTACGTGCCCATGAACGGCATGGACGAGCAGCTGCTGCCCACCGCCGCGGGCGGCGCGTACGCCGAGAGCTCGAAAGCGGCGCCCGGCATCGATCCCGTGGTTGCCACCGTGGGCGTGGCGGCCGTTGCGGCCGTCGGCGTGGGCGTGGGCGTCGGGGTGAAGAAGTCGAAGACCAAGGCGAAGGCGCAGGCCAAAGCCGACGACACGAAGAACGACTAAGGGGAGGCGCGCATCATGACCACCACCATCGCACCCGCGGCATCCGCCGCTTTCAGCCGCCGCTCGTTCGTGAAGGGAGGGGCCGCCCTCGCCGCCGGCACGGCGCTCGGCACCGCGTTCGGCTTCGACATCGCGCACGCCGAGGGCACGGTCGACCCCGACGCCCCGCTCGAGAAGCGCTACACGTACTGCGACATGTGCAACCAGGTGCCCAAATGCGGCATGACGGCCTACGTGCAGGACGGCAAGATCGTGCGCGTCGAATCGCGCACGCCCCACCCCACCACGCCGCTGTGCGCCAAGGGCCTGGCCAGCATCCAGGAGCTGTACGACCCGAAGCGCCTGCAAACGCCGCTGCGCCGCACGAACCCGAAGGGCACGGGCGCCTCGCAGTGGGAGCCCATCACCTGGGACGAAGCCTACGACACCATCGTGAGCGAGTTCAACCGCGTCAAGGATGCCGACGGCCCCGACGCCGTGATGTTCTACTGCGGCGACCCGAAGGAGCCGCGCCCGCCCATCCAGCGCGTGGCCACCCTGTTCGGCAGCTCCACGTACGGCCTCGAGAGCTCGCTGTGCTCCACGGCCACGAACATCACCTCGCAGCTCGTGTACGGCCGCGGGCAGAGCTCGTCGGGCTCCGACCCCACCGACGACACCGGCAGCTGCATGATCTGGAGCCTCAACGCGGCCTGGTCGCAGCCGAACCGCCACGCGAAGTTCATGGACCAGAAGGAGCGCGGCTGCAAGTTCGTCATCGTCGACCCGCGCATCACGCCCACCGTCATGGGGCTCGCCGACATCCATCTGCAGCTGCGCCCCGGGTCGGACGGCGCGCTCGCGCTCGGGTTCATCAACATCCTCATCCGCGACGGCCTCGTGGACAAGCAGTTCGTGGACGAATGGACGCACGGCTACGAGGGCCTCGCCGACCTCGCCGCCCAGTACCCGCCCGAGAAGGTGGAGGACATCACCTGGGTGCCCGCCGCGAAACTCGAGGAAGCCGTGCACCTGCTGGCCGACAACGCGCCCAGCACGCTCGTCACCAGCTCGGCGGGGCTCGCCCACTCCTCGAACGTGGGGCACGCGCTGCGCGCCGTGTTCATGATCCCCGCCCTCATGGGCATGATCGAGAAGAAGGGCGGCGTCATGTTCGCCTCCGGCGGCCTGCCGCTCGACGTGAGCGGCTCGTCGGCTAAGTTCCGCGCCGAAGACCTCTACACCGAGCAGCACTTCGAAGAGAAGCGCGTCGACAAGGACGACTTCCCCGCCTGGGTGTCGTTCACCAAGCACTTCCAAACGGCCAGGCTGCCCGAGTACATCGACGAGGGCAAGATCAAGGCGGCTATCCTCGTGGCCAGCAACGTCATGATCTGGCCCGAGTCGAACCGCTACCAGGAAGCCCTCGGCAAGCTGGAATTCGTGGCCGCCGTCGATTACTACGAGCGCCCCTGGACCCACGACTACGTGGACATCCTGCTGCCCGCCGCCATGTGCCACGAGCGCATGGCCCCCTTCGCCGCCTACGGCCGCACGATCTTCTTCCGCGAGCCGTGCGTAGCGCCGGCGGGTCAGGCGCGCGAAGACTGGCAGATCATGCTGGAATTGGGCTGCAAGCTGGGCTTCGAGGAGGAGTGCTTCGGCGGCAGCGTGGAGGCGGCCCTCGACAACGTGCTGAAGACGGCCGGGCTCGACGTCACCCTCGACGACCTGCGCGCGAACCCCGAAGGCCTTGAGATTCCGGGCAGCAAGAACGAGGAGGGCAAGCACGCCAGCGGCAAGCTGCGCAAGGACGGGGAGCCGGGCTTCAACACGCCTTCCGGCAAGCTCGAATTCGACTCCGAGATGCTCAAGGGCTTCGGCTACGAAGGGCTGCCCGTGTACGAGGAGCCCGTCCACACCCCCTACGCGCCGAGCGAGCAGGACAAGCAGTACCCGCTCGTGCTGAACGCGGGGTCGCGCCTGCCCTTCTACACGCATTCCAAGCTGCGCGAGATTCCCTGGCTCAACCAGTTCATGCCCGAACCGGTGGTGCGCCTGCACCCGCAGGACGCCCGCGACCGCTCCATCGGCAACGGCGACGTGGTGCGCGTGTTCAACCACCAGAACGAGATCGAGATGAAGGCCGAGGTGACGAACCTCGTGCATGCGGGCATGGTGGACATCTTCCACGGCTGGCATCAGGCCAACGTCAACCTGCTCACCACGCGCGACTTCGACCCCATCACCGGGTTCCCGCCCTTCCGATGCGGCCTGTGCGAGGTCGAGCCCACCGGCAAGGGACGCCTCGTCGGCCAGGACAAGAGCTGAGTCAGCGAACGATTGCTCCCCGTCGGCGCGGCGACGCGCCGACGGGGAGCGCGAGGAGGAACCATGGAAGATCGGAAGAAGAGGAACAAGGGGCTCATCGCGCTCGGCGTTGCGGCGGTGGTTCTCGTGGCGGCCGGCACCGGCTTCTGGGTATGGCACGAGCAGCCCAGCTTCTGCAACGCCATCTGCCACACGCCCATGGACCCGTACGTGGAGGACTACTACGCCGACGACCCGACGCTGCTTGCCACCGCCCACCGCGTGGCCGACGTCACCTGTCTCGACTGCCACGTGCCCACGCTGAGCGAGCAGCTGGCCGAGGGCGTGTCGTGGGTGGCGGGCGGCTACGCGCTGCCGCTCGAGCAGCGCAGCTTCGACAACGCGTTTTGCATGAACGGGTCGTGCCACGCCATCGGGCAGGACAGCCTGGCGCAGATCACCGGGCAGCAGGCGTACAACCCGCACAGCGCCTACCACGAGGAGCTGGCCTGCGGCACCTGCCACAAGTCGCACACGGCGTCGGTCATGCAGTGCGCGCAGTGCCACAGCGACGCCGAGGTTCCCGCCGGATGGACGGTTCGCTAGCCGCGAGAGAGGAAGTTGTCCCATGGAAGTGCTCATTGCCCTCGCCCTCAGCGTGCTGTTCGCCTTCGCGCTGAGGAAGCAGATCAAGCGCTACGCGGTGTCGTTCTACATCGTGGCCATCGCGATGGACGTGCTGTTCCTGTCGCAGGTGCTGTTCGGCGTGTCGCGCGAGGTGGCGGTGGCGGTCTACCCCTATCTCACCCGCTGCTTGCTGGGATTCGCCCTGTTCGCCGTCGTCATGTTCATCGGGGCGCTGCCCGAGGGGTCGAAGGCGCAGCGGGCCCTCATGCCCATCCGCGGCGAGCTGTCCATCATCGCCGCCATCCTCACCATCGGGCACGTGGCGAACTACCTGGGGGCCTATCTGGCCGACATCCTGTCCGGCTTCGTGGGGATGTCCGCGGGCATGATCGCCTCGTTCGTGGTGTCGAGCCTGCTCATCGTGTTGCTTGCCGCGCTCACCGTCACCTCGTTCAACGCGGTGAAAATGCGGATGGACGCCGATGCGTGGAAGCGGCTGCAGAAGACGGCCTATGCCTTCTTCGCGCTCACGTACGTGCACCTCATGCTCGTGCTTCTGCCCACCGTCTCGTCGAGCGGGCAGAGGGCCACGTTCAGCATCGTCGTGTACTCGCTCGTCATGGCGGCGTACGCGGCGCTGCGCATGACCACCCACATGCGCAGCGGCAAAGCGAAGCGGGGCGCGGCGTCGTGACAAGCGCGTCGGCGCGGGCCGGGTGCCCGCGCCGACGCGGCCGAGCGCTACTTTCCCTCGAGCTGGGGGATGGGGGTGTCGTCGAACTCGTCGAGGTTGCCGTCGTAGACGTAGTGGCGCGTCTCGCGGGCGATCATGCCGCTCAGCAGCAGCACGACGATGATGTTGGGAATGGCCATGAGCGCGTTGCCGATGTCCGAGATGGTCCACACGATGTCGCCCACGCCGATGGCGCCGAGGAAGGCCACGGCCACGTACACCACCTGGTACGGGCGGATGGCGTAGCGGCCGAACAGGTACGTGATGCAGCGGTTGCCGTAGTAGGACCACCCGAGGATGGTGGTGTAGGAGAACGCCACCATGCCCAGCACGAGGATGGGCGTGCCGATGTAGGGGATCTTCGCGAACGCCTCGCTTGCCAGCATGGCGCCCGAATAGATGGTGGGGTTCTCGAGGATGGACGCGGCGATGTCGGGGTTCGCCAGCATGGTGGACACGAGCACGATGCCCGTGAGCGCGCAGATGACCACCGTCGACCAGAAGGTGCCGGTCATGGCCACGAGCGCCTGCTGCGCCGGATTGCGGGTGGCAGCGGCGGCGGCCACGATGGGCGCCGAGCCCAGGCCCGACTCGTTCGAGAACAGGCCGCGCGCGCAGCCGAACTGCAGGGCCATCATGATGCCGGAGCCCACCGCGCCGCCGAACGCCGCCTTCGAGGTGAAGGCGCATTCCAGGATGAGGCCGAACGCGTCGCCGACGAGCGCCCAGTTGAACGCGAGGATGATGAGGCACCCCACGGCGTAGGCCACCGCCATCACGGGCACGAGCTTCTCGCACACTTTCGAGATGGACTGCACGCCGCCGAAGATGACCACCGACACGAGCACGACGATGACGAGGCCCACCACCCAGGCGGGCACGTCGATGTTCGAGGTGATGATGCCGGACATGGCCGAGGCCTGCACGGCCGACCCGGTGCCGATGGCCGCCACGGCAGCGAATGCGGCGAACGCCACGGCGCCGAGCTTCGCCCACCAGGGGGTATGCCCGCCAGGACGCGGGTCGCGCTCGCCTTGGGCGTTGCGGCGGAACGCGCGCTCCCAAATGTACATGGCGCCGCCCAGCATGGCGCCGTTATGGTCGCGCACGCGGTACTTCACGGCCGCGTACACCTCGGCGTACTTCGTGGCGATGCCGAACACGCCGGTGATCCACATCCAGAACACGGCGCCCGGGCCGCCCGCGAGGATGGCCGTGGCCACGCCCACGATGGAGCCGGTGCCGATGGTGGCCGCGAGCGCGGTGGCAAGCGCGCCGAAGTGGCTGATATCGCCCTTGCCCTCGGGGTCGCTCGACAGCGACAGCTTGATGGCCTGCGGCAGCTTGCGCTGGATGAACCCGGTTTTGAACGTGAAGAAGAGGTGCGAGCCCAACAGCAACGCGATCATTGCCGGGCCCCACACAAAAGAATCGATGGTGTTGAGGATTTCAATCATAGGGTTATCCATTGTAGTCCAGCCACGCCGCCCCCGTCCGAAACAACGTCACCCGTCCACAACTGGTTACCTAGAAGCTCACCAGCATGACCTCGATGCCGTTCCTCCTGAACACCGGCTTCATAAACTCCGGCTCCCGCAGCTCGGGCAGCACCTGCTGCAGCGCCAGAAAGATATCGGCCGACGGTGCCCTGCTGCCGTCCTCCAAAGCGTACACGGTGCGCTCGGACACGCGCATGCCCGTGCGCTCCTCCACCGCGTCGCACAGCGCCTTGCCGCGCGTGTAGCCGTTCGCCAGCCGCGCGGCCTTCAACAGCACGCCGTACTTCGCCCAATCGACCACGCCGTTCTCTTTCATGCTTGGCCTCTCTTTGCACTATCGTGCAATTCTCGCTATACTGTTTTGCATTATAGTGCAAACTTCATGCTTGCGGAGGAAAAAGGGGCGTGTTATCATGAGTTCAGTTAAAAATGAACTTTGGAAGCAATCGGGCGGATCAGGAAAACAGCTTATTCGGCGCAAACTCGACAACGGCATGTACTACTACGTGCTGTCCGATGAAAGCGGTACGCGATCATTTCTGGACGACTGGCTGAACGACCCCCGCTCCAAAGAGAAAGCGAGGAGACTCATCGCAACAGTGGTGAAAATCACCACGAACGGGCTGAAGTGGGCGACGGAAACGAAACGGGTGCGCCGCATTTCGCCGGACCTGTACGAGATCAAGAACTTTTCCGGAGCGGCGCGCGTGATGGCCCACATTCGCGTGACGGAAGCAATCGTGATGCTTCGGCCGTTTCAGGGGCACAGCGGGACCGGCTCCATTCCGACCGCCACCATCGCAAGCGCCGTTCGACAGCAGCGTCTCGTCGTCGAACTGTTGGAAGAGGATGATTGACATGATGATAACAAGGGATGACCGCGACTTCATGAGGGACTTCGAGACGCCCGGAACCCGCGCGTTCGACCATGCGCTCGATCTCAGCGTCATGATCTGGGAACTCATGCAGGAGAAAGGATTGTCCAAAACCGAGCTCGCGCGCCGCATGGGCGTTTCGAAGTCGAATCTGTCCAACCTGCTGAACACGCAGCCGAACATGACGCTGGAAACGATCGCGCGATTCGAGCTCGCCCTCGACGTCAAACTCGAGTTTCGTTTCGTGCCGAAAGACGCGCGCGACTCCGCCGCAGACGAGAAGCCCGCCTCCGCTCAGGGATAGCGCACCCGCTCGCCTCCCTGTTCGCGTTAGCGGTGGTAGATGAGGTGGCAGACGTCGTCGCCGCGGGCGATGGTTTTGGGGAGGTCGAGGTCGCAGCCGTAGGCTTCGCCGATGCCGCGGTCGCCGCACATGGCCCAGTCGCACAGGTTGGAAATCTCCTCGTCGGTGCAGCCCTGCTTCTGCCATGCCTTCACGAGCGGGCAGTAGTGGAACTCGAGCTCGAAGCGGTCGTCCTGCACATCCTTGACGTCCATTTCGAACACCATCTGCGCCGGCTTGCCGAACAGGCCCTTCTTGAGGCTTTTCAGGCTGTTCGTCCCGCCGCCCAAGGCCCGGAGCTCCGCGCCTTGGAACAGCCCGCAGCGCTTGACCGCGGCCGGCGCGAACGTGGCCGGGTCGGCACCCGCCTTCGCCGCCTCGTCGGTGAGCAGGTACAACCATAGCGCGCGATGTTCCAAAAGCTCGCGGATGGCCTTGATGAGCGGGTTCTTGATGCGCGGTTCGTTGACGACCTTGCTTGCCATGACTCCCCCTTGCGTTCGTCGGTGGCACCAGTATACCCCGCCAATTGTCCGGATTCGTCCGCATTTCAAACGCATAACGGTTGCCATACGGCCCCGCTGCGGCTACAATGCCACCCATGGATTCTGTTTCAGGGCGAGGTGCAATTCCTCACTGGCGGTAATCCGGCCATCGGCGCGTGCGCCGAAGAGCCGGGAGTCCGCGACCCTGCAGCGAGGCGGCAACGCAGCGATGCAGGCTGATTCCGGTGTGATTCCGGAACCAACGGTATAGTCCGGATGGAAGAGGCAGAGATCCGCGCGACGCGCTGTGCGCAGGCGTCGGCGGACCCCAAGAAGCCTGTATGGAAGGAATTCATACGGGCTCGTTTTCTCTTTAGGCCGGGAAACGTGACCCGAACGTCACGGCCTGCGAAGAGAAAGGGGTTGCCATGAGCGGCAACACTCCCGGCGCATCCGCGCCCGACACCTACGATTTCACCAACACCAACAAGTGGGACACCCGTCAGCTCGTGACCATGGCGCTCATGTGCGCCATCGGCGTGCTGCTGTCGTTCGTGGAGTTCCCGCTGCTGCCGGGCGTCACCTGGCTCAAGTACGACGCCTCCGCCATGCCCGCCATGGTGTGCGGTTTCGCCTTCGGGCCGGGCGCGGGCCTGGCCGTGGGCATCGTGGGCGCCATCATCCACGGCATCCTCATGGCCGACTTCTCGGGCGCCATCATGAACATCCTCGTGGTCACCGGCTTCATCCTGCCCGCAGCGCTCGTGTACCGCCGCAAGCGCACGTTCAAGAGCGGCGTCGTCGGCCTCGTGCTGAGCGCCGTCGCGGCCACCATCATGGCCATCGTGGGCAACCTCATCATCACCCCGATGTGGCTGGGCGTGCCCTTCGATGCCGTCGTGGCCATGATCCTGCCCATCCTCACCCCGTTCAACCTTATCAAAGCCGGCATCAACGCCGTGCTCACGCTCATCGTGTACAAGAGCATCTCCAATTTGATCACGCCCAAGAAGAAGCAGGTGAAGGGACGCTAACCGCATGATCGAGTTCAAGGACACCGGATTCACCTACGACGGCGAGCACTTCGTGCTGGACGGCGTGGATGCGCGCATCGCCCCCGGCGAATTCGTGTGCATCCTCGGCGGCAACGGCTCGGGCAAGTCGACCATGGCCAAGCACATCAACGCGCTGCTCGTGCCCGACGCGGGCAGCGTGCACGTGCTCGACCACGATACGCGCGACGAGAAATCCACGTACTTCATCCGCAGCAACGCCGGCATGGTGTTTCAGAACCCCGACGACCAGCTGGTGGCAAGCCTCATCGAGAACGACGTGGCCTTCGGCCCCGAGAACCTGGGCGTACCCACCGACGAGCTGCGCCGCCGCGTGTCCGACGCCCTGGCCGATGTGGGGCTGCAGGGCTTCGACAAGCGCGAGACCGCGGCGCTGTCGGGCGGGCAGAAGCAGCGCGTTGCCATCGCCGGCGTGCTGGCCATGGAGCCCTCCATCCTCATCCTGGACGAGGCCACGGCCATGCTCGACCCGCGCGGCCGCAAGGGCCTCATGCGCGTATGCCACGAACTGCACGACCGCGGCATGACCGTCATCATGATCACGCACTTCATGGAAGAAGCCGCGCAGGCCGACCGCGTCATCGTGCTCGAAGACGGCCACGTGGCCGCGGAGGGCACGCCGGACGAGGTGCTCGTGCAGGCCGACCTGCTCGAGCACCTCAACCTCGACCTGCCCTTCGCCGCCGAGCTGTCCCTCGAGCTGCAGAAGCGGGGCGTGCCCGTGAGCATGCACATCGAGACGACCACGTTGAAGGAGGAGCTGTGCCGATTGCTTTCCAAGGCGTAAGCTATTCCTACGCCGATCCGAACCGCCAGGAGAAGCGGAAGTCGCGCATCAAGAAGCGCCGCGAAGCCGGCGTCATCGAGGACGCCCCCTCGCTCAAGCACGGCAAAGCGGCCTGGGGCGTCGACCCCGATGCCGTGTGGGCGCTGCGCGACATCGACTTCACCCTGGAAGACGGCGAGTTCCTGGGGATCGCCGGCCACACGGGCAGCGGAAAGAGCACGCTCATCCAGCACATGAACGGCCTGGTGAACCCCACGCGCGGCCGCGTGCTGCTCGACGGGCAGGACCTGGCCGACAAGCGCGTGGCGCAGGCATGCCGCGGCAAGGTGGGCCTCGTGTTCCAGTATCCCGAATACCAGCTGTTCGCCGCCACCGTGCGCGAGGACGTGGCGTTCGGACCGCGCAACCTGGGGCTGTCCGCCGACGAGGTGGACCGTCGCGTGGCGGCGGCGCTGCAAAGCGTGCGGCTCGACCTCGACGAGGTGGGCGACAAGAGCCCCTTCGAGCTGTCGGGCGGGCAGCAGCGCCGCGTGGCGTTCGCCGGCGTGCTGGCCATGGAGCCGCGCATCCTCGTGCTCGACGAGCCCGTGGCCGGCCTCGACCCCGTGGCGCGCGAGGAGTTCCTCGACCTCATCGACGAGTTGCACGCGGGCGGCCTCACCGTGGCCATGGTGTCGCACAGCATGGACGACCTCGCCCGCCTGTCCGACCACGTGCTCGTGCTCAACGAGGGTCGCCAGTTCGCCTTCGGCGCCCCCGCCGACGTCTTCGCCCACGGCGACGAGCTGCGCGCCATCGGCCTCGACGTGCCCGCCCCTCAGAAGCTGGCCGCCGAGCTGCGCGCCGAAGGGGTGGCGCTTGATCGGAACCTGTACGATACGGAGACGCTCGCGCAGGATGTGGCAAGGATGTGGAGGGAAGGGAGCGAGGGCGGCTCCCAGCGCCCTGGGCGCGGGGTCAACCCGAGGGACGACGCCTCGCGTCGGTCGCGCCAGTCCAAAGCTCCCGCAGGTCATCAGCCGACGCAAGAGGAAAAGGCAGGTTGCCCGCCGACGCAGGAGGGAAAGGCAGGTTGCTCGCCGACGCAGGAAAACCCGGAGGCTCCCCATGCCTGACATCGCGGTTATCGGGCGCTACTGGCCGGGCACGAGCCCGCTGCATCGGATGGACGCGCGGGCGAAGCTGCTGCTGGCGCTCGCGCTCATGGTGGTGGTGTTCGTCGGGCAGTCCTTCTGGGGGCTCGCGGTGTGCGCCGCGTTCGTGCTCGGCTTCTTCAAGCTGGCGGGCATCCCGCTGCGCTCGGCGTTCAAGTCCATCGCGCCGCTCGCGTTCATCGTGGTGGTCACGGCCCTGCTCAACGTGTTCTTCGTGCAGGGCGGCACCGTGCTGTTCGAGTGGTGGATCATCCGCATCAGCGAGGCGGGCCTATGGCAGGCGGCCTTCATCGCATGCCGTCTGCTGCTGCTTCTGCTCGGCATGAGCCTGCTCACCCTGACCACCCCCACGCTCGACATCACCGACGCCTTCGAGTACCTGCTGCAGCCGCTGCGCCGCATCGGCGTGCCGGCCCACGAGCTGTCCATGATGATGGGCATCGCCCTGCGCTTCCTGCCGCAGTTCACCTTCGAACTGCAAACCGTGTACCGCGCGCAAATCAGCCGCGGCGCCACGTTCTCGAAAGGCCGGGTGCGCATGCTCACGTCCCTCATGGTGCCGCTGTTCACCAGCGCGTTTCGCCATGCGGAAACGCTGTCGTCGGCCATGGAGGCGCGCTGCTACCACGGCGGCGTCGGGCGCACGCGCCTGCATCCCCCGGCGTTCACGCGCCTCGACCGCAACGGCGCCCTCGTGATCCTGCTCATGCTGGCCTGCACCGTCGCCACGAACTTCATCCCCTTCTAAGCTCGCATTTCACCCAACCGTCCTACGAAAGGAACCATCATGAACGGAAACGAAACCATCGTCGACTACCTCACGAGCGTGCCCGCCTGGTACCTGGCAACGTGCGAAGGCGATCAGCCGCACGTGCGCCCCTTCAGCTTCGCCGCCATCCAAGACGATCAGATCTGGTTCTGCACGGCCACGACGAAGGATGTATACCGCGAGCTTACGATCAATCCGAAGTTTGAGTTGACTGCCTGGAAACCGGGCAGCGGCTGGGTTATCATGCGGGGAGAGGTTGATCTTGAGGATCGGGCGAACGAGAACGTGCGTCGCGCGGGGTACGAGCACATGACCGGTTTGGGTGAAAGCTACGAAGGACCTGAGGATGAGACGCTCACGTTCTTCACCGTGCGCAAGCCCGAAGCTTGGTTGTGCGACATCGACGGCAGCTGGAACCCCGTCGCGCTGTAGCGGAAGCGTTCAAAGACCCTCGAATAATTGACCGACCGTGGTGTCCAAGCCACCCGCGATGCGTTCAAGCATGTCGACCGTCGGATTTGCCTTTCCGCCTTCGATATCGATGAGGTACTTGCGGCTGACTCCCACCATGAGCGCGAAGGAAGTTTGCGACACGTTCGCTTCCGAGCGCAGCCTCGCAATAGTTGTCCCGAGCTGAGTTTTTAGTGAAGTGTTCTGCATGCCGGTTAAAGGCTAGCCCGGGCGCGAGGAAAAGACGTAAACTATAGTTTACAGACCGTCAATAAAACAAGAGGTTTGTACTATGAGATTATCGAGAGAGTCATTGCTTCAGCTAAAGGGCACCGGAGGTCGCACATGAGCGGAACCGAGTACGAAGAACTGATGGAGACTATAAGACGCGCTGCGGCGCGCATTTTTGAATATGCGGAAACCGAAGAAGAGGTCTGCCGGCTCGAGCAGGCGATCAACCACGAGATCATGTACGTGGCCGCTATCGCCCAGTCCGAGCGGGTCAAGCCCCCGACGGGATGGGACCCGCTCGGACGATAACGTGACGTACGACCTAGGAGAAGTCGTACAGATCCTTCGTCGCGGTGCGGAAATCGTCGTACACTTCGGCCGCCACCGCTTCGTCTTCGACGATCTCGAACGCCGCGGGCTGCCCGTCTTCGTCGAGTTCCATCACCTCAAGCAACACCACTTCACCAGACGAGCCTGCGGGCTCGTCTTCCGTTATCGGGAAGAAAAAGCCGTAGCTGCGATCGCGATGCAGGATGAGGCCGAGAAACTCGAGCTCGGTCTGCTCGCCCGTCTCGTCCTCGAGCACGATGGTGATGCCCTCCTCGGTGGGCGGACAGAAATTCGGAGCGCTTCCCTGGCGCATGGCGGTTCCTTCCTCGATACGTTCAACGATCGCCGTAGCGTACCACAGCGATGCGGCGTGCGGTCATGCATGCCGCCATCGACAGAAAAGCGTTAGACGATATAGTCGCGGCCGCTCTCCACAAGATCGATGAGCTCCTGCTGCGTGTGCACGTTCAACTTCTGGTAGATATGGCGGATGTGCGTCTTTGCGGTGTTGCGCGTCACGCGGCACTCCTCCTGGATGAACGCGCCGTTGCGCCCGCGCGCCAGCAGCACGAACACCTCGCCCTCGCGCTCGGTGAGGCCGTGCACCTCTGCCAGGTGCGCGCACCGCGTCTCGATGGCGGCCTCGGGCACCGCGGGCGCCTCCACCTCCTCCACCGGCTTCACGCCCCGGATGGCTTCCGAGAAGCTGAAGTCCTTGAGCACGATCCACACGTACCCCACGAACGCGGCGGCCACGAGCGCCAGGAGCAGCAGGCGCACATCGGAGCCCGTCGCGTCGGCGGCCACCGGCAGCTGCGTCAGCGCCACGCCCAGCGTCGCGCCGCAGCTCGACGCGCAGAAGCCCTGTCCGAGCGCCGCGATGCCGCCCGAGGGGTTGCGCGCGGCGATGATGGCGAGCGTCGCCCACGTGAGCACGCTGAACATCTGAGCGCCCACGGTGAGCGCGCCCGACGCCACCCACCCGAGCGCAACGGTCTGGGCCGACGAGACGAAGAAGCCGAACACCACGAGCAGTCCCGACACGTGGAACAGCGCATCCTCGCGCGAGCCCCGCTGCGTGAAGGCGCACCATCCCGCCAGCGCGAGCATAGCCACGCCGCCCACAACGCTCTGCCACCGCGTGCCCGAACCGGTGCCGAACGTGATGGACAGCCCGAACGCCACTTCGAACAGGAAGATGCACACGAACAGTCGGTTGAACGGACCGGGAAACGAGCCCGGGTTCGTGAGGGCCAGCTCGCTCGGGGGCGTGCGGTCGGACAGCCCGTCGCGCAGCCGCGCGACGGGGGCGGCAACCGCCGCAAGCGCCACGGCGGGCAGCAGCGCGTAGGCGATGACGGGCGCGAAGGCCAGCAGCGGGCCGAACGCGAGGAAGACCGCATAGGACAGGCACACCCCGCCGGCCATGGTGACGAGCACGCCGCGCGGGCGCAGGCGCGCGAGCGACAGCCCCGCCACGATGACCGCCCATGCGCGGCCGCACGACAGCAGCGCCGCGCCGGCAAGCGTGACCGCAAGGTTGTAGCCGTCGAACGCGCCGAGCATCCAGAGCGCGCACCCCGCCGCGAGCGTGCCCACCGCGCCCACCGTGGCTGCGCGCACCGACAGCGGCGCGCTTCCGCGATGCGCGACGAGCGCCCACAGCCCGAACGCGGCACCGTACAACAGACCGCTCAGCACGAGCGCCCAGGGGTTGGAAGCGCTGAAGGGCGGATGCACGTAGCCGTTCTGCACGAACGTCGACAGCGACAGCGCGCACACGGCCACGAGGCTGCGCGCGTCGATCAGCCGACCGCGCGCCGCGGCAGGACGACGCCCCGCGCCCTGCGCGCCCGCTTCCGTTTCCGCCTCCGCGTCCGTTTCCGCACGCTTCGTCGCTCGTATGGCGTTCTGCATTTCGCCCCCGATTTTCGACCGTTTACCGTCCATTACCTACCGTTCACCCTCCCGTAACGCCAGCAGGGTGACGATCAAACCCGTGTCACCTCCGTATTGTACCGCTCGTAAGGCGCCCTCGATGTGGGCGCGGACGCACCGGTCGGGATTCTTCTCTTCGTTCGCCAGAAGAATTCCGACCGACGAAGCGAAGGAGGCATCCTGCATGACCACCATCCTGGAAGAGGCGCAAGCACTGGAAGGCGAAATCATCGCCAACCGCCGCTGGCTGCACGAGCATCCCGAAATCGGTTTCGATCTCCCGCAAACGACGGCGTACGTCGCCGAGCGTCTGCGGGAGATCGGCCTCGAGCCGGAAGAGATCGTGCCGGGCGGCCTCGTGGCCACCGTGGGCGACCCGTCGTCGGAGCGCTGCTTCATGCTGCGCGCCGACATGGACGCCCTGCCCATCGCCGAGGAGACGGGGCTTCCCTTCGCTTCGGCAAACGACTACATGCACGCCTGCGGCCACGACGGCCACACCGCCATGCTGCTGGGCGCGGCGCGCATCCTCAAGGCGCACGAGGCCGAGCTGGCCGGCTGCGTGAAGCTCATGTTCCAGCCCGACGAGGAGGGCACCGCGCCTGACGAGATCTGCGGCAACGAAGCCATGATCAACGCCGGCGTGCTGGAGAACCCGCGCATCGATGCGGCGGCGGCCATCCATCTCATGCCGCTCACGTTCAAGCGCGGCGAGGTGGCCACGCGGCTCGGCACCGCGTTCTCGTCCATCGATGACATCGACATCGTCGTGCACGGCAAGGGCGGCCACGGCTCGCAGCCGCACCAAACCGTCGACCCCTTCAATATCGCCTGTCATCTGTACTTGGCCTTCGAGAACCTCATCGCCCGCGAACAGGACCCCACCGAGCAGTGCGTCATCTCGTTCGGCGCCATCAACGGCGGTGCGGCGGCCAACGTCATCCCCGGCGACGTCCACATGCTGGGCACCCTGCGCACCATCTCCGAACACACCCGCGCCCGCATGAAGGAGCGCATGGAGGCCCTGTGCGACGGCATCGCCGCGGCGTTCGGCGGCTCGGCGGAGATCCAGTTCCTGCGCGGCGTTCCCAGCGTGTACAACGATCCCGCGCTCACCGACGAGCTCATCGACTACGTCGAGGCCATGACCGGCGCGCCCGTGAGCATCATGGACAAGCCGATGTCCGGTTCCGACGACATGAGCACCATCTCCCAGGCCGTGCCCACCACGTACTTCCTCCTCGGCACCGGCACCGAGGACGAGGGCGTGCACTACCCCGTGCACAACGCCCGCACCACGTTCGACGAGAGCGTGTTCGCCGAGGGTGCCGCCCTCACCGCTACGGTAGCTATGCGCTGGCTCGAGGCCCGCGCGCACGAGAACGGAGAGATCGATGGCTGAGACCGTCCAGGCAGAACCGAAACCCAAGAAGAAGCGCCGCACCCCCGATTCGTTCATCATCCTCGTGGTGTGCCTCATCGTGGTGGCCGTCGTGGCCGTCATCGTGTCGATGTTCACCGGCGAGGTGACGGGCGCGACGTTCGCCGACGTGCTCATGTCGCCCGTGCTCGGCTTCGCGAGCGCCATGCAGGTATGCGTGTTCGTGCTCGTGCTGGGCGGCTTTCTGGCCATGGTCAACAAGACCGGCGCGCTCGATGCCGGCGTGGCCACGCTCGTCCGCTCGCTCAAGGGCCACGAGCTCGTGCTCATCCCCATCCTCATGCTGCTGTTCGGCATCTGCGGCTCCACCTACGGCATGATGGAAGAAACGGTGCCGTTCTACATCCTGCTGGCCGCCACCATGTTCGCCGCGGGCTTCGACACGCTCACCGGCGCGCTCGTGGTACTGCTGGGCGCCGGCGCGGGCTGCATCGGCTCGACGGTGAACCCGTTCTCCGTGGGCGTGGCCACCGCCGCCCTCACCGACCTCGGCATCCCCATCGACCAGGGCCTCATCATCGGTTTCGGCCTCGTGCTGTTCATCATCGCCGAAGCCATCTCCATCTTCTTCGTCATGCGCTACGCCAAGAAGGTCAAGGCCGACAAGGGCTCCACGTTCATGTCGCTGCAGGAGCAGGAGGACGCCGAGAAGGAGTACGGCCAGATGGAGGAGGACGCGGAGAACCCGTCGTTCTCAGCCGTGCTGTCGGGCAAGCAGAAGATCGTGCTCGTGCTGTTCGCGCTCACGTTCGTCATCATGATCGTCGGCTTCGTGCCGTGGCAGAACTTCGGCATCGACCTGTTCATGGCCGGCGGCTCGGTTGACAACCCGTCCGGCGCATGGAGCGCGTTTCTCACGGGAGCCCCGCTGGGCATGTGGTACTTCAACGAGGCCACCGCGTGGTTTTTGCTCATGGCCATCGTCATCGGCCTGTTCGCGCGCCTGTCGGGCAAGGACATCGTGGGCACGTTCCTCGGCGGCTGCGCCGAGATGGTGAGCGTCGCGCTGGTCATCGCGCTCGCCCGCTCCGTGGCCGTTATCATGAGCGAGACCGCGCTCGACACGTTCATCCTCACGAACGCCGCAAACGCCCTGGCCGGCGTGCCCGCCTTCATCTTCGCGCCCGCCACGTTCCTGTTCTACTTCGTGCTGTCGTTCGCCATCCCGTCGAGCTCGGGCATGGCCACGCTCGCGATGCCCATCATGGGCCCGCTGTCCGACGGCCTGGGCTTCTCGCCCGAGGTCATGGTCATGATCTACGTGGCGGCGCACGGCCTGGTGGCCATCATCACGCCCATGAACGGCGCCGTGCTGGCAGGCCTCGCCCTTGCGAAGGTGCAGTACGCCACCATGCTGAAAGCCGTGATGAAGGTGATCGTGGTCACCGCCATCGTCTGCGTCATCGTGCTGACCGCCGCCATGCTGATTTTGTAGGCTACAACGCGTCGTCGAGCGGGGCGGCCCCGGCTTTCACGCCGTCCCGCGCCTCGACGCCCAGAAGGTCGAACAGCTCCTGACGCGTGTGGATGTCGAGCTTCTGGTAGATGTGCCGCACATGGGCCTTCGCCGTACCGTTCGCGATGAACAGCTCCCGCTCGATGATGCCCACCGTCTTGCGCTGGGCCAGCAACAGCAGGACCTCCTCCTCGCGCGTGGACAGCTTATACACGCGCGCCACCTCAGCGCAGCGATCGGCCAGCTCCTGCTTGCGGATCATCGCCGCCGAGTCGACGCCGCCCGCAAGGAAGTTCGCGCCCCAGCGGCTCGACAGCTCCCGCTCCGAGAACAGGATCGTGGTGGCCACCACGATGGCGACCACCGTGAGAAGCGACACGAGCATCTCCCCGTTGCCGCCCAGCACGTCGGCTCGCTGGGCGCCGTCCGTCACGACGCGGCCGAGCCACATCGACACCTGCCGCACGCTGCGCTCGATGCCGAACAGCCAGATGGCCGACACGCCGTAGCGGTAGCAAATGTTCGCCATGATGAGCATGATGAGGATGGATTGTGCGGTGTAGCCCGCCGACACGCAGAAGCTGGCCGCCGTGCCCTGGATGTGCCCGAGCGCCGGCACGAGGAACAGCGCCACCACCATGAGCGGCAGCGCCACGCGGTAGATGATGCCGAAGTCGAACCGCCCGCCGCGCACGGCCACGCCCAAAAACACGAGCAGACCCACCGCAAGCGCCCCGGGCGCGGAATGCGGGCCGAACGCTCCGGCGTACAGGTCGCCCTCCATGAGCCCGTAGGCGAACGCGTACGCGGCCATGAACAGCACGGCCTTCCAGGGCACCGAGAAGCGCGTCCACGAGGTGGACGGCAGCTCCGCAGCGGGAAGGCCCGCGAACCCGCGGCGCAGGCCCACGAGCGAGAGCGCCGGCAGCAGCGCCGTCATGACGAACAGCCACGGCAGCATGAACCCTCGGTACACGTACAGCAGAAGCGCGCCCGCCACGATGGAGGCGGAATAGTACAGCGCCACCCGCAGCGGGTTCAGGCACCCGTACAGCTCGCTCCAGAACAGGATGAGAAGCGCGATGCCGAAGCCTCCCAGCACGCCGGCGGGAAGCCCCGCGGCAGGCGCGATCCCCGGCAGCCAGCATGAGGCGAACATGAGCGCGGTGGAAGCCGTCAGCGCGACGCCGCACACCGCGAACACGAGCGGCTTGTTGAAGAAGGGGCCTATCCTGCGCGCGAGCAACGTGCACGCCACCGCCGTCACCACCATGGTGAGGTCGAACACGTCGCGCCCCGAGAACGCCATGGCGGGAAATTCCACAAACGAGCCCACGAACACGATCTCGATCCACGCGCGGTACACGCCCAGCCCCAGAAACGCCAGCGGAACCGCAACCACGCCGCAGAACAGCCGCGGGCGCTTCCGCTCGCCCTTCTCCCGGCTTTCCCCTCGCCCGTCAAACCTACCCACAAACTCTCCTTCGCCCCATCTTGCCATGGGGCGATTATAGACGAAACGTTTTTTGTGCACGGATGCCTTCAAGACGGTTTCTCTCCGATCCAGAAAAAATAAAGGGTTATGCGAGGGGGTTACGGTTTTTAGACCATCGAATTTCGCCGTGGTCGATGCACGCGATCCGACCGTTTTCTATGGTGAGGAAGCCCGCTGCCCAAAGCGGTGCGAGAATCGACGATCGAGGAGGGAATCATGAGCACTATTTCACGTCGCGACCTGTTCAAATTCGGAGGCGTTGCCGCCCTCGGAGCCGCCAGCGCATCCATGCTGAGCGCTTGCCAGCCTCAAGGCGCCGCCCAGACGACATCGACACCTGCGGGATCGCAGGGCGGGCTGCCCGCCTTCTTCGCACAGCCCGAGCCCATCACCGACATCGCTGAGACGAAGGACTTCGACGTTGTCATCGTAGGCGCAGGAGCTGCAGGCGTGCCCGCCGCGCTGGCCGCGTTCGAAGCGGGCGCCAAGGTGGCGCTGCTGCAGAAGGAGGCGACGGCCATCTCGCAGGGCAACACGTGCGACTCCATCATCCTCGACGAGACCGATCCCGCCGGCGTCGAGGCCGTCGTCTCGCTTATCACCGAGGACTGCTGCCATCGCTCCGACCGCGAGCAAGTGCGCCTGTGGGCCTACAACTCCGGCGAGGCACTGAAGTGGCTGTGGGACATCGCCGAGAAGGCGGGCGCGCAGGTGGTCGAGTCCACCGCCAAATGGACGAGCGCCATCAAACAGATCGACGGCTACGATATCACGTACTTCGCCTACGACTTCGGCCCGAAGCCCTACAACACCGGCGACGGCATGCGCGACATCGCGGCTTACGCCGAGCAACAGGGCGTCGAGATCTTCTACTCCACGCCGGCAGCGCAGCTCGTGCAAGATGGCGATGGCGCGGTGACGGGCGTCATCGCCGAGGGCGAGGGCGGCTACATCCAGTTCAACGCCGCCAAGGGCGTCATCGTGGCCACAGGCGACTATGAGAACGACGACGAGATGATGGCCTACTACGAGGCTGAGATGGCCAACATCTATCGCAAGGAGCAGAACAAGACCGGCGACGGCCAGAAGATGATGGTGTGGGCCGGAGGCCGCATGGAAGACGTCTGCGGCTCGAAAGTGCTCCACGACTTCGATGCGGGTCCCGGTTCGATGGCCGACATGCCGTTCCTGTGCGTGAAAAACGACGGCACGCGCTTCTGCAACGAAGCGCGCTCGGAGATGGCCACGATGGGCAACTTCCTCAAGAGCGAGGAGGACGCCGGCTGGTACACGCAGGTGTTCGACAGCAACTACATGACCGACTGCGCCGACTGGCCGGGCGCGCTCATCCCGCCCGAGGGCATGAAATCCTACATGCCCGAGGAAGACGGCGAGAAAACGGGCGTGTACGAGAGCCTCATCAACACGTACGCTGCCGACACCGTCGAAGAACTGGGCGAGAAGCTGGGCTTATCCGACGTGAAGGCGTTCGCGCAAACGATCGCCCGTTACAACGAGCTGGTCGAAAAGGGCGTCGATGAAGACATGGGCAAAGCGGCGAAATGGCTCAAGCCCATCGTCGAGCCGCCGTTTTACGGCATCCATCGCCGCATCGGCCTGTCCACCATCATCCATGGCGTGAACGTGAACGCCGACATGCAGGTTCTCGACGCCGACGGCCAGCCCATCGAGGGCCTGTACGCCATCGGCAACTGCGCCGGGAACTTCTTCGGCAGTCCAGACTACCCCATGACCGTGCCCGGCCTCTCCCTCGGACGCTGCCACACCCAAGGCTACGTCGTCGGCCGCGCCGTGGCCGCCAAGTAGCGCCACCTGCATCCACCCTGCGCCGTTGCGGCGCATCCGCCGAAAGCGCGCCTTCCCTCCCCTCCCGGCGCGCTTTCGGTCACGCTCTTGCCCCCCATTGCGCGGCGCAGTGCCTTTCGCATTAACGGAAGCTCTCTCGCCGCGCAATGGGGGGGGGCAGACGCGAGGATCGAACACGGATCCAGCGCAGTTCCAGCGCAAATCAAGCACTCTATTACGCCTGACCAACAGAGCCCTTTCGCGACAGTATCGAAAGGGCAGTCTCGCTACAATGCCCGCATGACCTTGTTCGTCTCGCATACCACCGCAGCAGAATGCTGGCGCTCGGGCCGGTTCGACGCCCTGCTCGGCGGACCCTCCATCCCTGCCCACCGCCGACCGGCGGGATCGATCGAGGTCGAGCGCACGGCCAGCATGTTCGCCTTCGATCGGCTCAACCTTACGTACGGAGAGGCGCTCGCTTTCGGGGCGGCGCATTCTGGCGAAGTCGCGGCAAGCAAGCCAACCGCATCAGCCGTCCGCTCGTTGAGAGGAACGGACCTCGCATTCGCAACCGGCCCCATTCATGTCATCACGCCGGCCAAGATATCGTCCAAGGCTATAGAGAACGCGGTCTGCCATGTCTGCACGACTCCTCTTCCAAGCGGATCGTTCGTGCGCGCGGGCAACGGCATGCTCATTGCGTCTCCCGAGTTGACGTTCGTGCACGCAGCACGTAGCCTCGCATTCCCTATGCTCGTGAAGCTCGGGTTCGAGCTCTGCTCGCTCTACACGGTGCAACCCGACGGCACCGCGCACTACGCGAGAACACTGTCGCCGACCACCGTACGCGCTTTAGAGGCCTTCCTCGATCGAGGCCCCTACCTGCCAGGATCGCGAGCCGCGCGAAAAGCGCTGCGCTTCATCGCCGTAGCGTCGGGCTCGCCCATGGAAACGGCGCTCATCATCGCCTTCTGCCTTCCTCCTCGCCTCGGAGGCTATGGCCTCCCGCTTCCTCACCTGAACTACCGCATCGACGCGTCGCGCACGTCGAGAACCTCGACGGAAAAAAGCTACTATCTGGTTGACCTCTACTGGCCTGAGGCGAACATCGGCCTCGAGTACGATAGCGACCAGGAGCATACCGGATCTGCAAGGATCACAGAGGATGCCCTCAGACGCAACGATCTCCTCTCGCTGGGCATCACAACGATAACCGCAACGCGCCAGCACGTCGTAGACGGACGAAGGCTCGACCACATCGCCAAGCAGCTCGGTCAGGCGCTTGGCGTACGGCTGCGCAGTGAACGCCTGGGGAACTCGAAGGACCACGAAAGGCTTCTTCGATCGCTGATTTCCCAGCGCGATCTGGTGGCCAGTTGGACAAAAATGCGTAGGTTCTCTATTTCGAACTCAGAATGATCGCGGGATGCACTATCATGACCAGGCGTTTTCCGAATTAGCTTCGAAACAGCAGCGCCGACAACCGTTCATCTGCTCCGAAAACTAGAGAAACCGTGCATTTTTGTCCATGACCATTTCCATCATATATATCGAGCGATATGAACGAGCGAGGCCCCGACATCGTCGGGGCCTCGGGGGTTACTTCTTGTCGGGACGCTTCTTGCGCTTGCCCTTCGGGGGCTTCGGCGCCGCCTTCGACGAGCTCGCGCCGTGCGACTGCTCGTGCGTGCCCGCCGCAGGCGCAGACGCCGTCGCGCTCGCCGTCGTCGCACCGGCGGTTGCCGTCGCCGTCGCCTTCACGGCCTTCTTGCCGGACAGGGCCGTCGCCATCGCGTTCGGGTTGCCGAACTCGAAGCGACCCACCTCGGGCCCGAACTTCTTCACGAGCTTCTGGTACCGCGGCTCGCGCGTCTTCCACATCGCGTACAGCGGCGAGGCCACCGCGATGGACGAGTACGAGCCGCACACGAGGCCGATCACCATCGCGAACGCGAAGTCCTTCAGCGTCTCGCCGCCGAACAGCAGCATGGCGAGCACGGGGATGAGCGAGGTGAGCGTCGTGTTGATGGTGCGCACGAGCACCTGGTTGATGGAGTGGTTCGCCATCGTCATGAACGTGCACTTGATGTCGTCGGACGACTGCATGTTGTCGTTGATGCGGTGGAACACGACCACCGTGTCGTACAGCGAGTAGCCCAGGATGGTGAGCAGCGCGGCGATGGTGTTCGGGTTCACCTCGCGGCCGAAGATGGCGTACACGCCCATGACCAGCACGAGGTCGTGCAGCAGCGCCACGATGGCCGTGACGCCCATCTTGTACTCGAAGCGGATGGCGATGTAGATGATGATGAGCACGATGGACACGAGGAACGCGATGAGCGACGACTGGATGACGCTCGCGCCCCAGTCGGGCCCGATGGTGGTCACCTCGAAGCTGTCGGTGTTGAGCCCCAGCTCGTCGGCCACCTGGTTGGCGCGCTGCGTGGCCTCTTCGGCGCTCGTCGTGGTAGTGCGCACGAGGAAGCCCTCGTCGCCGTCGGCGGTGGTGGTCTGCACGACGGCGTCCGGCTCGCCCGCGTCGTTGAACGCGGTGCGCATCTGATCGATGCTCACGTCGCCCGTGTTGTGGAACGCCACCGACGTGCCGCCCACGAACTCGATACCGAAGTTCAGGCCCTTCACGCCCACGATGGCCAGCGACACGCACACGAGCACGGCGGCCACGCCCAAGAACACGCGGCGGTAGCCGAGGAAGTTGATGTCGTGCTTGATGAACTTGCCGCGCGGCTTGCGTGCAGCGGCTGCGGCCTGCTCGCCCGCGGTGCCGCTCGCGTGCTCGGCGGCCTCTTCGGACTCGACCGGGTTGATGGCCTCGCCCGCTTCGGCCGCGGCCACGCTCGTGCCCTCGGCGGCGGCAAGCGCCTGGTAGTCCTTCGAAGCGGCCACGCTGTCCTTGATGCCCCAGCAGCCCGGGTGCTTCGCGATGACCTTCGGCGCCAGCAGGCGGATGAGCGGCGCCTTGAACAGCAGCATCATGGCGATGTCGCACAGGATGCCCAGCGCCAGCGTCAGGCCGAAGCCCTTGACGGAAGCGCTTGCGAGGAAGAACAGCGACAGCGCCGACACGAGCGTCACGAGGTCGGCGTCCACCGACGTCACGATGGCGTGCTTCACGCCCGTCACGGACGCGGCGCGCACGCTGCGGCCCATGCGGATTTCCTCGCGGAAGCGCTCCATGGTGAGGATGGACGAGTCGGCCGCCATGCCGATGGTGAGCACGATGCCGGCTATGCCGGCAAGCGATAGGCTGAACAGGCCGAACGACGACAGCGTGGCCAGGATGCCCAGGTACAGCACCGCGAACACGATCATGGCCGCCGCGGTGATGAGGCCGAGGCCGCGGTAGAAGAACAGCAGGTACAGCATGACCACCGCAAGGCCGATGAGCGCCACGAGCACGCCGGAAGCGAGCGCGTCCTGACCGAGCGTCGGGCCGACGGTCTGGCTCTGCGCGTACTCGAAGCTCACGGGCAGCGAACCGCTTTCGAGCACGGTCTGCAGCGCCTTCGCCTCGTCGAGCGTGTAGCCGCCCGTGATGGACACGTTGCTGGAAATCTCGTCCTGCACGGCCGGAGCCTGCTGCACTTCGCCGTCGAGGATGATGACGATCTTGCCGTGCGTGGGCAGCAGGTCCTTGGAGGCTGCGGAGAATGCGGCAGCGCCGTCGGAATCGAGCGCGAGGTTCACGGCGTAGTCGGCGGATGTCTCCTTCGCCTTGCCGATGGATACGTTCGTGATGTTGGCGCCCGTGATGATGGGCGTGTACGTGCCCTCCTCCACCTTGAGGTGCTGCGTCTCGCCCGTGGGCAGGGTGGCTACGCCCAGGTCGTCGGTAACGGTGCCCTCGCCCGACGCTTCGCCGTTCTCGATCTTCGTCTTCACGTCCTCGTCGGTGAACGAGTCGAGGCGGGCGAATTCGAGCTTGCCGGTTTTGCCGATGGTGTTAAGCGCGTCCTCGGTGTTCGTGAGGCCGGGGATCTGCACGAGGATTTGATCGGTGCCCTGCACCTGCACGACCGCCTCCGAGGCGCCGAGCGCGTTCACGCGGCTCTCGATGATGGCGCGGCTCTTCTCCATGTCGTCGTTGGACACGGCAGCCCCGTCGGCGCCCTTCGCGGTGAGCACCACCGACAGGCCGCCCTGGATGTCGAGGCCCTGGTTGATCTTCTCCTGCGGCGGCAAGAACATGAACACCGACCCGAGGATCAGCAAGGTCGTGATGATGAGCAGCCAGATGTTGCGCCGGTCGGTGGACCGGGCGGGTTTCTTCTTCGGCTTCTGCGTTGCCGCCATGTGACGTTCTCCCTCGTTGAGCTTCTCGTGTGCGCGTCGTTGCGCCGGCCACGGGCCGACCGCGCATTAACTTTCCCATTGTGCCACAACTGAGGACAACGGGGAAGGAATGGGACGCGAAAAGATCAGGGCAATTCCCTACGATTCGGTGACACAGGAGATCAACGACCGGCGCAGCCTAGTAGTCCTTCGCCGCCGGGCTGTTCATCCAAGCCTCGTAGAATTCTTCGTACGCATCGGCCAGCACGGCCTCGCGGGCGCGGCGCATGAGGTCGATCAGGTAGTGCAGGTTGTGGACGGACAAGAGGATGCCGCCCAGCATCTCGTTTTGCTTCACGAGGTGGCGAATGTAGGCGCGGCTGTGGTTTTGGCAGGTCGGGCACGTGCATGCGGGATCGAGCGGGCCGAAATCGCGCGTGAACTTGGCGTTGCGCATGTTCATGCGGCCCGTCGAGCTGAACGCCGTGCCCATGCGGGCCGTGCGCGTGGGCAGCACGCAGTCGAACATGTCCACGCCTTCGCGGACCGCGCGCACGAGCGTGGTGGGATTGCCCACGCCCATGAGGTAGCGCGGCCGGTCCTCGGGCACCGCGCGGGCCACGGGACCCAGCGTCTCGAACATCACCTCGTGATCCTCGCCCACCGAGTAGCCGCCGATGCCGAAGCCGCCGAAGCGACGCCCGCCGTTGCTCACACTTTCGTCCTCGATCTCGCGCAGGCGACGGATGGACTCGAGGCGCAGGTCGAGCTCCATGCCGCCCTGCACGATGCCGAACAGCGTCTGATCGGGGCGCTGATGGGCCGCCAGGCAGCGGCGCGCCCAGTTCGCCGACAGGTCCACCGCGTTCGCCACGAACGACCTCTCGGCCGGGTACGGCGTGCATTGGTCCAGCTGCATGGCGATGTCGGCGCCCAGCTGCTCCTGGATGGCCATGTTGCTCTCGGGCGTCCAACGGATCTTCGAGCCGTCGTAGATGGAGCGGAACGTGAGGCCGTCGGCATCGAGCTTCAACGTGTCGGCCAGGCTGAACACCTGGAAGCCGCCCGAATCGGTGAGCATGGGGCCGGCGTAGTTCATGAAGCGGTGCACGCCGCCGGCCTCGGCCACCACGTCGGCACCGGGGCGCAGCGACAGATGGTACGTGTTCGCCAGCACCACCTGGCTGCCCAGGTCGTTGAGCTGGCCCACGGTAACGCCCTTGACCGTGGCGCTCGTGCCCACGGGCATGAACATGGGCGTGCGGAACGTGCCGTGCGCCGTCTCGTAGGCCAGCGCGCGGGCGTGGCCGCTTTGCGCCTCGTGCGTGCAGTCGAACAGGGCCATGCTACGCCTCCCTTCCGTTCGTCAGCGCGGCGGCGCGCGCGGTTTCGATGACGTCGGGGTCGATGCCGTGCGCCGGATCGGCGCAGGCGGGCAGCGTCTCGACCCAGGCGGCGAATTCCTCCATGGTGCCGTGCTGCACCGCATCGAGGTCGAAGCCGTCGGTCGGGTCGAGCAGATGGTCGGTCACGAGGAAGGCGTCGGCGCCCAGTCCCTGGATGGCCAGGTCTTCCACCGTGTTGTTGCCCACCATGAGCACGTCTTCGCCGGCAAGGCCGCACGCCGCCACGTTCTCGGCGTAGTAGGCCAGCTTCGGCTTCACCGACGTGGAGTTCTCGAACGACGTGATGCGCTCGAAGCGGGACGGATCGACGCCAGCCCACGTCAGGCGCCATTCCACGGCGCGTCGCGGGAACATGGGCATGGTGGCCAGCACGAGCGGGTAGCCCTTCGACGCCAGCGTCTCGATGGCGCGCGCAGCGGCCGGATTGGGCTCGAAGCCCTCGCCGATGGCGCCGAAATCGTGCTCGTAGAACCCGGCGAGCAGCTCCTCCCACCTCGCCGCATCGCGGTCGGCGTGGGTGAAGAACGACTCCCAGAACGCGTCGAAGTTCGTGCGCCCGTCGTCATGCGCGGCCATGGCGCCGATGCCCGCCTTGAGGCCGGCCGAGAACGAGGCGGCGTCAAGCCCGTGGGTCGCCACGAACCGCGCGATGGCCTCGAAGTACGAGCCCAGGAACTCGTCGAGCTCCATGGGCAGCAGCGTGCCGTCCAAGTCGAAGAAGATTGCGCGATACGAGCGAGGTGCCATGGCGTTGATCCTTTGATCGGATGATTGTCCTTGCAAGCATGGTAGTATACGTCACGTTGCGAAGGAGCGTGAAAAACCCGATGAAATTACTGCTTCATGCCTGCTGCGGACCGTGCTCGCTCGAGCCCGTGCGCCTGCTGCGCGCCGCCGGGCACGACCTGACCATCGCCTACCTCAACTCGAACATCGCGCCTGCCGACGAATACGCGCATCGCCTGGCCACGCTGCGCGCGTGGGCCGCCGGCGAGCAGCTGCCCGTGATCGAGGGCCCCTACGACCCCGCCGCCTGGGAGGCGTGCGCGGGGCGCGTGGGCGAAGCCGCGCACGACCCGGAGCGTCACGCGGCGCGGTGTCGCGCCTGCTATCGTCTGCGCTTCGAAGAAGCCGCGCGCTTGGCGGCCGCGCAGGGCTTCGACGCGCTGGGGACCACGCTGTCGGTGAGCCCCTACCAATACACCGACATCATCCGCGAGGAGCTCGAGCGCGCCGCCGCTGCCGCAGGCGTGCGCCCGCTGTTCGAGGATTATCGCCCCTTCTACGACGAGGCCACTCACCGCAGCCGGAGCTTGGGCATGTACCGACAGAACTACTGCGGCTGCCGCTTCTCCGACGCCGAGGCCGCCGCCGAGCGCGCCGAGCGTAAGGCCGAGCGCGCCGCCGCCCGCGAAGCGGAGCGGGCCGCCCACGCCGAAGAGCGCGCCGCCGCCGAAGCCGCGCAAGCCGCCCGCCGCGCCGAGCGGGCCGCCTACGACGCCAAGCAAGCAAAAAAGCGAGCCGTGCTGAAAGCGCTCAGGGAGCAGTAGCCCCCCTATTGCGCCCGATGGGAGTCTTGCGAACCGGACAGCGTCACGTCGGGCGCAATGGGGGGGGCGGGTGCTGCGAGCCTCTCTTCGGCCCCGGACCCCCCATCCTTGCGCCCGACGAGTGACTTGCGACCAGCCCGTCCCCCATCGGGCGCAATAGGGGGAGGGCACCAAGCACAATGGAGAGGGCCGGCACAATAGGGGGCTCGCCGAGCGCAATAGGGGGCCAGCGCAATGGGAGGCTCGCCGGCACCACACCCTCTCCTCCCTACCCCAGCATCGCCACAAACCTGTCCCACCCGTCGCGGCCCGCTTGGGTGGGCTTGAAGACGGCGGTTGCTTCGAGGACGGCGGCGAAGATGCGGGTCGCCTCGTCTTGCAGGACGGGGTGGAGCAGGGGCGCGGACGTCTCGCGTGGCGGCGGGGCCGCGGCGAGCTCTGGGGCGCGGCGGACGAACACGTCGAGCGCCCAGGCGGCATGGGGTGCCGTGAGCGGTTCGGCGCGAAGGCGCTTCTCCAGACGATGGGCGCTGCCACCCGCGTGGGCCGCGTCGACGAGCGCGCGCTGCACGGCGGGCAGCTCGGCCGCGAGGCGCGGCGGCAGGATGGCGAGGCCCATGATCTCGATGAGGCCGATGTTCTCCTTCTTGATATGGTGCAGCTCCTCGTCGGGATGGAAGATACCCCAGGGATGGCGCGCGTCCGTGCGGTTGTTGCGCAGCACGAGGTCCATGATAAACACCCCGTCCACCTTGCGCACGATGGGGTTGAGCGTGTTGTGCGGCACGCCCTCCGTCGCGGACACGATGCCGCACGCCTCGTCGTCGAAGCCGCGCCAGACGTCGAGAAGACGCACCGCCGCTCGCATGAGCGCCCGGCGGTCGCTCGAAGCGATCCGCACCGTCGACGAGGGCCACGCCACGATGCCGCAGCGCACGGCAGGCTCGTCGCCCAGCGCGAACTCCCGTGCGAGCGGCGCTTTCATGAGGGGAAATACGTGACGGCCGCCCTGAAAGTGATCGTGCGACAGGATGGAGCCGCCCACGATGGGCAGATCGGCGTTCGATCCGATGAAGTAGTGAGGGAACGCGTCGGCGAAGTCGAGCAGCCGCTCGAAGCACGCCGCATCGATGCGCATGGGACGGTGCGTTTCGCTCAGCGCGATGCAGTGCTCGACGAAGTACGCGTACGGCGAGAACTGCAGCCCCCATCGCTCGCCGCCGAGTTCGATGGCCGCGATGCGCAGGCCAGGCTTGGCGGGATGCTCGGGCGTGCCGGGGAAGCCCTCGTTCTCCCAACAGAGGTCGCACTGCGGGACGCGCACACCCGTGGGAGCGTCCGCCCGCGCGGGCGCCGCCGCAGCGGCAATCGCGCGCGGGTCCTTCTCCGGCTTCGCCAGGTTGATGGTGCACTCGAGCGTGCCGAAGCGGCTCGCGCCCGTCCAGCGGACGGTGCGGGCGACGTCCTCCGTCTTGAGGTAGCCGCTCGACAGCCCCAGGTCGTACAGGTAGCTCGTCGCCTGTTCGGGATCGTTCGCGTACAGGCGGCTGAAGGCGACGCGCGCCTCGTCGGGCGGCGGCAGGGGCGCGCCCATCAGGCCAACCGTTCCACGAACGCGCCCCGCGCGTCGATGCCCACCGTCATGCAGGCATCGTAGCCCAGCAGGCGGTTCATCGAGGCCATGAACGCCGGCGCCGCGTCGTCGGCCACGATGGCCAGCACGCTGCCGCCGAATCCCCCGCCGTGGATACGGTACGCCCCCGCCCCATCCGCGTCGAGCAGGTGCGCGCACAGCGCGAGAACCACCATGGCAGGCTGCTCCGCGCCCGTGCCGTCGGCGTGCGGCGAGACGTTCTGCAGCACCTGCGCGGAGGATGCGCCCGATTGTCGCACGCCCTCGAGGAACGTCGCGAAGTCGCCGGCCTCGAGCGCCGCCTGCTGCGCCCGCACGCGGCGCGTCTCGTCGAAGTAGTGGAGCGCCCGCAGCGCAGCACGGTCGCCCACCTGGGCGCGCACGGCGGCGAGCTGCCCCAGGAAGGCGTCCGGGGAAACGTCCTCGAGCCGGTCGCGGCCGAAGTGCCGCGCGACGGCGAACATGTCCGCCGGCACCGCTGCGTACTCATCGGCGTAGCGGGAGTGATCGCAGCGGCAGTCGACGAGGCACAGCGCGTACCCGCTCGCCGCCGCATCGAAGGCGACGGGCGTCACGCGCGGCGGCTCGCTCGCAAAATCGAGCGCCACCGCGCCGCCGTGCGCGCTCGCCAGCTGATCCTGCATACCGCAGGGCTTGCCGAAGTAGGTGCGCTCGGCCTCCACGGCGTCGATTGCCAACGTCATCGGATCGAGCGTCGCACCTTCCTTCGCGCCGTCCAGCCCGCGCAGCACGGCGCCGATGAGCACTTCGAACGCGGCCGAGGACGACAGGCCCGACCCCACCGGCACCTCGGAGCACGTCGCCACGTCGCAGCCGCGCACGTCCCCGCCCAAGCGCGCGTACGCCGCCGCCATGCCGCGGACGAGCGCCTGCGACGTGCCGCGCTCGTCCGCGCGCGGCTCCCACTCCCCCACGCGCACGACCGCTTCGCCGAATCCTTCCATAGCCACGCGCAGCTCGTCGGTGCCGTTCGGGACGGCGAGCGCCCAGGCACGCCGATCGATGGCCGCCGAGATGGTGCGCCCGCCCTGATGGTCGGTATGGTTGCCCGCCAGCTCCACGCGCCCGGGCGCCGACGCGAGCACGACCGGCTCCGCACCGTCAGCCGCGCCGCCGCAAGCCCCCGACCCGAGCCGCGCCGCATGCAGCGCCCGCAAGCGCCGCACCGTCTCGTCTTCCGCGCGCCTCATGGCCGGCTCCCCTCTGCGAGCTTCGACACGCGGCGATCGTACGTCACCAGGCCGTTCGTCTCCTCTTCCACGTCCGAGAGCTGCGTGTACACGAACCCCGCAAGCCCCTCCCGCTCAAGCGCGTCGACGCGCGCAAGCGTCTCGCCCACCGCCGCCCGAAACGCCGCAAGATCGGAGAACGACCCGTAGCCGTACGACGTTGCCAGCGAGCTGTGCGCAGGCAGGTGGTAGCTCAAACCCCCGAACTCCGAGATGACGAACGCGCGCGGCGGCCGCGCGACATCGTCGTACACCTCGAGGGGCCGGAAGTAGTTGTGCACGCTGAGGAAGTCGCCGCAGCGCTGATCGTACCACCCGCTCACCGCGTCGATGGCGCGCGTCGGGTCAAGCCCGCGCACGAGTTCCACGGCCGTGCGCGCCTCGAACTGCCCCCACCCTTCGTTGAACAGCACCCACGCGATGATGGACGGATGGTTGCGCAGGTAGCCCACCGTGCCGGCGCACCCATCCGTCCACTCGTCGCGAAACGCCGCGCTCCCGGCCGAAAGATGACCGTAATGCCGCGGCGTGTCGTCGGCGTAGCCGCCCCACGACGAGCGGAAGAACGTGGGCTTGTAGCTGGAATACCAGGCGCTCAGCGGCGACCCGCCGCTCACCATGTCCTGCCACACGAGCATGCCGAGGCGGTCGCAGTGGTAGTACCAGCGATCGCACTCCGCCTTGATGTGCTTGCGCAGCAGGTTGAAACCGAGATTCTTGCACGTCTCGATGTCGAAGACGAGCGCCTCGTCCGACGGCGCCGTCATGAGGCCGTCGGGCCAATACCCCTGATCGAGCACGCCGCGCAGGAAGCACGGCTCGTGGTTGAGAAACAGCCGCGGCACGCCGCGCTCGTCCCGCTCCATCGAAACCGTGCGAAACGCGCAGTAGCTTTCCACCCGATCGCGGCCGTACGTCAGCTCGAGGTCGTACAGATGCGGGTCGTCGGGGCTCCACAGGTGCGGCCGGGGCACATCCACCGTCAGGGCATGCGTCCCGGCGGCGGCGTCAACCGCGGCGCGCCCCACTTCGACGCCCCCGTCGAGCACGCGCACCGCCAGCGGCAACGCCGCCGCATCCGCGCATCCGCCCTCGTCGACGTCGCCCGTCACCTCCACCGTAAGCACGAGCCTCCCGGCATCCGCCTGCGCGTCGATCTCCATCGACGCGATGCACCGCGCGGGCACCCGCTCGAGCCACACCGTCTGCCAGATGCCGCTCTGCGCCGTGTACCAGATGCCGCCGCGCTCGAGCTTCTGCTTCCCGCGCAGCTGCACCCCCTCGTCGCTCGGGTCGAACACGCACAGGGCCAGCTCGTTCTCGCCCGCGCGCAGCGCCTCGGTCACGTCGAACGAGAACGGCAGGTAGCCGCCCACGTGCTCGCCCACGCGCGTGCCGTTCACGTAGCAGGCGCACGCGTAGTCCACCGCTTCGAAATGCAGGATGCAGCGGTCGTCGGCGCACGCGACAACACCCGAGCCGATCCCGGCTTCGGTCGCCGCACCCGCCGAAAACAACCGGCGATACCACAGCAGCTCGCTGGGCCGCACCTGCCGCCCCACCCCCGACAGCGGCGCCTCCGGCGAGAACGGCACGCGGATGCGTCCGTCGAACGCCGACGGCATCGCCGCCGCGCGCCACGCGTTCGCAGCTTCCTCCCTCGACGCACGCGGCACGATGGCGTAGTCCCACCACCCGTCGAGCGGCTGGAATGCCGCGCGCGCGAACTGCGGATGCGGGTGCTCCGCCGCCGGTTCCTCGCCCGCGAGCAGGCGCTCGCCCCACACGGTGAACAACGGTTGCAGCGCGACGTCCTCCGGCTTGCGCGGCGCGCTCGCCAGCACGCGTTTGATATCGAGCACGGCTACCTCCTCGTCCGCTCGGCGCGGCGGACAACCAGCAGCACGGCGAACGTCAGCAGCGCCACCACCGCTCCGCCCAGGAACACGAGCGACGACGGCGTGAACCCGTCGCCCACCACACCGAAGCCCATCATGCCCGACGACGCGCTCAACGACGACCCGATCCACGGCCCAACGAGCATGGGAATGAGCACCACCATGAAAATGCGCACGCCCTGGAACAGGCCCACGTACCCTGCCGGCGTGTTGTTGCGCACCTCCGCGCCGAAGCACGCCACCGCGCCCAGGTACCCGCACAGCATGAGCACCGAGCCCGCGAACACCCCGGCCACGTCGGTGAGCAGCGTGAGCGTGACGCACCCGGCGATGAACAGGACGAGCGGCACGATGACGGAACGCAGGAAGCCGTGCCGGTCGACCCGCTTGCCGTACAGGATGGTGAAGACGGCCGCGATGATGATGCCCGGCGCCATGACGAACACGTAGCTCTCGCCCAGAATGTAGGGCAGGCGCAGGTACAGCACGTAGTACGGCATGAACACCTGCAGCGCCGTCGCGAACACGAGGTACGCCAGCAGCACGAGGTACAGCAGACGGTTCTCGGCCCAGGCGCGCGGCCGGAACCCGTAGAACACGCTGGCCAGGTACCCGCCCGTCTCGGTGCGTTCGGGCGCGGAGTCCTTCATGAGCGCAAGCACCACCACGCCCAGCAGGATCACCGCGCACCCGATGATGATGAAGAACAGCGGATAGTCGTACGTCACCGTGCCGTCGGGACGCACGATCATGAGGAACATCGCGCCGCCGAACACCGCGAGCATGGCCAGAAGCGGCATGGCCGAGTTGACGCCCTCCACCTTCCCGCGGTTCTTGTCGGTGGTGATGTCGGTCACCCACGCATTGAAGCACGAGTCGTTCGCCAGGCTGCCGAAGAACGTCATGACGCAGTCGAACACGATGGTGAGGGTCACGCCGAACGCCATAGCCGCCGCCGTCGAGCTGGCCAGCGCGAACGAGATGGTTTGCAGGTAGGCGAACACGATGATGGACGCGCCCCACAGGATGGTGCCCACGCCGATGAACACCTTGCGCCGCCCCACGCGGTCCGACCACGCGCCCACGAGCAGCGTGGTGGCCGCGGCGGTGAGCGCCGACGCCGACACCATGAGCGCCACGTCCGACAGCGACGCGTTGAACGCGTCTTGGATGAACAGGTTGAAGAAGTTGTTCTCGAGCGCCCAGGCCACCTGTCCGACGAACGACAGCAAGATGATGAGCAGCCACGCCCTCTTCGTGAGCGGCGGGCGCGACTCAGACGAAGCGCGATGAACAGCAGGTTCGGACATGGGCACCGCCGATCTCTCGAGGGAAAACGCTCTTCGTGCCATCCTACTAGATTCCGCCCTGCCGCGCACCCCCTCCATCCCCCCTGGTGCGACCGGGAGCGAATGCCTATAATGGGAGGTTCCGATTCACCCGCGTCGCGCACCCGAGCAAAGGACACCCATGAAGACGAGCGACTTCGACTACGACCTGCCCCCCGAACTCATCGCGCAGGAGCCCGCCGCCGAGCGCGACGGCTGCCGCCTGCTCGTCATGGATCGGGCCACGGGCGCGCTCGAGGACCGCATCTTCCGCGACATCGCCGACTACCTGCGCCCGAACGACCTGCTCATCGCAAACGAGACCCGCGTCATGCCGGCGCGCCTCCTCGGCGCGAAGCGCGGCACGGGCGGAGCCGCCGAGGTGTTCCTGCTGCGCGAGATCCACGACCGCGAGCCGCGCACGAACCAGAGCGCGCTGTGGGAGGTGCTCGTGCGCCCCGGCAAGCGCCTGAAGCCGGGCACCGGCGCCGTCGTGGACTTCACGAACGCCGAAGGCACGGTAGCGCTGTCCGCCGAGATCGTGGACTGGGCAGACGGCGCGCAGAAGGGCGAGCGCCTTGCGCGCCTCACCACGTCGCTGCCCTCGCTCGACGAGGCGCTCCACGCCGTGGGCCACACGCCGCTGCCGCCCTACATCAAGAACTACGCCGGCGACGAGGAGCTGTACCAAACCGTGTACTCACGCCGCGAGAGCTCGGCCGCCGCGCCCACCGCGGGGCTGCACTTCACGCCCACGCTCATCGAGCGCCTGCTCGATGCGGGCGTGCGCTGGGAAACCGTCGAGCTCGAAGTGGGCCTCGACACGTTCCGCATCGTGGACGAGGACGACCCCGAGCAGCACACCATCCACACCGAGTACTACACGGTGCCGCAGCGCACCGTCGACGCCATCGCCGAAACGCGCGAGCGCGGCGGGCGCGTCATCGCCGTGGGCACGACGAGCGTGCGCAGCCTCGAGAGCGCCTGGGACGCCGAGGCGGGCGCCGTCACGCCGCGCGACCGCGAGACGACGTCGCTCTATCTGCTGCCCGGATCGGAATTCCACGTGGTGGACGCCCTTGTCACGAACTTCCACGTGCCCCGCTCCACCCTCATGATGCTGGTGAGCGCCTTTTCCACACGCGAGCATATCATGGCGGCCTACGAGCACGCCGTGCAGGAGCGCTACCGTCTGCTCTCGTTCGGCGACGCCATGTTCATCTGCTAGCGATCCGCCCGCCCGCGCGCACAAGCAAACACCCATCTTCGCTCCGAAAACACGCCTCGTACCGCGAGGCGTGTTTTCGGAGCGAAGACGAGGTCGCGCACAAAAAACGACCCCGCTTTCGCGGGGTCGTCTCAGCATTCTATATGTTAGTCTGCTTAAGCTTTGGTCACGTTGCTCGCCTGGAGCTTGCCGTTCTGGCCAGTCGTGACGTCGAACTGCACAGCAGATCCTTCGTCAAGCGTCTTGAAGCCGTCCATCTTGATTTCAGAGAAATGCACGAAGAGATCTTCGCCATCCTTCTGAGAGATGAAGCCGTAGCCCTTTTCCGGGTTGAACCACTTAACAGTACCTTCCGCCATTTTAAATCCTCTTTCCTCTCCCCGTCCCCGAGGAGGTAACACTGTGTGCTGCATGGCCGCAGCACTCGCCCTCACCTCGAGGGCACATGCTTACTATACGCCATGCGGCCCCGAAAAGGCTCGAGATTCTCTTTTTCGTGGTTATTTTACCGATCCGTTGCATAAGGGTTTGGTTCAGGACTCCATCGCGCGCTCGCACCGCGCCAGCGTTTCCGCGTAGTCCCGCTGATACGCGGCGACGTCCGCCTCGAGCGCCGCGCGATCGGCGGCGCTGAGGCAGGCGGCGCGCGCATCGCCCACCGTGCGAAACGGGCCGCGTTCAAGCGCTTCGCGCAAGGCCCTATCAGCGTTCTGACAAGGCCCGATACGAAATCCTCGCCAGGATGCCGCCTGCAGCACGGCGCGGCGCGCCTCGTCGGCGGCACCCCGATCCCGCGCCCCGGCTTCCGTCGCGCCCGCGGCGCTCACGCGGGCAAGCGCGTCCTCGGCTGCGCGGAGACGCTCTTCGGCGTCGGCCAACAACGAGGCGTGCGTTTCGCGCTCGTTGGCAAGCCGTGCGATACGCTCGGCCGCGTGTGCTTGGGCAAGGCGCGCGCCCTGCTTCTGCATGGCGGGCAGCCGGTCGAGCAATTCCTCCAAATGGGCGAAGGCGGCATCCGTATCCATGGTCGCGTTACGCCTTCACCTGATCATACACGCCGGCCAACTGCTCGCCCAGGCACTTGCCCTCAACGAGGCAGCGACCGTGGCTGTTGCCCTGCACGTTGATGGGATAGTCGTAGGCGTAGATGTCGCCCGCGCAGTTGCCGATGGCGTAGAGGCCGGGCACCGGCTCGTCGGCATCGTTGAGCACCTCGAAGTCGTCCGAGATATGCACGCCGCCGCACACGCCCAACAGGCCGGGCGCCACCATGCACGCCGTGAAGGGGCCTTCCTTGATGGGGTACAGGAAGTGGCTCTCCTTGTAGAAGTCCACGTCCTCGCCCGCCTCGCAGCGCTTGTTGTACTGCTCTACCGACGCGAGGAAGGCATCCTTGTCCACGTCGAGCATGTCCGCAAGCTCCTCGAGCGTGTCGGCGCGCTTGTAGTAGGCCGGCGTTTTCTCCAGCCCGTTCTCCACCGTCTGCGTGTGGGCGTCGACCGCCGTCTGGTAATCGGTGCCGAAGGCGCGGAAGCTGTCCCAGAACATGCCGCCGCCGTACTGCAGGCTGTCGAGCAGGTCGGTTTGCCAGTTGGCGTCGAAGATGGACCACGCGTGATCGGCGCCGCCGTTCACCATGACGCCGACGCACTTGCCCTGCACCCAGGTGGCTTCGTTCATGAAGCGCTTGCCCTCGGGGTTCACGAACAGGAAGGGCCCGTGGAACGCGGCTGCGGCCTGCGGGTGCATCATGGTCGGCCACGGGGCGGCTTGAAACGCACCGCCGGCCCAGGCGGCCATGTTGTGGCCGTCGCCCACGTTGCCCTGGTCGGAGCACAGGCGCGTCATCACCTTGAAGGCGATGGGCGCGAACTCCTCGAGGTACTCGTCGTTGTAGCTCACATCGCCCGTGGCCAGCACCACGCCCTTGCTGGCGTTGTACTGCACGTACTCGCCGTCCTTGTTCTCGCAGATGGCGCCTGTCACTTTGCCAGCGTCGTCCTGCACGAGCTGCACGGCCGGCATCTCGTAGACGAATTCCGCGCCGTTCTTGAGCGCTTCGGACTCGAACAGGTACTCCACGAAGTCGGCCATGGTGTGCTGCTCGAAGATTTCGCCGCCCATGATCATGTGGTAGCAGTCGATCTCGGGATGCACGGTGCTGCGCGAGCCCACGGTGACCATGCACTGCGCGCCGTTGCTCTCGGCGAGGTCGAGGAACCAGTTCATGCAGCGCTCGGACTCGCGGAACCACTTCGCCACGAGCGACTCGCGGCAACGGTTGCCGCAGGTGGACACCCAGCGTTCCATCTCGATGGACTTGTCGAAGCTGATGCCCAGCTTGTCCAGCTCGCGCGAGCCGATGGCGCCCGTGCCGCCCACGCCGTGGCCGTTGAGCATGGCATCCTTCTCCACGAGGATCACCTTCGCGCCGTTCTCGGCCGCGCTGAGCGCGCAGCACGTGCCGGAGTAGCCGCCGCCGATGACGAGCACCTCGGTGTCAACCGTCTCCTTGATCCGGTCGGCCGCGATGGGTTCGGGCTTAACCTCCCACGTGTGCTTGCCGGTTTCGGACGCGGCGCTCGACGAGCCGGCGCCTGCGCCGTCGGACGATGCGGTGGCCTGCGGGCTGCAGCCCATCACGCCGAGCGCCGCCACGCCCGCCGCGCTCAACGCGGCTCCCTTGAGCAGGTTACGACGCGAGATTCCCTTTGCTTCGCTCATATGCTTCCCTCCTGATTCGGTGGTGCTTCCCTCCTGCGGTCGATCGATCCGCAGCGTGGGCGCAGCATAGTCGCAGGAAGGGCGGGGGCGCATCCCACAGTTCGTGTTGTTTGGCGTTGCGCCTGGTAAGGCAATGGAAATCCCCCACTTTATGGGGTGGCGCGGCAGGCGCGGGGTTCACTCGAAGAGGTCGATGAGTTCCTGGCGGGAATGGACGGCGGCCTTGCGGTAGATGCTCTTCATGTGGTCGCGCGTGGTGTTCTCGGAAATGTACAGCTTGCGCGCGATGGCGGGCACGTTGTTGCCCCGCAGCACGAGGGCCACCACCTCGCGCTCGCGCTTGCTGAACGGGTCGGCCAAGCCGAGCGCGTCGATGCGCGCGTCGAGCAGCGCGGCGGGGTCGAGGTCGGGTGCGGACGACGGTGCGGGTGCGGGTGCGGACGTGGACGCAGGTGCGGGGGCCGGGGACGGCGCTGCGGGGGCCGGCGCTGCAACCGCGGCCGCAGCCGCGGCACCCGGGCGGCGGAACGACACGAGGAACAGCACGAGCGACAGCGCGTACACGCACAGGAACAGCACGTTCACCGCCAGGGCGAAGTCGTAGGCGATGATGGGGTTGAGCTGCCTGCCCAGCACGTCGCCGGCGAACATGGCCGCGAGCGTCGGGCCCACGCACAGCGCGTACACCTGCACCGCCGGCGCATTGCGCTCGCTCGAGTACACCGCGCACGTCACGATGAGCAGCAGGTTGAGAATCTCGAAGCCGAACAGCAGCATGCCCACCACAAGCGGAGCGAACTGCACGCCCAGAAGCGACGGAAGCATGAACACGCCCGCCACGAGCGGAAACAGCACCTGGTACACGCGCAGCACCTCGAATCCGCGCTCCGAGAACAGCTCGATGAGCAGCACGGCCGCCGCGCCCAGCGCCAGCCCGCCGATGCCCGCCGCCGACGATGCATCGGCCGACACCGAGAACAGCCCGGCCACGAGCTGCCACACGAACCCGATGGCGCACGTGCAGAACACCGGCTTCCACAGATCCTTGACCGTTGCCGCCGCGAGGGCGCCCGTCATGCGCGGCGCAGGATCGCTCACGATGATCTCGGACAAGCTCAGGCGCAGGGACACGGCGGCCGCGATCGGCAGCACGACGACGGTGCACACCGCCTGCGCCGGGGCGGGCAACGCGCTCAGCACCACGCTCAGGATGACGGACAACACCGCCGACAAGGGGATGTAGATGGCGGTGCGCGACGCACCCTCGGACGCGAAGAACTGCTGCCACGACACGTAGAAGAACCCGGCCGCACCGCCGAGGAGCACGCCGGCCGCACCGGCGCCGTACAGGGTGGGTGCGCCGATGAAGAACACGATGCGGAACACGAGCGCACCGGCGGCCAGCACCGCCCCCGCGATCAGCGCGTAGCGCGGCGAGAAGACGGGCGCGCGCCGTTCCACGAACGCGGCCGCCACGACCGCAACGATGACGCATGCCTGCTGGCACACGCCGTACAGGTCGAAGGCCGCAGCACCCGCTGCGGCGCTTGCGACGGCGGCGGGAACGGACAGGCCTCCGAACATGATGGCCCACACGAAGGCGAAGCCCACGTGGTACCACCGCAGCGAACGCAGCAGCGTTTTGGCTTTTGCACCGGACAACGAAGCACCCTCCCCTGATCACGACCCGTTCAACAATACCGCAAAACGCCGCATTCGTACATCGGAAGAGGAGGATGAACCCGCACGCGCAACACGACGGCTAGCGTTCGTCCCGCGCGCTGTCGAGGTTGTCGAGGTTGTCGAGACTGTCGAGCGGCGTCTCGATGACGGCCGTGGGAATGATGGGCTCGGTGCCGTAGCCCAGCACGTCCATGGTGGACTCGGCATCGCGGGCGAGTTCGGCATCGGCCTCGTCGAGCAACAGCGCCAGCTCCTCGGGCGTGTCGGGCAGCTCGAGATCGTACGCTTCGGCCAGCGCGCGGGCCTGGTCGGCGCGGACGTCGGCGAGGGCGTCGTCCCCCGCTTCGCGCAGATAGCCGGATGCCAGCAGCAGGCTGCGCGCGATGTACTCGGTGACGCGCGGGTCGACGCCCGACACCTGCATGACGCTTGCGATGGACTCGGGCGACAGCGACAGCAGCGTGGCTCCGTCGATATCGGTGGCATCCCCCACCGCCTGCTCGAGCATGTGCGCCGCATCGCGCGGGTCGCGATCCTCCACCGCGCGCGTCCAGCTGCGGCGGATAGCCTCCGCGAACTGCAGCAGGATACGCATGAGATAGTCCTGTTCGAGCATGGCAGATCCTTTCAAACTTCACAGGTCGGCCAACGCCAGCGAGAGGCGTCGGAGCGTCGGCACGCTCCGTCGTCCGCTAGGACGTCGGAACCTTGATTCCCAGATGGTCGTACGCGCGCTCGGTGCAGATGCGGCCCTTCGGCGTGCGCACGAGCAGGCCCTGCTGCATGAGGTAGGGCTCGTACACGTCCTCAACCGTGTCGGTGTCCTCCGACAGCGCCGAGGCCAGCGTGGTCAAGCCCACCGGCCGCCCGCCGAACTGCACGGCCAACAGCTCGAGGATGCGATTGTCGATGGCGTCGAGCCCGAGGGCGTCCACCTCGAAGAAGCTGAGCGCCTGAGCGGCCACGTCTTCGTCGATGGTGCCGTCGCCGCGCACCTGCGCCCAGTCGCGCACGCGCTTGAGCAGCCGGTTCGCCAAACGCGGGGTGCCGCGGCTGCGCCGGGCGATCTCGAGCGCGCCGTCCTCCTCGATGGCGACGTCCAGGATGGACGCCGAGCGCCGCACGATGGAGGCAAGCTCGTCGGGCGAGTAATACTGTAGGCGAAACGCGATGCCGAAGCGATCGCGCAGCGGACCTGTCAGCAAACCGGTACGCGTCGTAGCGCCCACGAGCGTGAAGCGCGGTAGGTCGAGGCGGATGGAGCGCGCCGCCGGGCCCTTGCCCACCACGATGTCGAGCGCGAAGTCCTCGAGCGCGGGATACAGCACCTCTTCCACCATACGGTTGAGGCGGTGAATCTCGTCGATGAACAGCACGTCGCCTTCCTCGAGGTTCGTGAGGATGGCCGCGAGGTCGCCCGTGCGCTCGATGGCCGGGCCGCTCGTCGTCTTGATGTTCGCGCCCAGCTCGTTGGCCACGACGGTGGCGAGCGTCGTCTTGCCGAGACCCGGAGGCCCCGAGAACAGGATGTGGTCCACCACGTCGCCGCGTGCCTGCGCGGCCTCGATGAGGATGGCGAGGGATTCTTTGATCTTCGTCTGGCCCAGGTAGTCGCCCAGGCGCTTCGGCCGCAGGCTGCGGTCGAGCGCGAGGTCGTCCTCGGTGAGCGTGGGCGCCACAGCGCGCGAGCGCGCGTCGATCGGCGACGCATCGTCCCCCGCCCCGCACGAGCCCGCCTGAAACACGAGCCCCTCTATTTCAATGCCGTTGTCAGCCATAGCCGCCTATCTTGCCGAGCTCGATCCCAATCGCTTCAACGCATATTGTAGCAGCACGCTTTCGGCCGCACCCTCGGGGGCTCCCTTGAGGGCGACGTCGGCCTCCTCGGAGGTGAAGCCCATGGACAAGAGCGCCTCGCGCGTGCCCTGCAGGTTCGCCGCCGATGCCACCACGGGCGCGGCCTCGTCGAACAGGCTTGCGAGCCCCTCGTCGAACGACCCTTTGAGCTCAAGGATGATGCGCGACGCCGTCTTCTTTCCCACGCCGGGAATACGCTGCACAGCCGCCACGTCCTGCGCCTGCACGGCCGCGACGAGCGCGGCGGGCGAGAACGCCGACAGCGCGGCGAGCGCCACCTTCGGCCCGACGCCGCCCACGCCGATCAAGCGCTCGAACAGGGCCTTCTCCTCCAGCGTGAGGAAGCCGAACAGCGACAGCCCGTCGTCGCGCACCTGCAGAAACGTGTGCACCTCCACGGCGGCGCCGGCCTCGGGCAGCTTCGACAACCCCGCTTGCGACATGTGCACGGCATAGCCGATGCCGCGCACTTCGATATAGGCGATGGCCGTGGTCTTCGCGGCCAGCACCCCTTTGAGAAACGCGATCATAGCCGGTCCTTTCCGAAGCACGCCGCATCGGCGCGGCGGGCGAAACCTTCGTGCGTCGTATAGCAGATGGCGGCCGCCAGCGCATCGGCGGCGTGGTCGGGCCGCGGGATGTCCTCGAGAGCCAAAAGCTGGCGCACCATGTACTGCACCTGGTCTTTCTCGGCCGAGCCCGTACCCACCACCGCCAGCTTGATCTGGCTTGGGGAGAACTCGAGCACCTCGAGGTCGCGCTCGGCGCACGCCACGAGGGCCGCGCCGCGCGCCTGGCCCGTGGCGAACGCGCTCTGCACGTTCACGCCGAACCACACGGTTTCGATGCCCACGCACACGGGACGGAAGCGCGCGATGACCGCGGCCATCTGCTCGTGGATCTTGCGCAGGCGCTGCGCGAGCGGCAGGTCCTTCGCCGTGGACACGCAGCCGTACGCCGTGCACGCGAGACGCGGGCCACACTGCTCCACGATGCCCCAGCCCGTGTTGGCCAAGCCGGGGTCGATGCCCAAAATGGTTCGTTCGGTGCGTGCCATCGGTTCCTTTTCCATCGTTGTCGCGAGCATGATACGTTGCAAACGTTTGTTCGTTCCCATCCTATCACAAAGCCCGCCCCTCAACCGAGGAAAGGTCCGCTTTTTCACACCCTCGTCAGAGGTCCGCTTCCTCGCGTTCGCGCCCCGCGCGGCGATGCGGCACGTGGTCGAGGGAATCAGACAGCTCCTGTTCCAGGAAGGACGCCAGGTCGGAGCGGCCCTTGATACCCAATTTCGCATAGATGTTGTGCGCGTGGGTTTTCACCGTGCCCACCGAGATGAAAGCCTGCGACCCGATCTGCTGGTTGCTCATGCCCGCCGCCAGCATCTCGAGCATCTCCTCCTCGCGTTTCGTCAGATCGTAGCGCTTCGCAACGAGGGGCACGGCCGACGGCGCCGACGCCTCGCGTCGACACCGCGCGTACGCATGCAGGTACAGGCACGCGAACACGAGGTTGCAGCCGCCCGACAGCTCCACGAACACGTTGCGCGGGCTTTCCCACCCCGCCGCGAACGAACCCACCGACCAGGCGAGATAGCCCACCGAGCAGCATGCGAACGACACGACGAGCGCCTTGATGGCGCGCGGGCTCAGCACGCGGGCCGCCTCGTGCCCTTCGCGCAGCCCCTTGATGCCGATGCCCATGATGTAGAGCTGCAACACGCCGATGCACAGGTTCTCGGCGAATTCCTCCACCGGCGCCTGCGCAAGCGAGCCCGCCACTGCCAGATACGTGCAGCACAGGATCCACAGCGCGCCTTCGCGCAGTTCGGGCGGGCGATCGAAGATGAAGCCGGCGATGAGTCGGAACGTGAGCAGGATAGCCAGATGCAGGTACCCGTAGACGAAGGGCGACGAGCCCGGCGCGGCGCTGAACGTCGCTCGGAACTCGGGAACGAAATCGAACAGGTACATCAACACGATGTCGAGCGTGCACAGGCCGAACAGGATGGCGAGCCACAGATGAAGGGTGCTCCTACGGTGCACGTACAGCGCGGCGAACGCCACGCACAGGGCCATGTTCGCCATGGTCATAGCCATATCGTAGAAAAACAGCACGTAGATCACGACACCGCCCCCTTCGGTTGCCCGACCGATTATACCATGCCGTCTCGCCCGCCCCCGCGTATACGCGGACGCCTCTGGCAACGGCGCAACGCCCCCATCTGCGCATTCTCCCGAGGATAGAGAAAAATACACCCCGTTTCGCGGCGGATCGATCCCGGCGTTGATTGCTCGGGTCGCACCCCGTCCGTATGGTTCGAGCATGGGCCGCCGCGCAGCCGCCGGTCGGCCGGATGGAGGTATGAGGGAAGGAAGGCATCGCCATGAAGCACAGCGAGAATCAGGGAATGGGAGCCGCCGCGCCGCTGAAGCTGACGCGCCGATCGTTCGTCGCCGGAGCATCGGTGCTCGCGACAGGAGCGCTGTTGGGAGGGCCGCTCGGATGCAGTGCGCCCGCGCAGGACGCGGCGGACGCCGGCACACCGCCGGTCGAGCAGGCGGCCGATCTCGTGTTCACGAACGGCCACATCCAAACGCTCGTCAGTGAGAACGACACGGCCGAAGCCGTCGCCGTAGCAGGGGGCTCCATCGTGTACGTGGGCGACGCCGCGGGCGCCGACGCGTACACGGGCGCCGACACGAAGGTGATGGATCTCAAGGGCGCGTTTCTCTGCCCGGGCTTCATGGACGGCCACCTGCACGGGCCGCAGCCGTACTACGAGCAGATGTTCCAGATCTCCATCCCCGACGGCACGGCGGACAACGACGAGTACCTGCGCATCATCCGCGCATTCGTGGAGCAACACCCCGACGACGAGGTGTATTACGGCGGGCCTTTCATGCAGAACGCCTACCTGCAGCCCGACGGCTCGAACCCTGGGCCGCAGAAGGAGGACCTCGACGCCATCTGCGCCGACAAGCCCGTCATGATCCGCGACGTGTCGCACCACTCCTACTGGGTGAACAGCAAGGCGCTCGAGATAGCCGGCATCACCGCCGACACCCCCGACCCCGACGGCGGCTCCATCGTGCGCAACGAGGCCGGCGAGCCGAGCGGTCTGCTCACCGATGCCGCGAAGAACCTCGTGGCGAAGAAGATCGAGGTGCCCTACTCCGTCGAGAACATGGCGAAGGCCTACGAAGCGTTCCAGGACTACTGCCACGAGCTGGGCATCACGGGCCTCACGAACATCAACCTGTCGGGCATCGAGCTCATCCACGCCGAGGCGCTCCACAACATGGACGCGAGGGGCGACCTGCACCTGCGTCAGCGCTTCCTCGTATGGGGGCAACCGGGCATGGGATACGAAGGCATCAAGGAGAAGCTCGACGCCGTGGCCGGCTACGAATCGGACATGTTCCAAACCGGCACGGTGAAAATCGTGTACGACGGCGTGACCGAGGGCGCAACCGCCGTCATGCTCGAGCCGTACCTGCCGGCCGCCGGCAAAGGCGAGGGATGGACCGCCACGAGCGACTGGTCCATCGAGGAGTTCAACCGCGTGGTGGCCGACCTCGACAAAAACGGGTACCAGGTGCACACGCACGCCATCGGCGACGGGGCGGTGCACGCCTCCCTCGATGCCTACGAGCAGGCCGCCAGCGCGAACGGCAAGCGCGACGCCCGCCACACCATGGTGCACGTGTGCGCCATCACGCCCGAGGACATCTTGCGCGCTGCCGACCTCGACGTGGTGTGCGACCTGCAGTTCCTCTGGATGTACAACGACCCGCTGTGCCATTTGGAAACCGCCTTCATCGGGCAGGAGCGCGCCTTCGCCATGTACCCGGCCAAGAACATGCTCGAGGCGGGCTGCATCCTGAGCGGCGGCAGCGACGGCGCGGTGACCGCCTACGACCCGCTGCTCGAAATCGAGGTGGGCATCACGCGCAACAGCCCCTTCCCCGGCGAGGAGGACGAGGACTTCTACCGCTGGCCCGAGCAGGGGCTCACGGCCTATCAGATGCTCGAGATGTACACGAAGAACGTCGCGTACGAGAACTACATGGAGGACATCGTCGGCACCGTCGAGGTGGGAAAGAAGGCCGATTTCGTCGTGCTCGACCAGAACATCCTCGACATCGACCCGAAGAACATCTCCGAGACGAAGGTGGTGTACACGGTTTCCAACGGCGACATCGTGTACGAAGCGTAAGGGGCACGAAGCAGAGCGTCGCCCCCGCCGACTCCCCCTCCCCCTATTGGGTCGCGAAGAAGCCGTGCGGACCCGAAAGCGCCACCCGCAACGCAATAGGGGGAGCAACAGGAAGCGCACCCCGTGGGGTGCGCTTCCTCGTTGGTGCAGCGTACGGCTAGCGTTTGCCGTAGGCGCCCATGGTGCCGTCGCCGCCCATGAGCTTCGTCAGCTCTTCGATGTGATCGAGGGGAAACGGCGGCTCCGTGAGCGGCTTGAGCGCGATGGACATGAGCTTCATGGGATTGTCATCGGCCGCGACGCGGTTCGAGCTGAGATGCCCGCAGCGTCGGCACCGGTGAATGACGGCCCACTCCCCTCCCTTGCGCACCCAAACGCCCACCGGGTCCATGATGCCGCCGCAGTCGGAAGCGCGGTCGCCCGGATCGTCGTCGACATGCAGGCTGCACAGGCAGTTCGGACAATGGTTGCGATGATCGCTGCCCGCGCCGGCCGCCACGATGGGGCGGTCGCACTCCTTGCAGATGAAACTGTCGTCGCACGCATGGGTGCGGTAATAGCCTTTTTGGTACTGCTTTCTTTTGTTCTCACGGTTCATGAGATCGACCTTCCTGGACAAGCGGATTACATGCTCAGGTCCGGGAGGTCCCGTCTCGAAGATTATCGAGCGCAAGCCTCCCGGCTGCCGACAATCTCCATCGTGGTTCCATATGACACGAAGCGCTCCTTTATACGTTGACACCCGCCCATTCGGTTGAGCGGCACGGGGGAATTGTAGCATAAGGCGGAAGGGGGGGGTGCCCCGGTCCCCCCTCCCCCCTATTGCGTCGCGAAGAAGCCATGCGGACCCGAAAGCGCCGCCCGCGACGCAATAAGAG
>NZ_PPTT01000009.1 GCF_003339815.1 Eggerthella sinensis
GGGCGTGCTATGGTGGGGGCATGGAAACGAATCCTTACAACGGCGGTCCGGCTTCCGGGCGCACGTCCGTGCGGCGAAAATTCGTCGTGGTCGGCCGCTGGGTGCTGGCCGTGGCGTGGGCGGCCACCGTCTATCTCATGCCGAGCGTGGCCGCGCCGTCCACCATCGTGTGCTTCGTCGAATTCGCCGTGCTCAGCTTCCTTTTGGCCAACGCGCTGTGGCAGCACATGGGGCTGTTCACCTCGTGCGCGCTGGCCGTGCTGCTCACGTGCATGCTGGGCATCGCCGACGGCGTGGTGTCGCTGCTGGTGCCCGACCACCTGTTCAGCTTCGTCGACTGGCTCGTGGGCTCGGCCGGCGCCGTCGTGGGCGGCGTGGTGGCCCATCCCGCCCTGCGCGCCATCGACAGCTTCATCAGCTCCGACCTCTGAGGGCGAACGCCCTCCCTCATCCCATCCGAAGGTTACGGGTGCTTCTCGGGGCGGCCACGTGCGCGCGGCGTGCGCTGCGGCGCTCGCCGTGTGCGCTAGGGTGACGAGTCGAACGGACACCCCGAGCAGAAGGAGACAGCCATGAACGCGAAGGAAGGCAGCAACCGGCCCGCCGCGCTGGGACGCGGACTCGACACCCTCATGGGACGCGACGACGACGTCCAGGAAGATTGGAAGGAAGCGCAGGAGGCCGTGGAAGGAGACGAATTCCAGGAGCTCGACGGCGTCGAAGCGCCCGAGGAGCCCGGCCGCGAGCAGCGACTTGCGCCCGAGGAGCCCGCGCGCCGCAAGGACCGCTCGCTTGAGAAAAACGCGTGCCTCGTGGGCGGGCTCATCGCGAGCGGGGCGGCGGGCGCCGTCGCCGTTGCGGCGTTTACCCTGCTCGGCGTGCGGGCGGTGCTGTCGATGAGCCGCCGTCGCTGGTAGCGTCGCACCCCTCCATCCCCCTCGCCCCCTTGAGAAACGCCGCCCGCCCGGGCGGCGTTTCCGCGTTCGGAAGCGCGCCCGCCGCCGTTTTCTGCTACCGTGGTGGCGAACGCAACGAACGGGGGAAGGACCAGCTATGCGCATTCTGCTTGTCGAGGACGACGGGGCCATCGTGGCCAGCTTGACCGATTTGCTGCGAGCGGAAGGGTACGAGATCGACGCCGCGGACGGCCAAGACGCCGCCGTCGAGCTGCTGCGCGGGGCGCGCTACGACCTCGCGCTCGTGGACGTGGCGCTCGCGCAGGGCAACGGGTTCGCGGTGTGCGCCGCCGCCAAGGCGTGCGAGCCCGCGCCCGCCGTCATCTTCCTCACCGCCTCCGACGACGAGTACAGCACGGTGGCCGGCCTCGACATGGGCGCCGACGACTACATCGCCAAGCCCTTCCGCGCCCGCGAGCTGCTCTCGCGCATCCGCTCGGTGCTGCGGCGCACCGCGCACACGTCCTCGCTGCTGCGCCTGGGCGACGTGGAGATCGACGCGGGCTCGGCGTGCGTGCGCAAGGCGGGCGGCGACGTGGCGCTCACGGCGCTCGAGTACCGGCTGCTCCTGCTGTTCGCGCAGAGCCAGGGCAAGCTGGTCACGCGCGAGCACGTGCGCAACGCCATCTGGGACAGCGCCGGCGAGTACGTGAGCGACAACACGCTGAGCGTGTACGTCAAGCGCCTGCGCGACAAGGTGGAGGACGACCCTGCGAACCCCCGGCTCATCCTCACGGTGCGCGGGCTGGGCTACCGGGCGGGAGCGTGAGATGAAACTGCTGAGGAATCGCGCGTTCGCCGGCCAACTCGCGTTGCTCGGCGGCGCGCTCGCCCTCGTCGCCGTGGCGGCGGGCGTCGTCGAAGGACCGCGCGCAGGGCTGTGGGCGCTCGCCGCGGACGCGGTGGCCTGCGCGCTGTTCGCGGCGTTCTCGGCGCACCGCTACGGCCAGATCGCGCGTTTGGCCGCCGAAGTGGACGAGGTGCTGCACGACGGCCGCCGCATCGATTTCTCCGACTACCGCGAGGGCGACCTCGCCGTGCTCAAGAACGAGCTGGCCAAGATGGTGGCGGCCCTGAGAACGGCAACCGAGCGCCTCGAAGCGGAGAAGCACGCCCTGGCCGATGCGCTGGCCGACGTGTCGCACCAGATCAGAACGCCGCTCACGGCCATGGGCCTGCTCATCCCCGCCGCCGAGCGCGCCGAAGACGACGCCGAGCGGCGACGCATCCTGCACGAGCTCGAAACGCTGACGGATCGCGTGGGCTGGCTCGTGACCGCGCTGCTCAAGCTGGCGAAGGCCGATGCGGGGGCCATCCGCGTGCAGGCCCGGCCCGTGGACGCGGCGCGCCTCGTCTCCGACGCGCTGGCCCCGCTGGCCGGCGCCTTCGACCTGCGCGACGTGACCTGCACGGTGGACGTGGACGAGGGCGCCTCCTTCGTCGGCGACGCCGCGTGGTCGGCCGAGGCGCTGGGCAACATCCTCAAGAACTGCATGGAGCACACGCCGGCCGGAGGGGCCGTGCGCGTGCGCGCCTCCGTCGACGCCGTGGCCTTCCGCCTGCGCGTGACGGACACGGGGCCGGGCATCGCGAGCGAGGACCTTCCCCATCTGTTCGAGCGCTTCTACCGCGGCGAGGGCTCGGAAGGCTTCGGCATCGGCCTGGCGCTCGCGCAGGCGCTCGTGACGGCGCAGGGCGGCTCGCTGCGCGCGAGCAACGACCGCGACGGCGGTGCACGCTTCGACCTCGTGTTTCCCAAGGTCATCGTGTAGCGCGACCCCGCTCGAAGTTCGCCGCGCGGCGTTTCTGAAGACAACATGACAATTCTGTCACGGAGCGTTCATGCCCGTGCAAGCGCCGTGGGCGCACACTGTTCCGCAGACCGTAAGCGAGAAAGGCTCATCATGGACATTCTGACCATCGACCATCTCACCAAGGTGTACGGAAGCGGACGCACGGCGCTCAAGGCGCTCGACGACGTGTCGTTCTCCGTCGCCGCAGGCGAGTTCGTGGCCATCGTCGGCTCGTCGGGCTCCGGCAAGTCGACGCTGCTGCACCTCATGGGCGGCGTCGACCGCCCCACGTCGGGCACCGTGCTGCTGAACGGCGCCGACGTGTACGCGCGCTCCGACGAGGAGCTGGCCGTGCTGCGCCGCCGCGAGGTGGGGCTCGTGTACCAGTTCTACAACCTCATTCCCGTGCTGAACGTGGTGGAGAACATGACGCTGCCCGTGCTCATGGACGGCCGGCCGGTGAACGAGCAGCGCCTCGGCATGCTGCTGGACGGCCTGGGTTTGCGCGGGCACGAGCGCTTCCTGCCGAACCAGCTGTCGGGCGGGCAGCAGCAGCGCGTGGCCATCGGGCGCGCGCTCATGAACGCCCCGGCCGTCGTGCTGGCCGACGAGCCCACCGGCAACCTCGACTCGCGCAACTCCGGCGAGATCATGGCGCTGCTGCGCGAGTCGAACAAGCGCTTCGACCAGACGCTCGTGGTGATCACCCACGACGAGGACATCGCGTGCATGGCCGACCGCGTGATCGCCATCGAGGACGGCCGCATCGCCTCCGACGAGAGGCGGCGCTAGATGGCCGGCATATTCACGCGCTTCACCCGGCGCACGCTCGCGCGCAACCGCGTGCGCACCGCCGTGACCGTGGTGGGCATCGCCTTGTCCACGGCGCTCTTGGCGGCCGTGCTCACGAGCGTGGCCAGCGTGCAGCAGGGGCTGTTCGAGCGCACGCTGGCCACCGAGGGCTCGTGGCACGTCTACTCCCCCGACGTGACCGCGCAGGCCGTCGACGCCTTGAAGGACGCCGACGAAACGCGCGCGCTCGCGACGTTCACGCTGTACGGGACCGCCGCGCTCACCGAGCAGGACGCCCGCTCCCTGGGCAGCTTCATCGGGGTCAAATCCCTGCCGAGCACCGTCAAGGGCGCGGACGAACCCGACGGGGCGCCCTTCGCGCTCATGCCGGAGCTGCTCGAGGGGCGCGAGCCCGAAACCGCCGACGAGGTGCTGCTGCCCGACTACTTCAAGGGCGAGACGCTGGGGGCCGACGGCGCGCCGGGTGCATCGTCGAACGGCCCGCTCGAGGTGGGCGGCACCGTCACGGCCGACTTCGGCGCCCTCGCCGCAGCGGACGGCGAGACGCGCATCGAGGAGGCGCGCGAGCGCACGCTCACCGTCGTGGGCTTCTACCGGCACCAGCCGGGCTTCCTCGGGAACAACTACACCGCCGCCGAATCATCCGCGGTGGCCCTCACCGTGGCGGACGCTGCGGAAGGAGCCGGCGCGGCTTCCTCGCCCGCCGCCAAAACCGGCGTCTACGTGGTGACGCAGGGCGTGTCGAGCCTCGACGGCATGCACGCGTTCTTCGAGCGCGCCACGGGCGTCGGCGAGGCGGCCTCCACCCTGTACCACACGAACCTGTTCCGCTACCTGGGCGTCTCCGACGGCCGTGCCATCTGGGACGCGTTGTGGATGGTCGCCGCCGTGCTGGCCGCCGTCATCGTGGTGGCGTCGGTGTCGCTCATCTACAACGCCTTCGCCATCTCGGTGGCCGAGCGCACGCGGCAGTTCGGCCTTTTGGCCTCGCTCGGCGCGTCGAAGCGGCAGCTCAGGCGCACCGTGCTCGTGGAAGCGCTGCTGCTCGGCGCCGTCGGCGTGCCCGTGGGGCTGCTGGTCGGCGTCGCGGGAACCGCCGGGGTGTTCGCCGTGTCGCAGGAGGCGTTCGCGGCCATGCTCGGCGAGAGCGGCGGCCTCTCCGTGCACCTGAGCGCGCCCATCCTCGCCGCCGCGGCGGCGCTCTCGTTCGTCACGCTGCTCGTGAGCGCGTGGGTGCCGGCCGCGCGGGCGGCGCGCGTGTCGGCCGTCGACGCCATCCGCCAGACGCAGGACGTGCGCCTGTCGAAGCGCGCGACCCGCAAGGCGGCCTCGGACGGCGCGGGAAGCGGCGGTCCCTGCGCCGTCAAGCTGGGGCTCGCCGGAAGGCTGTGCGGCATCCCCGGGTTCGTGGCGCATCGCAACCTCTCGCGCGCCGCGTCGCGCGGACGCACCGTGGTGGCGTCGCTCGCCGTGAGCGTGGCCCTCGTGGTCACCACGGGCAGCGTGGCGCTGTACCTCGAACCGCTGTCGCAGCGCGCAGGCGGCTCGGGAGGCGCCGGAAGCGGCGCGGACATCGTGGCGTCGGTCTACGCCAACAACGAGGGCATGCGCGAGAGTGCCATCCTCTCGGACCGCGCCGACGAGTTCGACCGGTTCGTGGAACGCGCGAGCCGGATCGAGGGCGTGGAGCTCATCGGGTCGACGCGTCAAGGGCAGACCGAATGCGTCATCCCGGCCGACCTCATCACGCCCGAGGCGCGGCAGACGCGCGAGGCCTACCAGGAGCAGATCGCCGCCGACTGGGTGCCGCGCGCCTTCGACGCCCAGGGCGCCTACTACGGCGAAGTCACCCTCTTCTACCTCGATGCGGGGGCGTGGGAGGCGCTCGTGGACGAGCTGGGGCTCGATGCGGCGGCGTACTCCGACTCGGCGAACCCGCGCGCCATCGGCCTCGACGTCTACCAGGATACCCTGCCCGACGGCTCCTACGTGTCCGCCAAGCCGTTCGCCGGCACGGGGCCCGTCACCCTGTACGCCATCGAGGAGCGCGAAGGGTTCTCCTCGATGGGCATGACGAAGGGCGACGACGGAGAGCCCGCCGTGTGCTACCTCGACCAGGAGGCGGCCGACGGCGCGGGCGGCGGCCTGATCTCCGTGCCGGCCGACGAAGCCGCCGCGGCCTACCCGCTCGAGATCGGCGCGCTCGCGGCCGACGAGCCCGCCGCGGTGAACGCCGCCGCAGGCGGACAGCGCTTCCCGGCCCTGCTGCTGCCGGAAAGCGCGGCGGACGACGCTGCCTCGGGAGACGGGCAGACGAGCCCCTACGCGTACACGTTCGCAAGCCTCTCGTTCACCGCCGAGGACCACGCGCAGGCCGTCGCCGAGCTCGAGGAGCTGGCGAAGGACTACGACGGCCTCTCGGTGAACGTGAACGACATCGTGGAATCGGCGCGCCAGAACCGTCTCATCTTCCAGTCCATCCAGCTGTTCGTGCTGTGCTTCTCGCTCATCACCGTGCTCATCGCCGTGGCCAACGTGTTCAACACGCTGGCGAACGGGATCATCCTGCGCACGCGCGAATTTGCCACGCTGCGCTCGGTGGGCATGGGCAATCGCGCCTTCGCCCGCATGCTGGCCTACGAGTGCGCCAGCTACGCGCTGCGCGGCTTGGGAATCGGCCTCGCCGTTGCGGTGGCAGTGGCGTTCCTGCTGTTCAAAGCCACGTCCCTGGCGTTCGCCGGGCTGGCCTTCACCCTGCCCTGGGGCTACGTGGCCCTGGCTGCGGGCATCGTGTGCGCGGTGCTCGCCCTGAGCGTGGCCTACGCGCTCCACCGATCGCACGCCGCCAGCATCGTGGAGTCCCTGCGCTCCGACGCCATCTAGGCGCCCCCGCCGGACGGCCCGTCCCCCCGGGGAACGGGCCGTCCGCGACGCCGGCCCCTCCCGGCGCCGCCCCTCTCCCGTTCGCTTCCTCAGCGGGCGGCTTTGAAGGTGCGCACGGTCGCGTCCACGGCGTCGATGGCGAGCGCGACCAGCACGAGACCGCAGAACGCGGTTTGGATGTTCGCGACGGCCCACTGCACGGGGCCGTTCAGCGGATCGCCCGACGATTCCAGCGCTTGCATGACGGCCGTCCCGTCGACGATCTGGAAGTTCGTCAGCCAGAACACCACGAGCACGGCCGCCAGCGCATCGGAGACGAGCGTGACCGCGAGCAGCCGCGTCGAGTAACGGCCTTCGACGAGCTTGAAGCTCTCGGCGGCCACGCAGATGAGCGTCCAGGCGATGATGACCCAGGCCGATGCGCGGATGGCGGCCACGTTGAACGGGTCGAACGGCACGCCGTCGCCGCGGTGGCTCAAAGCGTTCAGCACGTCGGGGAACAGCAGGAGCACCGCCGCGCCCAGCACCGAGAACACGATGCCTGCCACGGCGTCGCCGCGCGTCGAGGGCTTCGCCTCGCGCGGCACGGGCGGAAGGTCGTCGAGCGAGCCCATCATGGACACGTCCACCTCGATGCCCTTGCGCGAGAAGACGGCGAACAGCACCGTCACGAACGAGAACGCGAACGAGAGGGCCGCGATCCAGCCGCCGACGCCCTCGACCGCCTGCAGAGCCAGGTTGTCGCCCGGTTCAACGAGCATCGACAGGATGCCCGCCACGGCCATGCCGCCCGTCACGCAGATGAGGACCAGCTTCAGCACCGCGATATATTGGGAGTAATACGGCTGCCCGATCAGGCACTTCCCTTCGCCGTTCGTGTACTTGCGCACCATTTCGGCCGGCGTTCCCAACTCGGTGAGCACCACGCGCACGTCCTTCGACGTGGGCGCGAGCCCGCCGCAGCGCTCGTCGAGCATGTCGGAGATCAGCGTGCGCAACTCCTCGGCCACGTCGGCGCGCTGTTCGGCCGGCAGATGGCGCGTGATGGCGTACAGGTAGCGCTCGATCAGGTCGTTATCGTTCGACATGGGTGCGATCCTTTCCCGCGGCGTCGGCGTCGCCGGCGCGCTCTTCGGCATGTTCCGTATGCAGCAGCGTGTTCACGCCCGCGCAGAGCGCCTGCCACTGCGCCTCCACCTCGCCGAGCACGCGCACGCCCTCGTCGGTGGTTCGGTAGTACTTGCGCGGCTTCGATGCGCCGTTGTCCCACTCGCTCGTCAGCAGCCCCTGCGCCTCAAGGCGCCGCATGAGCGGGTACAGCGTGTTCGCCTCGATGGGAATGCCGTGATCGGCCAGCGTCTTCACCAGCGCGTAGCCGTACGCCGGTTCGCGCAGCTGCCCGAGCACGAGCATGACCAGCGTGCCGCGCCGCAGCTCGAGGACCATGCTCGATACGATGTCGTCGTGCGCCACGTCTCCCCCTTTCCGCCGTTCGTTCGATAGTGTGTGTTGCACACTATAACATACGATACACGATAGTGTGCGATACACACCATAAACTATTTGGATCGCGCTTGCGAGGCGCCGAGCGCGGGCGCGTCGTGCTACCATATTCCTTTATATGATCGCTTGTATCATGGAAAGAGATAGCGCTATGAACCAGAAGCCGAACGCGTCCGTATGGCTCTCGAGGATAACGGCGGTGGTGCTGGCCGTGCTGATGACCGCCTTCTTCGTGATCACCATTAACAACATGATGACCATCAGCAACCGCACCGACGAGATCAAGAGCAGCCCCTACCCCGTGTCGGTGGCGGCCGGGCGCGTGGAAACGCTGCTCGTGCAGTGCCGCACGCTCTCGGGCCGCCCGCTGCTCTCCCGCAGCGACGAGGCCCTCGACGCCCTCGAGCGCTCCTACGACAACGTCGACGAAGACATGCGCGAGAAGACGGCGTTCATCGCGAGCGAGCACGACGCCGACCCCGCCGCCGCACAGGCGCTCGAGGAGGGCTACGCCGACCTCGACGAGCTGCAGGAGCAGCTCGTGGCCCTCGCGCGCGACCCGTCCGTCACCGACGAGGAGATCAGGGCCTTCACCGACGAGCGCATCAATCCCGCCATCGAAGACCTGCTCGGCCTCGACATCGGCATCCTCGACCAATCCACCGCCTCGGTCGAAGAGCTGTACACCGTCGTCACCGACGTGGGCATGCAGACCATCGCCTGGGCCATCGTGCTCATGGCGGGCGTGACCGCGTCGGTGGGCGCCTACCTCGTCCTCATTCGCCGCAACCGCAAAAGCGAGGACAAGCTGCGGGCCGACCTGCAGGAAGCGCTCGCCCTCGCGCAAACCGCGAGCGCGGCGAAGTCGCAGTTCCTCTCGAACATGTCCCACGACATCCGCACGCCCATGAACGCCATCGTGGGCCTCACCTCCATCGCCGAGGCGCACCTCGAGGAGCCCGAGCACGTGGCCGTCTGCCTCGACCGCATCAAGACGTCGTCGCGGCACCTGCTCAGCCTCATCAACGACGTGCTCGATATGGGAAAGATCGAAAGCGGCAAGATCGTGCTCAACGAGGACCGCTTCAGCTTCCCCGAGTTCGTCAACGGCATCGTGACCATCGCGCAGCCGCAGGCGCAGGAAAAGCATCTGACGCTCGACATCACCATCGGCAACGTGCAGCAGGAGAACGTCATCGGGGATTCCATGCGGCTCAACCAGGCGCTCATCAACCTCGTGAGCAACGCGGTGAAATACACGCCCGAAGGCGGCACCGTGCGCCTGTCGCTCAGCGAGGAGCCGTCGCGGCGCGCGGGCCATCACAACTACCGGTTCGTCGTGCAGGATACCGGCTACGGCATGACGCCTGAGTTCGTCGAGCGCCTGTTCGACCCGTTCGAGCGCGAGGAGAGCGCCGAGACGAAGCGCATCGAGGGCACCGGTCTCGGCATGGCCATCACGAAGAACGTCGTGGACATGATGGGCGGCACCATCGAGGTGGAGAGCGCGCCCGGCGAAGGTTCCACGTTCACCGTGGTGGTGCCCCTCGTGCCGGTAAAGGACGCCGAGGAGGATTTCGCCCTCGGCACGCTCGAAGCGGCGCGCGTGCTCGTGGTGGACGACGACGCGCAGGTGGTGGAGGGCACGCTGCTCATCCTCGACGAGCTGGGCCTGCGCGGCGACGCGGCCACGTCGGGCGCGCAGGCCGTGTCGCTCGTGGCGGGCGCGCACGACGAGCGCGACGACTTCCGCTTCATCATCGTGGACTGGATCATGCCCGGCATGGACGGCATCGAAACGGTGCGCCGCATCCGCGCCGAAGCGGGCGACTCCACCCCCATCGTGCTGCTGACCGCCTACGACTGGGCCGATATCGAGGACGAGGCGCGCGCGGCAGGCGTGTCCGCGTTCGTGTCGAAGCCCCTGTTCAAGTCGCGCCTCCATCGCGTGCTCAAGGAATTCGCCGACCTCGACGGCGCGGGGGGCGTCGAGCAGCCGCGCGCCGAGGGGCACGTCGTCGGGCGCGTGCTGCTCGTGGAGGACAACCTGTTGAACCGCGAGATCGCCTCCGAGCTCATCCGCACCATCGGCGCCGAGGTCGAGCAGGCGCACGATGGGCAGAAGGCCGTCGAGGCGGCCGGCGCGGCGCCTGAAGGGTACTTCGACCTCGTGTTCATGGACATGCAGATGCCGCTCATGAACGGCATCGAGGCCACCCGCGCCATCCGCGCGGGCGAGCGCGCCGCGGGGCGCGGCCGGGTGCCCATCGTAGCCATGACGGCCAACGCGTTCACCGAGGATCGCGAGCAGGCGCTCGAAGCCGGCATGGACGGCTTCATGACCAAGCCCATCGACCTGGGGAAGCTCAGGCGCGTGCTGGAAGAATACTTGCCGGAGAACGCGGAGTAAGCCCGCGCGCGGCTGCTCCATTCGCTATAATCGCACCCATGAGAAAAGCCGGCCCCGCGCCGGCGTCCGCGAGACACGAGGAGGACTACCCTGATGGATCCCAACAAGCGCCCCGACGATATGGTTCGCATCACCACGCCCGAGCTGGCGAACGCGTTCATCGACGAGCAGGTCGACGCGATTCGCGCGCAGGTCGGCGACAAGAAGGTGCTCCTGGCCCTGTCCGGCGGCGTGGACTCGTCCGTGGTGGCGGCGCTGCTCATCAAGGCCATCGGCAAGCAGCTCATCTGCGTGCACGTGAACCACGGCCTCATGCGCGCCGGCGAGAGCGAGCAGGTGGTGGACGTGTTCCAGAACCAGCTCGACGCGAACCTCGTGTACGTGGACGCGGTCGATCGCTTCCTCGCGCTGCTCGACGGCGTGGCCGAGCCCGAGGCCAAGCGCAAGATCATCGGCGCCGAGTTCATCCGCGTGTTCGAGGAGGAGGCCCGCAAGGTGGGCGACGAGGTGAGCTTCCTCGCGCAGGGCACCATCTACCCCGACATCCTGGAATCCGACGGCGTGAAGGCGCACCACAACGTGGGCGGCCTGCCCGACGATCTGCAGTTCGAGCTGTGCGAGCCCGTCAAGCTGCTGTACAAGGACGAAGTGCGCGTCATCGGCCGCGAACTGGGCCTTCCCGAGGAGATGGTGGAGCGCCAGCCCTTCCCCGGCCCGGGTCTGGGCGTGCGCTGCCTCGGCGCCATCACGCGCGACCGCCTCGAGGCGCTGCGCGCAGCCGACGCCATCCTGCGCGAGGAGTTCGCCGCGGCCGGCCTCGAGGGCAAGGTGTGGCAGTACTTCGTGAGCGTGCCCGACTTCCGCGCCACCGGCGTGCGCGACGGCGTGCGCGCCTTCGAGTGGCCCGCCATCATCCGCGCGGTGAACACCGTCGACGCCATGACCGCCGAGGTGCCGGAGCTGGATTGGGCGCTGCTCAAGAAGATCACGGCGCGCATTCTGGACGAGGTCCCCGGCATCTGCCGCGTCGTGTACGATTTGACGCCGAAACCCATCGGAACGATCGAGTGGGAATAGCCGCAGGCAAAACGCTTCAAATCACTTCCGCTCAAAAAGTAACGTTTACGCAGGTTAAAAGTGTTGTTTCGCTAAGTTCGACACACCCTTGCGAAACGCTAGAAAACGCTCCTTCCGGGATTATTCGTACCGAAATTCGTACCAGCCCGGCGCCATAGCCCATGGCGCTGGGCACCCGGAAAGGAGTCCAAACAATGACAGACGAGCCAAGATCGAGCAGCTCTGCCAAGACGGGGAGATGGCCTACTTCCGCACGGATCTCTGCCCGTATTCGTCGGACAGCTACACGCTCGAAGAGAAGCGGGGGCATCTGCGACGACATGGCCAGCACCTCCGAGGCGCTGCTCGACGCGAAGCGGAAGGATTTCGAGGGGCTGCCGCCGAAGGCTCGGGCGAGGCTCTTGGACATGCTCTGCCTATCCGGCGTGGAGAGCCCCGGATGGTGGCGGGGCGTCCTCGCAGGCAGCGGCGATCCGGCCCGCAAAGACCCTGCGGGGATCTAGCCCCGCTTTCCGAAGATGCCCGCATCCCCGACCCGCGCTTTGAAGGAATGCGCGGGTCGTCAGCGAGCAAAACGGCTACAACTGCAATGGCACTGGAAAAGGCGGCACGCCGTCGCGTTCATTCCCCGTCGAGAGCGTCCCACATCCCGCCGAGCGCCTCGAAGACGGGGACCAAGGGCAGAAGGAGGATCGCAGGCAGCAGGAAGAGCACCCCGTCCAGAAGCCCGCCGCACACCTCCGCCAACCGCGCCCGACGCCTACGCCAGCAGCTCATTCACCCGCCTCTGCACGGCCTCGTAGTCCGCGCCCAAGCGCTCCCTGCGCGCCTCGCCGTTGCCGTAGTCGCCGTTGATGACGGCGTGCGCCAGCGCATCCACGTTGGAAGCGGCGCCGGATGCGGAAGGCCCGCAGCCCAGGATCTCGTTCACGCGCGCCTGGACGGCCTCGAGTCCACGCCTAAGGCGGCGCGACGGGCCTCCCCGTTGCCGAACTCCCCGCCGATCGCACGGCGCGCGAGCCCGTCCACGTCGCACCCGCCGCCCGGAACCCCTCCGCCGGACGCCTCGCCCGATAGCGCCCGGTTCACCTCGGCCTGCACCTCGTCGTAGCGCGCGCCCAGCGACGCGCGCCGCGCGTCGCCGTTGCCGAACTCCCCTGCGATCACACGCCGCGCCAAGTCACCGACGTCCCCCGAAGGCGCGCCTCCGCCACCGCTCCCGGAGCCGTCGTCGGCCGATCCACCGCCGCAGATGCGCGCGTGCAGCCACGCCCACTTGCCGGCGTCCACGTAGGGCGCCGGGCACAGCTTGCCCGTCACGTCGTAGTGGCGGATCACGTCGCCCGCCCCGATGCCGTAGCGGGCACGGATGTCGCCCACCAGCCCGGCCAAGGCCGCCACCTGCTCCTCGGTGAAGTCCTCACCCGCGCTCACCACCTCGATGCCGACGGAGCGCAGATTCACGCCCCAGTCGCCCGCGTGCCAGGCGGTGTCCCCCTCGGCAACGCTCTGGCGCACCGCGCCGTCCTTGTCGACGAAGTAGTGCGCCGACGCCTGCGCGTCCGAACGAGAGAAGTACAGCAGGTTGTCATGGGCGGAGGCGTCGGTGGCCGTGTAGTGCACCACGATCTTTGACACGGCGCGCCCTTGGCGTCCCGGCGTGTAGTTGCGGGCGTCGCATTGGACGAACTCGACCACATCAGGCATCGCTTCCACCGCCCTCGGGCAGCGCACGGCCGAGCTCCGCCATCACGGGCGACAGCACCGCCATCACCAGCGCCACGCACAGCGCGCGCCACGTCGGATCGAGCACCGCACACCCCATCAGCAAATCCACGTTCGCCACGATCACGCCCAGCACGCCCTGCACGACCGTGCGCGCCAGCCGCCATGACCACTCGTTGCCCGTCAGGAACTTGTCCATCTCACACCTCCGTGCTCCGGCGAAGGTCGGCGATATCGCGCTGAGCCACGACCATATCCTGCTCCAGCGCGTACGTGCGCTCGATCATGCCGTTGTGCTTCTCCACGTGCTTCGCCAGCTCATCGATCTTGAACTCCATGACGGCCTGGCTCCGCAGGTTGGAGACGATCACGCCGGCGAGCGTGAGCCCGCCCGTGACCAGCGCCGTGACCAGCGACTCCATGCACCCTCCCTCCGCGTACCGATAACATGGGGAAAGCATAAGGGCGCGTCACAAACAGAAAGCGCACCCCGAAGGGCGCGCCGATGAGAAAGACGGATCCATGAGCCGGGCTACACCGCAGAAGAAAGCCATCTGCTACATGCGAACGCAAGCTGTTTGCACGTTTCGGGATTCGTCCCAACGTACAGGCATACCCCTAATGCCAGGGCCATCTAGATCGGCTGAGGATTGACCTTACCCACCATCTGGGCGACGCTTTCGCTTACGGACTCGCTCAAGCAGGCTTTGAGAACCCTCCCCTTGCCGTCCGAGAACTCGAACCCCGTTTGTCCGTTCGCCTCCATTGCGACCTCCTCAACTCGCCATCCGGCAATAAGAGCCTAGGTGAACTAGATTCATTTGCATCCTTAACTGCGCTCTGCAATAATCCTACTAGCAAAATACTTCCGCGAATAGATACGAGATAGTTGAAAAACTTCCGCATTTGGAGAAGCGATGCCGTACAAACCAATCGAAAAGACCAAGATCAGCAAGAGAGCGTTTGGCATGACGCTGGAACAGCTCGGATGGTCCCGGCGAAAGCTTGGCGCGGCCTTCTCATGCGCCGAAAGCGTGAAGCCCGAATTGCGTAGAACAGAAAGGGCCATACGCGATGCGGTCAACAGGGGGGAAATGCGAGCGGACGTGCTCGACGCGCTATCCAGATTCCTCGATGTTGAGCCGGACCTCCTGTCGGGAAAGCTGCACAGGAGCATATGGAGGCTCGATCTCCCGAAAGAAGCGAAGTGGTCGCTCGTCAGCTCCCTCAAACCGGAGAATTTTCGATACGGCACGCTTCATACAGGAGAAAGCACCTTCCGCTACATCGAAGACCTTTTGGCGCTCCACGGCGTCGCCCCCCGCCAGTATGAGGAATTCAGCAGGGAGCGGCAGCTTGATTTCGCCGAGGCAATTGAAAACGCGTTGGTGCCGGTAATCATCGACTTCTTCCCAAAAAATGCAGCCGGAAGGAATATCGAGCCCGGCGTCTGGTCGCTGTTTGTTCAAATCCAAGACGCGAGAGATGAGTTTTATCTGGAACCAAACGAGCCCGTTTTCGATTAGCCCCGCATCACCCCGCCGTCAGATACCCGATCTTCCCATCGAGCCCGTCGATCACCATCCGGTCGTAGTTCGTGCGCGACGCCGAGTAAACCGTCCCGTTGCCGCCGACCAGGCTCGTGCACCCGTAGAACGTCATGCCGCCCCCGCACCCGCTCTGCAGAGCCCAGTCCGCGTCCGCCAGGATGGTGGTGAGCGCCGAGCATCCCCCGAACGTGAACGCCAGCACCTCGAGCGCCGCCGGCGAGAACCCGCGCAGGTCGAGCGCCGCCAGCGACGTGCATGCGTTGAACGCGTAGCGCATCTCGCGCATGCCCGCCAGATTCGCCATGCCCTCGACCGCCGCCAGCTTCCCGAACCCGTAGAACCAGTAGTTCAGGCTCATGCCGAAGTCCGCGCAGGCCCCGGCCATGTCGTCGGCGAATGACACGCGCTCCACCAAGGCGCGGTGCTCGTACCAGAACGCGAATCCCACCGCGTCGTAGCGGGCGTTCACGCACGCGCGCCCGGTCGCCAGCACCGTGCGCGCCGGATCCACGGCGCCCGCCGCCGACACCTCCAGCAGCCCGTCCTCGTACACCACGCCCGTGCACCAGCGGCGCCCATCGTCGGCAGGGTCGGTCAACAGCCCAGTATCGCCGAAACAGCAGATGGCGGCCCCTCCGCCGTTGCTGCGCACGTATCCCGTTCCGCCCACCAGGCTGCGGCACCCGTAGAACATGTTCGTCCCGCTCTCGAGCGCCGCCGTGTCGAAGAAGGCGGCGAACACGCTTTCCAAAGCGGGGCAGCTCGCGAACATCATGTCGCCCTCCGCCATCCCGCTCAGCGCCTCGAACCCGCGCACCTCGTGAAGGTGCAAAAAGCCGTTGAACCAGTTCTTGCCGGAGGTCACGCCCGCGGCCGCGAACGACCCGTCGAACACCACGCGGACCACCTCCTGCTTGCGCTCGTCCCACGGCCTGCCCGAAGCGTATGCGTAGCCGTCCGTCGCGACCTCCCACGCCGCCAGTATGCGCTCGCCGACCGTCGACGACCTGCGCTCCAAGTAGTTGAATTCCAGCGTCCCCCCTTCCAGCAGCAGCGCGCGGGGCTTCAGCCCCACATCCCACGCAAGCGCCCGGATGGCCGCCGCCATGTCGGCGGGACGGTACCTCGTCGCCTCGCCGTTCTGCGCGCGTATGGCCTCGGCGAGGGCGAAGAGCACCGATTCCGAAAGCACGCCCGACTCAAGCGCCATGCAGGGCTCCTCCACAAAGCCCCCGGCGTTGTCGCCGTCGAGCGCGGAAACCGCGGCCGCCATCTCGCGCGGCTTGTACAGCGTGCCGGTGCCGTTCTGCCAGCGGATCGCGTTGGCGACGTCGGTCAGTACGGAGGTCGGGATCGTGCCGATTGCCATAGCCTAGAACTCCTCTTCTTCGAGGTTTGCCAGCGAAGAGACGGCCTGATCAACGTATTGTCTGGTGGCGTAGCTGCTCAGGTCGATGAAAAGCGTGCCGCCCGCAAGCGACAGCGGCGGGCCGGAGCGAAGGCCGTGCCGTCGGCACCGTCCGCCCCCGGCTCGCCCTTGGGGCCCTGCGGCCCGCGCAGATCGGCCGAGCTCGCGCCCGATGCGCTCGTCACGGTCAGCACCGAACCGTCCCAAGAGTGCGTGCAGGAAACGCCGTCGGCGCCGTCCGCGCCCGGATCGCCCTTGGGGCCCTGCGGTCCCCGCTCGCCGGCCTCGCCCTTCTCGCCTCGCGGTCCCTGCTCGCCCGCCTCGCCCTGCGGACCCGTCTCGCCCGCGTCGCCCTTGGGCCCCTGCAGCACCGTCGCGGTCGTGGTGCCGCTCGCGTCGGTCACGGTGAGGATCGCGGCGTCCCCGTACTGGGACACAGAGGCGGACGGGCTCGCGCCATCGCGCCCGTCCTTGCCGTCCGCGCCATCGACGCCGTCGCGCCCGTCGAATTCGCCGTTCTCGGCCGCAGCCCGCACATCGGCCTCGGCCTGGCTCGCGCTCGCGGCTGCCTCGTTCGCCGCGGCCGCGGCCGCATTGGCCTCGTCGGCAGCCTCGTGCGAGAGCTTGGCGGCCTCCTCGTACTTCTTGATGGCCTCCAAGAACAGCGTGAAGCCGTCTTCCGATTCGACGCCGCCCACCAGCACCGGCTCCACCCGGATCACGAAGGCCCGCGTCGAGATGGAGCGGTCGTCCCAGCTCACCATGCATTGGGCGTCAACCGTCCCGGCGACCTCCTGCAGCGCCGCCGGATAGAACACGCGAAACGACCCCGCGGCTGCGTCCACGGCCGCAAACGGCTCGCATCCCCGCTTGCCGGTGGCGCGATGCCGCCATATCAGGTACACGGCGGCGTCCGTCAGGTCGAGCGCCGCGCCGTTCTGCTTCATGGCAAGGGAGATTCCCCGCCCGTCGGCATCGGCCGGCGAGGCCGCGAAGCAGTCGGAAAAGTAGTCGTCTCCCGCATTCCAGACGATCTCGTGCAGCCCGTAATCGTCGAGCCCCATCCCGTGCCTCCTCTTCAAGGATCAGAAGTCCAACTCCGCAAGCTCGTCCAGATCGTCGATGGCCGTCGTCACGCTCTGCGCCACGAACGACGTGGACGCCGCCGTGCTCAGGTTGCCGTCGATGCCCGCTACGTCGTCCTGCAGCGCGGCCACGTCGGCGGCAACCGTGCTCAGCGAGGCGTAGTCGGCGGGCTGCGCGCACCCGACGGTCACGCGGCACGATACGGCATCCCCGAACGTCCTCACGCGCCGCACCACGCGCGCCCGCAGCCTCCACTCGGGCTCCCGGCTCGCGTCCACGACGGCCACCTCGTCGCCCAGCCCGGCCTCGGAGCCGTCGAGCGCCGAAGCCTCCACCTCGTAGCTCACCTTGGGCCGAACGGCATCCGCGAGAGCGCGCTTGGTCAGCGCCAGCAGCAGCATGGGATCGGTGCAGTCGGGGAACGTCACCTGGCCGAAAGCATGCACCTTGGCCGTCCTGTCCGCGTTCCAGCGCCCCCACGCCTCGCGGGCGTCCTCGTCGGCCACGTAGTTCGCCCCGCCGTTCACCTTCCCGAAGGTCAGCTTGCGGCGGTAGCCCGGCAGGTAGCTTCCGCCCTCGTCGGTGAAGGGCAGCCCCGCCCCGTAGCCGTAGAGTGCGGTATGCACCTCGTCCTCCAGCACGGTTTTCGTGCACCCGGTCAGGTTCTTTCCGTAGTTCAAACGAAGCCCGCGCCATTCCCCGAGCTTGCGCACCAGGTTGACCCTGCGCTCGGAGACGCGCGCCCCGTCTACCGAGATCGAGGCCGAGACCTCGCCGCCGAACACGTCGGCCACCTTGCGCAGGGCCGCAAGGGCGTTCATGTGATAGAGCAGGCAAGAACCCAAGCCCGATCCCGCCACCTCCCCCGCAGACCATCGAGTGACGGCCAGCACGGACGCGAGCGCCTGCGCGGCAGTCTTGCCGGCGATCCGCGTATCCTCGATATAGTCGTCCAGCAGCTCGCAAAGCGAGGACTCCGCGTATACCGAGCAGGGGCCCTCGAGGGGCTCGTCGGTGCGCGCGACCACGTGCTCGCGCCACGCGTCGCCGTCGAGCCACAGCAGCCGGTCGCCCTTCGCGGGGACCTCGCGCGAGGCGAACTCGAGGGTGTCCTCGCCGTTCAGCTCTTCGGTGTGCACCAGCTCCCCGGCCACGGGCAGGATCCCGACGCGCCCGTCGAACCGGTCGAACCAGTAGAGCACCGGGACTGCGCCGGCCATCTAGAGCCACCTTTCAACGAACCGGGTCTCAGCAGACGAGCAGCCCGTAAAGGCGAGCTCGTTGTATCCCGGACAAAGCGCGAAGAAGTCGCTGCCGAGCGCAACGGCGTCGCGGGCGTCCAGGCCGTCGACGCGCACGCTCCCGTCCGCGCAGTCGATCACCACGAACTCGCCGCCGGCGAAGGCGCGCTCCAGCCGAACGGCCTCGCCGGTCGCCCTGTTGGCGATCTGCAGTCCGCTCCCGGCCTCGACGACCGCATGGAACGCCGGGTCGGTGCACCAGGTGCCGCCCACCTCGAAGCCCGGCGCGCGCACGACGCGCTCCGCGCCGTAGGCCACCGGGTCGAACGCGGTGAACGTCACCTCGCATTCGCCGTCCTCGAACAGCTGCGTCCAATTCCCAGCGGACACCAGCAGCACGTCATGGTAGGTCAGCTCGGGCTCGTCGGGCAGGACCAGCGTCCCGCCGTGCGGCTGCACGAGCCACGCCCGCAGCCGGTGTCGCATCGAGGCCAGCCCGGCCACGCCGGGATCGAAGCCGGGATCCATGAGCAGGCACACCATGATGTCCTCGGGCGGCATCCACACGGAAGCGGGCACCGCACCCGGCCTCCCGGCCACGCGCATCGCCTCCACGGCCATCTCGTTGAGCGAGCGCCCCACCACCTGGGCGGAGCATATCTCGGAGAAGTCATGTCCGGCGTAGATGATCGAATTCACAGCCGCCCCCTCGCACGCCCGTAGGCGTTCGCCTTTCGCTGCGCCTCGCGTGCGAGCGAATCGGCCGATCGCGCACGGCGCTGCCCGTCCCATGACAACGGCCGCTTCCTAGACGGTTCGAACCCGCGTCCGACTTCACGGCGTTCGCGTTTCGCAGTCCCGCTCACAGTGACCTCACCACCGTCAGAACCACGTCGAAGGCCCATACGAAGCGCCCGGAGCCGTCACGCTCCTTGAACGACGGCGCCGTCGTGTCCAAGCCGACGATGCGCCAGCCGCCGTTCTCGGCGATGCCCTCCCACTGGCACGTACGGACCAGCCGCTCGCATGCGTCGGCGTCGGCTTCGGCCTCGGCGGGCGCCTCGCGCACCACCAGCACCGCAACGGTTACCGTGCCACGCTCCGAATCCTCGGAACGGACGCGACGCTCGAACGCCCCTTCGCGCAGCACGATGGGCTGCCCGTCCTCCAACGCCGACGGAGCCTTTGCGAAGTAGCTTGCGAACTCGCCTTCTAGCAGGGCTTTCGCAACCAAGAAGGATAGCTGCATATGCCTTACCTCACTTTCAGCTCCCAGTGGTGGACCCGTCCGAACAGGTCTTCGCACGGATGGCATTCCACCACGTAGTACGAATGCCCGCGTATGATCACGCGCGATCCCGCCGCCACCTCGAACGCCCCAGCGGAGTTCACGGCGTCCACGTACACCGTCCCCGCGCCCGCATCGGCGCTGCGGTGCGCGTCGCCCGAGGCGGACTGCCTCCGGTCGAACCGCACGCCGGCGATCACGACGGGCTCGCCGAGCGCGCCGTCAGGCAACGGAGCGCGCACGGCCATCGCATCGGGCAGGGCGGTTCGGGGTATGGGCTTGAACAGCCGCATCAGCGCACCCCGCTAAAGGCTATGCCGCAAGGCCCGAGCTCCCTCAGCGCCGCCTGCGTGGCCAGTTCCTCGCCGGTCGTGCCCTTGTTCTCGTAGTTCCGCACGGTGAAACCGCCTATCGTGTAGCCGCCCACCTCGCCCGCGCCGCACTCGGCGAACGCCTCGCAGGCGGCGCACACGGCCCGCTTGTATGCGTTGCAGTTCGTCTTGGCACCCTTCGCGGCGCACAGCCACGACACATGCGACTCCGCCAATCCGACGGATGCGCAGAAGGCGGCCTCCGAAAGGCCGCCCCCGTACGTCTGCGAATAGTATTCGTAGGTGACGCCCATGGCTACGCCGTCGGAACGGCGCTCACGTGCACGCCGTCGAGCTTGTTGTCGAACAGCTCCACGATCCCGTACTTGCGGTACTTCACGAGGTAACTGTCAAGGCTCTCCAATTCGTCGGGAGCGAACACCTTCGACGCGACGTGCTTGTCGAACTTGATCACGGCGCTCTTCTCAACCACCATGAAGTTGATGTCGGCGCCGGCCGAGGCCTTCTTGTAGCCGAACTGGTCCGAGTCGCCGGAGAGCAGGTCGATCTTGGTGTAGAAGCGCACCTGCGGCACCTCCACGATGCCGGCGAAGCGCTCGAGCACGCGGTTGGAGCGCGCAGGGTTCGCCAGGCTGAAGTCGTCGAGCACTCCTTTGAGCGTCGGCGTGATGAACAGGTAGCGCGAGCCGGGGGTCACCTGCGCCTCGTCCATCGCGGAGGTCAGCTCGCGCAGCTGCGCCAGCACGTCGCCTGCCTCGCGGCCGAGAGGTCCTCTTCGTCCACCTTCACGCCAGCGTGGCTTGCGATGGAGGCGAAAGCGAATGCGTCAGCTTCCGGGGCAACCTGGGTGCGCTGCAGCTCGCTTCCCGCCTCCACGAAGCAGTCCAGAACTCCCGCCTCCTCGACGTCCATCACGTCGGCCAAAAGGCGGATCCCGCGATCATAGTTGAATTTCTTGGTCTCGAACTCGTAGGTGATCGCGCCTGTCTTGTAGCCCTCGTTGCGCGTGTAGTTCCCGAGCCCCGACACCGAGATCTTCGGGATCATGATCTCGCGCGCGTTGCGCCCGGCGCGCACCAACCGGCGGCCGGAAGCGAGCACGCTGCTCATGCTCGCGCGCTGGTACACCTCGTCGAGGACGGTGGTGTAGTTCTTCACGAAGTCGATGCTGTTCGGCATGAATGCTCCCTCTTTCCCGTTGTCGCTACTCGTTGGCCTTATCGTCGTCGGAGAGCCCGGCGATATCCCGCCAGCGCTTCATGGTCTTGCCCTCGTCAGACGCCGCCCCGGCGTTCGGCAGGCCCGTCTTGCCGACGGGGCCCTCGACGGCCGCGTGCTTCGCGAACAGCCAGGGCTCCGCCTCGCGCATCTTCTCGACGTCGCCGTCGTAGTCGGCCAGCACCGCCCGCGCCGCCTTGACGTTCCTGCAGCCCGCGAGCTCAAGCGAGAAGTCGATGCGCTCGTCGGCGCTCTGCCGCTTCAGGTCGTCGATCTCCCCGCGAAGCGCCTCTGCCGCCTCGGCGGTCTTAGCCGCTTCAGCGATCTGCGCCTCCAACTCGGCTATGCGCCCATCACGCTCTGCGATCTGCGCCTCGTAGCCGCCGCCTTCCTCGCCTACTTGCGGCGGCGCTTCCTGCTCGCGCCCCTCGCCGCCCTGCTCCTGCGCGCCTTGCGCTGCTTCCTGCGCGCCATCGACCTCACCGTCCATGCGAACCGCCTTTCCTCGACGGGGCGGCCGCATAAGAAGGCAGCCCCTCAACCTGCTAAGAGGTTAAGGGGCTGTCACAAAGTAATCTGGTTTACATCTAGCGAGAAGACTTCGGTCATATGTACGCGGGATTTTGAAAAGATGTCATCGAGCAAGCTTTTCTTTTCGTCATAGTTCTCGATTTCGATGGCAATCTCTCACTGCAGACCCACTACATTGAGTAACCATTGCGTTCAAGCTGGTGCATACGCCGCTCGAATTGATCGGTCTGCGTCTTCCCAATCTTAATGAGACAAGAAATGACAGTCGTCATCACTCAAATGACGCCCTTAACATAATCCCTCATCGTCCTATTCCATGTTGCCGATCAACCCGAGTAGTTCGTCGTATGTAGCAACCTGATGGTATCTCACGCCTTCGGTACTCATCTCATTGAAGAGCTTCTTCGCGCAGGCGATCTTTGAGTTCTCGACCACGTCAAGCTGCATGGTGTCCATGGACCCTTTGGTCTCAGCGATGAAGAACACGTGCCGCACGGCACCTTTGTTGAATGCGATGGCCCAGTCGGGCGCATAATCCCCAACAGGCGTGGGAATCTTGAAACCACGAGGCAGGCGTGCGTACACGCAGACTTCAGCTGCCTCATCCATGTCCTTGGCGAAGTCGTGCTCAATAGCCGAGTCAAACACCACGTAATCCTGGATGTTCTTAACGGCCTCGTAAACGCGGCTCATGTTCTCAGGCATATGCTCGGTGAAGATGCCTTCGTCGTAGGTGTCCTCGAGGGTGTGGTACTCGATATGATCCACGATCATCGTAGCCTTCTCGGCGACGATAGCCCTCGCCACCTTGGCAATGAACTCTTCGGGGTTGCGCTTGAACATGGCAAACTTGAGCGGGCTTATGCCTTTCAAGATGGAAGTCGCGCTCCTGCGCGTTATTGCTGCACCTTGGGCAATCTCGCCCACGAGGTCATAGGTCACGCTCGAACCGGGTAAAGCGTCCAACTCAACGGTCTCACTCTTCACGTTGCCGAACTGTTCGCGGCTCGTTATGGACTCGCGCGTCGCCTGAGTTTTCTGGCTACCCGTGGTCAGCGTGTAGGAGAGCGTGCTCACGAACAGTTTCTCATCAATATGCGCGATGGCCTTCCAGCGAAGCTCCTCGGCGTCGAAACTCACCGTGTAGGCGTGCTTGTGATTGATGTGAGCCCAAAGCTCCTGAAACTCCTTCTTGTGGAAGTTCGCGTTGAGCTTGTTGATCGCTATCTTCTGTTCGTGACCATCCGTAATATAACCGTCGAGTGCATGAGAATCGTAGACACTCTGGACAATTTTTCCAATGTGTTCGACATAGGGCCTGAGGTTCTCTGGAAGCTTGTCCATGGCATATTCGATAAAACCGCCGGACCTAAATGTGGCCGTGGGGCGCCCGTCCATGTCGATAAAGTTGCCAGCGATGAGCGCGTAGGTGATCTTTCGAGCATCGTCGTTCGATAACGTGATTGTTGTGCCCTCTGGATTCTCTATAATCTTGCCAGCAAAAAGCGCGTCGGTGACGATGGTCGGACGCTCGCGCAGACCCTGCTTGATGTCCTTCTGTAGTGCATCCACGAAGCTCGCGTAGCTCTCGGATGCGATGACGGTCAAGACGTTCACACGGTGAACCTCGCCTTCACCAAGCGCCTCGAGGTCCTGCCGGTTGCCGAAGGTGTCCACGCACAGGCGGAGTCCCCGTCCTACCTCTTGGCGCTTACTCACCTCGTTGTCGGAGTGCTTCAGCGTACAGATCTGGAAGATGTTGGGGTTGTCCCAGCCCTCGCGCAGCGCAGAGTGGCTGAAGATGAAGCGTACATGCTCCTCGAAACTGAGCAGCCGCTCCTTGTCGCGCAGGATCAGGTCGTAGGCGCGGCGGGCATCGTCGTCGTTCAGGCCGATGCCGTCCTCGCGCTCGGCCTTCTTCTCCTTCTTCGACTCGACCGGATTACCCTTCTTGTCGATCGAGAAGTAACCCTCGTTGGTCTCGTGGGCCCCGATGCCGCACAGGTAGGCCGTGTATTCATCCTCGATGCGCCCGTTCAAAAATTCGGCAACGGCGGCCTTGTACTCCTCCTCGAATAACTTGCGATAGCCAATGGTCTCATCTCTGTCCGGGTTGGCTACATTGCGGTACTTGGCCACCTCGTCGATGAAAAAGAGTGAGAGGCACTTGATACCCCGGAAGAAGAGAGCGGACTCCTTCTGCAAGTGCGATTTGATAGTCTCGCGAATCTGGATTCGCCGTATATCGTCCTCAGTCGAGTCGCCCACGACCTCGCCTTTGTTCACGACCACTTCGTTGAGAAATCGTACGTAGCCCAACTGCCCGTTCTGATCGGGAACGATGCCGTCCGGGGCAATCTGGTAGCCCTCGCGGTAGGCCTCCATCTCGCCGGATGCGGGGTAGATATCGTCTCCCACACCGAAGCGGCCATGAGCGATTACCACCTTGCCGCCTGCAGTCAGCCTGCGATATTCAATCAAGGCTACGGGCGCCTTGTTCCTGCTCACCACGATGTCGCGAAGATACAGGTAGCCGTGCGTGCCGCGGATGTTCTTCAGCTCAAAGCCTTTCACCTCGATGCGCTTCACCAGGCGCTGGTTGAAGGCATCGAGCGCATCCAGCACATACACAGTGTTGTGGCGCACGCGATGGGTTGCGGAGTAGTTCAGGCAGAAGAGCGGGTTGAACTGCTTGATGCCGTTCTGAGTCGCCTTTCCGCCCATCTTCTGCGGCTCGTCCTGGATAATAATGGGCCGGTTCGCAGCGATAACGTCGATTGGCCTACGGCTGCCGAACTCGTCGCGCTCATCGAAGATGATGCGAGCCTGTTTGTTGTTCGTCCCCTCCTTCATGGACGTGTTGAAAGCCTGCATGTTGATGATCATCGCGCAGATGTCAGGGCTCTCGGAATAGCGATCGAGCTCGGTCAGATTGTCAGAATCGTATATAAAGGACTCGATTTTCTTGCCATACTGCTCGAAGAAGTGCTGCTCGGTATTCTGCAGGCTCTTATTCACGCCCTCGCGTATAGCGATTCCGGGCACCACGATGATAAACTTGGTCCAACCATAGGTACGGTTAAGCTCATACATAGTCTTGGTGTAGACATAGGTCTTCCCGGTGCCCGTCTCCATCTCTATATCAAGCTGACATGCGCCTTGACTTGCGGACAGCTCCGATGATTCGCTAATGCCGTTTGCGCGTTGCACGCGGTGGATGTTATCTAGGAGTTGAGTAGCTGAAAGCTGCACCGGGGCATTCGTGTATCCCTCATCAGAAAGCATAGCCTGATAGAGCATGTCTTCCATGCCCTTGCGAATGACGGCTTTGCCCTTATCGCGCAGATACGTGAAGGCGTCTTGCTTAGGTTGTCCCTGAAAAACAGATACGACAGCCAAAGCAGCATCCTCTTGGTAACGTTGTTTCTTGAACTTGAATTCCATGTCTACCGCCTATATGACCTTACGTTCTGTGTCGGGGCTAAACGTCTTGAAAAGCTCCTCGAAGTTGGCGGCCGTGGCGTCATCAGCCATCGAGGCGTCGCGGAATACAGCATAGATCGGGCGCATCTTGGCAATCTTCTCGATACACTCCTTATTCACCTCGGTGTCGAAGCAGGCAACGAGCTTAGGTGCGCGCCCGCCGTTGACGATGAACACTTTCTTGCCGCAAATGTCGGTCTCATCAATCCTCGCCGAGTAAGGGATGCGCAGCGTGGGGAGCACCTGGAAGAGCAGATCAAGTCCGCTTCTGCCGGGCTTCACGTTGTCCTCATAGAGGTCGAGAGTCGCCTGGGCGTAGTCGTCCGGAGTCAAGTAGGTCTCAGAGAAATTCGACGAATCAATGCGCAGGACGCGGAAGCCAACGTCCGGAATGGGCTTGGGATCCTCGCCGAGCTTGAGCTGGCGGTTGGCTTCCTCGACCTCCTCTACGATCTTCTTACCGGCGCGACGAATACGCTCCTCGCCGATGTCGCAGATGTTGAAATAATCACCATCGTTTGCATCAAGGGACTGGCGATCTAAGTTTTCAGGCAGTTGCACGAGTATGAAATGGCATGACAAACCATCCAATGCCTTATTGAAAACGGCATGGGCAGTTGTAGCAGAACCAGAAAAGAAATCTAATACGATATCGTCATTGGATAACTGCATTTCAATGATCGTCTCTATAAGTTTGACGGGCTTCTTTCCGTTAGGAAACGCAACGCCACCTTCTTTAGTGAGATTCTTCGTTTCACCCACGAAGTCCCAAAAAGTTCCTCTTCTTTCCAATTTATAAAGAACACCGTCAATTTCTTCGGCAGTGTCGGCAAGCCATACAAAGAGTCGTGCCTGTTCGCCTTTATAAAACTGCTCGTATACATTGCCTTTTCTTTTGCCACTTCTTGGAACATATTCTATAGATATGAGGTCTTCAATAATCCCGTGCTCCTGTCTAGCGGCCATTACGCGTGTTCGTATAGAGGATTGTGCATTTGTCGTTTGAAAAATCTTCGGGCCGTAGGAATGGTAAATATCTGCCTCATCCAGACCCGATTCTCTTGCTAGCTGAGAGACAGATTTAATGATGGGATTTTGTCTTGTATAGATTTTTATTTCATTTCCTTCACCGTCAACGGTACTGCAGCAGTATTCCTTTACGCCCGGATCAATAAGGACTGAAGTGTATTTCCAGCTCTTACCCTGCTCAACATATTCGTCCACCAGCTCAGAAATCTCACGCTTCTCGAAAACGCTTTTGAATGGTGGAAGATACAGATAATCCTTTGCGTAGATTAGAAGATACTCAATGTTCTTCTTTAGCCGCTTGTCTTCTCCGCCACCAGAAGCCCCTGCAGTGTTTTTCGCAAGGACGGAAACCGTATTTATATAGTTAGTCGCACCGAAAACCTCATCACAAATCTTCTTTAGATTGTCGAGCTCAGCATCACTAATGCTTATAAAGATTGCACCGTCTTTTGATAGCAAATCTCGCGCTATAAGCAAGCGCGAATAGATCATCGAACACCAATCAGAGTGAAAACGTCCGTTGCTATCGGGGTTAGAAACGAGACGACCACCATCTTCATCGTAATCACCACTCAATGTGTCGTAAGCAGCGTGCGTCTGAGCAAAATCATCATCGTAAATAAAATCGTAACCTGTATTGTAAGGAGGATCGATGTAAATAAGTTTTATCTGCGCTGCATAAGTATTCCTCATTATTCTTAGGGCCTCCAAATTGTCGCCCTCAATGTAGAGGTTTTGGGTCGTGTCCCAGTTGACACTCTTACCCATCTCAGGACGCATGGCCTTGGTCGTAGGCCGACGCGCCTCCTCCTTAGCCTTGCGCTTGCCCGGCCAGGTGAACTGGTAGCGCTCGCGCTGCCCTTCGGCCACGTCGCCAAGAAGATCGCGCAGGGCATCGAAGTCGATGGCCGCGCGTACGTTGCCCTCGCCATCGGTTACCTCGGTGGCCACGGAAGGGAACAGCTCGGCGAGCCGCTCGACATTCTCTTGGGTGATGTCGGTGGTTGACACGTCGATCTTCTCCATCTATTCCAATTCCTTTCGTGTCTGCTCCAACTTGTCTTCTGCCGCCCTCATCTGAGCGAATAGTTCGTTCTTCTTGCCAACCTGCTTGGCCTTGCGGCATTTGTCATCCAGCTCGTCCACCAGACGCTCAAGCGATCCAATCTTGTCCACAAGCGCTATGCGCTCCACAACACTCGTACCGGTCATGCCTGCGTCGCCGAAAACAACCTGCGATACCACGCAATCCCAGACGGCGTCGAGGTCGTTGCCTTCCAACGCAAGGCTCAACTCGTCGACCTTCCTCCGCGGACCGAAGCGCACGCTTTGAACCCTCACGGCAAGTGTGGCACACTCGCCGGGCTCCTCGCAAAGGAACACCAGCTTGTGCGAGTTGGCCTTCGCTATCTCGTCAACTACGGTTGTGGCGGCGCTCTCATCGCGGAGCATCAGCCCGACGATCATGATTTCCTTCACCGTATCGCCTGCAGGGATGTGGACGATGCCCTCCTTGATGGAGTTCAGGATATCGATGCGCTCCACGCCGTGGACGAAAGCATCCTTCTGCTTAGGCGTAAGCTTCAGGTTCTTGTAGAATGCCTCCTTGGGGAGCCTACATCCCACTCTCGTCGTGGTCGGCAACCCTAGCATGGTCTCACCGCCAGGAAGCACACAAGCTCGAAGTCGTCGAGCCCCTCTACGTCGTTCTCCAGGAAGCTCGTCGTGCCTACGCCGAAGAAGCTGTCGATGTCCGTTTCAGCCTTCGCTTCGATGATAGATCCGATGGCATCCTTCAGAAGCTTAGCCTGATTGCGCATATCGCGTCCATTCTTGGTCTCGCGGTTGAAGACCCGACACAGGTCGCGGTCGGGTTCGCTCTTGCCCCGGCAGAGCAGGCGCATAGTGTCGAGCGCGTCCTTCGGGTCCAGGTGCCCGTGCAACACCTCACCGTCGTCGGTCACGTATACGAGGTAGAAGGGATGCAGGTGATTCCTGCCCTGAATGTTCACGCCCGGGTTCACGTTGCGCAGCACGAAGAGCACGCCAGGATTAGGCCCGGCTGCGACCGCATGGATGCCGCTCGGCAGCCGATCCACCGCAGGGTTGTCCTTGTAATAGCCAATAAGATCCATACGAAAGTCATTCAAGCCCAGGTCGGTGATACTCACGCCGCCGGAAACGTCCTCTAGGTCGATGACCTCATCTTGCATCTTGCGGAGCTGCTGCTCTCGATACTCCAGATCGCCCTTCTCCTCTTCGTTGATATAGTCGTCGTCGCCCGTCGAGGTCATAACCGTGATGCGCATGCGCTCCTCAACGCGAGCCTTCAGCTTGATGTACTCGTCCAATTCCACGTCGGGCCAGTAGTTCACCAGCTGGATCCGGTCGCACTTCGACCCGATTCGGTCGATGCGTCCGAATCGCTGCACAATGCGCACCGGATTCCAGTGGATGTCGTAGTTAATCAAGTAGTCGCAGTCCTGCAGGTTCTGACCCTCAGATATACAGTCAGTCGCTATCAGAATGTCGATGTCCTTGCCTTCGAGCTGCCGCGCCACGACCGCGCGCTCCTTCGATATGGGAGAGAAGCACGCAAGGATGGATCCCATATCGGCGGGCACGCTCTTGATTGTGCTGCGCCCCGGCTTCGTTCCGGTCACGACTGCCGTCTCAAGCCCCAGTTCGCGCTTCGCGTACTTAGCGACGTGCTCGTACAGATACTCCGCCGTGTCGGCGAACGCCGTGAAGATCATCACCTTGCGGTTGCCAACGTTTATAGGATGTTCAATCTTCTCACGTATCTGCTCGCAAAGCTCGATGAGCTTGGCGTCATGTGCAGGGTCGATGTCCTTGATCATGCTCAAAAGGACGCTAATGATCTCGATATCCGCTAGGATGTCGCGCTCCCAGGAAAGCCAGTCCATGTCCTCCAGCTCGATCTTGGTCTTGCCGCCCACCTCAAACGAGAGCTCCTCGACATCGTCCGTGTCGAAGTCGAACTCGAATTTCGAGGCAGCGTCTTCCACAACTATGTTACCGACGCAGTTCTTCTTGTAGGCGTCGATGACGGAGACCGTTTCATTCATATAGGCAAGGATTCGCTCAAGCGTCATGCGGAACGACCATACCGAACTCTCAAGGCGCTTCAGCAGATTGGCATTCATGAGTTTGCGCAGGCCCGTCTCGCGTCCTGCTATGGTTAGGTTGCCACCATTCTCATCGGCGTACTTGCTCACCTTGCTCTGGTGTAGGTAGCGCGACGGAACGTATATTGCCAGACTCAGATCCTCAAGCTCGTCGTATATCTCATGGTAGCTGATAGAGCCTTCGAGCGCAGAGAGGTGAGGCCGCTTCGATATGGGCTTGTTGCGCTCGGGAAACGGTCCCAGCGCTGTCATGTCGTAATGGCGCTGGATGTGCTTGCGCGACCGTGCCACAGTCACTTGATCCAGCACCTCGAAGAACTCGAAATCGAGCATGCGCGTGAGCGCCTCAGTGGTACGCTGGTCGGGGCCGAGCTTGCTCCACCGCGTGAACGCGGTCTGTGCATTGCGGAACACCGTTTCGATGTCATTGTCGATGCGGAGCCGCCCTTCCCACTTCGAGGCATCGCCTACATAGGCGAGGGCGAGCTGGTTACGCAGATCACGGAAACGGTTGTTTACGGGAGTGGCAGACAGCATCAACACCTTGGTCTTCACGCCCTGCTGGATCACGCGGGTCATGAGACGCTGATAGCGGTTCTCCTTGTCGTCGTTCTTGGAGGCCGTATCGGCACCGTTGCGGAAGTTGTGGCTTTCGTCGATAACGACCAGGTCGTAGGCACCCCAGTTGATGCGGTCGAGCGGTATGCCCGTCTCGCTTATTCCTTTGTCTCGCGACAGATCGGTGTGGTAGAGCACGTCGTAGCGCAGCCGGTCGGTCGCAATCGAGTTGTTCACGACGTTCTGGTTGTAAGTCAGCCAGTTGTCCTTCAGCTTCTTGGGGCAGAGCACCAGTACGTTGCGGTTGCGGCTCTCGTAGTACTTGATCACGGCGAGTGCCGTGAAGGTTTTACCCAGACCCACGGAGTCGGCAAGTATGCAACCGTCGTAGGTCTCAAGCTTATTGATGATGGCTATGGCGGCATCCCGCTGGAAGTCGTAGAGCTTGCTCCAGATGGCTGACTGGCGAAAACCCGTGCCCTCATTGGGAAGGACGTCCTCGGATATGTCGTCCAGAAATTCGTTGAAGATGCGATAAAGAGCCGCGTAGTAGACGAGCTCGGGCGCATTCTCGGCGTACATGGTCGAGATCGACTCGATGACAGCATCGGTCACGTCCTGCAGCTCGCCGCGCTCCCACGCCTCGTTGAAGGTACGCAGACACTCCTGCGACTGACTCGTATCCAGGCGCATGGTCATACCGAAGGCCGAGTCGCCGCGCTCGGTTCCCAGCTTGGCTGTTGTGAACTCGTCAAACGGCAAATAGGCGATATTGTCGTCGTTTTTGGACACCTCGAAGAAGGTGTCCATGTGTCCCTCGCCAGAGAACGACTTGAAACGCGCCCTACGGCGTATCCAATCGGCGCACTCGGTGGCGACGGCTTTCTGAGTCAGTTCGTTGCGTAGCTTTATTTCGAACTGAGTGCCAAAAAGGCCTTGTTCGCGAGTGAGACGCGGGATGTAGAACTCGCGCTTCTCCTTCTTGGGGCGGTTCGCCGTGAAGGCGTCCGATGTGAAGATAAAGCGGAGGCTGTCGATGCCATCGAGCTGTTCCGCCAGTTCGCGATAGGCGTACATCGAGAAAACGGAAGCAGCCACAGAGAGGCGATCCCCGCTGTCTATTCGGGCGGCGAGATCATCCTTCACGATGCGCGCACGATTGTCGAAGTAACTGGGCTCCATCGATTAACTTCGCTTGACAAGTCGTTCGATCAAGCAGCTCTTCACGAAGGAGGTGAAATTGAGACCGTCGAGGGAAGCGGCTTCTTTGGCGGCGTCGCGCATGGTGCGAGGTATGCGAATGGTTACAGAGACAAGCTCAGAATCCCGCAGATAAGACTGAATCTCGGTCGGTGAAGCACCAGAATCAACCAGCTCGAAATACTTCATAAAAATCCTTACCGAGTAACGTCTAAAGCAATACAACTAAACGCAACGATTTTACCAGAGAGTGAGTCAGTAAAAGAGAAGAGCATGCCAATAAAGACAAAACGACGGCGATGCGAGAGTCCTAGCCGAACCTGGACAGTTATCTTTGCAGCGAAGCAGCCGTACAAGCAAGTCACATGTTCTCGAATTTATCTGTGCCGCCAGTCTTGGCCGCTGGCCCGGACTGGCGGTGCGTCGTCGGCGCGCACTTCAGCAGCACGACCGCCCGCACTCCGGGTGCGCTGCCGGGGCGTTCGTGCCACAGGACGGTCATGGCGCATGGAAGTCAACCCTTGCGGCCGTGCGGGGCGATGGCGCCCGTCTTCACCCCGGCTGCGCAAGCCCCCTTTGGGGTCTTGCTTCGCTTGTACGGGTTCAGCCGCACGCCGTCGCCCCGCACGGCCTGTTGCGAGTTGCCCAGACGCGCCATGCCCGCCCTGCGTCACGCCCGCCCAACGGCGCGCACCCTCCGTACGGGCGGTCGTGCTGCTGCCGCACTTTTCTCCGCCGCGTGCGTGTGGGTCAACGGTTAGGGCAGGCAGAGAAGCGCATGGGCAGAGGGTTTCACCAATCCAGCCAGATGTAAGCAGCCTCCAACGCACACCTGCTCCACGAAGTCCTGTCAACCTCAGGAGCGCCGAAGATCACCCCAAGAGCGCACGACCGTCATGGGCGCGTCAGCTCGCCCGCGCGCTCCCTGGCCGTAGCCTCGTCCTCCCCGTACCACTTCATCCGGTACTCCCACACGGCCATGGTGACGCCCACCTCCCGCATGTCGCGCTGCTTCTCGGCATCGGCGTCCTGGACGATGGAGTCGTCGAACATGACCCTCATGCTGCCCTCGTCCGGGACGCTCTCGCCCAGGGCGCGCGACGCGGCCATGGCGCTTCTGGCGATGCCAACGAGCGGGCCCTCCAAGCAGTTCTCGTGCCGCCTGATGTTGCGCATGAGCGCCGCGTTGTCGCTCGAGACCTCGGTGGCCGTCTTGACGTAGCCCGCGCTGTCGAAGTCGAAGTACGTGATGCCGAAGCCGGCGAGGTCGCCGAGCATCTGCAGCGCAACGCGGAAGGCTTCGACCTGCGAGCCGGTGCGCAGCGCCGGCGCGAACTCCTGTATCGTGTCCTCGGTGCTCATCACCTTGCGAAAGACGGTGCAGTCCCGCTTGCCGAACGGGATGGCGACGTCCTTGCTGCCGTCCCGTTCGCGGTCGAACAGCACGTCGGAGAGGAACACGCGCATCTTCGACAGGTCCACCTCGTTGACGAGCGCGTCGAAGGTGAGGTCCACCGCCTGGATGGCGTCGATGGCGTCCGCGAACACGCTCTGCCCGTAAGGGCTCATGTCCACGCGCGTGTTGGCCACGGCGGGCTTAACGATGGCGAAGGTGGGGAGCGCCGAACCCGTGTCGTACACCGGCACCACGCCCACGGGCGCGATCTCGTTGCCCTCGCGGTCGAAGCACACGGTGACGATCCGGTACGCCCCCTCGCCCTCCGCCCCGTCGGCCAAGTGCATCTGTAACTGATCGACCGCCTTCGCGCGGTAGAACGCCCGCGTGACGAACGCGCACTCGGTCACCCCGTCCTCGTCCCACGTGAGCGGGATAACCATGCGCGCGTCGTAGTGCCGGATGCGCACGCGCCGCTTGCCCAGATCCACCCACAAGGCGAAGGCGCCCGTTCCCAAGCCGAAGGCCCGCACGACGGTCGCCTGCGCAGCCGCCATGAACCCCGTCTCCGAGAAGAACGCGCTCAGCCAGTCGGTCGCCCCCTGCTCCCCGCACACCACCCGCACGTTCTCGTTGAGGAGCAGCGACCCCCACTCCCTGCACACCCGCATCGCGGGATGCAAGGAACGCCGATGCACCGCGTACGCCCGCCCTACCCCGTCGGTGTCGCGGTAGTCGTAGAAGTCACCGCGCGCACCCATCCAATCGTCCCATGTCCGAATATGCGCTTCCATGTCGTCCAGTGGAAGCGCGAACCCAAGCTGGCGAAGGTACCCCTTCACATGCTCCGGCACCCAGTACTCGTCCATCCCGTTCAAACCCATGCGCGTACCTCATTCCCTCTACCCACGCAGGCGATAGCACCTTCCGCGTTTCCGCTGCGTTTTATGCTGAAGAAGAGCCCGGCGAATACGGCGAAGGCGAAGACCGCCAGCCCTCACCCCCGCAATACGTCATCCATCATCGCGTAGCGCACCGCGTCGATGGAATGGTCGTTGCCGTCCGGCACCTCGTCTATCCAGTTGCCCTCCCGGTCGCGCTCGAACTCCTTCAAGGTGAACTCCGCGAAGGTCAGCGGGCACCTGTCAGGGTCGATCACGATCTCGCGCAGCCCCGCCAGCCACTCGTAGCTCAGCCGCCGCATGCGCGCCTTGCGGGCGGCGTGGACGCGGATGCCGAGCTCGCGCCTCCACACGTTCATCTGCACCTTGGAATCCGGCGTGTCGTCGCAGTAGACGATCTGGTCGTGGAAGTAGGGCTCTCCGCCCGCCTCGTCAGAGAAGGTGAGGGAATCCACCACCACCTTGCCCGTGTCCGCTGGCATCGTCTTGTTCGCCGAGTGCTCCTCGAAGATGAGGAGCCTGCGTGCGGAAGGCTCCCAGCCGCACCTCACGAACCGCCACGGGTCAGGGAACCACCCCCAGTCCACGCCGTTGCGCACCCGCTCGAACCCGCGGATCCGGGAATCGCCCAGCGCGGCCTCGCGCACGTTGTCGAACACCGCGCCGCCCGTCCCCGTGATCTCCCCCAGGTACTCCCAGCGCCAGGCGCTCTCGTTCGTGTCGCGTAGGTACTCGGCCTCCTCCAGAAACGGCGCGCCCAGCCACTCGGGATGGGAATCCGCCACGTCGAGGTAGGAGGAGCCGCACACCAGCGTATCGGCCCTTCGCACGCGCTCCAGCCGCTCCACGTTCACCCACGACCACATGGTCTTCGGCGGGTTGTAGCTGTAGAAGATCCAGAACCGGTCCCCTCCGCGGCGCAGGCTGTTCAGGATGGAGCGCACCGCCTCCACACCCTCGAACTGGTCCAATTCCTCGAACCACACCGCCGCGCAGTACCCCTTGGTGAACTTCACGCCCTTGAGCTTCAAAGGGTCGTCCGCCCCGCGGAACACGATGCGCTGCCCGGTGGGCGTGTAGGTGACCTCCATCGGCGACACCCGCGCCCGGAACACGCTTTCCAGCCCAAGAACCTCGATGGCCCACAACTACCGAGCCCTCTCGGAGGGGGGGGGCAGGGAGCGCTTGGACGAGTACCTGCAGTTCCTAGACTTCCGCGATCGCATGATCGCCACCCAGGGAAGGTGAGCGCCATGGCGGAAACCAAGGGAACCGGCTCCATCGTCCAACTCGAAAAGGACAAGCCCAAAAGCAAGTGCCGCAAGTGGCAGCTCCGCGTATGCGTCGGGAAGGATCCGCGGACCGGCAAGTACAGGGCCCGCACCCGCCGCCTCGAGGGCACCTACACCGCGGCGGCGGCCGCACTCCGCGAGTTCATCGACGAGGTGGAGGGCGACCGGGTCCAAGGAAGGACCAGCTACACCTTCCGTCAGTACTGCGACCGCTACATCGAGCTGAGGAGGGCCAGCAGAGAGACGGCGCCCACCACGCTCAACCGCCAGGGGTTCCAATTCAAGGCCGCGTGCTTCCATATCGGGGAGGCGAACCTGGCCGCCGTCACGCCCGCCATGCTCAACGACATGTACGTTGCGATGCTTCGCGGCGACACGCTTTCGGGAAAGCCGTCCGGCGGCTCGTACGTCAACCAGATCCACGACAACATCAAGCTCGTGTTCGACCAAGCCATCACGGAAGGCGTCCTCACGTCCAACCCGTGCCTCAAGGCCAATCCGCCCAAGATGGACACGAAGAAGAAGCGCGCCCTCAAGCCCGGGAAAACCAGCGAGCTCCTTGGCATGCTCGACCCAGCCAAGGATCGCGATTGCGCCTACCAGCTCGCCGTGACCATGGGGCTGCGCCGCGGCGAGATCGTCGGCCTGTCCTGGGGCGACATCGACTTCGAGCGCGGCATCGTGGACGTCAACCACTCCTACGACATGCTAGGCAACCTCAAGGAGACCAAGACCAAGGCGGGGATGCGCCTGCTGCCCCTGTCCGACGCCGCCAAGAAGGCGCTGCTAATACACAAGCAGGCGCAGCTCGCCCGCTACGAGCGCACCAACCAGTGGCGCAAACCCGAGGAGGGCTACATCGAGCAGACCGACGAGACGCCGGTCATCACGGACAACTGCGGCACCTGCATCCTCCCCACGAGCCTCAGCCGCTGGTGGACGGAGGACCGCGGCAAGTACGGCCTCGACGGCTGGTGCCTCCACGAGCTGCGCCACACCTACCTCACGCTCCTGGCGCTCAACGGGGTGCACCCGAAGGTGATGCAGGAGCTCGCGGGCCACTACAGCTCCAGCATCACCATGGACATTTATACCCACGTCAACATGGATGCCAAACGCGAGGCCGAGACCGCCGTGTCGAAGGTATTCTAGCCCGAGTCGAAGCGCTTCATGCCGGGTGGTACAATACGGAAACGATTCGTACCAGATTCGCACCAGATACGGTGATCTGACCGCTCTTCTGCTTGCAGCGAGGAACACGATGGACAGCCTGAAAGAAAACTACTACGGCAGCTTGTGCACGGAGATGTACGAGATGCTGCACCCGAAAGCCCCGCAAGACGAACTGGCTTTTTACCTTTCCTACGTCCGAGAGGGAATGTCGGTGCTCGAACCCCTTTGCGGAAGCGGGAGGTTCCTCGTGCCGTTCCTGGAACGAGGGATCGCCATCAAGGGCGTGGACAATTCGCGCGAGATGCTGGAGAAACTGCTCGAGAAGGCGCCCGATGCTGCAGTGGTGCAGAGCGATCTCGAAGACTACGAGACGTCGGAGCGTTTCGACTACGTCTTCATCTCCTCCGGCTCCGTCTCTCTGTTCACCGATCGGGATTCCTGCAAGGCTGTCCTGTCAAAGATGAGAACGCTGCTGAAGAAGGGCGGCGTCTTCGTGTTCGCCGTGGATACCGTGGCGAATCGCGAACCCGACAGCGACGACTACGTCGTGCGCGAAACGGTCGAAACGGACGATGGCCGCCGATTGGAGCTCTCGTCCAAAAGCCGCTACGATGAGGCGACGGGCACGCAGTACAGCCCGGCCGTGTATGCGCTGTATGAGGGCGACGCCCTCATACAGCGCGAGGAGATGGACTTCCGAACCCACCTCTACGCTTTGGGCGAGATGGAATCGCTGCTCGAGGAATGCGGCTTCACCGAGGTTGCGACCTACGCGTCCTTCGATAAGGATATCGCCCGTTCCAACAGCACGGAATCATTCTTCTACGAATGCAGGTTCTAGGATCACAAACCTGTACTGCGGGAGCGAATCAGCAGAAGAGCACCGCAGCATAGAGCGTATGGAACTATGCACGCCGATGGGCGTGAAAATGCCCGACGGCTCGACGTACGGCAACACTCCGGGAAACACCGTGCAGGGCGGACGGGTTGCCTACTGCGACGGCTGGATCTACTACAACAACCTCCCGGCATCGATCGAATTCTACCGGATACGCACCGACGGCTCCGACAAGGAAACCCTGCCCGAAGGTTTCGCCTCGCAGATATCGATGCACGGCGGATGGCTGTACTACCTCAACATGGACAACGCCCTCTGCCGCATGCGGCCCGACGGCATCGGCTGGGAGCGGCTGACCACCTTCTCTTCCGGCTACTTCAACTTCGTCGACGGGTGGATGTTCTTCACGAAACTGGATATGCAGAGCGACCGTCCGGAAGAGAGCATTTGGAAGATGCGCGTCGACGGTTCTGAGCTGAGCCAGCTCTACGAAGGCTTCACGGGATCCATGGTGGCCTACGACGGATGGCTGTACTTCAGCGCGTACGGCGACGACGCGTTTCAAGACGACCTGTACCGCATGGAACTCGATGGCACCAACCTGCAGAAGATCCACGAAAGCACCTCCTCGTACGTTGTGACAGACGCGGGGATCTTTTTCAGCGACACGTTCGGCCTCAACGAGATGAAGCACGACGGAAGCGACGAGCGCCAGGTGCACGACACCCGGTTCAACAGACCCGAACGCCTGAACGCCTGGGGAGACGGGGTTTATTTCACGTGCGAATCCGAAGAAGGCGCGCAATCCCTTTATCGGTTCGACATCGTCACATCCGAGGCGACGCTCGTCACCGAAGGAGATTGCATGAGCTTCGGCATCGTCGGCGACCAACTCTTCATCTGCGAGCGGAAGCCCTCGTACACGTTCGACTACTACCTCGCCGACCTCGATGGATCGAACGCCCGGCTCATCGATACCGCGGTGGCCGAGGGCTTCGAATCGATCTGACCGATCCGAGCCCCCACCTCCGCGCCTTCCCTATTCCCGGCTATCGAGGGCGGCGGCTTTTTCGCCGATGACCATGCCGAGGGTCGTGCAGGAGCCGATGCCGACGCCCACCATGTAGTGGTTGCCCACCACCGAGCGCGTGACGATCTCGCCCGCGGCGAACAGGCGGCCGCCGCCCACCGGTTGGTCGTCGTACTGGCCGATCACCTGGCACTCGCCGTTGATCATGAAGCCGGTCGTGGGCGTGTAGAGGATGTTCGGGTAGCTGGCGTAGGCGTAGTACGGCGGCTGGTCGAGCGGCACGGGAGAGGGGGTTCCCGTGCCATTCCAGAACGTCCGGCCGAACAGCGTGTCGCCGCCATCGGCCACATCGGCGTTGTAGCGTTCGATGGTGGCAGGCAGGTCGGGGGCGTTGATGACCGCGGCCAGTTCCTCCACGGTGTCGCCCTTGACGAAGTACGATTCGTTCTGCTCGTAGATGCCGTTCTTGGGGCCGGTTTCCACCGCGCGGTCGTAAGCGGCCTGGTCGGCGATCATCCAGGTCTGGAAGCGCTCGTTGCCCTCCTGCTTCGCCTTCGCCACCATCGCACGGGTGCGGGCGTTGGTCCAATACTGGCCGTCGTCGAAGAAGCGGTTTCCCGACAGGTCGGTGACGATGGCGCCGAAGTGCGGCATCTCGCAGAAGGCGGCCCCGTCTTCGGAATGGCCCTCCACGGCGTACACCGTCTCGCGGCCCCACATGGCCGCGCCGAGATCCATGAGCGCCAGATGCCCCAAGCCCGTCAAGCCCTGGCCCGTGAACAGGGGTATCTTGCTGAAGCCCATCGCGCATTCCTCGAGCAGCTCCACGTTGCGCAAAAACGACCCCGTGCACATGAGCACGGCCTTCTTCGCCTTGTAGGCAACCTCCTTGCCCTTCTTCTGGGCGATGGCCCCGAGCACCGTGCCCGCGCCGTCGTACACGAGCTTCGTGAACTCGGTGTCGAACCGGTAGTCCACGCCGGCGTCCTTCCCGGCGTCGGTGAGCAGCTGCAGCATCTTGGCGTTGTCCACCACGTGGCAACGCAAGAGCGAGTGGCCCACCTGCACGTACGGGTCGGGGAATTCGAGCCCCAGATCTTTCAGCACCCGGTAGCCGCGCGCGCTGTTCTCGGCGAAGGTGCGGATGGCGTCCTCGCGGTTCGCTTGGACGACGTTGCCGTCGGAGTTGCCGTTGGCCAGGGCATCTTCCAGGAACTGCTCGACCGAGTCCTCGATGCCGAGCGCCTTCTGCTCGTCGGAACCCACGACGCAGAAGTTGCCGTAGCAGATGGACGTGGCCGAAAACGAGTTCGTCGACTGCGAGTCGAGCAGGATCACGCTCGCGCCCGCCTTCGCCGCGTGCAGGGCCGCCGACGCGCCCGCGCCGCCTCCGCCGAGCACGAGCACGTCGCACTCCTCGTCCCAGCCGGCCGGCAGGTTGGTGCCGCCCTCGGTGCCGCTCGCCGTCGAAGCGACGGCCTCCGTGGCGGCGCCCTTCGGCGCGCACCCCGCCAGCCCCAGTCCGGCGGCGATTCCCGCCAACCCGGTGCCCGCCACGAAACCGCGCCGCGTGATGTTCTTCCCCATGATGTCTCCTTGTCCGCTTCGTTCTCGATTCGCACCCGCTCCCTGCGGGATGCTTCGAGTATAGGAAGCGGGAAACGGCCGGGGAATCAACCATGCCGGGTGGGTCCACAACAAACCGTTGTGGAGCGAAGCGTCGGGGGGGGGAAGCGGTGGGGCGCGAAAGGGTTAGCGGATTGAATGCTCCCAGGTGAACAGGCGGTTCTCATGCTCGCGTACCCAGGCGAGCGCGTAGGTTTCGAACTCGCGAGCATCGCCGCCCAGCGCCTCGTCGGCGTTGCTCACGAGGTACACGTCCCACGAGCAGTACTCGTCGTACACGGGCACGATGGACACGTCGCCGCGCGCGCCGATGGAGGCGTGCTTGTCGGTGGAGACGCACACCGCCTCGTTGTCGGCCGCCAGGTGGAAGCCGGCGTACCCCTCGCCGGTTTCGATGAGCTTCTTAGGCGCGACGCCCTCCTTGAGGAATTGGCCGATGATGTTGCCGTACGGCGCGTAGCTGCGGCTCATGAGCGCCACCACCTTGCCGTCCAGGTCGGAGAACGCAAGGCGCTCGCGCTGCGAAAGCGGGTCGGCGTTGTTGACCACCACCACGTGACGGTGCCGGATAAACAGCTCGGCGCGGTACCGGGCGCGATCAACCGGCCCCGCCATGAAGCCCACCTCGATGGCCCCCGAAGCCAGCAGCTCGGCCACGCGCAGGTCGCTGCACTCGTCGATGGCCAGCTCGATGCCGGGATGGGCGCTCTCGAAGTCGGAGATGAAGTCGAGGCCCACCGACATGATGAAGCCGGCCGGCGCGGCCACGTTGAGCACGACGCGGCCGGACAGCGGCTCGGGCTCGTCCTCAAGCGAATCGAGGATGGCGGCCAGCTTGGTGGCCTTCGGATAGAGCGCGCGGGCGTACGCCGTGGGCTCCACCCCCTGATGCGAACGCGTGAAGAGGGGCTTTCCCAGCTCGGCTTCCAACTTGATGATGGTCTTGGAAAGGCCCTGCTGACTCACGTAGAGCCCCTTTGAGGCCTTCGATATGCCGCCCGCTTCGTACACCGCGCAAAACGCCCGCAAGCTCTGAAGATCCACGGTCCCCTCCTCGCTCCCCTTGCGACCCGCTCGGCTCCTGCCGCCGAAACCAACGAGGGGCTGCTCGAGCCCCTCGCGTGCTACGGCGTCTTCCGCCTCCTACGGCAATGCCTGCGTATCAGATCCGCCCGAACTTGGAGAGAAGCTCCACGGCGGCGGTGCAAGCGTCGCAGTCGCAGTACTTCTCGCCCCGCTCCTTGCGCTCGAGCTGCGTGGCGAGAATCTGGTCGGCGGCCTCTTTGCCGAACAGCTCGACGGCGGGACCCTGGGCGAAGGCGATGACGCCCTCCACGGTGTTGGGCCGCCCTTCGAGGAAGTCGACGAGCTTGGCAGTGGCGGCTTCGACGGCCTCGTCGCTTGCGCCTTCGACGGCGCGCTTCCACGCCAGCGCAGCGTCTTTCGTCTCCTGCTTGCTGGCCTCCGAAGCCGAGAGGATGTCAACGCGCTCCGCAACGTAATCGAACAATTCCTTCTCCATGGTGCCTCCTTCGCATTCGCTTTCCAACGAGCATATAGTATCACCAATCAGGTTCGTATCCGGCTATCTCCCGATACGCGAAGCAGTCCACCACGTGGTCGTTCACCATGCCGATGGACTGCAGGTAGGCGTAGACGATGGTGGAGCCGACGAACTTGAAGCCGCGCTTCTTGAGGTCCTTGCTGATGCGGTCGGAGAGCGGCGTGGTGGCCGGCACGTCCGCTTGGGATTCCCAGCGGTTCACGATGGGTTTCCCGTCCACGTATCCCCAGATGAACGCGTCGAAGCTTCCGAACTCCTCGACCACGTCCAGAAACAGCTTCGCATTGGTCACGGCCGCGTTGATCTTGAGCCGGTTGCGGACGATGCCCTCGTTCGCCATGAGCTGCTCGACCTTCGCCTCGTCGTAGAGCGCCACCTTGGCAGGATCGAAGCCGTCGAAGGCCTCGCGGTACGCCGCGCGCTTCTTGAGAATGGTCAGCCACGAGAGACCCGCCTGCGCGCCTTCGAGGACCAGCAGCTCGAACAGCTCGCGGTCGTCGTGCGTGGGCCTCCCCCACTCGTTGTCGTGGTAGTCCACGTAGACGGGGATGTCGCCCGCCCATGAGCATCTGCGCCGTTCTTCCATGTCTCCCCCCTACCGAAACGTCATGCGATAGGTCAGCGTGGCGCGCTCTCCGGGTTCGAGGATGCGCACGCCGGGCTTTTCGGTCAGCTCGCGCGGGGAGAAGCGCGCGTCCGGCAGCGCCGACCACGGCTCGATGCACAGGTAGCGCGCGTCGGCCTGCCCCGCCTTCGTCCAGATGCCGAGGTAGGGGAAGTCGGGAAACGACACCTCCACCTCGCAGGCGTTCTTCGTGCACGCGAGCGTCACCGTGGAGCCGGGCACGTTCTCGAGCACGATGGTGTCGATGCCCAGCTGCTCGGGAGTGCGCGTCAAGCGCCCGTCGTCGAGCGGCACGCGCGTCTTCGGCAGCGTGAGGATGCCCTCCTCGTCCATGCCGAACATCTCGAGGGCCTCGGGCGCCCCGGCGCCCACGCCGTCCCCGAAGCGCACGAAGTAGTCGGCCATGTGCTCGCCGGGCAGCAGCCGCGTTGCGTAGGCCTCGTGCCCGCCCACCTCGAACGGCATCGGCACGGAGCCGACGTTCTCCACCGCATGCGTCTTCACGACGGTGCCGCCCTCGAGCGAGAAGTCGACGGCCAGGCGGAAGTCGAAGGGATAGACCGCCCGCGTCTGCGCGTCGGAGACGGTGGCGAAGCGCACCTGCACCGGCGATACCTGCTCGGCGGCGAACGCGCGGTCGCGGCTGAAGCCGTGCATCGGCGCGTCCACGCGCGCGCCGTCGTTCGCGTACCAACCGTCGCGCAAGCGCCCGATCAGCGGGAACAGCAACGGCGCGCGCCGTCCCCACACCGCCGGGTCGCCGCTCCACATGCGCTCGACGCCGTCGCGCACGACGCTCTGCAGCTCCGCGCCCGTGCTCGAGATGCGCACTGCGAGCTCGTCGTTTCCCAGCTCGAACATTCCCGGATCCTGCATAGCGCGTCCCTTTCGTCAAAAGATTCGATTGGGAACATCCTACCCTACCGTCAGCGGTTGATGGAAGGCCCTTCGCATGGCGAAGCAAGATATCGATCCGCAAGGAACACCCCTTCCGTCAGCCGCAAGACGAGCCCCTTTGCGCGGTTTGCGGTTTTTCCCACCAAAATGCTTGACATTCGCGTAGCGGGCGTTCAGTATTGCGTGTGTTTTGCAGCGAGCCCTTCCCCGGCCCGTTGGACCGAGCCATGAAGGAGGTGCCTTTTGGACGACAGTTGCTCAGCCATCCCGCTACGTCAGGGGCATCGCCCGACGGCTCGCACCGTGCGCTCCTAGCAGCGCCTCCGGCGCATCCAACGCATCCGATCCCCCTTCGACAACCCGAACCATCCGCCCCGTCGATCCTCCTGTGCGCCCGCACAGCCGCCTCGACGCGCTCAGAAACACGAACCGAAGGAGGTGAGAGCCGTGAAACCCCGCAAACCCCCGCCCGGCGTACTGCCGGAACGTCAGAACGGCGCGTCGGCGTTCGGCTCGAGCTTCGACCGATCGCGATCGCCTGCATCCTGACCGGCATGCGTCGGAACCGCCTGCGTGCGCAGGCCCGGTTCGGCGCCTCATCAAGCCGTCGAGCCCCACCGTATCGAACGAGGCTTTGCCTCACGAAACGAAAGGGGTGAAGCGATGAAAAAGCTCGCAACCCTCAACCGCACGGGAGAAACCTCCACCGTGCGCGCATCAATGCTCGATTCCGCCGCGACGTGGCGCATCGAGGACATCTACGACCTGTTCGGAACCACGGCGGGCGGCCTCGACCGCGCCCACGTGGAACAATCCCGCGACTCGTACGGACGCAACGTCGTCGAACAGGGAAGAAACGACGATCTGCTCCGGCGCATCGTCAAGGCGTTCATCAACCCGTTCACCTGCATCCTCATCGCACTGGCCATCGTATCGACCTGCACGGACATCGTCTTCGCCGCACCGGGCGATGCCGATCCGACCACGGTCGTCATCATCTCGACGATGGTAGCCATCTCAGGCACGCTGCGCTTCGTGCAGGAAGGCCGCAGCGGAAGAGCCGCCGCCCGCCTGGCCGCCATGATCAGCAATACCGCTTGCGTCATACGAGCCGAGGACGGCGAGCAGGTGATCCCCATCGAGGATCTGGTTGCAGGAGACCTCGTCCGCCTGTCTGCGGGCGATTTGATACCAGCCGATATGAGGCTCGTGCAAACCAAGGATCTTTTCTTGAGCGAAGCCGCGCTCACCGGCGAAAGCGAACCCGTGGAGAAGAGCGCCGAAAACCGCGACGTGGCCTTCATGGGTTCCACGATCGTATCCGGCAGCGCTACGGGCATCGTCGTGCTCGTAGGCAACGACACCTTGCTCGGAGCCACCGCCGCGACCCTTTCGAACGAGCCTCCCCAAACCTCCTTCGAACTTGGCGTCAGTTCGGTTTCGTGGGTGCTCATCCGGTTCATGCTGGTAATGGTGCCCGTCGTGCTGTTCATCAACGGCTTCACCAAGGGCGACTGGATGGAGGCGGCCCTGTTCGCCGTGTCCGTGGCCATCGGCCTCACCCCGGAGATGCTTCCCATGATCGTGACCACGTGCCTGGCGAAAGGCGCGGTCAGCATGGCGAACGAGAACGTGATCATCAAGAATCTCGACGCGGTTCAGAACCTCGGCTCCATCGACGTGCTCTGCTGCGACAAAACCGGCACGCTCACGTTGGATCGCGTGGCGCTGCACCGGTGTCTGGACGTCGAAGGAAACGACAGCCGCCGCGTCCTGCACTGTTCCTATTTGAACAGCTACCACCAAACCGGGTTGAGGAACCCGATGGACAGCGCCGTCGTCGCCTCCGTCGAGGACGGAGCCGAAGACGCTCTGCTGCGCGACCTGAAAACCTCCTACACCAAGATCGACGAAGCCCCCTTCGACTTCGAGCGCCGACGCATGAGCGTGGTGGTGTCCGATTTGTCCGGCGCAACCCAGATGGTGACGAAGGGCGCTGTGGAGGAAATGCTCGACGTCTGCTCGTTCGCAAACGTCGGCAACGAGATAGTCCCGCTGGACGAGCGGATGCGCGCCTCCGCGCTGGAGAGGGTCAATAAGCTCAATGCCCAGGGCATGCGCGTCCTGGCCGTCGCCCAGAAAGCCGATCCCCGCCCCGTCGGCGCATTCTCCAGCGAAGACGAAACGAACATGGTGCTCATCGGGTACCTAGCCTTCCTCGATCCCCCCAAGGGGAGCGCCGAAAACGCGATTCGCGCGCTGAGGGAGCACAACGTGGACGTGAAGGTGCTCACGGGCGACAACGAGAACGTGGCCGCTGCGGTGTGCCGGCGCGTGGGGGTGGATACCGAGCGCATCGTGCTGGGCAGCCAGGTTGAGGATATGGACGACGAGCGATTGAGCGGAGTCGTCGAGCAAGCTTCCGTATTCGCCAAGCTCTCTCCCGATCAGAAGGCGCGCGTCGTCACGGCGCTGCGTCGCAACGGCCACGCGGTGGGTTTCATGGGGGACGGCATCAACGACGCCGCCGCCATGCACGTGTCGGACGTGGGCGTATCGGTGGATACGGCCGTCGACATAGCGAAGGAGTCCGCGCAGGTCGTATTGCTGGAAAAGGATCTGATGGTGCTTGAGAGAGGCATCGTCGAAGGCCGTCGCACGCACGCGAACACGATCAAGTACATCAAGATGACCGCGTCGTCGAACTTCGGCAACATGTTCTCGGTGATGGCCGCAAGCGCGTTCCTCCCCTTCCTGCCCATGGCGTCCATCCAGCTCATCCTGCTGAACCTCATCTACGACGTATCCTGCACGGCCATACCCTGGGACAACGTCGACGAGGAGTTCCTCGCGCGGCCGCAGAAGTGGAACGCGCGCTCGATAGTGGATTTCATGGTGCGTATCGGGCCCACCAGCTCCGTGTTCGACATCACCACCTACCTGCTCATGTTCTTCCTCGTATGCCCCTTGGTCGCAGGCGCGCCGTTCGACCGGATCACCGATCCTGCCACGCTGGCTCTGTTCGTGGCCACGTTCCAAGCGGGATGGTTCGTCGAGTCCATGTGGACGCAAACGCTGGTCATCCACATGATCAGGACGCCCAAGATCCCGTTTCTGCAGAGTCGCGCCTCGAAGCCGGTGACCGTGCTCACCTTGGCGGGGATAGCCCTGCTCACGTGCATACCGTTTTCGCCGTTGGCGGGTCCGCTCGGGCTTGCGCCGTTACCGCCCGTCTACTTCGCACTGCTTTTGGTCACCGTCGCCTGCTACATGGCGCTCGTGACCGTGGTGAAGCGCCGCTTCGTCAAGCGCTACGGCAGCTTGCTCTAGCTCAGGGCGGCGCGCTCCCCCGGCGCCAAGGAGCGCGTCGCCATGGTGCGTTATGCTCATCAACGCCGATTGCAGCATCAGCTCAGTCGTTTCCTACTGCTCGCGCTCGGCTATGGTGCCGCGGCGGTAGGCGGCGAGCAGCTCTTCCAGGTCGGCGATCTGCTGTTTGAGCACCGCGCCCGTGTCGGTGTCGGCCACGAGCGTGCGTTCGCCCACGAGCTCCACCACGCGGCGCGACGAGTGGATGTCCAGCTCGTTGATCACGGCGGCGCGAGTGGATTCCAAAGGCTCGTGCGCGGCCAGCACGAAGCCGTACGAGTTCGAGATGAGCGTGTAGCCGGCGATGCCCGTGGTGGGCTGGTACGCCTTCGAGAAGCCGCCGTCGATGGTGAGCACGTGGCCGTCGCACTTCACGGGGTCTTCGCCGTCCTTCGCCTTCACCGGCACGTGCCCGCACACGATGCGCGACGTCTCGAACTCGAGGCCGAAGTCCTCGAAGATGCCCGCGAGCACGTCCGGGTCGTTCAGGTAGGCGTAGAAGGGGTTCTTGACCTCCTTGCGCGCCTCCTTCTCGGCGATGAGGTACAGTTCGAACGTGGCCATCTTGCTCTTCGCGAACAGGGGCGACCCCTCCCCCAGCCACAGGTACCACATGAGGTCGCGCCCGCGCTTGCGCTCGTCGGGATCGGACGCGTTGAAGCCGGCGCGCACCCAGCGCTCCATGGCGTCGTAGAGCGCGCGTCCCCGGTACTTCTCGCCGAACACGTCCACCTCCATGAGGGAGCCGTCGGCGTTGAGCGGCACGCACGCGTGGAACAGCAGGTTGCCGTTGCTCACCTTGTAGAGGCTGCCCGCCTCGAGGAAGAAGCGCATGTGGCGCTGCAGCTTCTCGCAGCCCGTGAACGCCTGCTCGAGGCGCTGCATGACCTCTTCCTCCTCGGGGGTGAGACGGTAGGGGTCGGCCGGGTCCACCGTGGGGAACACCGTGTCGGTGAGCGCGTACTCCACGCCGTCCACCACCACGGTGTTGCGCTCGAAGTCGATCTTGTCGAGCAGCTTGCGACTCTCGAGGCCGAAGTCGGGGTTCTCGTCGATGAGCTGGGCTTCCACTTTGAACTGGATGATGGCCATGGCCTTCTGGATCTTCACGTTCATCTCGAGCTCTTGCGGCGAGAGGTCGGGGTTGCCCTTGAGCCCGAACGCCACGCACGGGTCGTCGGCGTAGGCGTCGAGCGCGAACGACGCGAGCGGCAGGATGTTGATGCCGTAGGCGTCCTCCAAGATGGACAGGTTGCCGTAACGCGCGCAGTTGCGCACGACGTGCGCGATGCAGCCGCGCTGCCCGAGCGAGGCGCCCATCCACACGATGTCGTGGTTGCCCCATTGGATGTCGAGCGAGTGGTAGCCCATGAGGGTGTCCATGATGATGTGGGGGTACGGCCCGCGGTCGTAGATGTCGCCGACGATGTGCAGGTGATCGATGGCGAGGCGCTGGATGAGCATGCTGAGCGCCTCGATGAGCGCGCCGCCGCGGTCGGTGCGGATGACGGCGTCGACGATGGCGGCGTAGTAGGCCTGCTTGTCCACGCCGAGACGGTTCTCGGTCATGAGCTCTTCGATGATGTAGGCGAAGTCCTTCGGCAGCGCCTTGCGCACGCGCGAGCGCGTGTACTTGCGCGCCGAGCGCTTGCACACGGCCACGAGCCGCGGCACCATGACGGCGTACCAGGTCTGCGCGTCTTCCACCTGCGACAGCACGAGCTCCATCTTCTCGCGCGGGTAGTAGATGAGCGTGGCCAGCGAGCGCTTCTCCTCCGCGCTCAGGCTGTCGCCGAACACGTCGTCGATCTTGAGGCGGATGGAGCCCGATGCGTTCTTGAGGATGTGCGAGAACGCCTCGTACTCGCCGTGGATGTCGGAGGCGAAGAACTCGGTGCCCTTCGGAAGGTTCAGGATGGCGCTGAGGTTGATGATCTCCGCCGACGCCTTGGCGGCGGTGGGAAACGAACGTGAGAGAAGTTCCAGGTACCGCAGTTCGGTCGCATCCATGTCCGGCCTCCTTGTAGGGTTCTTCAACATGCTGATCGCCCTATGATACCCGCATGAGCAGGGTCGCGGGAGCCTACTCCCACATCTTCCATATCTCGGGCGCGTAGCCCACGGTGGCCTGCTTTCCGTTGCGCACCACCGGCTCGGCCAGGACGTGCTGGTTCTCGAGGAGCTTGTCGAACTTCTGGTCGGGCGTAAGATGCGCGAGCAGGGCCACGAGGTCCTGGTCTTTGGCCTTGGCGTCGATGAGCGCCTCGATGCCGCCCGCCGCGCGCGCCACCGACTCGAGCTCGCCCTTGCTCATGCCCTTCTCGCGCACGTCGATGAACTGGAACTTCACGCGCCGCTCCTTGAAGTAGCGCTGTGCTTTCTTCGTGTCGAAGCTCTTCTTGCTTCCGAATACCTGGATGTTCATACGCATTCGCTCCTTGCGCGCTCGTCTATAATGACTACGAACTGTACTATACCCCGGATCAAAAGCGAGAATACATCCATGCCATCCATCCAATCAACCATCGCCCAGGAGCTTGGGCTTACCGCGGCGCAGGTGGCCACGGTCATCGAGCTCATCGACGAGGGCAACACCATCCCCTTCATCGCCCGGTACCGCAAGGAGGCCACGGGCGGCATCGACGACGTGGCGCTGCGCGAGCTCGACGACCGCCTGGCCTACCTGCGCACGCTCGAGGCGCGCAAGGCCGACGTGCTCAAGGCCATCGAGGAGCAGGGCAAGCTCACCGACGACCTGCGGTCGAAGATCGAGGCGGCCACGGTCATGCAGCGCGTGGAGGACCTGTACAAGCCGTACAAGAAGAAGCGCGCCACCCGCGCCTCGAAGGCCCGCGACGCCGGGCTCGAGCCGCTCGCGCTGCTGCTCATCGCGCAGGCGACGACCCACGGCGACCCGCGCGCGCTGGCGGCGCCGTACGCGAAGGCCGACAGCGCCTACGACACGCCCGAGGCCGTGCTGCAGGGCGCCCGCGACATCGTGGCCGAGGCCCTCGCCGACGACGCCGAGCACGTCGCGGCGCTGCGCACGCTCACCCGCCGGCAGGCCGTCATCGAGGTGGCCGCCGTCGACGCGAACGAGAAGACGGTGTACGACACCTACTACGGCTCCTCGGAGCAGCTCGCCCGCATTCCCAACCACCGCATCCTCGCCATCAACCGCGGCGAGAAGGAGGGCAAGCTCAAGGTGCACGTGCGCACGGACGCCGACGCGGCCGTCGCGCTGCTGGAAAGGCGCGTGATCAGGCGTCCGAGCATCTTCGCCGACGAGCTCAAGGCCGCCGTCGCCGACAGCTACAAGCGCCTCATCGCGCCCTCGCTCGAGCGCGAGCAGCGCGCCGAGCTCACCGAGCGCGCGCAAACCGACGCCATCCGCGTGTTCGCCAAGAACACCGAGAGCCTGCTCTCGCAACGCCCCGTGCGCGGCGCGCGGGTCATCGCGCTCGACCCGGGCTACCGCACCGGCTGCAAGGTGGCGGTGCTCGACGAGTACGGCAAGCTGCTCGACTACACCACCGTCTACCCCACCCCGCCGCGCTCGGACGTCGCGGGCACGCAGCGCACGCTGGCGGGCTACGTGCGCACGTACGGGGCCAACGTCATCGTCATCGGCAACGGCACGGGCAGCCGCGAGACCGAAGAGGTGGTGGCCGACCTCATCGCGCGCACCGATACACCGCTGTCGTACACCATCGTCAACGAGGCAGGCGCCTCGGTGTACTCGGCCTCGCAGCTGGCGAGCGAGGAGTACCCCGACCTCGACGTCACCACGCGCGGCGCCATGAGCCTGGGCCGCCGCCTGCAGGACCCGCTGGCCGAGCTCGTGAAGATCCCGCCGCAGTCCATCGGCGTCGGGCAGTACCAGCACGACCTCAACCAGGCCGCGCTCGAGCGCGCGCTCACGGGCGTCGTGGAGAACGTCGTGAACCGCGTGGGCGTCGACCTCAACACGGCCAGCGCGAGCCTGCTCGGATACGTGTCGGGCATCAGCGCGCCCGTCGCGAAGAACATCGTGGCCTACCGCGAGGAGCACGGGGCGTTCACCGACCGCCGCCAGCTCAAGAAGGTGCCGAAGCTGGGCGCGAAGGCCTACCTGAACTGCGCCGGGTTCCTGCGCATCGCCGGCGGCAAGAACCCCCTCGACGCCACGAGCGTGCACCCCGAAAGCTACCCCGCGGCGTCTGAGGTGCTCCGGCGCGCCGGCGTCGAGCCGGAGGCGCTGACGCGGGGCGGCGTGCCCGACATCGCGAAGCGCCTCGGCGACGTGGGCGCGCTGGCCGCCGAGCTGGGCGTGGGCGCGCCGACGCTGCGCGACATCGTGGCCGAGCTGGAGAAGCCGGGGCGCGACCCGCGCGACGACGCGCCCGAGGTGGTGTTCAGCCGCAGCGTGCGCGACTTCGACGACCTCGAGGCGGGCATGGAGCTGACGGGCACCGTGCGCAACGTGGTGGACTTCGGCGCGTTCGTGGACATCGGCGTGAAGCAGGACGGCCTCGTGCACATCTCGAAGCTGGCCGACCGCTTCGTCAAGCACCCGAGCGAGGTGGTGTCCGTCGGCGACACCGTCACCGTATGGGTGACCGGTGTCGACAAGGACCGCGGCAAGATCTCGCTCTCCATGGTGAAGGCCAAGGCGTAGGGCGCGGGCGCAAGGGGGGCTCCGCGCTCGCCGGGGCGCCGGGAGCAACGCGCACGCACGCGCCCCTGGCGCCCTACGCCACCACCTTGGACTCTTCCACCTTCTCCACGTACCAGTTCAGGAACTTCATGAGGGGCTTGCGCAGCACGAGCCCCAGCAGCGCGGCCGGGACGAGGAACAGCGCGAGCTGGCCCATCTGAATCCAGAAATCGTTCTGGTAGACGCCCATCATGGCGGCGCGCATGGCGCTGATCACATGGGTTGCCGGCAGAAACGGGCTGACCACCTGGAAGAAGTCCGGCAAGAGCGGCAGCGGGAAGCTGCCGCCGCCGCTGGTCACCTGGATGATGAGCAGCAGCACCGCGATGGCCTTGCCCAGGTTCGCGAACGACACCACCAGCGCGTAGATGAAGAACGTGAACACGAGGCCCGCCATCCAGAAGCACAGCATGAACAGCCACGGGTCGCTCACCTGCACGCCGAGGAACAGCATGTTGCCCAGGGCCATGCACGTGGTTTGCAGAAGCGATAGCACGGCGAACACCCCGAAGCGCCCGAGGAACAGCTGGTAGAGCTGCGGGTCGTCAAGCTGGTGCTCGGCCTTGCGCGACACGGTGGTCTTGATCACCACCACGAGCAAGAGCGACCCGATCCATATGGCGAGCGTCGTGTACAGCGGCGCCATCTGCGAGCCGAAGTTGTCGGCCGGGAACACCGCCTCGCGGTCGAGCTGCACCGGCGCCGCGAGCGCCGCGGCCAGCGTCGCGGGATCGGACCCCAGCATGGCGCGCAGCTCGTCGGTGCTGCCGCTCGACAGCGCGGCCACGATGGCGTCGCCGAGGCCGGTGAGCTTCTCCGACGAGGCCGCGAGATCGCTCGCCGCGTCGTCGAGCTTCTGCTTCGCCCCGCCCAGCTGGTCGGACACCGACTGCGCCGACCCCTCCAAGCTCGCGGCCGCCCCGTCGAGCTTCGCCGCGCTGTCGCCGAGCGAGGCGACCGCGGCCGCCACCTCGGCCTGCAGCCGCTCCATGCCCGGGCGGATGTCGGTGTCGAAGTTCGTCGACAGCCCGCTCACGCTCTGCTGCGCCTCGGCGGCGAGCTGCTTCACCTCGTCGTGCTTGCCCTGCGCGTCGGCGTTGCCCGCCTCGATGTCGGAGGCAGCGCCCGTCAGGCCGTCGCGCAGGCGCTCCTGCTGCGCGATGGACGCCCGCACCTGGGAGATGAGCAGCTCCACCGTGGGCTGGTAGTCGGAAGGCACGCTGCCTTTCAGCTCCTCGAGCTGCGCCGCGATGGCCTCGTACTGGGAAATCTGCCCGTCGACGGCGCTCGCCTGGCCGCGCAGCCGCGCGGCGGAATCGGCCGCGAGCGCGTCGGCCGAGCCGAACGCCGCGTCGATGGCGTCGGCCACGCCGGCGTACCCGTCGCTGCTGCTCTGCAGCGCGTTCGCCAGATCGTCCGACGAGGCCGCAAGCGCGTCGGCAATGGAAGAGACGGCCTGCTTGGAGCCGCCCGCCGTCTCCCCCACCTGCCCGGCGGCGCTTTTGGCCTGCGACAGCAGCGCCGACGAGCCGTTCACGAGCGCCTGCGACGACTCCATGATGGACGAGTAGGTGGTGAGCACCGCGGCGGCCTGCGCCATCTGCGCGCCCATGGCGTTCACGTGGGCGGCCACGTCGCCGATGCGGCCGTCGGCGTCGGAGCTGGCGGCGTAGTCGGACAGCGACGACGACACGGCCAGGGCCACTTCGGACAGCGTCTCGGCGAACACCTTGTTCACCTCGTAGGACACCTGGTCGGCGCCCTGGTCGGTCACCTTCGGCGCCACCGCGCTCTTCTTCTCGTTCGTGTAGTACACGATGTGCGCGTGCTCCACGTCATCGGAGTAGAACGTCATCATGTCCTTGCTGAAACTGGGCGGGATCACCACGGCCGCGTAGTACTTCCCCGACCGTGCGCCGTCGACGGCCTCCTCCTCGCTGACGAACGTCCAGTTCAGCTGGTCGTTCGCCCGCAACGCGGACACAACCTGCTCGCCGACGTTCACCTTGAGGGGCACCAGATCGCTCTGGTAGCCCTCGTCGGTGTTCGCCACGGCCACGGTGAGGTTGCCCGTGTTGTCGAACACGTCCCAGCAGGCGATGATGTTGTACCAGCTGAAGATGGACGGGATGAGCACGAGGCCGAGCACGATGATGCCCGTCACCACGTTCGTGGTGAGGCGCCGCACATCGTTGCGAAAGAGATGCCAGATGTTACGCACGGCCGGCCCCCTTCCCCGCACCGTCCGGCGCCGGCAGCGGCGCCTCGTCCAGGCTCGTGCGCGCCGAGAACAGCGCGCGCAGCTCGTCGTCGCTCAGGGCGCCCAGCGTCACCTGCCGCTCGAGGCTGTCGCGAACGTGTTCGAGCACCACGAGGAACAGCATGACGATGACGAGCCAGACGAGCCACGCCGTGAGCACCACCACGCGCGTGCTGCCCGTCACCGAGAACACCACCGTGGCCACGGTGGGCACCGCGATGCCGAAGAACCACGCCCCGTGCAAGAGGTGCGGGTACCAGGTGATGAAGCGTTGCGCGTGCTGGCGCAGGCGCACCCGGTACTCCTCGCGGTCGGCCAGCGCGCGCGTGAGCTGCGCCACGCGATAGCGGCGCATGGGCACCTGCACGTCCTCACCGTTCAGGATGTCGCTCTCCTTGATCTGCTGGGCGAACATCCTGTTGAGGTTCGTAAGGTACGGGCGCAGGCCCAGCCCGATGACGAACGAGACGGCCAGGAACACCAGCAGCATGCCCATGAGCGCGCCCCACTGCCCGTCGTAGAAGCCCGCGATGGTCTCGCGCATGGCGTTGATGCCGTACGTGAACGGGAAGAACGGGTAGACGGCCTGGAAGAAGTCGGGCGTCATCTCGATGGGGTACAGCCCCGTCGCGCCCGGGATCTGCGCGAACACGAGAATGACGCAGAGGCCCTTGCCGATGTGCTGCAGCGTCACCGACAGCGCGTACTGGATGCTGAGGTAGGTGAGCGACGCCGCGACGGCCGTGAGGAAGAACAGGGGCGCGTTCACCGTCTGCACGCCGATGACGAGGTCGCCCGCGCAGCACACGACGGCCTGCAACGTCGCGAACACGGCGAGGAACAGCCACCGGCCCAGGTAGCGCTGCGACAGGGTGAGGTTCTTGATGCCCTCGTCGTCCACCTCCTGCTTGAGGATGACCATGAGCATGAACGCGCCGATCCACAGCGTGAGGTTCGTGAACAGCGGCGCCATGGCCGAGCCGTAGGCGTTGAGCGGGTACAGCTTCTCGGTGGTGAGCTCGGTGGGCGACTGCATGAAGTCGGCGATCTTGCCCGCGTCGAGCGTGCCGTTGTCGAACAGGCTGGAAAGCGCGCCCGACGTGCCGAGGGCCACGAGGTCGGTCTGCACGGTGTCGAGGCTGGTCTCGAGGCCGGCCAGCAGCGCATCGGTCTGGTCGAGCGCCGTGCGCGTGGTGCCCAGCGTGGAGACGAGCTGGTCGAGGACGAGCGACGCCTGGTCGACGAGCAGCGTCTGGTTCGACACCGCCGCGGCGAGGCTGCCCGCCGTGCCGCCGATCTGCGAGAGCGCGCTGTTCACCGCGGGCAGCGTGGTGGACGTCAGCGTGGAGCGGTAGTCGTCCGCGCTGCCCAGCGTGCCCTGCACCGCGGCGTTCACCGCGTCCGATGCGCCGGATATCGTCTGGGCCGCGCCGCCCATGGCGTCCGCCACCGCGCCCGCGTCGGACAGCGCCTGCTTCAGGTCGGCGTTGCGCGTCTCGAGGCTGTCCACCGTCTGGCCCAGCAGCTCTTTGGCGGGGTCGTCGTCGGGCAGCGCCTGCTGCATGGCCTTGAGCTGCTCGATGACGGCGGCGTTCTGGTCGGCTGCGGCCTGCCCGCTTTCCACCGCGCCGCCCACTTCGCCCTGCGCTTTCACCACGGCGCTCGCGGCGGTGCCCACCGACGCGTTCGCCTTGGCGGCGGCCTGCGATGCCAGAAGCGAGCTCTGGTCCATCACCGACAGCATGCTCGTCGAGAACAGCCCGAGGTCGCTCTGCGTGGCCGCGGTGAGCGCGGACACCTGCACGAGCTGGTCGCTCAACAGCGCGATGTCGTCCTTCGCGCCGCCGAGCGAGGCCTTCGCATCCTGCGCGCGGCCGACGGCCCCCTGGGTCGCCTCGGCGAGGCCCGCGATGGACGCGCGCCCGTCGGCGATGGTGGCCTTCGCCTTCTCGAACTGGGTCGCCACGCCGGCCTGCGACGTCTCGAGCTCGTTCTTCGCCTCGGCCAGCTTGCCGTCCACCGTGTCGGCCACGACGGAGCTCACCGTGGACACGAACGAGCTGTTGATGGTCTGGTCGAGCGTGGTGGCGCCCGTGTCGGTGATCTTCGGCGAGACGGCGCCGGCCTTCTCGTTCACGTAGTATTCGAGCTGCGGCTGGTGGAACTCGCCCGTGAGCAGCGTGGTGAAGTCTTCGCTGAACTGCTCGGGGATGATGAACGCGGCGTAGGATTTCCCCGAACGCACCTCCTCGAGCGCGGTCTCGCGGTCGGTGAACGTCCATCCCAGCTGGTCGTTCGCGTGCAGCTGGTCCACCACCTCGTCGCCCAGCTGAAGCCGCCCCATGAGGGCGTTGTCCGCGCCCGCGTCCTCGTTCACCACGCACACGCGCAGGTTGCCCGTGTCGTCGTAGGGGTTCCAGAACCCCACGACGTTGAACCACGTGTACAGCGAAGGAAGGATCACGAGGACGATGGCAACCACCAACGCGGCGGGCGCCTTGAACAGCCTCAGGATGTCGCGCACGAACACGCGCAGCACGTTTCCCACGGCTTGACCTCCTCGAACAAGTTTGCATTCCCGAATGCGCGCCCCCTCGGACGCACGACAACCTTGTTATTCTAAAGCATCGGGCCTCCAAAAGCGTCGAACAGATTCCCGAATGTGTCAGTGCGCGCCCGTCCCGGGAACGGAGGCGGCGCTCGCGGTGGCGTTTCGCGCCGGGTGCGCTACTATGGCAGGAAGCGAAAACGGCGCCGCGCGCGCCCGACCCACCACCCGAGGATGCGTCCATGGCCCGACCGAACCCGCAGAACCCGCATACCGCGCCCGCCGCCCCCGACGACCGCGCGCCCGACCGTATCGAGGTGCGCGGCGCCCGCGTGCACAACCTGAAGAACGTCGACGTGGACATCCCCTTGAACGAGCTCGTGGGCATCGCGGGCGTGTCGGGGTCGGGCAAGTCGTCGCTCGCCCTGGGCGTGCTGTACGCCGAAGGGTCGCGGCGCTACCTCGAGGCGCTCTCCACCTACACGCGCCGCCGCCTGTCGCAGGCCGGCCGCGCCGCCGTCGACGAGGTGCTGCACGTGCCCGCGGCGCTCGCCCTGCATCAGCGCCCGGGCGTGCCCGGCGTGCGCAGCACGTTCGGCACGTCCACCGAGCTCCTGAACAGCCTGCGCCTGCTGTTCTCGCGCGTGGGCAGCCACGTGTGCCCGAACGGCCACCGCGTTGCGCCCACCCTGGCCGTGGCCGCCGAGCAGCTCATCGAGTGCCCCGTGTGCGGCGTGAGGTTCTACGGCCCCGGCGCCGAGGCGCTCGCCTTCAACAGCGAGGGCGCGTGCCCGGAATGCGACGGCACCGGCATCGTGCGCACGGTGGACGAGGGGACGCTCGTGCCCGACGAGACGCTCACCATCGACGAGGGCGCCGTGCTGCCGTGGAGCACGCTCATGTGGGACCTCATGAAGCAGGTGGCGCGCGAGATGGGCATCCGCACCGACGTGCCCTTCAACCAGCTCACGCCCCATGAGCGCGACCTTGTGTTCCACGGCCCCGCCGAGAAGAAGCACATCCTGTACAAGGCGAAGAAAACCGACGCGTTCGCCGAGCTCGACTTCACCTACTTCAACGCCGTCTACACCGTGGAGAACGCGTTGGCGAAGGTGAAGGACGAGAAGGGCCTCGGGCGCGTGGCCCGCTTCCTCAAGCAGGGGACATGCCCCGTCTGCCACGGCACGCGCCTGTCGGAGGATGCGCGCAAGCCGCAGGTGGCGGGCATCAACCTGGCCGAGGCCACCGCGCTGACGCTCGGCGAGCTGGACGCGTGGGTGCAGGCCGTGCCCGCTACGCTGCCCGAGGAGATGCGGCCGATGGCCGCGAGCATCTGCGAGTCGTACCAGCACACGGCCCGCCGCCTGAGCGACCTGGGGCTGGACTACCTCGCGCTCGACCGCGCGAGCGCGACGCTGTCCACCGGCGAGCGGCAGCGCGTGCAGCTGGCCCGCGCGGTGCGCAACCGCACCACCGGCGTGCTGTACGTGCTCGACGAGCCGTCCATCGGGCTGCACCCGTCCAACATCGACGGGCTGCTCGAGGTCATGCGCGACCTCATCGCCGACGGCAACTCGGTGGTCATGGTGGACCACGACACGCACATCCTGCGCCACGCCGACCATATCGTGGAAATGGGCCCCGCCGCCGGCGCCGGCGGCGGGCGGGTCATCGCGCAGGGGTCGCTCGCCGCGGTGGAGGCCGACCCCGCCTCGTCCATCGGCGGCTTCCTGTCGGGGGCCGCGAGCGTGCGCGTGCGCGAGCCGCTCGACGCCGACGAGGTGTTCGCCCGCGGGACCATCCACCTCGAAACCGAGGCGCTGCACACGGTGAAGCCGCTCGAGGCGGACGTGCCGCGCGCACGGCTCACCGCGGTCACCGGCGTGTCGGGCTCGGGCAAGACCACGCTCGTGCTGGAAAGCCTCATCCCGGCCCTCGCCGCGAACGCCGGCGGAACGCCGCTTCCCTCCCACGTGAAGCGCATCGACGCCGACGGCATCGTGCGGGCGAACCTCATCGACGCCACGCCCATCGGCACGAACGTGCGCTCAACCGTGGCCACGTACGCCGGCGTGCACGACGACCTGCGCCGCGCCTTCGCGCGCACGCCCGACGCAAAGGCGGCGGGGCTCAAGGCGGGCGACTTCTCCTACAACACCGGCAAACTGCGCTGCCCCGTCTGCGACGGCACGGGCTCCATCAGCCTCGACGTGCAGTTCCTGCCCGACGTGGACATTACCTGCCCCTCGTGTCGCGGCTCGCGCTACTCCGACGACGCCAGCCTCATCCATCGCCCGCGCAAGGACGCCGAGGACCCCGGCTGCACGCTGCCCCAGCTCATGGCGATGAGCGTGGACGAGGCCCTCGAGGCGACGTCCGACCTCAAGAAGGTGCGCGAGCGCCTGCAGACGCTGCACGACCTGGGGCTGGGGTACCTCACGCTCGGCGAGGCCACGCCGGCGCTGTCCGGCGGCGAGGCGCAGCGCCTCAAGCTGGCCAGCGAGATGGGCCGCGTGCAGGACGACGCCGTGTTCGTGTTCGACGAGCCCACCATCGGCCTGCACCCCCTCGACGTGCGCGTGCTGCTGAACGTGTTCCAGGCGCTCGTGGAACAGGGCGCCACCGTGCTCGTCATCGAGCACGACCTCGACGTCATAGCGAACGCCGACTACGTGATCGACCTCGGCCCCGGCGGCGGCGCCTCCGGCGGCCGCATCGTGGCCGTCGGCACCCCCGACCAGATAGCGCACGACCCCGCCAGCATCACCGGAAGATACCTCGCATAGCAGCATCCGACTCCAAGGAGAATCTTCGCTCCGAAAACACGCCTCAAGCGCGAAAACCGTGTTTTCGGAGCGAAGATGAGCCCTCAACCTGGCCGCCGGCAAGCGCGAAGAGGGCCTCTAGCCTTCCCGTGCGGCGGGGACGGCGAGGGTGAACACGGTGACGCCGCGGTCGCTGCGGGCGGCGATGTCGCCGCCGTGCGCCGCGACGATCTCCTTCGCGATGGCCAGCCCCAACCCGGCGCCGCCGCGGTTCGTGGAGCGCGCGGCGTCCTCGCGGTAGAACTTCTCGAAGATGCTCTGCAGGTGCGCGGGAGATATCTCGCGGCCCCGGTTCTCCACCTCGATCACGGCCCTGCCGCCCTCCACCGTCGCCGTGATGGGAATCGTCGAGCCCCGCTCCGCGAACGCGATGGCGTTGCGCACCACGTTCGAGAGCGCGCGGGCGAACTTGTCGGGATCGACGAAGAACGTCTCCCCCTTCGTCGCCTCCACCGACAGCTTCACGCCGCGCGCTTCCGCCTCGGGGAAGAACTCGTCGGCCATCTGCCGGCAGAAGAAGGCGATGTCCACCGTCTCCCGCTCGATGGAAACCGATTGCAGATTGTAGCGCGTGATCTCGAAGAACTCGTCGATCAGCCCGCCGAGGCGCTCGGCCTTCTCGTAGGCGATCCCCGCGAACTCGACGCGCTGCGCCTCGGGCAGGCTCGGCGTGTCGCGCAGCAGCGACAGGTAGCCCAGCACCGAGGTGAGCGGCGTGCGCGTGTCGTGCGCGAGGTAGGCCACCAGCTCGTTCTTGCGCTGCTCGGCCATCTTCGCGGCCACCTCGTCGGCGAGCGAGCGCAGCCTGATCTCCTCGAGCTCCGAGCGCACGATGCGCAGGTCGTCGGGCAGCTCGACCGGCTTGCCCCGGTCGGAGAACTGCCCGGCCACCGCCGCCGACAGCTCGTCGAAGTACCTGATGGATCGGTTGATGGTGGAGAACAGGATGCCGATGCAGACCACGAGGTACACCCCGACGACGAGCGGCGTCTTGAGCTCTTTCGCCGCATAGTACACCCCGAGGTCGCGCGCGGCGTACGTTCCGTCGCCGACCGCGTACACCTGCCACGAATCGAGGCTGGAGACGGTCGCGCTCGAATACATCGCATCCAACTCGTCCTGCGTGATGGTGAACTCGTTGGCCGTCGCGTCCGCGATGGCGTTGCCGATGGCGGGGAACGCGTACTGGTACAGGTACACGCACGCCACGAGGAACACGGCGGTGAACGCGGCGAGGATCAGGGCCATGCGCGCGAAGAGCTGCGGCGCAGCAGCTTCGCCTGGGCGCTTTTGACCGCGCTCATCGGCCGCCCCCGAGCACGGAGATCTTGTACCCCACGCCCCACGCGGTCTCGATGAACTTCTGCGAGCTGTCGATGGCCGCCAGCTTCTTGCGCAGGTTGCGGATGTGCACCATCACCGAGTTGCCGGCCGCGTCGTCGAAGCGCCCGCCCCACACCGTCTCGAAAATCTCCTGCGCGGACACGGGCTTGCCGCAGTTGCGCATGAGCAGCACGAGCGTGCCGAACTCCTTCGGCGACAGGCTCAGCGGCTCGCCGAGCAGCGACGCCGTGTGCGCGTCGACGTCCACTTCGATGCCACGTGCGCTCAGCAGCGAGGACGATTCCTCCGGAAAGCGCGTCGAGCGACGCAGGCGCGCCTTCGCGCGCGCCACGAGCTCGCGCGGCTTGAACGGCTTCGACACGTAATCGTCGGCGCCGAGCGTGAGGCCCACCACCTTGTCCACTTCCTCGTCCTTCGCCGACAGGAAGATGATGGGCACGTCGGACACGGCGCGGATGCCCTTGCACACCTCGAAGCCGTCGAGCTCGGGCATCATGATGTCGAGGATGACGAGGTCGACGCGCTCGCGGCCGAACGTCGAGAGCGCGTCCGCTCCGGAGAAGCACACGTGCGCGTCCATGCCCTCTTCGACGAGCAGCTTGCCCACCAGCTCGGCGATGGCCCGCTCGTCGTCCACCACCAGTATGCTCGGCTTCTTATCCATGGGCCCCATCCTAGCGCACCCGCCCGCACCGTTTCCCTCCCTCGCGCAACCTCCTTCAAACGTTTAGGAAAACTTAAGGTCGATCAGGTTTTCGTCACGCTTCGCTATGGGAAACCCAAGGCCGCCGGAGGGTACGATGCTCTGCCCAACCACCCCGAAGGAGGCCACCATGAACACCCAGAAACCGGTCATCGCCGTGCTGTTCGGCGGACGTTCGGACACGCGGGCCGTGTCGCAGCACTCCGCGCGCGCCGTCATCGAGAGCATCGACCGCGACCGGTACCGCATCGTTCCCGTGGGAATCGACCCGAGCGGGGCGTGGTACGTGTACGGAGGAAGCCCCGACGCCATCGCGAACGGCACGTGGCTCCACTCCCCCAGCCTCATCCCGGCCGCCGTCTCGCCGAATCGACACGTGCACGGCCTCGTCCTCATCGCGAACGGGAAGAAGCTGCGCCTCGACGCGGCCCTGCCCGTGCTGCACGGCAGCGGCGGCGAGGACGGCGGCGTGCAGGGAGCGTTGCAGCTCGCGGGCGTTCCCATCGTCGGTTGCGGGGCGGTGGGCTCGGCGCTGTGCGCCGACAAGATCCTGTCCCACCGCATCGCGCGCGACGCCGGCATCGCCGTGGCCCACCATGCCGTCGTGCGCGCCACGATGCAGCTCAAAACCATGCAGGAAGCGGCGGCGCTCATCGGCTACCCGCTGTACGTGAAGCCGCCGCGCGAAGGGTTCTCGCTCGGCGTGAGCAGGGTTGCCCGGCCCGAACAGCTCGAAGCGGCCCTCGACCTCGCGTTCTCCTTCAGCGGCGAGGCCCTCATCGAGCAGGAGATCGCCGGGCGGGAGATCGGCGTGGCCGTGCTGGGAACCACAACGCTGTCGTTCGGCGTGCCCGACGAGGTGGTGCTGCACGGCGCCGTGTTCGATTACCGGGAGAAGCACCTGCGCGAAACGGCGGAGGTGCGGGTGCCCGCGCGCCTCGCCGACGAGGAGGAGAAGGCCGTCCTCGCCCTCGCGCAGCGCCTCTACCGGCTGCTCGCCTGCACCGGCTTCGCGCGGATCGACCTCTTTCTCGACGAGGCCGGCGCCCTCTTCTTCAACGAGGCGAACACCATCCCCGACCTGACGAAGCGCGGGCGCTTCCCCGCCATGTTCGCCGCCGCCGGCATCTCCCTCACCGGCGTGCTCACGGCCGCCATCGAGGAGGCCATGGCGCGATAGGACCTCCCATATCAGGCCTCCCACCTCGTGCTATTCGCCTACCTCGTTCAATTTGTGTTTGAATGAACTGACGGGCAACCCGCGCATCGGTATGATGAAAAGCATCTTACAATGCACAGGGGGTACTCTATCGTGAACTCATTCAGAAGCAAGGCCGCGGGCCTTCTCGTCGCCATCGTCGCCGCAAGTATCATGACGCTCGGCGCAAGCGCGCTCGCCTTCGCAGACGACCGCGTCACCATCACCGACGAGGGGCAGCTTGCGGAGATGTTTCCCGACGAGAGCTTCCGCCACGTGGTGTTCGAAGCCGTGAAGGACGGTCAGGGGAACGCCTCGGGCGCCACCGTGGAGGAAGCCGTCAACAACTTCACGGGCTTTGTCTACGCCAACGGCGACGACATCGTCGACGACGGCGGCCAGAGGATCACCGACGCCCACGGCATCGAGCACCTGCTCAACGCTGCGCTCGTGGACATCACGTACAACATGATCACCGACCTCTCGTTCCTCGAACACGACCCGAGCATCGAGGCAGACAAGACGTGGCTCGAAGGCGGCTCGACCGAAGGCGGCATGCCCAACAAGCACAACGTCACCTGGCAGCTCGAGGGCAACCCGTACACGCGCCTCCCCTCGACGCTGTACTTCGGCGGCAAGCTCGTGGTAAAGCAGGCGGCCACCGACTACTCCTCGTACCCCGACGACACGATGGGCTCGTGGCGCTTCGTGCGCACGGGCACGGCGCTCGCGGGCGACCTCCATGTGGGCAGGGTGGCCTACGACGGCGCCACCGGCCATTTCGCACCGCTCGACCGCAGCACGGTGCACGACCGGGCCGCCACGCCCGACACGCTGTCGCTCGTCCTTCCCGACGCGGACAAAGATTCGGAATTCTGGGAGCAGGACGACACGTACGACAACGACACGGTGGGCTTCTCGGGCGTGGTGCGCAGTGGCCGGCACGAGATCGCCATCGGCACCATCAAGATCTTCAACTACACCACCCAAGACAGGAAGGGCACCCTCACCGCTGGCGGCCAGTCCTACAAATACTACCTGGAGCCCACGTTCTACGTGTTCGACAAGGTCAGCCTCTCCCAGAACGCCTTCGAGGGCGCAGCGGAGCTCGTCAAGACGGCCGAAGACGGCACCACTCCCCTCAAGGGCGCCGAATACAGCCTGTTCAAAAAAGGCAGCGATGAGCCCGAGCGCACCGGCCTCGTCACCGACGCCGACGGCAAGCTGCTCGTCGAAAACCTCGCCGGCGGCGACTGGTACCTTCAGGAGACGAAAGCGCCCGAAGGCTACACCATCAACCCCGACCCCGTCGCGTTCACCATCGACGCGCCCCAGGCGAGGCTCGGCGGCGGCCTCGCCGCCCTCGACAACCTGGACAACAGCGCCGATCTCGTGGCGGGCGAGAACGAGGCGTACATCAACGGCGCGGTGTACGACGAAGAGCTCAACGCCAGCGGAGCCAGCCCCGACATCACGCTGACCCTGGCCGATGCTGCACACGCCGAGGACGTCGACAAGGTGGAGGTCGCCTACGCCGCGCTGATGGACGCCGCCGGCACCACCACCGAGAACGTGGTCAGGACGTTCGACACGCTGCAAGAGGCGCAAGACGACGTCAACGCCGAGAAGAACGCGTTCGAGGCCGACGGCACCGCGGCCGTCGACGCCGGCGGCCACATCGTGGGCCCGGTGAGCATCGCGGTCTCCTTCAAGCAGAACTCCGCCGCGGCGACGGTGCAGGTCTCCCAGAAGGACGCCGCCGAGCCCGCGCTGACCTCCGTGAGCGGCACCAAGCATTGGGCGGACGCGGACGACAAAGCCGGCAAGCGCCCCGGCAGCATCACGGTGAACCTGCTGCGAAACAACGTGAAGATCGCCGACGTCGAAGTGACGGCGCATGACGGCTGGAAGTACACGTTTGCCGACCTGGACGCGCACGACCCCGACGGCAAGCCGTACGCCTACACCGTCGACGAGGCCGTCGTTCCGCCGAACTACAAGAAAACCGTGAGCGGCTTCGACATCACGAACACGCTCACCGTCACCGACGTTCCGCCCGCAAGCAGCACCGCACCCCAGGGCAAGAAAACGCCCCCCACGGGCGACGCCGCACCTGTCGCGGCGCTGGCTGTCCTGCTGGCAGGCGCTGGCATGGCCGCCGCCTTCGCGGCCCGCAGGCAACGAAGGTAGCACTTCCCCACGGCGCCTCAGCGCTCGTCCGTCCCCTCGCCGTGCAGGTCGAGGATGGCGTCGAAGGGGATGCGGGTGCGCACGACGGTGAGCGTCCGGCCCGCCTCGTCGATGTCGGTCACGAGGCCGTGCGCGGTCACGTACGCCTCGCCGTCGTGGTAGACCACCTTCGCCATGCGACGGCGCTCGAGGCGCGCGAGGCGCTGCGACAGTTCGAGGGCCTCCTCCTCGGTCAGCTCGCGTTTCGGCTGCGGCGTGCGCTCGCGTTCGCGGATGAGGTCGTAGTAGCCGCGGAGCGCCGCGAACGGCATGAACTGCTGCGCGCGGTCGGCGCGGGAGCGCGGCTCAGGCATGGTGGCCCCCAATCTGCTCGTTGCGCTCGCGGGCCGTGGCCTTCTCCTTGAAGCTCGTGCCGCGCAGCAGCGCGTTCTTGCCGAACTTGCCCTTCACGGCCAGCACCGCCTCTTGCAGCCTGCGCTCCTCGGCCTCGGCTTGCTCGTCGGTGAACAGGTTCATCGTGGCGAATTCCTCGGGCACCACGCCGCCGAAGCCCACGTTGATGCGGCGGACGGGCACGTCGGTGCGCGTCGTCTCGTCGTAGAGTTCGAGGAAGCGCGGCAGCAGCTTCGAGTGCAGGTTCGTGCGGTCGGCCTGCTTGCGCGTGCCGCCCGTGTGGGGCATGCCGCGCCGGCCGCCCACCGGGCGGCGCCCGTGGCCGCCGTCGAAGTACGCCTCCCCGTCCTCCTGCGCGCGCTCGTCGGGCCCCTTCGCGTAGCCCACGTACAGCGACAGCGACGCGGCCACGAGGCGCTTGTCCACGAGGTCGAGCACGAGCTGGTCCACCATTTCCTTCAGCACGTCGCGCGCTTCGTCCCAGGTGTAGTCGCACGGCAGCACCTGGCCGTTCCCCAAGGAGTGCGCGCTCGGCTCGTAGGCGTGGATGTCGGCGATGGTGCACGGCTCCACGCCGTGCGCGTGGTCGATGAGGTACTCGGCGTTCACGCCGAACTCGCGGTAGAGCGTGCGTTCCTCCATCTCGCACACGCCGCGCAGGTCGCGCACGCCGTACTTGGCCAGGCGCTTCGCGATGCCCGGGCCGATGTTCCAGATGTCGGTGATGGGCCGATGCGTTTGGATGGACCGCTCGAACTCCGCCTGGTCGAGGAAGCCGATGTGGTCGTCGACGTGCTTCGCCGTGATATCGAGCGCCACCTTCGCCAAGAACAGGTTCGGCCCGATGCCGGCCGTGGCGCACACGCCCGTCTCGGCCAGCACGGCGTCCATGAGCATGACGGCGAATTCCTTGGCGCTCACCTGGTACAGCGACAGGTACGCCGTGGCGTCAATGAAGCACTCGTCAATGGAATACGCGTGGATGTCCTCGGGCGAGACGTAGCGCAGGTAGACGGAGTAGATATCGGCCGACACGTCCATGTAGCGCTGCATGCGCGGCTTCGCCATGATGTAGCGCACGCCCTCGGGAATCTCGAACACGCGGCAGCGGCTCGACAGGCCCAGCTCTTTCATGGCCGGCGTGACGGCCAGACAGATGGTTTTCTCGGTGCGCTCGGGGTCGGCCACGACGAGGTTGGTGGTGAAGGGGTCGAGCCCGCGGTCGGCGCACTCGACGCTCGCGTAAAAGCTCTTCAAGTCGATGCACACGTACGTACGCTCCCGAGCCATGCCGCCCTCCCTTCATCTCCGATTATCGGAACGTCTGTTCGCAGTATAGCGCATGTCCGCCGAAACCCAACCGTCGCCCCTATTCCAAGTACGCGCCGGTCTGACGGCTCCAAAGCCCGGCGTAGACGCCGTCCGCCTCGATGAGCTGGGCATGCGGGCCGTCCTCCACCACCTTGCCGCCGTCGAGCACCACGATGCGGTCGAGGCTGGCAACCGTCGACAGACGATGCGCAACCACGATGGAAGTGCGCCCGCGCATGAGCGTGGCCAGCGCGTCCTGCACCAGGTGCTCGCTTTCGGAGTCGAGCGCGCTCGTGGCCTCGTCGAGCACGAGCACCGGGCAGTCGGCCAGAAGCGCCCGCGCGATGGCGATGCGCTGGCGCTGGCCGCCCGACAGCTTCACGCCGCGCTCGCCCGTGACGGTGTCGAAGCCCTGCGGAAGCTGCTCGATGAACTCGAGCGCGTTCGCCTGGCGGGCCGCCTCCCTGATCTGCTCCATCGTGGCATCGGGCCGCCCGTAGGCGATGTTCTCCGCAATGGAGCGATGGAACAGCAGCGCCTCCTGCGGCACGTAGGCGATCTGACGCCTCAACGATTGCTGGGCGGTTTCGGCGATGTTCTGCCCGTCCACGAGAATGCGGCCCTCCTGAATGTCGGACAGGCGCAGCAGCAGCTTCGTGAGCGTGGTCTTCCCCGCCCCGCTCGAACCTACGATTCCAACCCTTTGACCGGCGGGTATATGCAATTCGAGGTCGTCGAACACCTGCGTGCGGGTATCGCCGTCCGTGTACCAGAAGCAAATGTCCTCGAAGTCGATGGCCCCCTCGCGCACCTCGAGCGGCGACGCGTCGGGCGCGTCGGCCACGAGCCGCGGCTCATCGAGGATGACGGTCATGCCGCTCGCATCGCCGAAGGCTCGGTTGAAGCGCTGCAAGCCGTTGTTGATGAAGTTGAACTGGTTCGTCACGGTATAGGTGTAGGTGAACATCACGACGAGCGTGCCGGGCGTGATGCCGTACCATGCGTTGCCGCCCGCGATGAACACCGCCACCACGCTCATGATGAGGATGGTGATGCAGGCCGTGACGATGCCGCGCGTGAGCGAGGCCCACATGCGCTTCGAGTCGCGCGCCACCACTTCGCGATTCGCCTCGTCGAACAGGCTCCGTTCGTAGTCTTCGCGCCCGTAGGTTTTCACCGCGAGAATGTTGGCCACCGAGTCCGACAGCTCGCCCGAAAGCTGGTTCTGGGCGCTTGCCGCCTTCTCGTTGAGGTGCAGGATGCGCTTGTACATGTAGTACGACACCCCCGCGTACACCGCCAGGAGCACCATGAGAATGGCCACGTACACCGGCACGCGCGGCGCCAGGATGGCGCAGGTGAACACCACCGAGCAGATGACCGGCAAAAACGGGAACGTGACCGTTTCCAAAAGCAGCTGGTAGGCGCTCATGAACTTCGTGGTTTGGCTCACGAGGGTTCCGCCGAAGCGGTTGGAGTGAAACGACATGGACTGGTTGCACAGGGCGTCGAACGACATCGTGGCCAAATCGTACGAAGCGGCGATCTCGAGACGGTACATGGTATAGTCCTGCACCTTGCTGGCCGCCTGCCCGGCCACGTTGATGGCGATGAGCGCGAGAATGTACGGGCCGAACACCGCGAACACCTGGTCGGGCGCCACCGACCCCTCGCTCACGCGATCCACCACGAGGCTCATCACGTAGGGGTTGCCGTACGAGAGCAGCGCAACGAATAAGAACGTGGCGGTCATGAGCGCGGCGAACAGGCCGAAGTGCTTGCGGGTGACCAGCCAGAAGTAATGGAGCGTGCGACGTGTGACCGACGCGTCCCCGGTTCGTGCCATGCGGATTCCCTTCTCTTGTATCCGCTTGATTATCCCACAACCGTGCACGAAACGCGAAGCGGACCCGAGACCAACGTCCCGGGTCCGCTTCGCAGCGACGCCTACATGATCTTCGTCTCCTCAAGCTTCTCGATGACGAAGTCGTTCAGCTTGATCACCGGCTTGCGGAGCACGAGGCCCAGCAGCAAGGCGGGCACGAGGAACAGCAGCAACTGCCCGATCTGCACCGCGTATTCCGAACCGTATATGCCGCCGATGCAGGCGTGCATGGCCGCAATCCCATGCGTGAACGGGAGGAACGGATAGACGGCCTGGAAGAACGGCGCCGTCATCTCGATGGGGAGCGTGCCGCCCGAACCGGCCACCTGCATGACCAGCAACACGACCGCAACGGCTTTGCCGATGTCGCCGAACGACACCACGAGCGTGTACACGAGGAAGCTGAACACGAGCGCCACCGCCCAGCCTGCCAGCATGAACAGCAGCGGATGCTCGCATTGGATACCGAGGAACAGCAGGTCGCCCAAGCATACGAACGTGCTCTGCAAAAACGCCAGCACGGCGAAGATGCAGAAGCGGCCGAGGTAGCGTTGATGCAGCCGAACATCGCTTCCGAGCGCCGCGATGCGCCGCTCGGGCACCTCCACCTTCATCATCGCAACGAGGATGATGGAACCCACCCAGAGCGACAGGACGGTATAGAACGCCGCCATGGAGGAACCGTAGTTGGCGATGCCGTACACGCTGTGGCGATCGATGCTCACCGGCGACGACAAAAACGACGCCATGCCCTCGGGGTCGGAGCCGACGATGCGCTTCACCTGCTCGAGGTCGCCCACGGAAAGGGCTTCGGCCAGCTCCTCGCGTTGCGCTTTGAGCTTGGCGCTCGCGCGTTTGAGCGCATCGCCCGCTTGGTCGAGCGCCACGCGCGTTCCATCCAAATCGCCCGCAAGAGCGTTGGAAACGCCCGTCAAAGACGAAAGCACGTACCCCACATCGCCCGACACGCGTTCGGCCGAATAGCGTACCGACGACAAGGTCGAACGAAGGGTTTCCGCTTGATACGACAGGCCGCTTTCGTAATCGGTGCGGATGCCCGAGAGGCTCTCGCGCGCTTGGCCGAGGAGCGATTCCACGTCGCGACGATCCTCTGCGGCGGTTTCCAAGGTTTTCCCCACATCGTGGGACAGCCCGTCGATGCCCTTTTTCAGCGAATCGAGCGACCGTATGGCACGATCGAACTTCTCGATGGTTTCCTTGTTCGCAGCTGTGTCTTCCGGGGTGGGCGAAGCGTTCGCATCCTCGATGTCCTGTATCGCATCGCGCACCTGCACCAGGTTGTCGGACAAGTGCTGAAGGTCGTCCGAGGCCTTCTTCAAGTCGCCCGCAACCTCGCCCGCCGGCTTCTCGGCAGCCTCGAGCCCCTTGTCGATGCTGCGGGCGATGACGTCGAAGCTCTCGCCGCTTTGAGCAAGCGTCCCGTCCGCAACCGCCGTCGCCTCCGAAAGCGCATCGCCCACGCTCGCAAGCCCCGCGCTCGCCTCGTCGATCGCGCTCCTCGAAGACGCCGACGCGGCCCCCGAATCGCCCATGATGCCCGACGTCGTCTGGACGAGCGACGACGTCGACACGAGCAATGCGGAGAATGCCGTGGCCTGATCGGCGGCGTTATCGAGGTCGGCTTCGAGGTACTCCAGGTTTCGACTCAGCGTCGCGGCGTACGAGCTCATGGCGTCGCCGTCCATGAACGTGATGAGCTGCGAGATCACCTTGAGGCCCACTTCGTCCACCGTGCTCGCGAACGTTTCGTCGATGCTCGCCTGCACGGCGCTTGCGCCTTTGTCGGTCACGCGCGGAGCGATGGCGTTCTCCTTCTGATTCGAGTAGTACACGATATCCGAATGCTTGATATCGGTGGAAAACAGCGTCATCATGTCGGCGCTGAAGCTCTCGGGGATCACGATGGCGGCGTAGCAGGAACCCGAGCGCACGCTCTCCACCGCCTCGTCCTCGCTCACGAATTCCCAGGCGAACTGGTCGTTCGCCCGCAAAGCCGCCACCACGCTGTCGCCAATGTTGAGATCGACGGGAACAAGATCGCTCGAATACCCTTCATCCGCATTCGCCACGGCTATCTTGAGCCCGTCGGTGTTTTCGTACGGGTCCCATCCGCCCAGGATATTGAACCACGCGTACATCGCCGGCACCACGACGAGCCCGACCAGCACGACGACGCCCACGGCGCTCTTCGTCGCGTTCTTGAGGTCGGCGACGAATATCTCCCAGATGTTCCTCATGAGCGGCCCTCCCCTTCCTGCTCGGAGGGCTGCATCATGCCGGCGCGCGAGCCGAACGTCAGATGCGTGCGCACCTTATCGCGCAGGTCGCCTTCGTCCATGTCGGCAAGATCAACCTGATAGTCGAGGTTTTCGTGGACGTATTCGACCCCGATGAGGAACCCGTCGATGGCGACGAGCAGCACGATCCAGATCACGAGCATGAGCAGTTTGCCGTCCACGCCCACCTGCAACGTGAACATAAGCGCCAGCATGACGAGGGAGAAGGTGGCGAGCGCCGCGTATCCCGCATGCAGGTAGTGGCGGTAGCGCCGCTCGAACCGTTCGAACCGTCGGTTCAGCGTCGTGCGATACGCATCGGTGTCGAGCAGCGCGCGGATGACCGTGCGCAACCGATAGCGCTTGCGCTCCAGATCGCCCTGCTCGCACACCATGACGCCGGTTTCCGCCAGCTTGCGATCGAACAAGAGGTTGATGTTGAGCAGATACGGTCGCGCAACGAGCCCGATCAGCAGCGCAACGGGCAGGAAAAGGGCCAGATGCGCAAGGTCGATCCAGTACGCGCCGCCGTACATGCCGCCGATGGCTTCGCGCAGCGCCCCGATGCCGTACGTGAACGGCAGAAGCGGATGGATGGCCTGGAAGAACCCCGACATCATCTCGACGGGATACATGCCCGAAGAACCGGGGATCTGCATGATGAGCAGCACCACGGCAAGCGCCTTGCCGATGTGCTTGAACGCGATGCCGAGCGCATAGATAATGTTGAGGTACACGAACGACGCAAAGACGCCGGCCGCCACGAACGCCACCGGCTCCACGCACTGCACGCCCAGCACGAGATCGCCGATGCACACGATGAGCGCCTGCACGGCTGCCAGCATCACGAGCAGTATCCAACGCCCGAAGTAGCCCTGCGTCGGCGTCATCCGCTCGATGCCTTCGCGATCGACTTCGAGTTTGAATATGGCGATGAGAACGAAACCTCCCACCCAGAGCGCAAGGTTCGTGTAGAAGGGCGCGACGCCGGCACCGTACGTGTCCACGGGGAATACCACCTCCGAGCGCAGCGTCACGGGCGCCGCCATGAAGCTTGCCACGTCGTCCGAGTTGAGTCCGAGGAGGGTGGAAAGCTGATCGAGCGAAGCCGATTCGTTCAGGGCCGCCAGATCGGTAGCCATGGCATCGAGCTGGCCTCGCGCCGAACCGAGCGACCAACCGGAGGACGAAAGCGCTTGTTCGGCCTGGTCGAGCGTCGATTGCATCTGCGCGACCGCAGCATCGGCCTGCGCGACAAGCGATTCGAGCGCCGAAACCGCGCCGCCGAGCGTGCCCGAGGCTTGAGCGAGGCCGTCGAGCCCGTTCGACAGCTGCGGCATCACGTCGGACGAAAGCGCGCGCTGCGACTGCGAGAGGTCCCCCGCTTCCCCCTGCACGGCGCCGCTCACCGCAGACGTAGCGTCCGCAGCGGCCACCATCGCGGTTCGCACGGTCTCGCTCGCCTGCTCGAGCATGACGATCGTCTCTTCCTGACGGTCGTTCTCCTCCTCCAGTTTCTTGATGAGCGCGGCAAGATCGGCGCTCGGATCGGGATGGGCCTCTTTAAGCGCTGCGAGTGCAGATTCGCCCTCTTTCAGCACATCCTTCGCATCGTCGAGCATGCCGTCCACGCGTTTCTGCAACGCCACGATGTCGCCCGCCGTCCTCCCGATGGCGGCATTCGCCTGCACGGCCGCGTTGCTCGCGTACGAGCTCGCATCCCCCACCGCAGCAGACGCTGACGAGAAATAGCCGTTCGCCGCCCATCGCGCCGATGACAGGAGCGAGCTCCCTTCGCCGAGCGCCTCGGTCAGTCCCGGAAGCTCTGCCGCCAAATCGGCGAGCGTTCCCCGAGCCCGTTCGGCGGACTCCTGCGAAGAAGCAACCGTGCCCGCCATGCTCTCGAGCAGCGCCTGCGCCTGATCGAGCGCCGCGACGGCGTTGTCGACGTTCTTGACGGCGTCGCTTTCGGCCTGCGCTTCATCGTCTTCGGCTTCCCAACCCGCCTGCTGCGCCTTCCCGACGACGGCCTTGCTCACCGTTTGAACGAAGGTCTCGTTGATCTGCTGCTCTATGGCGGCGGCACCGGCGTCGGTCACCTTCGGGGCAACCGAGTTCTTCTTCTCGTTGACGTAGTATTCCAGCTGCGGCCGTTCCGCACCGCCGTATGCGGCACTCACCAAATCCGCGCTGAACCGTTCCGGGATGATGACGGCGGCGTAATACGCGCCCGAACGCACGCCTTCAAGGGCTTCCTCGGACGACACGAACTCCCAGCCGAGTTGGGTGTTGTCGTGCAAGCCGGCCACCACTTCGCTCCCCACATCGAGCGCGCCCACAAGCTTGTCCGACGTGCCCCGATCGTCGTTGCTCACGGCCACGCGGATGCCCGCCGTGTTCGCGTACGGGTCCCAGTTCGCCTCGATGCTGTACCACGCGTACAGCGAGGGTATGACGCATACGCCCAACGTGATGACGAGCGCCACCGGGTTGCGCAGCAGCCTTTTCACGTCGCGAGCGACTATCTGGAAGATCGCGTTCATCCAGCCCCTTCACTTTCCCCGAACCGAAAGAGCCCTACGCCTGCTTTTTGACGGCGTTTGCCAAGTAGGTGCACACGGCGATGATGAGAATGCCGATGAGCGACTGCCACTGGAACGTGCCCTGGGCAATGCCCATGCCAAGGCTGATCAGCGACAGCACGAGGCCGATGATGCACAGCACGAAGAACGCGCCGGCCTTGCGCGGGTTCTTCGCGCCGCGCAGGCCCAAGAGGGCGATGACGACGTAGACGACGCCCGCCACGATGGTGCCCACCCCGATGCCGATGGCGGCCGTGGCCATGTTCATCGTCGTGCCGTTCACGTCCATGCTCTCGGCCGACATGCCGGGCACCTGCGAGCCCGCCGTCAGGAACACGCCCAGGAGCAGCATGAGGATGCCCCAGACCAGCAGCAGGATGGATATGACTTTCAACGCTTTTTGGGAACCGGACATGATTTTTTCCTCTCTTCATCGCGTGCACACTGTTCGCACGCTGGTTGTGCATACACGCCGAAGTCGAACGCGACGTCTTCCTTCTCCCACCGTGCGCCTTCGCGCTATCCGCACCGCCCGCACCCCGTCCCTTCACGAGAACTTGACCGCGCACAGCACGGCGAACCCCGCCACCGTCGCGAGCGCCACCGCGTCCATGACCCGCGCCGGCACCTTCGCCAACGCCCGCTCGCAGAGCGGGTACACCGCCCACGTGTACAACATGGCCACCGCGCCGAGCGCAAGGTCGTTCACGAGCCACGCCTGCCCGAGCACGTTGAGCGGCAGCACGGAGTTATCCCATAGGGGATACTCCCCCAGCTCGTTCGGCTGGTTGAGCAGAAGCCCCATGACCAGCTCCATGACCAGGCACGCCACAACGGCGATCAGGTAGAACTCCGCCCCCGCGCCCCGCCGCGTGCGCCGGCGCGCCAGAAGGCGCTCCTTCAACGGCACGAGCACGATCGCGCACACCGCCACGCCCACCCCGTAGACGAGGAAGGGGTAGAGCGGGTCGGCCCACACGAGCGAGTCCTCGTCCACGATGCCGAACAGGTCCATGAACGAGCAGTACGCGATCTCCATCCAGTGGCCCGCCACGCTGAACACGCAGAAGTACACGGCGAGATTGCGCCAGAACACCCGGTCACGCACTCGAGGACACCGTCGCTCCCGGCGCCATGGATTGCAGGATGCCCTTCGCCGCATTCACGACGTCCTCCTCCGGCACCGCCACGTTCACGCAGTACAGGAAGAACAGGATGCTGAAGACGATGACCACCGCGATGAACGCGATGTTCATGGCGTACGGCGGCACATGGGCGAGCAGTTTCTCCAAACCCGGATAGATAACCCAGGTCATGAGCGTGGCCACGAAGCCGAACGCAAGCGCGTTCTGCAGGCATACTTGGCCCATGAAGTTGCAGAACATGTCGCGGTAATCCCACAGCGGCAGCGTGCCGTCGGGCAGCGGCTGGTTGAGCATGAGTCCCATGGCGAGCTCGATGCTCGTGCACACGAGCGCGTTCGCCACGAAGCTCAAAGCCAGCGGCACCGCATGGCCGCGGAAATGCTTCTGCAGGAGGTTCTTGACGGGGAACAGCACGAGCACGCAGGCCACGGCACCGAAACCGTACACGCAGAACGGATAGAGCCAGTCGTGCCAGATCTGCGAGTTCGGATCGTAGATGCCGGGAATCAACCCGAAGCGGATGAGCGTGCAGTAGCCCGCTTCCATCCAATGTCCCACCACGCTGAACACGCAGAAGTAGATGATGAGGTTGCGCCAGAACCCCCAGGTGCGCGGTTGGAAGTAGCCGCGGTGCTCATCGAGCTGCGCCTGCGCCTTCTCGTCGGAGAAGGGATGCACGAGCACGGCCTTGACGCGCCGCGACGTGAGGAAGTAGGCGATGAGGATGATGTCCGACGACGAGGCGATCACCTGGTCGAGCAGGTCGAACGAGCCGGTCGCCAGGTTGTACGCCGTGCCAACGACGATGTTGAACAGGCTGAACCCGATGACGAATCCGCGCGTCGCCCGATAGCGGTGCCATATGAGCCAGAAGCAGATGCCGTCGAAGACGAGGTTCGCGTAGTCGAGGATCTCCGCGAACCCCAGCTCGTAGCTCCCCTTGATCATGAACACCAGACCCGAGACGGTCAGCGCGATGTTGAGGGCGAAGAATACCTGGATGACCCGCATGAAGCCGAGCTTCTTCGGATTGTTGAAATCGGTCATGCACGCGCAGCTTTCTACAATGGATATCGGGGCCAGTTGGTAAGGCAACGAACAGTATACAAAGACGCAACACGTCGACGAACCGCAGCTCTCAGTTCAAATTTAAGTGGAATGTCGCGAGACCGGAGGATCGACGCTCCGCAAACGAACGAACCCGCGGCAATACGGCCGCGGGTTCGTCGCTTCCCCCTTATCGAGCACGCTTACCGCGTTTTGTCCTCCTCTTCCTCGAACACGTCCTCCGAGGCTTCCTTCTGCTGCTCGTTGAACTTGTCGGCGCTGCGCTTCTCGGCCGCGGTGGCCTTGCGGCGCTCGGTGGGCTCGTTGATAACCACCTGCGGGAACGGGATGCCGATATCGTACTTGTCGAACAGCAGCTTTATCTCGCGGTTCAGGTCGCGCTCGAGCTGCGCACGGTCGCCCTCGTTGCACTGCACCACGATGCGGATGGTCACGCTGTTGTCGCCCAGCTCCACGACGCCCTTGTAGAACGGGCCGTCGATGGTCTTCGGCAGGCGCTTGCGGATGTTCGGCAGCTCCTTCGCCAGGATGTTCTCCACGCGCTCGAGCGACTCGCCGTACTCGATGCCGACGTCGCACGAAGCGTAGGACACTTCCTTCGTCATGTTGACGACGTTGCTGATGTCGCTGTTGCGGATCACCTTGATGTTGCGCGATCCGTCTTCCACCTTCGTGGTGCGCACGCCGATCTCCACCACGGTGCCGCGCCAATCGCCCACCTTGATGGTGTCGCCCACGCGGAACTCGCCCTCGAAGATAATGAAGAGCCCGCTCAGGATATCGCTCACGAGCTCCTTCGCGCCGAAGCTGATGGCGATGGACAGGATGCCCGCCGAAGCCAGCAGCGTGGTGGTGTCCACGCCCACGAGCGCCAGGGAGTAGTACACCATGCCGATGATGGTGGCGTACTTGATGAAGCTGCCCAAGAGGCGGCACACGGTCTCGCCGCGGGCGCCCAGCACGGTGGCCAAAAGGTCGAGCAGCTTCTGCAGCGCGGTGACCACGGTCAGCGCCACGCAAATGAACATGATGCACGCCGTGATGGCGAACACGTTCACGCCGCGCTCCCACTCCCCTCCCAGGATGTAGGAGAAGATGGAGCCGCTGCCGAAGATGCGATCCTGGAACACCACGGCCACGAACACGGCGATCACCGAGACGGCCACGAGCCAGCGCACCACCGTCACGGTCTTCTGCTCGGCCGTCTTCTCGCTCCACCTGAACGAACGGGAAAGCCAACGGCTTGCAGCCGATTCGGTCTTGGCCGTGCGCCCGCTCGGCATCTTCACGTCGAACATGCGCGCTTCGGGGTCGCTCACGGGCCCGGCCACGTACACGCTGCGCCTCGAGTCGAACGCCAGCAAGAGGAAGATCACCACGAGGCACACGAGCGCCACGGCGCCGGTCGCCAACGTCAAGGGCACGCGCTCGCCCATGAGGTCGCCCTCGGTGCCGGCGAGGTAGAGGTAGTACTGGTCGGTTTCCGCAGACGAGGCGTAGTACGTGGTGCCGTCGATGGTGAGATAGTCGCAGAAACCGTCCTTGAGCTGGTTCTCCACCATGCCGTGCTCGAGCACCGGCTTGCCCTCGAGGCGCGTGTCGGGGAAGTACGCGAACGTGCCGTCCGCCTTGTTCACCGCGAACGCGAAGCCGTCGGCACCGGCCTTCACGCCGTCGAGCACGCTGTCGATCTGCACGGTTTGCAGCAGGCTCTCGAGGCGCGTCGCGCGCACGCTGATCTGCACGAGGCCGTCCACCTCGCCGTCGGCGCCGTGCAGCGCCACGCCGATGTACTGGCGCAGCTCGCCCGATATCTCGTCGGACAGCGGCTCCTGCACCACCGAGTCGGCGCCCTGCAGCAGCTTCTTGAACGCGAACGACTGATCCTCCGGGTCGTCGCTCAACTTGAAGTTCGTGTACGAGGAGTTCGTCGCCGTCAGCACGCCGTCCGCATCCATGGCGAACAGGTACTGCACCTGCAGCGCGTCGGCCAGCTTCTGCAGGTCGTCGCGGTTCTCGAGCGCGGGGTTCTGGTCGAGGATGTAGCCGGCCACCGTGGCCTTGCTCAGGTAGCGCTCGCTGTACTGGTCGTTGAGCGCCTCCATGCGCTCGGTCGAGCGCTCCATCGTGTCCACCACTTCGGCGACGCGCTCGTTATTGGCCACCGATTCGCTCGACAGCGCGAACAGCGTCTGCATGTAGAACGACACGCCCAGGATGCCCAGGAAGCCCACGAGCGACAGCACGGCCGCCTTCCGACCGATCACCTTGTTGTAGCGCAGGGGTCCCACCTGGCTGAAGTTCGCCGGGTCGAAGCCGTGGCGCTCGTCCTCGCGCATGACGAAGATGCCGTACATGATGACCACGGTCATCACCGCGAAGAAGATGAACAGGATGACGCCCACCGTGATGTTGCGGGTGGCGGCCATGTCGCTTTCGGGCACGGCGGCGATGTAGTACGTGTCGCCGATCTTGCTCACGTTGGCGTACAGCGACGCGCCGTCGAGCGTCATCCACGAGACGGCGCCGTCTTCCAGGGCGGTCGCATCGATGCCGGCGTCGAGGGCGTCGGCGCCCACGAGGTTCTGGTTCGGATGGTACGCGATGAGGTAGTCCTGCGCGGACACGGCGAACATGAAGCCGTGCTGCCCGATGGCGATGTTCTTGAGCACGCTCTCGGTCGAGCCCGTCACCTGCACGAGCTGGCGCAGCTCCTCGGGATTCTGCTCGATCACCACCATGGTGTCGTCGTCGATGCGCGCCGCGTAGTAGCGCATGAGCCAGTTCTCGTCGGGCAGTTCCACCTCCACGGCCTGGGAGGGCTTGCCGTCGGCGAACACGGTGCGCAGCTGGTTGAAGCGCGACGACGAGAAGTCCGCGAGCGTGTCCTGCGCGCCGGCGATGAGGGTGCCGTCGCGACCCACCACCATGACGTTGTCCACGCCCAGCAAGTCCTGGTATTCCACCATCTTCGCCTGCGTGGCCGCGAAGCCCGCGTTGTTGTTCGCGATGAAGGCGACGCTCTCGGCCTTGGACTGGTAGATCTCGTCGAAGGTGACGGTGTTCTGCTCGACGTTCTCGTTCGCCGAAGCCAAGAGCTCGGGAAGCGCGTCGGCCTCCTGCTGCATCTCGGTGGTGTAATCGCCCAGCGACAGCTCGGTCTGCATGGAGGACAGCAGCACGCCCATGCCCGTCATGCTGAGCGCCGCAACCGCCACGAGGACGGCTATTTTGATTTTAAGTCTCCTAGACATATGCGCCCCCGTTAATCCCATTTATCCGTCAGCGCAGCGATGGTGCCGTCGTCGAGCATCGACTGCACGGCTTCGGCCACCGGCGTGCTCAGCGAGGAGCCCTTCTGCGTGGCAACGCCGTACTCCTGCGTGTCGATGGTGTAGTCGAGGATGCTGCGGTCGGCACTCAGATACGTGTGGGCGATCGCGCCGTCCATGCACGCCGCGTCGATGGTGCCCTCTTCGAGCGCCTTGCTCAGATCCTGGTAGGAGGCAAGCTGCACCAGGCGGAAGGTGTCGAACTGCGTCATCGAGTGGTCTTCGTTCTGCTCGAGCGCCTCGCCCGAGGTGAAGCCCGACTCCGTCAGCTTGAGCGCCAATTGGGGAGCGGTGTTCGTGCCCGCCATGGTGCCGAACGTCAGGCCCTTGAGATCGTCGACGCTCGTGATGAGCGAGCTGTCCTCAACCATGACGACGGACGAGTCCGTGTAATAGGTCGGCGAGAAATCGAAGTTCTCCTCGCGCGACGCCGCGACGGAATAGCAGGCGATCATGCAGTCGACATCGCCTTCCACCAGCATCTTCTTGCGCGTATCGGGCGTGACGGTGACGAACTCCACATCGGCGTAGCCCATGCGCGCGGCCATGTCCTCCGCGATGTCGATTTCCAGCCCGTAGTACTTGTTCGTTGCCTCGTTGAGGTAGCCGAAGCCCACCACGTCGCTGCGCACGCCCACCCGCAGCGTGCCGCTGCCCGACGATGCCTTCGCATCGCTCCCGCCGCAGCCCGCCAACCCGGCGAGCAGACACGAGAGCACGAGCGCGACGAGCGCCAGCATGGCGCGTCTCGCCCCTATCGTCTTCCCCATCGTTCCTCCCATTCGCAAACCATGCCTTCGCCGCCGAGGGCGAAGTAAACCGAAAATGGTAAGTATGGCAAAAGAAACGAAGGCGTAACGTCTGAAATCCCAGTTCAAGTAATAGTTGAATCCCTGGTAACCGCACCGCGAACATGAGAAGAGCCGCCCGGTCGGGGCGGCTCTTCGAAGACGCGATACGAATGGGGCGGCTGAGCGCTTACGCCTCGAGGCGCTTCGCGATGGCCTGGATGAAGCCGTGGGTGCTGAGCTTCGTCGGATTCGGCAGCGTGGTGATGAGCGCGAGGTCGCCCGTCATCTCGCCGGCCTCGATGGTGTTGAGCGTGGCCTTCTCCAAACGGTCGGCGAACGCCACGAGGTCGTCCAAACCGTCGAGCTCGCCGCGCTTGCGCAGGGCGCCCGTCCACGCGAAGATGGTGGCCACCGAGTTCGTGGACGTCTCGCCGCCCTCGAGGTGGCGGTAGTAGTGGCGCTGCACCGTGCCGTGCGCGGCCTCGTACTCGTACACGCCGGCCGGCGACACGAGCACCGACGTCATCATGGCGAGCGAGCCGAACGCGCTCGACACCATGTCGCTCATCACGTCGCCGTCGTAGTTCTTGCAGGCCCAGATGAAGCCGCCGTCGGCCTTCATCACGCGCGCCACGGCGTCGTCGATGAGGGTGTAGAAGTACTCGATGCCGGCCTCTTCGAAGCGCGGCGCGTACTCGGCGTCGTAGATCTCCTGGAAGATGTCCTTGAAGCGGTGGTCGTACTTCTTGGAGATGGTGTCCTTCGTGGCGAACCAGATGTCCTGCTTCACGTCGAGCGCGTACTCGAAGCAGCTGCGCGCGAAGCTCTCGATGGACGCGTCGAGGTTGTGCATGCCCTGGGCGATGCCGGGGCCGTCGAACTCCTGCACGAGCTCGCGCGTCTCGGTGCCGTCGGCGGCGGTGTAGACGAGTTCCACCGTGCCGGGGCCGGGAACGCGCAGCTCGGTGTTCTTGTACACGTCGCCGTACGCGTGGCGGGCGATGGTGATGGGCTTCGTCCAGTTGCGCACGCAGGGCTCGATGCCCGCAACCGTGATGGGCGTGCGAAACACGGTGCCGTCGAGCAGGGCGCGGATGGTGCCGTTCGGGCTCTTCCACATCTGCTTGAGGTCGTATTCGCCCATGCGCGCCGCGTTCGGCGTGATGGTGGCGCACTTCACGGCCACGCCCAGGCGCTTGGTGGCCTCGGCGGAATCGAACGTCACCTGGTCGTCGGTGGCGTTGCGGTGCTCGAGGCCCAGGTCGTAGTACTCGGTTTTAAGGTCGACGTAGGGAGTGATGAGCTCGTCCTTGATCATCTGCCAGATGATCCGCGTCATCTCGTCGCCGTCCATTTCGACCAAGGGCGTGGTCATTGCAATTTTCGTCATAGGTTCCTCCGTGTTCGCCCGGGCATGTTCCGATCCTCTCGAACGCATATGATACCTCAGCACGGCGCGAACCGGGCGCAATCCGACGCAAGAAGCATCTACAGGGCGGTGCCCTTCTTCGGAACCTTGAGCGCGGCCACGTCGACGCCCTCGAGGGACAGCAGGCGCTTCTTGCGCTCGATGCCGCCCGCGTAGCCCGTCAGGCTGCCGCCCGCGCCCACCACGCGATGGCAGGGCACGACGATGGACACGGGGTTGCGGCCCACCGCCACGCCGACGGCGCGCGCCGACACCTTGCCGCCGCCGCGCGCGAGCGCGATCTCGTCGGCGAGGGCGCCGTACGTGGTGAGTCGCCCGTACGGGATGGCGCACAGGCGCACCCACACCTCCTCCTGAAACGGCGTGCCGTGCAGCGCCAGCGGCGGCAGCGGGCCGGGATCGGCGCCGTCGAAGTAGCGGTCGAGCCAGGCGACGGCCGCCTGCAGCCCCGGCGCGACGGCGCGCGCCTCGGGGCCCGCGAGCCTCACGAGCGCGGCGGCCTCGTCGCCCGCCGCGCCCACGCGCTGCTCGAGCTTCTCTTCGTAGTACTTCTGCCCGTCGAGCCAGAGCCCGCACAGGTGCGGCCCGTCGCTCGCCAGGCTGAGCGCGCCCACCGGCGCGTCGTAGGTATCGAGGTAGATCATCGAAGGCTCCTATCCAAGGGGTTCGGACCACAAAGACATGACCGCGTACGAGCGCAGCGGGCTCCACGCCCGCGACAGCGCTTCGATCTCGCGGGGCGCAAGGCCCGGGAAGGCGTGCTTCACCGCGTAGTCGGCGGCGGGAAACGCATCCGGGTAGGCGAACGCGCGCATGAGCGCGTACTGCACGGTCCACGGACCGATGCCCGGCACGTCGAGCAGCGCCTCGGCGTTCGCCTCGACGTCGGCGCCGGGCCGCAGCTCGAGCGCGCCGGCCTCCAGCTTCTCGGCGACGGCGCAGATGGAGCGCGCCCGCTGCCGGATGACCCCCAGCTCGCCGAGGCGCTCCGCCGCGCCCGCGGTGCAGAAGGCGGCGGGCGCGGGGAACAGCGTGCTCAGCTCCTCGAAGGGCGCAGGCGCCCCCGCCGAGCCGAGCGAGGTGCCGAACGCGGCCGCCACGCGTCCCGCCAGGGTGTTCGCCGCCTTGACGGTGATCTGCTGTCCGAGGATGGCGCGCACCGTCATCTCGAAGCCGTCGAAGCTGCAGGGCAGGCGCACGCCTTCGAGGCGAAACGCGCCGCCTGTGCGATCGTGGAAGCCGGCCAGCCCCTCGTCGATGAGACGCGGGTCGCAATCGGTGTCGAACAGCAGGCGCGCCTTCGCCGCCACGAGCGGCAGATGGCCGTAGAGCGACTCGGACACCGTGAGTTCGAGCGCCGAGCGCTCGGGCCGGTTGCGCACGGCGATCCAGCCGACGGACTTCCCGATGCGCACGGTGCGCTTGTACACGCCGTCCGACACGCTCTCGACGCCCTCGATGGCGCGGAAGCGCAGGAACGCGAGCAGCTCGTCGTAGCGGTACGGCGCGCGGTACCCCAGCAGAAACGACACGCTTCCCGCCGCCGCGCCGTCGGCCGCGCCCGTGCGCGCGGTTCCGCCGGCCGCAAGCTGCCGGCGGAACCGGCCGGGCGCCAGGCGGTAGGAAGCGCCGAACGCCTCCTCGAAGCGCCGCGTCGACGAGAAGCCGCAGGCCCGCGCCACCTGCGCGACGGGCAGGTCCGTCTCGGTGAGCAGCGACTTCGCCAGCAGCAGCCGGCACGTCGTGCGGTAGCGCACGGGGCTCACGCCCCAGGTCGCCTCGAACACCCGGCGCAGGTGCCGCTCCGACACGCCCAGGCTCGCGGCGAGCGCGGCAACCGACGAGGCGGAGCCGTCGCGCAGCGCGGCCGCCGCGCGGGCGGCCAGCTCGTCCATCTCGAGCGTGGCGGGCTGCCCCGGCGCAAGCTCGGGGCGGCACTTGAGGCACGGCCGGTACCCGGCCGCCTCGGCCGCGGCCGCCGTCGGGAAGAACGTGCAGTTCTCGCGCTTGGGAAGCTTCGCGGGGCACACCGACCGGCAGTAGATCCCCGTCGAGGACACACCCACGAAGAACAATCCGTCGAACCGCGCGTCGTTCGCGCGCAGGGCCTCGTAGCAGGCGTCGTCGTCAAGCATCGGCATCCTCCCTTCGCGTCGCCCTCCGCCGTGCGCCCTCCATACTACCGTCTCCGCACTCCGAAAACACGCGGTTTTCGGACACGCAAGCGGTTCGCGCTACTCCCCCACCTCTTCGGCGAAGCCCACGCGGTAGTTCTTGAACACCGCCTCGCCCTCTTCTTGCGTGGCGTCGAGGTCCACGTCGGCGACGATGGCGAAATCGTGGTCCTCTTCCGGGTCGCTGAATATCTGGCGGACGTGCCACACGTGCAGCGCCTGCTCGTCGGCCTCGTCGATGGCGAGGTAGGCCATCGAGCGCGCGTCGGCGTCGATGAGGATGTCCTCGTGCGCGTCGAAGTAGGCGTCGAGCGCGCGCTGCCAGCGCGGCTCGCCGCAGCCCCAGTCCTGATCGAGCTTGCCCAGCTCGCCGACGCGGCCCTGCGCCGCAAGGCGCACGCGCTGGAACAGCGCGTTGCGCACGAGCACGGTGAGGCCGCGGCGATCCTGCACCACGACGTCGCCCATCGCAGGCGGCGCGACGTCCACGGCCGCGCCCGCGCTCTCCCACTCGTCCACGAGGCTCGAGTCCACCGAGCGCACCACGAAGCCGAGCCACGCGATGACGTCGACGAGCCGCTCGTCGCGCTTATCGGCCGGCACCGTGCGGTCGAGCACGCGGTAGGCGTCGGACAGGTAGCGCAAGAGCGTGCCCTCCGAGCGCGCGATGCCGTAGCGCTGCACGTAGCCCTTGAAGTCGGAGGCGCCTTCCACCATGTCGCGCAGCACGCTCTTCGGCTCGAGCGCGTAGTCGCGCGCCCACGGCACGTCGGCGCAGTAGCGATCGAACGCCGCGTCGAGCAGCTCTTCGAGGGGGCGCGGGTACGTGATCTCGGCCAGGCGCTCGAGACGCTCCTCGTAGTCCACGCCGTCGGCCTTCATGTCGGACATGGCCCTATCGCGCGCGGCGCGCTCCTGCGCGCGCAGCACCTGCCGCGGGTTCTCGAGCGTGGCCTCGACCATGGAGATGACGTCGAGCGCGTAGGTTTCGCTCTCGGGATCGAGCAGCTCGAGCGCCGCCAGCAGAAACGGCGACAGCGGCTGATCGAGCGCGAAGTCCTCCGGCAGGTCGACGGTGGTCACGTACGCGACGGCGCCGCCCTCGTCCTGCACGCGCTCCACCACGTCCGCGTCGATGAGCGTCTTGAATATCTCGTCGGCGCGCTGGCGCAGCGCCGCTTTCTCCTCGTCGGTTTGCGCCGAGTCGTCGATGAGCTGGCGCACGCGGCCGTAGGCGTCGCCGCCCTGCACCACCTCGGACAGCACCATGGAGTGCGTGATGCGCATGCGCGGCTTGAGCGTTTCGGGCACGGCCTCGATGAGCCGCTCGAACGTCTGCTTGTTCCACGTGACGAAGCCCTCGGGAGGCTGCTTCTTCTTCACCTTGCGCTGCTTCTTCGGATCGTCGCCGGCCTTCGCCATGAGCTTCGCGTTCTCGATGTCGTGCTCGGGCGCCTCGGCGATCACCATGCCCTCGGTGTCGAAGCCCGAGCGCCCCGCGCGCCCGACGATCTGGTGGAACTCGCGCGCCCGCAAGCGGCGCATCTTGTGGCCGTCGAACTTCGTGAGCGCCGTGAGCACCACCGTGTGGATGGGCACGTTGATGCCCACGCCCAGGGTGTCGGTGCCGCAGATGACCGGCAGCAGGCCCTGCTGCGCCAGCTTCTCCACCAGCAGACGGTAGCGCGGGAGCATGCCGGCATGGTGCACGCCCACGCCGCTGGCCAGCAGGCGCTTGAGCGTCTTGCCGAACGCCGTGGTGAAGCGCGTGCCCTTGACCGCTTCCTTGATGAGCTCGCGCTGCTCTTTGCCGGCCACGCCGTAGCTCGACAGCGCCTGCGCCGTGGACAGCGCCGCGTCCTGCGAGAAGTGCACGAGGTACAGCGGCGCCTCGCCCTTGCGCAGGGCCAGCTCCACCGTGCCCTCGAGCGGCATCTCCACGTACTCGTACGACAGCGGCACGGGGCGCGGCGCGTCGGCCACGACGTCCACCTCGACCCCCGTGCGCGCCTTGAGCGACGCCGCGATGTTCGACACGTCGCCCAACGTGGCGCTCATGAGCAGGAACTGCGTGTTCGGCAGCGTGAGCAGCGGCACCTGCCACGCCCAGCCGCGGTCGGCGTCGCCGTAGAAGTGGAACTCGTCCATGGCCACGCAGCCCACGTCGGCGCGCTCGCCCTCGCGCAGCGCCTGGTTCGCCAGGATCTCGGCCGTGCAGCAGATGACGGGCGCCTCGGCGTTGATGTGCGCGTCGCCCGTGATCATGCCCACGTTCTCGCGTCCGAGCACGTCCACGAGGTCGAAGAACTTCTCGCTGACGAGCGCCTTGATGGGCGCCGTGTAGTACGCGCGCTTGCCCGTGGCCAGCGCCATGAAGTGCAAGCCCAGCGCCACGAGCGACTTGCCCGAGCCCGTGGGCGTGCCCAGGATCACATGATCGCCCACCATGAGGTCCATGAGGGCCTCTTCCTGGTGCGGCCACAGCTCGATGCCGCGCGCGGCCACCCAGTCGAGGAACCGGTCGAGCGCTTCGTCGGCGGAAAGCCACGGCTCGGGCGCGGGTTCGCCCTCTTCGGGCTCCCACCACGCGGGCGCGAGGCGGCCGAGCGAGCCGGGGCGGGCGGCCTCGGCGTCGTCGTTGGAGGCGGATAGGGGGATGAGGTCGTTCGTCTGTTCAGTCATGCTCACCAGTCTAGGGGAACCGGGCGCGCGACGCCACTCCCAAAACCGCGTCCTGCTATAATCGTGTTTCGAGAAACCTACCGCTTCCGCACAGATCGAAGGCCGCCCATGAGCTTCGTCCTCAACCCCTACACCGAACCCGATTTCACCCGCGCGCCGCTGGCCGACGCGCCGGACGCCGTGCTGCAACCCGCGCCGAAGGACGGCGTGGCGCCCCAGGGCTACCACGCCCTCAGCATCTACCCCGAGTACTTCAAGATCGACGGATCGTGGATCATGGCGCAGGAGAGCCGCATGGACTGCGTACCCGTTTTCGAGGACGGCGTGATCGCGGTGCGCGAGTTCCGCCACCTGCACCAGGGCGACCTCGTGGTATGCGGGCGCACGGAGAACGGGCGCGACGGCATCTACGTGCACACGAAGGGCTTCGACCCCGTCTGCGCCGATGCGGCGGGCGACGAGGCCCCCTGCCCCGACAACTTCGCGTTTCGCCTGGGACGCTCGCGCGAGACCGCCTTCTCCCGCGAGTACGACGAGCTCTACGAGCTGCTCAAGCACGAGCGCGAGCACGGCTACGTCGTGTGGGTCATGGGGCCGGCGTTCTCGTTCAACGGGTTCTCGCGCACGGCGTTCTCGAAGATCATCGAGGCCGGCTACGTGGACGCCGTGTTCGCCGGCAACGCCCTGGCCACCCACGACCTGGAGGGCGCGTACTTCCACACGGCGCTCGGCCAGGACATCGAGACGCAGGAGAACCGCCCGCTCGGCCACTACCACCACCTCGACACCATCAACAGCGTGCGGCTGCACGGCTCCATCGGACGCTTCATCGAGGAGGAGCAGGTGGACAACGGCATCATGTACGCCCTCGAGAAGACCGGCGTGCCCTATGTGCTGGCCGGCTCCATCCGCGACGACGGCCCGCTGCCCTGCGTGTGCGGCAACGCCTACGAGGCGCAGGACGCCATGCGCGCCCACCTGCGCAAAGCCACCACGGTGGTGTGCATGGCCACCATGCTGCACACCATCGCCACGGGCAACATGACGCCGTCGTACCGCGTGCTCGCCGACGGCACGGTGCGCCAGGTGTACTTCTACTGCGTCGACATCGCCGAGTTCGCGGTGAACAAGCTCATCGACCGCGGCTCGCTCGCCTCGCGCGGCATCGTGACGAACGTGCAGGACTTCATCGCGAACGTGGCGAAGGGGCTGGGACTCTAGACAGCACCGCGCCCACGACGGCGCCCGCCACGGCGGGCAGCACCCACCCGAGGCCCATCGCGGCGAACGGCAGCGCGTCGAGCGGCAGCCACAGGCCGGGCGCGAACGCGTCGCGCAGGCCCACGATCACGCTGAACGCCGCCGTGACCAGCACGGCCCACGGCCACATGCGCGGCAGGCGGTCGCACTGCCGGTGCAGCAGCCCCATGATCACGAGCACGATGGCGGGCGGGTAGAGCGCGCCCAAGAGCGGCGCGGAGAACGCGAGGATGGCGTCGAGCCCCAAGAGCGACACCGCGCAGCTGAACACGGCGAACAGGGCCGCCCACGCCGCCAGCGGAACGCGCGGAACCGCCTCGGAGAAGTACTCCGAGCAGCACGAGATGAGCCCCGTGCACACGTTCAGGCAGGCCAGCAGGAAGATGGCCGCCACGATGACGGTGCCCGCCGCGCCGAAGTGCGCGCTTGCCGACGCCGTGAGGATGGCCGCGCCGTTCGTCGCGTCGGGCATGGCCGCGCCCATCGACGCGCCCACGAACCCGAGCCCGCAGTAGATGGCCATCATGAGCGCGCCGGCGATGACGCCCGCGCTCGAAATGGACCCGGCCACGCGCTTCGGGTCGCTCACGCCCAGCTCGCGCACGTTCGCGGCCACCACGATGCCGAAGCAGAGGGCGGCCAGCAGATCCATGGTCTGATAGCCGGTGAGGAAGCCGTGCGAGACGGCGCTCTCGGCGTAGGGCGCGTGCGGGGCCGCGGGCTCCCCCGCGCCGCCCAGCACGGACGCGCCCACCACGAGCACGATGAGCAGGATGAGCGCCGGCGCCGAGAAGCGGCCGAGCACGCGCGACAGCAGCCCCGGCCGCAGGGCCAGGGCGAACGCCACGCCGAAGAACGCCACCGAGAACACCACCGCCATCATCGTGGCGCCCGCGGCGTCGGCGGCGGGCAGGAGCGGCTTGAGCATCTCGAAGGCCGTCGACGACGTGCGCGGGATGGCGAGGAACGGGCCGATGGTGAGGTACATGAGCGCGATGAACACCGACGCGAACAGCGGGCTCACGCGCCCGGCCAGCTCGCGCACGCCGCCGCATACCGCCACGGCCACGATGCCCAGCACGGGCAGCCCGATGCCCGCCGCGAGGAAGCCCGCCATGGCCGACACCGCTTCGCTGCCGGCCTGCAGGCCCAGCAGCGGCGGCAGGATGAGGTTGCCCGCGCCGAAGAACATCGAGAACAGCATGCCGCCCACGGCCAGCAGCTGCGCCGGGCGCAGCCCCGCGGCGCGGGGCGCGCCGTCGCCCGCGCCCGCGTGCTCGTGTCCGCTAGCCACCGAGCACCCCCTGCGAGGCGAGCAACCACACGAGCGCCGCCACCCACAGCACGGCCACCGCCACGCGCACGGGCGTCGGCACGCGCAGGTTCTTGGCCGGGATCATGAACATGGCGATGAGGCCGCCCAGCGCGCCGCCCAGGTGCCCGCTCACGGAGATGTTCGGCACGAGCAGGGTGTAGGCCACGTTCACGGCGATGACGCCCAGCATGCCCTTGCTGTACTGCGCGAAGAACGAGCGGTTGCCCTTGTGCAGAAGCCCCAGCAGCGCCACGGCCACGAACAGGCCGAACACGCTCGTCGACGCGCCCGCGCTCACGGTGGGGCCGCCTCCCAGCACCACGTCGGCCGCGTACGACACGGCGTTGCCCGTGATGCCGGACACGAAGTACAGCAGCAGGAAGTTGCCGCGGCCCAGCACGCGCTCGAGCACTTCGCCCACGCTGTAGAGGGCCACCATGTTGAACCCGAGATGCATGAGGTCCATGTGCAGGAACATGGGCGTGACGAATCGGTACAGGTCGAGCGGCGATTGCACGAGCGGTGCGTACATGGCGCCCATGTCCACGAGCACGCGCGTGGACACGTTCACGTTCAAACCCGACAGCACGACCTCGAGGGCGTAGACGAGCACGTTGATCGCGATGAGGACGAGCGTGACCAAACGGTAGCGGTTGCGCTCGAGGAAGCTCGGACGCGTCGCCGCCATCATGCGCTTCAACTGCTCGTCGTCGATGACGCCCTTCGGTCCCTCAACCGGCGTGTTCACCTTGTATGGCACGGATAGCTCCTCGTCTCGGCTCTGCTGCGTTCTGCTCGAAAATCACCTGAGCATACTACCATGACCGCGACGCGCCGAGACGAGAAGATACCGATCCGCAACCGGGCGCGGGCGCTACAGAGCCGCGACGATGGCCGCCATGAGCTCGTCGTACTCCTCGTAGGCGGGCAGCTCGGGGTGCTCGGCCTTGATGGAGTCCGGGCTCTTGAACAGGAAACCCGCCTTGCTGGCCTCGATCATCCCCAAGTCGTTGTGGCTGTCGCCTGCGGCGATGGTGTCGAACCCGCAGGACTGCAGCGCACGCACGGTGGTGAGCTTCGAGTGGGGGCAGCGCATCTTAAAGCCGCTGATGCTGCCGTCGTCGGCCACGTCCAGCTCGTTGCAGAAAATGGTGGGCCAGCCGAGCTTCTTCATGAGCGGCTGAGCGAACTGGGTGAACGTGTCGCTGATGATGAGGACCTGCGTCGTGGCGCGCAGCTCGTCGAGGAACTCCTTGGCGCCCGGCAAGGGGTCGATGCGCCCGATGGTCTCCTGGATTTCCTTGAGCCCCAGCCCGTGCTCCCGCAAGATGTCGAGGCGGTAGTTCATCAGCTTGTCGTAATCGGGTTCGTCGCGCGTCGTGCGCGTGAGCTCGCCGATGCCGGTCTCCTCGGCAAACGCGATCCAAATCTCGGGTACCAGCACGCCTTCCAAATCCAGGCACACTACGTTCATCGTATCTCCTTATCGAAGGTTCCGCCACGTCATCGTGCCATCATACCCGGAAACGGGCCCGCACGCGCGGCGCAACGCTTTGTTTCTTTACGGCGGGCGCGCACGCGTGGTTCAATGGCAGGGCAACCCGCCGACGAAAGGAACCTCATGGCCATCTCAGACGTGCTCGTCCGCATCCGCAAGGAGCGCAACCTCACCCAGGACGATCTCGCGCGCAAGCTCTTCGTCACCCGCCAGGCCGTCTCGCGCTGGGAGAACGGCGAGACGTCGCCGGGCATCGACATGTGCAAGCTCATCGCCACCACGTGCGACGTGCCCGTCACGCTGCTGTTGGAAATGCCCGACGGCGACTTCTGCCAAAGCTGCGGCATGCCGTTCTACCAGGAGAAGGACCACGGCACCGAAGCGGACGGCTCGCCTTCGGAGGAATTCTGCTCGTGGTGCTACCGCGACGGCGCCTTCCTCGAGGACGAGACGCTCGAGGAGCTCATCGAGCGCTGCGCCCCCGGCATGGCCGAGTCGTGCCACATCACGCTCGACGAGGCCGTGTCCTTCATGGGCGCCCTGCTGCCCACGCTCAAGCGCTGGTAGCGCATCCTCCGCACGCGAAGAGGCCCCCGGATTCGTCCGGGGGCCTCGTTCGTTTCGCGCCGTGCGGCCGAAGCTTAGTTGCGGGTGAGCTTGCGATGGACGCGATGGGGCTTGGCGGCCTCTTCGCCCAAACGCTCGATGCGGTTCTTCTGGTAGTCGTCGAAGTTGCCCTCGAACCAGTGCCAGTTCCCCGGGTTCTCGTCGGTGCCCTCCCACGCCAGGATGTGCGTGGCGATACGGTCGAGGAACCAACGGTCATGGCTCGTCACCACGACGCAGCCGGGAAACGCCAGCAGCGCCTCCTCCAAGCTCTCCAGCGTTTCGACGTCGAGGTCGTTCGTGGGCTCGTCGAGCAGCAACAGGTTGCCGCCCTGCTTGAGCGTGAGCGCGAGGTTCAGGCGGTTGCGCTCGCCGCCCGACAGCACGCCGGCCGGCTTCTGCTGGTCGGGGCCCTTGAAGCCGAAGCTCGACACGTAGGCGCGGCTCGGTATCTCCTGATCGCCCACCTTCATGAAGTCGAGGCCGTCGGACACCACTTCCCACAGCTTCTTGTTCGGGTCGATGCCGGAACGGTTCTGATCGACGTAGGAGATGCTCACCGACTCGCCGATTTCCAGCTCGCCGCCCGTGAGCGGCTCAAGCCCCACGATCGCCTTGAACAACGTCGACTTGCCCACGCCGTTCGGGCCGATGACGCCTACGATGCCGCCCTGCGGCAACGTGAAGGACAAGTCGTCGATGAGCACGCGGTCGCCGAACGCCTTGTGCACGTGCTTCGCCTCGATCACCTTCGCGCCCAGACGCGCGGGCACGGGGATGGTGATGTCGGACACGCTCGTCTTCTCGAACGTCCGCGCCTCGGCGGCCATCTGCTCGAAGCGTTCGATGCGCGCCTTGCTCTTGGCCTGGCGCGCCTTCGGGGACGAACGAACCCAATCGAGTTCGGAGCGCAGGCGCTTCGCAAGCTTGTCCTCGCGCTGACCCTGGCCTTCGAGGCGCGCGGCCTTCGTTTCGAGATAGGTGGAGTAGTTGCCCTTGTAGGGGAACAGCTGGCCGCGATCCACCTCGCAGATCCACTCGGCCACGTTGTCGAGGAAGTAGCGGTCGTGCGTGACGGCCAGCACGGCGCCGGGATAGCGGCGCAAGAACTGCTCGAGCCACAGCACCGATTCCGCGTCGAGGTGGTTCGTCGGCTCGTCGAGCAGCAGCAGGTCGGGCGATTCCAGCAGCAGCTTGCACAGCGCGACGCGGCGACGCTCGCCGCCGGACAGCACGTTCACCGGCATATCGGGATCGGGGCACTGCAGCGCGTCCATCGCCTGCGTGAGCTGGCTGTCCAAATCCCAACCGTTCGCCGCGTCGATAGCGTCTTGCAGCTTGCCCATCTCGTCCATGAGCGCATCGTAGTCGGCATCGGGCTCGGCCATTTCCATGCCGATGGCGTTGAAGCGCTCCACCTTCGCGATGACGTCGCCGAACGCCTGCTCGATGTTCTCGATGACGGTCTTGTCGTCGTCGAGCGGCGGCTCCTGTTGCAGGATGCCCACCGTGTAACCCGGCGTGAGGCGCGCGTCGCCGTTCGACACCTCCTCGATGCCCGCCATGATCTTGAGCAGCGTCGACTTGCCCATGCCGTTCGGCCCCACGACGCCGATCTTCGCGCCCGGATAGAACGACAGCGACACGTCGTCGAGGATGACCTTGTCGCCGTGCGCTTTGCGCGCCTGATGCATTTGGTAGATGAATTCTGGCATGATGCTCCTTCGCTGTTAGCGGTTCTCGATGCTGCCGATGTTCTTGAGTTCGATGGAGATGAGGCCGTTCGGCGAGCTGACGAACTCGATGAAGTCGGGATTCTCGCCGTACTCGGCCGGGAAGGTGATGTCGATGCCCGTGTCGGTGCGAATCTTGTGGCTCTTCGCCACGCGCTTCGCCACCGTCTTCTCCACCACGACGCGCTCGGGCAGCGCCTCCTCGGCGAGCGCCTCCTCGAAGCGCTTCTGCAAAGGCTCGTCGTCGAACACCTCTTCGCCCAGGTCCCACGGCGCCAGCTCGTCGGATTCGTCGGCGTTCGACGAGATGTAGGCCTTCGCTTTCGACACGGCCACGGCCTTGTTCGCGCCGTACTCCTCGGCCACTTCCTCCACGATGCGGCACGCCGTGTCGAACACCTCTTTGCTCGACGCCCCCATGGAGCACTGCAGCAGGCCGTCGGGAATGAGCCAGCGCTCCTCGCCGGCGATGGTGCGCTGCTTGTCGCAGAACAGCACCGCGAGCGACGTCGACTCCACCACGGCGAACGACGCCACCTTCTGCGACGGGTTCGGCAGGATGGCGTGATGCCGCGCGATGCCGTTGTACGTGGCGCCGCTTTCGCTCTGCCCCACCTCGTGCATGTACGCCTGACGGCTCTCCAGCAGCATGAACGCGAAGTAGCGCTTGCCGCGCGCCTCGTAGGCGGCCTCGGCCTCCTCCTCGGTCATCTCCCGCACGGTGTTGTCGGGGTCGTCCTCGAAGTCGAGCACGAGCAGGTCGGTGGACTCGGTCTTCTCCATGCGCCCGAGCTCGGTGGCGACGAACTCGGCCACCTGCTTCGAGAGGTCGATGAAGTCCCGCTGCCCGCGGAAGTAGGAGCGCAGCTCTTCGGCGAACATGCTGTCGGAGGAGAACTCGCCGCGCTTGCTGTCCATGTTGGAGAGGGCCTTCTTCGCATGGCTCGTCACGTAGCGCTTCGTGTTCTTGCTCGACAGGTCGAGCTCTTCCTGAGAATACACGTTGACGCAGGAGACGAAATCGAAAACGTGCAGGATCGCATGGTTGATCTTCATGTTGCAGGTACCACCGTCATGTTGTGTTCGGATTGATTGCGAATGATCAGGATACCCGAAGCGCGCCCCGTCCACAACGCCCGCCCGCCTCTTTCTCGCGAACCGCCGATGGGCGGCTTCGAACGGATACCTCATCGTTTCGCCGAACTCATATGACGTTTTACGTCAAAAGTGTGGTGTGAGGCATTATGGTTGTGGTAGCATGCGGGGTATCGGGACCGACGAGGGCGAGGGGGCGGCCATGAGCGACATCCGCGAGAAGATCAAGACGAGCAGCACGGCGGTGTTCGTGCTTTTGCTGCTGATCGCCGGGGTGCTGGTCGCCGTCTCGCTCCTGAACATCGGAAGGATCGTCACCGAAAGCGTGGACATCGACCACACGGTGAACGGCGGGCTGCGCCCCTACACCGTGCTCGGCATGCAGATCCTGCTTGCGGCGCTGCTCGTGTACGTGGCCTTCATCTTCCGGCGCATCGGCAAGGAGGAGACGCCGTTCTTCCCCGGCCTGTCGCGCCGCGTGAAGCTGGCCGCCCCCTTCCTGTTCCTCGTGTTCGCCCTTCCCCGCTGGGTCGCCAACGCGGTGATCAGCGTGTCGAGCGGCAAGCTGACGGGCGCGGTATTCGACGAGATCAGCGTCATCCTGCTTGCGGTGGCGGTCATCGTGTTCTGCATCGGACACATCCTCGAGTACGGTTGGCGGCTGCAGGACGAGAACAACGAGATCATCTAGGGAGGGGTCATGGCAATCGTGATGCGCCTCGACCGGATGATGGCCGACCGCAAGATATCGCTCGGCGAGCTGGCCGAGCGCGTGGGCATCGCCGACGGGAACCTGTCCAAGATCAAGAACGGCAAGGTGAGCGGCGTGCGCTTCAAAACGCTCAACGCCATCTGCCGCGAGCTGGAATGCCAGGTGGGCGATCTGTTCGAGTACGTCGACGACGAGGACGGCGACGCCTCCCCGGACGCCGCCTGCTGAAGCCGTCCCGCCCTACCCTGCCGCCGTGCCGCGGTCGAACGCGAGCAGGCTGCGGTAGCGCTCGCTCGTGCGGGCCAGCTCGTCGGGGGCGCCGTCGAGCTCGATGCGCCCGTGCTCCAGGAACACGACGCGGTCCATGGCCCCCACGCCCGCCAGGTGATGGGTGATCATGATCACCGTCTTGCCGTCGAGCGCGCGCAGCACCGTGTCGAGCAGCGCCCGCTCGGTGAAGGGGTCGAGCCCCACGGTGGGCTCGTCGAGAATGACCACGGGCACGTCCTGCAGCAGCACGCGCGCGAGCGCGATGCGGTGGCGCTCGCCGCCCGAGAAGCGCAGGCCGGCCTCGTCCACCATCGTGGACAGGCCCTGCGGCAGCCGCTCCACCATCGCTCGCAGGCCCACCTGCTCGAGCACGTCCCACACCTCTTCCTCGGTGGCGTCCGCGCGCCCGATGCGCAGGTTCTCGAGCACCGTCATGTTGAACAGGTACGTGTTCTGCTGGATGACGCCGATGTAGGAGGCCATGGCGTCGCCGAAGCGCGCGCACGGCACGCCGCCCAGCGTCACGGCGCCCGCGTCGGGCGCCACGTCGCCGCGCACGAGCGTGGCGAGCGTCGACTTGCCCGCGCCGCTGCGCCCGAGGATGGCCAGCTTCTGCCCCTGCCCCACGTGCAGCGTGAGGTCGTCGAGCACGGAACGGGCCGATCCGGGGTAGGCGTAGGACACGCCGTCGAGGCGGATGTCGAGCGGGCCCGCCGGAAGCGGCGGCTCCTCCGCCGGCTTCGCGGCGCTCGGGTCGGCCAGGTCGTTCAGCCGGGCGACGGAGTCGGCGTAGCCGAAGGCGTCCACCGCGGCCGAGGACAGCGGCGCGAACGCCTCGATGAGCGGGAAGAAGCCCAGCACGAACGCGGCGATCCAGTTCGCCGCCCCGCCGTGCTGCCCGCCGAAGTGCGCGCCCGCCCACAGCACGAGCACCACGGCCGTGACGCCGAACACCGCCTGCGCCGCGAGGTCGCGGGCGCGGTCGAAGCGGTCCTCGGCCCTCGCGATCTCCTTCATGGCGCGCTCGGCGCTCTTGTAGCGGCTGAGGTACGCGTCCCCGCGCTGCGCGAACACCCAGTCGGACACGCCCAGCACGTTGTCGGTGAGCTCGGCGTACAGCTCGTTGCGCATCTCCTTGTATCGCGCGCGCCGCGCGCCGTTCACCAGCACCGACACGAGCGGCACGAGGAACACCACCACGCCCAGCAACAGCAGCATGGCGAGCGCCAGGAACGGCGACACGAAGCCGAGCCCCGCGATGAGCACGAAGTACAAAAGGTAGGCGATCACCGTCGGGAACACGGTGCGCAGGTACAGGTTCTGAATATGCCCGATGTCCTCCGCGAGCAGCCCGAGGACGTCGCCCGTGCGGTGCGTGGCGCGGAAGAACAGCGCGTCGGCCTCGAGCACGCGGTACAGCTTGAGGCGCAGCCCCGACGTCATGCGCAGCACCCAGTCGTGGCTGCACAGGCGCTCGAGGTACTGCAGCGCCGGCTTGCCCGCGCCGAAGATGCGCACGAAGATGAGCGGCAGGTTGAGCACGAGGATGGAGTCGGGCACTTCGGCCGCTCCGCTGATCAGGTAGCCCGACGTGAACATGAGCCCCGCCGCGAACACGAAGGTGACCAGCCCCAAGAACAGCGCCAGCGCGAGCACCTTGCGGTACTGCTTGAAGAAGGGCTTGACCCACGTGTCGCGCTTCCAAGTGCGCTTGAGCTCGGAGAACGTCATCGCGCCTCGCCTCCCATCTGCGACACGAGGCGGGCGAAGGCCCCTCCGCGCGCCAGCAGCGCATCGGGCGCGCCGGCCTCGACGATGCGGCCGTCCTCCATGACGAGCACGAGATCCATGTCGCGCGTCCAATGGAGACGATGCGTGGCGAAGAACACGAGGCGCCCCTCCATGAGCGGCAGCATGCGCTCCTTGAGCTCGAGCTCCGTCTCGATGTCGAGGTGCGCCGTGGGCTCGTCGAACAGCAGGATGCGCCGCGACGGGTCGAGCAGCGCGCGGGCGAGCGCGATGCGCTGCGCCTGGCCGCCCGACAGCGCGCGGGCGCCTTCGCCGATGAGCGTGTCCAGGCCGTCGGGCAGCTCCGCCACCACGTCCTCGAGGCCCATCACGCGCACGGCGCGTTCGATATCGTCCTCGGCGGCGTCGGGGGCGTAGAACGCGATGTTCTCGCGCAGCGTCGCATGGAAGAGGTAGGGGTTCTGCGGGATGTAGACCACCTGCTTCTGCCATGCCGCGCATCCGAGCGTGCCCGCGTCCTCGCCGTTCACCACGAGCGCGCCCTCCGTCGGCGCGGCGAAGCCGCCCAGCAGGTTCACGAGCGTGCTCTTGCCCGCCCCGCTCGTGCCCACGATGCCCACCTTCCGGAAGCCCTGCACCGAGAACGACACGTCGTGCAGCACCGCGGCATCGGGATACGAGAATCCCAGGTCGCGCACTTCGAGGCGCGCATCGGCGTCCCAGGCGGGAACCGCCTCGTTCGCGCGCGCGGCGCGCGCGGCCGCGTCCTCGTCGCGCCGCCCGATGAGCTGCTGGATGGTGACGAGGGCGTTCTTGCCGTCGAGCGAGGCGTGGTAGTCGGAGGCAAAATCGCGCACGGGCTTGAAGTACTCGGGCACGAGGATGAGCACGAGCAGCGCGGGGAACAGCACGAGCGTGCCGTCCACGAGGCGAAAGCCCAGCATGATGGCCACCGCGGCCAGCGAGAATGTGGAGAACAGGTCGAGCACGGTGCTCGACAGCGTGGCCACGCGCAGCGTCTTCATGGTGGCCTCGCGGAAGCGCTCGCTCACCTCGTAGATGCTTTTCCCGTGCGCCTTGCCGCGCCCGAACAGCTTGAGCGTGTCGATGCCGCGCAGCGAGTCGATGAAGTGGTTCGACATGACCTGGAACGTGGCGTGCTGCTTCGCCGCCTCGTCCTGCGCCGTGTGCCCGAGGATGACCATGTACAGGATGATGAACGGGAAGGCCACGAGCGCGATGACGCCCGACACCCAGTCGAGCGGGAAGATGAACACGAGCAGCACGAACGGCACCACCACGACGCCCACCGTCTTGGGAAGGATGAGCCGGATGTACGTCTCCACCTGGTCGACGCCCTCGAGCACCATGGTGGCCACCGTGCCCGTACCGTGCGCCTGCACCACGCTGCCGCCCTCGGTGAACACCGTGCGCAAGAGGTCTTGCCGCAGCTCGTCGGCGCGCGCGTCGGCGTAGCGCTCAAGGTAGGATTCCTGCACCGTGACGAGCGCCTGGCGCCCCACGAAGCAGACGAGGAACAGCGCGAGCCACCCCACCTGGTCGAGCACGGCCCCGCCGTACCACAGGTTCACGAGCGCCGTGGCCAGCGCCCACGCCTGGCCCACCACCGCGAGCGCCCGAAGCGCTGCGACGGCAACGAGGAACGCCAACGCGCCCTTGATCCCCGGCAAAGCGAATATCGACCGATCGATCAACCCCGCGCACCCCCTCGTACCGTCCTGCGTTCCAACAATGACCAGCAGTCTAGCATATGGCGAAGCAACCTGCGGGCGGTTTTGGAAAAATGTTATCGATGTTGTAGCATTTTAGGAAGAAGGGAACAGATGTTTCACGTGAAACATTCGGGGATCGGAGCGAGGCAATCCCCCTCCTCCTCCCTCTCCCTTTTCATGGCGCGCCCGAAATCGAGCCTGTCGAGCACGCTCCGCGCGCCGACAGGACCACCCGCAGGTCCCCCGGTCGGCGCGCGAAGCGTGCCCGACCGGCACAACCCCAGGCGCGCCAGGGAGATAGCCTCCTAAAACCCCCACATCCTCACTTCGGGCTCCAGCTCCACTCCTGCGTGCTCGCGCACCTTCGCCTGCACGTCGGCTATCAGGCGGCGCACGTCTTCGGCGGTGGCTCCTCCGGCGTTCACCACGAAGCCGGTGTGCTTCTCGGACACCTGGGCGCCGCCGACGCGGTAGCCGCGCAGGCCGGCCTCCTGCACGAGCTGGCCGACGAAGTGCCCTGCGGGGCGCTTGAAGGTGCTGCCGGCGCTCGGCATGTCGAGGGGCTGCTTCTCCTCGCGACGGCGCGCCAGATCGTCCATGCGCGCCTGGATGGCCGCCGGGTCGTCGCGCACGAGGTGCAGCGTCGCGCCCACCACCACGTAGCCGGCCTCGTCCATCATGGAGTGGCGATACGACCACGCGGCCTCCTCGGCGGCCACTTCCACGAGCTCGCCGGCGGGCGTGAGGCACCGCACCGATTCGGCCACGTCCTTGAACTCGCCGCCGTAGGCGCCGGCGTTCATGATGGCCGCGCCGCCCACAGTGCCCGGGATGCCGCAGGCGAACTCGTAGCCCGCCAGCCCCTCGGCGCACGCGCGCCTCGCCACCGCGGCGTTCGACGCGCCCGCTTCCACCTCCAGCACGTCGCCGCGCACCTCCACCTGCGACAGGTTCTCCGCGATGCGCACCACGACGCAGCGCAGGCCCCCGTCGGCCACGAGCACGTCGCTTCCCAGGCCCATCACGCGCACGGGAGCCCCGCACCGGGAGCACGCGCCCAAAGCGGCGCGCACCTCCTCCACGGTGCGGGGCTCCACGAGGCAGTCCACGGGACCGCCGATGCGAAACGTCGTGCGTTCGGCCATCGGCGCGTCGAAACGCGCCGCGCCGTCCTCGAACAACTCCGCCAGCGCGGCCCTCAGCGTCTCACGATCCACGGTTCAACGTCCTTCCCTCGGCGCTCGGCGCGACGAGGCCGTCGCGCTGCGCGTTTTGAACCATGGTAGCGCATCAGGAGGCCAGCGACCACCCGGCGGCCTCGGTCTGCAGGTCCACCATCCGGCGGTACAGGCCGCCCTCGAGCGCCATGAGCTCGGCGGGCGCGCCCTGCTCGGCCACGCGGCCCTCCTTGAGCACGACGATCTTGTCGGCGTTCGCCACCGTGCGCATGCGGTGCGCGATCACGAGCACCGTCTTGCCCGCGAGCAGGCGGGACAGCGCCTGCTGCACCTGCGTCTCGTTCTCCACGTCGAGCGAGGCGGTGGCCTCGTCGAGCAGCACCACGGGCGCGTCCTTGAGGATGGCGCGCGCGATGGAGATGCGCTGTCGCTCGCCGCCCGACAGGCGGCCTCCGTTCTCGCCGATCATCGTGTCGTAGCCCCGCGGCATGCGCTCCACGAACTCGTCGCACATCGCCGCCCGCGCGGCGGCCAGCACCTCCTCGTCGGTGGCATCGGCCCGGCCCAGGCGAATGTTGCCCATCACCGTGTCGTCGAACAGCACCACGTCCTGGAACACCTCGGCGTAATCGGCCAGCAGCGTCTCGGGGTCCACGCCCGACACGTCCACGCCGCCCACGCGCACCGCGCCCTCGCACGGATCCCAGAAGCGGGCCGCCAGCTTCGCGCAGGTGGACTTGCCCGACCCGGACGGGCCCACGAGCGCCGTCACCTCGCCCTCGCGGGCGGTGAACGACACGCCCCTCAGCACCTGCTCACCGTCGCCGTACGAGAACGACACGTCCTCGAACACCACGTCGTGGCCTCGCGGCGCGAAGTCGGTGGAGCCCTCCATGGGCTTCTCGGCGGCCAGCTCCTGCGTGCGCTTGATGGACAGCCGCATGCTCAGCAGCTCGCCGATGGACTGCAGGATGAGGTTCACCGGGTCGTACACGCGCGTGACCACGAGCAGGAAGGCGAAGTAGGTCATGAAGTCCGTCTGACCGGACACGAGCAGCGTCGCGCCCACGAAGACGGTGGTGCCGATGCCCAGCTTGAGGAACGCCTGCGCCGAGGTGACGAACACGCCGGTGGTCAGCTCGGACGTCACCTGCCTGCGCTCGAACGCGTCGAGCTTGACCGCGAGCGCGTCCAGATGCGCCGCCGAGCGGTTCGTGGCGCGGATCTCCTGCGCGCACTCCAGGAACTCCTGCACGCCGTCGGCCACCTCGAGGCGCGCGTCCTCCATCGCCTGCGCCTTGCGCTGCTGGCGCTTCCCGGTGAGCGCCATCACGAGCAGCGCCACGGGCACCACCCAGAACGCCGCGAGCGCCAGGCGCCAGTCGTAGAAGAAGATGCCGACGATGACGATGGCCGTGGACAGGCCCGTGCCGAACAGCTGCGGCATGACGTGCATGAACATGCGCTCCTGGTCGGAGCAGTCCTTCATGATGGCGTTCGTGAGGTCGGACAGGTCGCGCCGCCCGAAGAACGACAGCGGCAGCCGGCGCAGGTGCTCGGCCAGGTCGGTGCGCTTGCGGGCGCTCTCCTCGTACACCTTGTGGTACGTGTTCGCGTACTCGGCCCACTGGGTGAGGACCATGAGTGCGAGGATGCCGACGCACCCCGCGAGGTACGGCGCCAGCGCGGGCAGCGGGGCCCCCGCCACGAGGTGGTCCATGAAGTCGCTCACCAGCAGGAATAGGATGCCGATCGGGGCCATGAGCACGAGGTTCGCCAGCGTGCAGAAGAACACGCCGCGCCTGAAGTTCTTCGCGCCCACGTCGGTGAGGCCCAGGGAATCACGCAGCATAGCCGCCCTCCTTTCCGATGCGCCATTGCGCCGAGGTTCGATAGTCGGCCCACATGCGCGCGTACAAGCCGCCCGCCTCCACCAGCTCGGCGTGGGTCCCCTGCTCTACGAGGCGCCCGCCGTCCAGCACGCAGATGGCGTCGGCGCCGGCCACGGTGGACAGCCGGTGCGCGATCATGAGCACGGTCTTGCCCGCGCACAGCACCCCCAGCGCCCGTTGGATGAGCGCCTCGTTCTCGGGGTCGGCGAAGGCCGTGGCCTCGTCGAGCACCACGATGGGCGCATCCTTCAGAATGGCGCGCGCGAGCGCGATGCGCTGGCACTCGCCGCCCGAGAGGTACACGCCGCGGGCACCCACCACGGTGTCGAGCCCCTGCGGCAGCTTCGCCACGATGTCGTCGCACTGCGCCGCGTGCGCAGCCGCCTCCACCTCCTCGCGCGTCGCCTCCGGCCGCGCGGCGCGGATGTTGTCCAGCAGGCTCTGCTTGAACAGCTTGTCGTTCTGGAACACGAAGGCCACGCGCTCCATGAGCTCGGCTTGCGGGATGAACCGCACGTCGACGCCGCCCACGAGCACCCGCCCCGCGCTCGCGTCCCAGAAGCGCGGCACGAGCGAGGCCGCGGTGGTCTTGCCGCCGCCCGACGGCCCCACGAGCGCCACCGTGGCGCCCGAGGGCACGTGCAGCACGACGTCCTCGAGCGCGGGCGCGTCGGCGCCCGGATAGGTGAACGTGACGTGGTCGAAGGCGATGGCGCCGTCGGCGGGCGCCTCGGCCCGGGCCGGGTCCACCTCGGCCATGAGCGGCGCCGACAGGATGCCGTCGATGCGGCTCACCGCGTCCTGCGCCTCGGTCACCGCCTGCGACGAGTACATGATCTTGCTCATCATCATGGTGGTGAGCGCCGAGAAGATGACGTAGAACAGGAAGTTCGTGAGAAACGCGCCGAAGTCGCCCGCCGCGCCGGCCAGCAGGATGCCCGCCGGCACGAGCACGAAGAACGTCGCGTTGATGGCGACGAGCTGCGCCACCTGCGGGCCCTCGCACAGCTTCACGTAGGCGGTGGCGAAGTCGCAGTAGGCCACGATGGACTCCCGGAACGCCCTGAACGAGTGGACGGTCTGCTGGAACACCTTCACCACGGGGATGCCGCGCACGTACTCCACGGCGGCCTTGTTCATCTTGTCGAGCGCGTTCTGGTAGTTCACCATGAACTGCATGGCGTTGGAGTTGCCCTCGCCGTCCTTGCCGCCCAGGCCGCCGCCCATCATGAGGAACATGCAGAAGGCGGAAGCGAGCACGGGGATGAGGCACACGAGGCCCATGACCCAGTCGAACACGAACATGACGACGAGGTAGGCCACGGGCGTGACCAGCGCGCCCACGAAATCGGGGATGCGGTGCGCCAGCACGCCCTCGGTGAGCCCGGTGGACCCTTCGATGATGCGGCGCAGCTCGCCGGTGGAGCGGACGGAGAAGTAGCCGAGCGGCACCTTCGCGAGGTGCTCGAGCGCCGCCTTGCGCATGTTCGTCGCCGTGCGGAACGCGGCGAGGTGCGTGCACATGAGCGCGGCGAAGTACACGACGAGGCCCGCGAGCGCGAAGGCCAGCGCCCAGGCGCCGTACACCGGGGCCTGCCGCGCCTCCCCCCACGCCGGGGCGACGGCCACGAGGTCGCGCACGACGAACCACACGCACACGAGCATCGCGATGGCCAGCACGGCGTTGAGCGCCGAGAGCGCGCAGCCCGCGATGGTCAAGCGCTTGTGGGGCCCGGCGAACTCCAGCAGCCGCACGATGGGATTCTGCGGTCTTGACACGATTCGTTCCTTTCCTTGCGGTAACGTGCTTATTGTTAGCCTAAGAGAACATAGTAGCGATCCCGCCGAAATCTTCTGCACGCCGGTGCCGATTAGACGATGCCGCCGAAAAAGAGAACGGCTCCCCCGAAAGGGAGCCGTTCGCTCGGCGCCTCGCCGGCCGAAGGGCACGGCGCTCAGGCCGAGATCTTGGCGAAGTGCTTCTTGAACAGCTTCGAGCCGATCCAGCCGCCCACGAAGGGGCACACCGCGGTCGCGGCCAGCGCCACCAGCGCGAGCGGGCCGTGGATGAAGTCGACGAGCCCCTGGCCGTACTCGGCGCTCATGCCGGAATCGACCACGATCTGCACGTAGGCGTCGCCCGCCAGGAAGATCATCGATTCCTGGCCCACCCAGAAGCACAGCGTCCACACCGCGAACGCCGCCAGGCAGCGCAGCGTGGTGCGCTTGCTGCCGGCCCCCGCCACGAGCTCGGCCAGCAGGCCGCCCACCACGATGCCCACCGGGCCGGTCCACAGCATGCCCAGCAGCAACGCCACCACCGCGACGATCGCGGACATGATGGCGAACGCGCCGCGCTTGGGCACCTTAGCGGCCACGTACATCCACACGATGCCGCCGATGAGCGAGCCGCTCGCGTGCGTGAACCAGAACAGGTTCGCGTTCATGCCCAGCACCATCGCGAAAACCATGAACACGAGGAACAGGAGCACCCCGAAGATGGCCAGCGTGATGTAGTCCTTCCCCACCAGCTTGCCCTTCGCGTTCGCGCCGCCCGAAGAGGCGGCAACCGTCGTCGTTGCCATATGCGTATCTCCTTCTCTTGAAATGGTCGATTCCTTCGATCAGAGCGGGCGCGCCCGCCCGTCGATGCCGATCGCGCGCCGGATGCGCCCGAGGGTCTCGCCGCGCACGGGCAGCACGTCGGACACGACGCCGTCCTCGAGCACGGCCACCTGGTCGCAGGCGGCGCAGACGAACTCGTAGTCGTGGGTGACCACGACGATGCATGCTCCCGCGTCGCGCGCCCGGCGCACCTCGTCGGCCACGCGCCCCATGGTGCCGAAGTCGAGCCCGCTCGTGGGCTCGTCGAGCACGAGCACGCGGGCGCCCTGCAGGATGCCGACGGCGATGGCCAGCCGCTGGCGCTGCCCTCCCGAGAGCGAGAGCGGGTGGCGCTCGGCGATGTCCTCGAGGCCGAAGCGTGCGAGCGCGCGGTCCGCCTGCCCGTCCGCCCCGTCGGGCGCGGGCCGCAGCCCGCCGTGCGTGAGCGCGCCCAGCAGCTCGCCGCGCACGGTGTCGCTGAACAGCTGGTAGCCGGTCTCCTGCATCACGAGGTAGGCGTGCTCGGGCCGGTCGCGGCGGCGCGGCTCCTCGCCGCGGAAGCGGACGCTGCCCGCGCGCTCCCGGTGCAGCCCCACCAGGCAGCGCGACAGCGTGGTCTTGCCCGCGCCGTTCCTGCCGACGAGCGCCGTCACCGTCCCGGCGTCCAGCTGCAGGCCCGCCCCGCGCAGCACGGGCGCGTCGCGGCCGTAGCCCGCCTCGAGGCCGGCCGCGTCGAGCGCGGGGACCTCGTCGGCGACGTGCGCGCCCGATGCGAAGGAGCCGCCGCCGCGCTGCGCCGGTGACACGCGCGCCAGATCCCAGGCGCGCAGGCCCAGCCGCGTGCGCTCGTCCTCGCCGATCCGCGCGAAGGCGGCGGCGTCCACGTCGCGCACGACGCGCCCGCCCCGCATCACCACCACCCGGTCGGCGATGCCCGCAAGCCACCACAGCCGGTGCTCGGCCACGAGCACGGTCTTCCCGGCGGCCTTGAGGCGCGCGACCGCCTCGGCCAGCTGGAGCATGGCGCCCACGTCGAGCGACGCCGTGGGCTCGTCCAACACGAAGACGTCGGGGCCCATCGCGCACACCGAGGCGATGGCCACCATCTGGCGCTGACCGCCCGAGAGCGCGCGGATGTCGCGGTCGCGCAGGTGCTCGATGCCCAGCAGGGCGAAGGCGCCGTCCACGCGCCGGTGCATCTCGGCGCGCGAGAGCCCGAGGTTCTCGCAGCCGAACGCCACCTCCGAGGTGGTGTCCAGGTTGAAGAACTGGCTGCGGGGGTTCTGGAACACCGATCCCACGCGCCGGCACAGCGCGTCCATCTCCCACGACCCCGCATCCTTGCCGACGATGCGCACCGACCCCGCGAGCTCTCCGTCGTAGGAGACGGGAATCAGCCCGTTCGCCAGGCGCGTGAGCGTGGTCTTGCCGCAGCCGGAGCCGCCGGTGAGCACCACGCACTGCCCCGCGGGCACGCTCAGGGACACGTCGGCGAGGGCGGGCTCGCGGGCGCCGGCGTAGGTGAAGCCCGCCCGGTCGAACGAAAGCGCCTCGTCGACCCGCGCGCTCACGCGATCACCCCCAGCTTGATGAGCGCCACGCACGCGACCACGGCGGCGAACAGGGCGGCGAACAGGGCGTCCGCCGTCCCGAAGCGCAGCTCGTAGTAGGACGTGCGCTCCGCCGCGGAGTCGATGCCGCGCACGATGGCCGCGTTCGACAGCTCGTCGGCCACGATGGCAAGCCGGCTCATCACGGGCACCATGAGGTTCTCCGCCGTCAGCGCCGGGTGTCGCAGCACCGTCGCGGGCGACAGCGCCATACCACGCACCTTCATAGCCTCGGCCACCGACGAGAACTCCTTGCCCATCGTGGGGAAGAACCTGAGCGCCACGCACAGCGCCACCACGCCGCCGCGCGGCACGTGCGCGCGCTGCAGCGCAGAGGCCATCTCGCCCACGCGCGTGGTGGCGATCATGTTCGACGCGAACATCCCCACGCAGAACACGCGGCGGAACACGACGATCATCGCGGCGAACGACGCGGTCACCTCGTTCGGGAAGGCGGCGACGGCCATGCTGGCCCCGAAGACGGCCGCATAGGCCGCCAGCCAGCGCAGCGCCGCCGATGCGCGGCCGCACCAGATCATCGTCACGGCGCACAGCGCCACGGCCGCCACCTCGGTCCACGGCTTCGTCGGCGCGAACGCGATGAGGTTCAGCATGAGCAGGACGGCGAGCGACGTGCGCGGGTCGAGCCGGCGGCGCGCGCCCGCCCGCCGCGCGCTTGCCGCCGCGCAGGCCGAGGCGGCCGGGGCGCCTGCGGCGGACCAAAGGGTTGCGGAGGGCGCGAAGTCTGGTATATCCTTGAAGTTAGCCATGACTAATAATCTAGCGATGCAACGAAAAGGAGCGGCGCACAATGAGCGATCGCGATGATTCAGCCGAAATTCTAGACGATGACGCCGAAATGAGGTGCGCGGCGGCGGGATCGGGCTCGCGCGCCCTCGTCGAGTCGAACCTGATCGGCGTCGGGGGCGATCCCGCGGCGCGCTCGCGGGCGGCCTACCTGGCGCATCGCACCTCGCTGGCAGACAGCATGGGGTCGAACGGCCCGTTCACCGTCCACGACATCTACGAGACGCAGATCGCCTCCATGCACGGCGTGCGCGTGGAGGCCGCCGAGCGCGGGCGCGTGGGCATGCTCTGGGAGATCGACGAGCGCTACGGCCAGGGAACCTACTGGTACTACCCGCTGGGCGACGACCTCTCCGTGGCGATCTTCGACCTGCAGTTCAACAGGGAGGTGAGCTTCACCTGCCAGACGCCCGACCTGTTCTGCTTCGGGTCGTACGGCCGCAACATGGTGCCCTACTTCGGCATCACCGACGACCCCGCCGACCGGACGCTGCTGGGCTACGCGTGGAAGTCGCAGCCCTACGGGCAGGTGACGAAGGCCGACGAGCGCCTCGACGTCACGAGCATCTGCATGCTGCCGAAGGGCCTGCAGCGCCTGAGCCTGGCATGCCACTGCGACCCGCTCGTGCTCTCCCGCGCCATCGCCTCGCTCGACGGGATGCAGGACGTGCCCGGCCTCAACATGGTGTTCGACGAGATGAAGCGGGCGCGACCCTCGTCCATCACCGCGCCGGCCTACTACGAGGCGAAGGTCACCGAGGCCGCGGCGATACTGCTGGACTGGTCGCTGGCCAACGCGCACGGGGCGACGAGCGCCATCCGCGCAGCCGACCGCAGCGCGCTCAACCTGACGCGGGCCCACATCCGCGAGCACCTCGACCGCGCCGTGCCCTCAAGCGAGCTGTGCCGCATCGCCTGTATGAGCGCGAGCAAGCTGACGAGGCTGTTCAAGCAGGCCGAGGGCATGACGCCGCAGGAGTACGCGCGCACCCTGCGCATGGAGCGCGCCTGCGAGCTCCTGGGCGACACCGACCTCAGCATGGCCGAGATCGCCGCCCGGCTGGGCTTCGCGCGCCAGGGCAGCTTCTCGGAGGCCTTCAGGGAGCGCTTCGGCGCCACCCCGCAGGAGTTCCGCGCGCTGCGGGCCGCCCGCAGAAGCGCCCGCTAGCCGCGCGCCGCGCGCGAGCGCTTCTTCTCCTCGTACATGGACGCGTCGGCCCGCCGCAGCAGGTCCTCCATGCCCTCGCCCGGCGCGCGCAGCGCCCATCCGACGGACAGCGACAGCGCGCGGCCCTCCACCTGCTCCGCCGCGCACGCTTCGTGCACGCGGCGCGCGAAGGCGGCGGCACGCTCGTCGTCGAGGTCGAAGAAGCAGGCCACGAACTCGTCGCCGCCCACGCGGTACACCATGCCCTCGCCCGCGCACGCCCCGGCCACCACCGCGGCCGCGCGCTTGATGGCCTCGTCGCCCGCGGCATGCCCGAACGTGTCGTTCAGATCCTTGAGGCCGTCGAGGTCCACCGACACGATGCCGCCGCACGCCCGCGCCTCGGCTCGCTCCCAATTCGCCACGTCCACCTCGAACGCGTTGCGGTTCTTGAGCCCTGTCAGGTAGTCGGTGTTCGCCATGTCGCGGTACCACGGGTTCGACACCCGCCTGAACACGAAGAAGGCCACCACGATGGCCAGCAGGCAGAACAGCGCGGCGATGACGGGCGTGCCGATGCGCACGGTCTCGAACGCGTCGTACTGATGCTGCGCGTCGAACTCGATGCCGATGACCCCGATCACCTTGCCATCCTCGTGGATGGGATAGTACGTCACGAACACGTAGCCCCATCCCGTGTCCTTGATGTCGCTCGGGTACACCACCTCGTTGTCGAGCGCGCGCTCCATGTCGGGCACGATCTCGTCCTCGATGAGGTCGCCCGGCGCGCGGAAGTCGTCGCTCTTCGACGACAGCCCGTCCACCACGTACACGAACGAGCCCTCGTCGGTGCGCTTCGCCGTGTACAGGTAGCGCACGCCCGTGGCCTCCTTAACGGCCTCGAACGCCTTCTTCATGGTGCGGTAGGACGGGTCGTCCATGTCCTCGGCCGAATCGATGCCCGAGAACGTGGCCTTGTCGAGCGAGTCCTCAACGTACTCGTGGATGCTGTCCGAGCGCTCCTTGAGCGAGCTGAGCATGTCGCCGTAGGTCACCTGGTAGTTGAACGCGTACACGCACAGAAACGAGCACGCCACCACCACGGCCACGATGACGCACACCTGCACGTCGACGCGGCTCAGGCCGCGCTTCACGCTTCGCCGCCGCGCCGCCATCACGCGCCGCCCGACAGCTCGCGCGCGGTGCGCTCGCCGAGGTCGATGAGCTCTTGGCGGCCGTGCATGCCCGTCTTCACGTAGATGCGGCGCAGGTGGGTGTCCACCGTGCTCTTCGAGATGAAGAACTCGGCGGCGATGCGCTCGCCCGTGCGCCCCTTGAGCGCGAGCGGCAGGATCTCGGCCTCGCGCTTCGACAGGCCGTACTCCGACGCGATGAGCCGGCAGGCGTCCTCGAAGCGGTCGGCGTCGCGCACGATGACCGACAGCGCGCGGAAGTCGCGTTCGGTGAACAGGAACAGGTAGGCCGTGAGCGCGGCCAAGCCGGCGAAGGCGGCGATGGCGTAGGGCACCTGCCCCGCCGGCTCGAACAGCTCGATGCCGTTGCCCGCGGCGATGCCCGCCATCTCGCCCGCGTAGAGCGCCGCGAACCCGCGCGCGAACGACACGGCGGCATCCTGCCCCGTGATCTTCGCCATGACGAGGAACAGCGACACGAGCACGAAGGTGAGGCCGAGATAGCCAGCCAGCACGATGGCCTCGCCCGGCACGCCGAACGAGCCCAGCACGGGCACGAAGAGGAATCCGGCCATCATGACGAGCACGGCCAGGCGGTACACGCCGTCGAGCGGCCCGTCGCCGGCCGCGTCGGCGCGTTTGCCGCGGCCGAGCCCGCCGCCGGCCAGCATCTGCAGCGAGGCCGCGCAGAACAGCACGAGCAGCAGCAGGCTGGCGAACACGGTGGGCGTCGATGCCTGGCCCGGATCGGAGCCGAACGTCTCCATGAAGCCGGCGGCCAGGCCGAACAGCACGGTGCCGGCGATGATCTTCTTCGAGAGCCGCGCCGTCTCGTCGCGCTGCTCCTTCGTGGCCAAGAGGTCGCCGAGCGACAGCGCTCCGGCGTCGGGGGCGGGTGCGGGAGCGGCGCCGTCTGCGGCGGACGGGCGCGCGGGCAGCAGGCCGCGCAGGGCGAACGCGCTGCCGAGGGGCAGCAGCTTCAACGCGAACACCGCCTGCGGCAACGGGACCATGGCGACGAGCAAGCACACCGCTGCCGCCACGGCCGCGGCGATGAAGGCCTCGGGCACGGAACGGTCGACGGGGCGCCGGCCGAGCGCGCGTCCCCAGGCGGCCAGCATGAGGCCCGCCGGCATGCCCACGAGCGCGCCTTCCAGCACGATGCCGAACGAGCCCTCGCCCGCGAGCGACGGCATGAGCGAGCCCAGCACGAGCAGGCCGGCGTAGCACCACACGAGCGGGCGGGACAGCAGCGCGTCGCGCGCCCGGGGCGACGCCGCGCGCAGCAGCGCGAACGCCAGCAGCATGCACACGAGCGTGCCGAACAGGTCGGCGCGCTCGAACGCGAACGGGCCCTCGCCGATGGCGCGGTTCGCGCCGAGGTAGAACAGCGAGAACACGAACCCCTGGTTGCAGGCGAAGCCGCCCACCACGCGCATGGTCGAGCGATCGCCGGTTTTGTCCGCGTCAGAGCCGAAACGCACGCGCTCCCCTTTCACGTTTCATGGTTGGATGCTTCCATGATAGCAGGAGGAGGAGCCGCGCCCGGTAAGACCGTGCCGACCTTCCTCAAAATGCGCAACAGCCCGCGGCAGAGCTGCCGCGGGCTGTTGCGGGCGCGAGGAGGGGGGGGTTCGCGCCGCTAGAGGGAAGGGTGAGTATCGTTATGCGACCGGTTCGGCCTTCTTGGCCACCTTGACGGTCTTCTTGGCCGGCGCGGCGGGAGCGGGCTCCTCGGCGTCCTCGTCCTCGACGGAGAGGTCGGCGTTCTCGACTTCGACGACCTTCTCGTCGTTGCCGAGGCCCTCGCGCAGGCCCTTCATGGTCTTGCCGATGGACGCGCCGAGCTTCGGAAGGTTCTTGGGGCCGAAGATGAGCAGTGCGACGGCGAGGATGATAAGCAGTTCGGGCATTCCCATTCCGAGGATCTTCATGTACGTGCGCCTCCTAATAGCGTCTTGGTGGCGCGCGCCTCGTCGGGAGTCGCCGCCGGTTTCAACAGGGTCCAGTCTGCCCGAAAACCGGCGGCGCGCCTATCGTGCAGACGCATGATTTTGTCACGTTCCCGTTGAAATAGCGTGTCATGCAAACGGGGTACGGAATGCGTCTCCCCAGTTCACAGCTCTTCGGCCAAAACACGGCCCGCACGCCAGCCCATCACGCTCGCCATCATGAGGCCGCGCGTCCACCCGCTCGAATCTCCGAGGCACTGCAGGTTGGCCACGTTCGTGTCGAAGCGCGCGTCCATCTTCACGCGGTTGCTGTAGAACTTGAGCTCGGGCGAGTACAGCAGCGTCTCCTGCGCGGCGAAGCCCGGCACCACCTCGTCGACGGCGAGCATGAAGTTGAGGATGTTCGTCATGGCGCGGTACGGCATGGCGGCCGTGATGTCGCCCGCCACCGCGTCGCCCAACGTGGGAACCACGTTCGAGCGCGCGAGCTCCTTCTCCCACGTGCGCTTGCCGTCGAGGATGTCGCCGAAGCGCTGCACGAGGATGCGCCCGTCGCCCAGCATGTTGGTGAGCTCGCCCACCTTCTGCGCGTAGGCGATGGGCTGGTCGAAGGGTTCCGAGAAGTTCTGCGAGCACAGGATGGCGAGGTTCGTGTTCGGCGACTTGCGCTCCTTGTAGGAGTGGCCGTTCACCACGGCGAGGCCCGCGTCGTAGTTCTCCTGGCTCACGAACCCGCCGGGATTCTGGCAGAACGTGCGCACCTTGTTCTTGAAGGGCTGCGGGTAGCCGATGAGCTTGCTCTCGTACAGCACGTCGTTCACCGTCTCCATCACCTCGTTGCGCACTTCCACGCGCACGCCGATGTCCACGGGGCCGGGCGCGTGCGCGATGCGGTGCTCGCGGCACATGCGCTCGAGCCAGTCGGCGCCGCGTCGCCCCGTGGCCACCACGGTGCGCTTCGCGAGTATCTCCTGCGCGCCGAGCGGACCGGTCACCGCCACGCCGCGGCAGGCCTCGCCCTCGATGAGCACCTGCGTGCAGGTTGTGCGGAAGCGCAGGTCCACGCCCGCGTCGCGCAGGTGGCGCTCGATGCGCGCGTACAGGTCGCGCGCCCGCTCGGTGCCGAGGTGGCGCAGCGGGCAGTCCACCAGCTTGAGGCCGGCCTTGATGGCGCGCCGGCGGATCTCGTCCACCTCGGGCTTGCGCTCGGCGCCCTCCACGCGCTCGTCCGCGCCGAAGCCCAGGTACACGCCGTCCACCTCGTCGATGGAGGCCTGCGCCTCGTCGCGCCCGATGAGGTCGGGCAAGTCGCCGCCCACCTCCGCCGACAGCGACAGCTTGCCGTCCGAGAACGCGCCCGCGCCCGAGAAGCCCGTCGTGATGCGGCAGGGCTCGCACGAGGCGCACGGCGCGCCCGTCGCCTTCGGGCACACGCGGTCCTCCACGGCGAGCCCCTTGTCCACCATGGTGATGCGCCCGGCGAACCCACGCTCGAGCAGCGCGAGCGCGCAGAAGATGCCGGCCGGCCCGGCGCCCACGATGACGACGTCGGTTTCGATGCTGTCCATGTCCCGCTCCTTATCGTCGAGCCGCCGCATCCCGCGGCGGCATGAACAACCCGTGCCATTGTACCGCTCGTTCGCCTCGCGTGGCGAACGGATGTTTCACGTGAAACATTCCGGTTGGGGGGCGGGGGCCTCGCGTGCCCGTGCGCCTCGCGTGCCCGTGCGGCGCCCTGCACCGAAATCCCGCCGGGAATGGCAAGTTTTTTCGCGATTGCGGGGTTTTGCGGGCGAATCCCGCCCGAGGAAAAATCGCGACCTGGTGTTTTGTACGATCGCGCGTGCAAAACGCGTCCGAAACCCCGCAATCGCGAAAAAACTTGCCACAAAGACACGCATCAGGTGCACGCCCCGCACGACGAGAGCCCCGCCCCCGCGCGCCTGCCCCGCGAGCACCTCCCTCGCGCGTCCGCCCCGCGCTCCATCTGTGGAGGATTCGAGGAACGCGTGTGGCGGTTCGCCGGGGAAGATCGCGGAGGGCTTACGAGCGCCGTTGCCGTTTTGTTACCATTCCTCCTCGCGGCCGTACTCACCCCTCAAACGAACCCCACGCGGCCGAGGAAAGGATGCTCCCATGGCATCGCGCTCGTTGCGCTCCACCGGCTCCGCCCTTCCTGCGCTCGCGCTCTGCGCCGCGCTTTCCGCAGGCCTCGCCTGCCTCGTTCCCCCCGAGCCCGCGTTCGCCCTCGACGACGCGTCCCCGCTCGCCGTCGCGCCTGCCACCCTCGCACCCGCATCGCTCGTGCCCGCGGTGCTCGCAGCCGACGAAGAGGAGCCCGCCGCCAGCCTCGAGCAGGTGCGCGCCCTCGCCGCCGAGCGCGCGGCGCAGCAAGCCGCCCAGCAGGCGGCCGAGCGCCAGGACAAGCGCCTCGCCTACGACCCGGCCCTCATCGCCGCCATCGGCAACCAGTCGGCGGGCGGCCACACCATCTGCTGCCCGGCCTACGCGTGCGCCTACGGCGACGCCGTCCTCACCGGCCAGGCGAACGACCACGGCGCCTACGGCTGCGGCTGCTGCACGTGGCCCGGCTGGGGCGGCGGCAATTCGTCGTTCCGCTCGCTTGGAAGCGACGAGGCCCTGCTGCGCGAAGCCTACGACGAGATCGCCGCCGGCCGCCCCACGGTCATCCACGTGGCCGGCCCCTACGGCGAGCATTGGATCTGCCTCATGGGCTACCAGAACGTCGACGACCCCGACGCGCTCACCCTCGACAACTTCATCGCCCTCGATCCGTCGAACGGCCAGGAAGTGGTCGCGTCCTACCGCTACGTGCCCTACGGCGACGCCTGCGAGCACGTGACCGACCAGCGCTAGCGGCGCTGCCGCCCGCGGCGTCCCGCCCTCAGAACAAACGCGGCGGCGCGGGCGGCAGCTTGCGCGCGACCCGTTCGGTCACCACGTCGTCGGGCCCCAGCTCGTCGCACAGCAAAGGCGACGCGGGGTCGTAGCGTCGCAGCCGCCAGGGCTCGGCGGCCCCGTGCGCCTCCGACGCGGTGCCGGGGTTCGCGTAGCAGTACACGCACCCGTTCGCGCACGTGTCGTACGTGCCGATGTCCACGCTCGGCGCGCACCGGCAGACGCCGCGCTGCGAAGCGCCCGCCGCCCGTCCCGCCTGCACGCCCGCGATGCGCTCCACGAGCGCGGCGTCAATGCAGCCCGCATGCGCGAGGCCCGCGTCGTCGAGCGCCTCGTCGCCGCAGCCGCCCACCGCGATGCCGTGCGCGGCCCCCAGCTCGGCCAACCGCGTCGCGAGCGCAGCCTTCTCCGCGTCCGGCACGGACGTCAGCCCGAGCGTCGCCATGCGTCCGGCGATCTTCGGATACACGTCGAGGAAGCTGATGCGGCAGGCCGACGTGCTGCCTTCGAGACGAGCCGCGAACGTCTCGAACCAGTGCAGATGATGCTCGAGGGTGTAGGGGCCTCCCAGGAGGATGGGGCTGTAGCGCCACACGACGCGCTCGGGGCCGAGGGCCGCGGCGAGCTGCTGAAACGTTTCGAGGAGCTGCGCCTTGCGTGGCAGCCCCGCTTCCACGTCGGCGCCGTAGGCGTTGAGCGTGAACTGCACGAAGTACGGCGCGGGCGCTGCGCGGTCGAGCTCGTCTTTGCGCGCGAGCAGCACGCGCGGGTCCTTCGTCCAGAACGCGATGCAGTCCACCGCGTCGGGCGCGAGGCTCACGCGGCTCACCTGGGTGCGGTTCATGGGGTTGCGCACAAGCGCGAAACCCTCTTCGAAGCGCCTGATCATCCAATCGAAATGGAACCGCGGGATGTCGGTCCTTCTCGAGGCGCTGACGATCACAGCTCTTCGATGACCTTCGCCGACACGACGTTGCTCGGCGAGATGAGGATGGTGCCCACCTTGCCGATTTCGGGCGCGTCCACGTAGAAGGTGCCGTCGATGGTCTCCCCCATCACGAACAGGTCCTCGTCCTGAGTGGAGATGACGATGTCGATGCCCGAAGCCCCCTCGACGTACGCCTTGTCGGCGGTCACCGCCACGATGAAGTCCACCTTGTGCAGCTCGAAGTACTCCACCTGCTTCTTGAGCGCGTACGGCGTCATGGGGCCCGTCACGCTGAACACGCCGAAGCGGTGATCGCCCTTCTTCAGGATGGTGCCCTCGCGGTACTGCTCGATGTTCACCGTGTCGAGCGAGAACACGGTGGCCTTCTTGTCCTCGTAGCTTTTCTGGGCGTCGTCCACGGTCACGGGCGCTTTGGCATCCTTCGACGACGTTCCGTTCGAGAGCTTCCCCTTGCCCGCCGAGCTCGTCGCGGGCTTCTTCGACCCCGCTGGCGCTTCCTCGTCGGGATCGACCGGGGGCGTCGTGGAAGCGGACGGCTCTGCACCGTCCGGCGCCGTCTCGGGCGCGCCCTTCGCGGCGGCATCCGCATCCTTCGCGTTCTTCGCATCCTTCGCGGCATCCGCGGCTTCGTCGGCCTCCTCCTCGAGCGCGGCGGTGCCCGCGTACACGATGGCGGTGTAGCCGTCCATGCTGCCGAACGTGTCGTCGATGTTCGATGCGGCCACGTTCCAGGAGTGCCCGGCAACGAGGTACCAGCCCAGGCCGCAAAGGCTGAGCACGATAAGGGCGGCGAACACCGCCAATGCTATTTTTTCGCGTGATTGAACCGACATAATGCCTATAGTATACCGCTCCCCGCCCCGCCGCCCGCTTTGGAGCGCGAGCGACAAAATATCGACAGGAAGCGGTGGACGAACGGCGGTGCGCCGAGGCTATACGAGCCGCTCGTAGGCGATGCGCTCGGGCGTGCCCTCTTCGGCGTGCGCGATGTAGATGATGCCGCACTGCGTGTAGCCCGCCTTCGCCAGCAAGCTGCGCATGGGCGCGTTGCCGGGATGCGTGTCGATGCGCACGCTCGCGCTGCCGTTGGCGCGGGCCAGGTCCTCGGCGCGCGCGAGCAGCGCCGTGGCGGCCCCCTTGCCCAAGGCGCGCGAGTCCACGGCCACGCGGTGCACCACGCCGTAGCAAGGGTCGTTCGAGGTGCACGCCGTGAGCCACGCGCCCTCTTCGATGCGGTCGTAGTCGCGCTCGCCCGCGAAGCCGATCATGGCGGTGGCGATGACGCCGCCCTCGTCCTCGACGACGTACGAGTCGCCGCGCGCCACGTCGGCCTCGATGACGGCGCGGTGAGGATAGCCGCCCTGCCACTGATCGATGCCGAGCGCGGCGAGCGAGGCGCGCCCGTCGGCGAGGATGGCCATGATGCGGTCGATATCGCGTTCGCGCGTTCTGCGGAATTGCACAGGCGTATCTCTTTCTTCTCAAAATCCAGTCTTCAACCGTGCCCCCGCGTTGCGGAAGGCCCGGCGTGTTCGATGTGCTTGAAGTGCGCTCGGAAGCGCGACGGTCGGGCTACCAGGCGCGCTCGAAGACGGCACGGCGTTTGACCCGCCCGAGGCGGGAATGGATCTCGACGTTGCCGCAGAACTCGTAGCCGTACGACAGCAGCAGCTCGCGCATGGGGACGTTGTCCTCGTAGATGTCGCAGCAGACGCTGATCTTGCCGTCGTCTTTGGCTATGCGCTCGGCGGTGCCCAGGATGTAGCCGCCCACGCCGCGCCGACGCGCGTCGGCGGCAACCGTCACCCAGTGCAGCGCCGCATAGGCGGGGTTGTCGGGCGACGACGATTCCGTGACCCAGCGCGCGCCCGTCATGTGCGCGTAGGCGGGGTCGCCTTGCGGGTTGAGCGCGAACATGCCGATGATGCGCTCGGCATCGGAGGATGCGGCCTCGTCGGCGGCTTCGCTCTCGGGCGTCGACACCACGACGTAGGTCTTGCCCTCGTCGATGGAGCGCATGAGACGGCGCGCGGAGGGGTACTTCTTGAGGCCCTCCTTGATGCCGAGGGCCGCCATGGCCCGATGGCCGTCCTCGAGCAGCGCCTTCGCGCGCTCGAAGTCGTCGCGCGTGGCCCGGCGGGCCTTGTAGTAGCCCAGCTCGGTGGCGCGTCCCTGGAAGGGCGGCAGGTCGTACGCCGCGCCCTCGTAGGCCGCCGCGCCGCCGGAACCCTCCTCGCGCTCGGTGACGAGGAACACCATGCCGATGATCATGGCGCATCCCACGATGTCCACGAGGCCCACCGGCGTGCCCAGCCACACGGCCGAGATCACGGTGGCCGACACGGGCTCGACGCAGCCCACGAGGCCGGCGCGCACGGGGCCGGCGTCGGTGATGCCCTGCAGGTAGAACAGGTAGGCGGCGAACGTGCCCACGAGCACCATGGCGCCGAGCACGCCGAGCAGCGCCGGCGACACGTCCACGGGGATGGTCCACGGCTGCACGGCCGCGGTGGCCACCACGCCGCCGATGAGCATGGCGAGGCCCGTCACGATGAAGCTGCCCCACTTCTCCAGCACCTTGCCGGGAAGGAGCGTGTAGAACGCGAGCGCGAACGCCGAGACGATGCCCCAGAACAGCCCTTCGGCCGGAATGGCGAGCGAGCCGAAGTTGCCCTTCGTCGCGATGAGGAAGGTGCCGCCGATGGCCAGCACGAGGCCGATGCCCTCCTTGAGACGCGGCAGGCGCTTCATGCGCAGGCACACGTAGCCCATGATGACGATGAGGCCGAGGCGCTCGAGCACCGTGCCGGTGCCCGCGTTCGTGAAGGAGATGGCCGACAGGTAGCTGACCTGCGTCAGCAGCACGCCCAGCAGCGAGAAGGCTGCGATGCGGCCGAGCGAGCGCTTGTCGCGCAGCGCCGCCACCAGGTTGCGCGGCTCGCGCACGACGCACACGACAAGGAAGATGACGGCTGCCAGCAGCAGACGCACGCAGGTGATCCAGGCGACGGGAACGCCGAAGCCGCTCGTCATGAGCTGCGCGCACGTACCGGAAAAGCCCCAGCATATGCCGCCGAGCGCCGCGAAGACGATGCCGCGAACCACATGGCCGCCCGATGCGACGGAACCGCCGTCCTGCTTGGGGGTAGATGCGATCGTCTGACCCACGCTTCCTCCTCCCCTCGATCCTGTTCGGCACGCGCGATGCCGGGCCCGCCCGGGACCCGACGCCCACGATGCATCAGCGCATTGTCGCACGTCTGAACACCGCGGTAAAGATGTTTTGCAAGAGTTTTGCCCATGTTTTGGGCGACCGATCAAAACACCACGTCAAAGGGGAATACCGCCGCCGTTAGCGCAGCATCCGCTCGTAGCCGACGCGGCGCTTCTCGCGGCCGAACACGTCCTTCATCGTGATGGTGCCGCACCGCTCGTAGCCGTGCTTTTCGAGCAGCTTCTGCATGGGCCCGTTCTCGGGGTACACGTCGGCGCGCACGCTCGCCCGTCCCCCGGCGCGCGCGATCTGGTCGGCCTTGTCGAGGATGAACATGCCCACGCCGCGACGGCGCGCCGGGTAGTCCACGGCCACCCAGTGCAGCTCGGCGTAGGGCTGCGGGCGGGCGTCCGTGTCGGTGAGCCACGCGCCGTCGATGGGGCGCTCGTAGTTCTTGTCGGGCGAGAACGACACGGCGAACAGCGCGATCATGGCGCCGTGGGCATCCTCGATGACGTGCGTGGTGCCGTTCTTGATGGAGTGCATGAGGCGGCGCGCCGAGGGGTACTTCTTGCTGCGGCCCTCGTCGATGCCGAGTTCCGCGAACGTCCGATGCCCCACGTCGAGCAGCGCCGCGGCCCGCTCGAAGTCGTCGCGCGTGGCGGGGCGGCTCGTGTAGTAGCCCAGCACCGAGGCGCGGCCGGCGAACAGCGGCGGATCGTCGTAGGCGGCGGCGCCCGCCAGCGCGGGCTCGCCCGCGGCAGGCTTCGGCTCGCGCTCGGTGACGAGGAAGATCATGACCACGATGAGGCCGCAGCCCATGAGGTCCCACCCGGTCACGGGCGTGTGCAGCCAGAAGAGCGCGAGAACCATGGCCGACACGGGCTCGACGCAGCACAGCAGGCTGGCCTTCACGGGACCCGCGTCGTTGACGCCCTGCAGGTACAGCATGTAGGCGCCCAGCGTGCCCACGAGCACGATGGCCACGAGCGCGGCCAGGCCGCCCGCAGGCAGGTCGACCGGCATGGTCCAGGGCTGGATGACGAGCGAGGCCGTGGAGCCGCCGAACAGCATGGCGAGGCCCGTCACCAGCATGGAGCCCCACTTCTTCAGCACGTGCACCGGCATGAGCGTGTAGAAGGTGAGCGCCACGGCCGAGACGAGGCCCCACGCGAGACCCTCCACCGGGATGGCCAGCTGGTCGATCTCGCCCTGCGTGGCGATGATGAGCATGCCGCCGAGCGCGAGCACGAGGCCCACCGCCTCGCGCAGCTTGGGAAAGCGCTTCGCGCGCACGCACACGTACAGCATGATGAACACGAGGCCCACCTGCTCGATGGTGGTGCCCACGCCCGCGCTCGTGTAGCCGATGGCGTTGAGGTAGCTGAGCTGGGTGAGCAGCACGCCGAAGATGGCGAACGCCGCAATCTGCACGAGCGAGCGCCAGTCGCGGAACACCGCCACGAGGTCGCGCCAGTTCTTGACGGCCGTCAGCACGAGGAAGAACACCGCGGCGATCACCATGCGCACGCAGGTGATCCACGTGGCGGGCGCGCCGTAATCGTTCATGAGCAGCTGGGCGCAGGTACCCGAAAATCCCCAGCAAATGCCGCCCGCAAGAGCGCACACGACCCCGCGCGCGACGTGGCGGTTCCCCGCCACCGCAGCTGTTTCCGCCACGTTATCCTCCGAAAGATGGTCCCGATCCAACCGGCCCGCCCCCGCGGGCCAACGCGTTCGTTCTCCCGCGCGGGTGACATACTACCCGTTTCGTCAAGGAAAACCCCCGGAATTTCCCCACCGCACAATTTCCCCCGGAGGAGGGAGGAATGAGGGCTATGCGGGGGGGATCGCCCGCCCTCGCCCTCTTCCCCATGCGGCAGCGTTCAACCGGCGGGGCCCCTAGCCGCGCGGCCGCCGCGAGGCCCCATCCCCCAGGTTGAACGCCGCGCATTCTTCTCGCCTCCAGCGTGAGGAGCGTCTCTCTACAACCTGCCGTCCTCCAGCATGCGCTTCACGAACTGGCCGGTGTAGCTGCCTTCCACTTGGGCGACTTCCTCGGGGGTGCCTTGCGCCACCACGGTGCCGCCTCGCTCGCCGCCCTCGGGGCCGAGGTCGATGATGCGGTCGGCGCACTTGATGACGTCGAGGTTGTGCTCGATGACGAGCACCGTGTTGCCGGCGTCCACGAGGCGGTCGAGCACCTCGAGCAGCTGCCGCACGTCCTCGAAGTGCAGGCCCGTCGTGGGTTCGTCGAGGATGTAGAACGTCTTGCCGGTTTGACGGCGCTGCAGCTCGCTCGACAGCTTGACGCGCTGCGCCTCGCCGCCCGACAGCGTCGTGGCGGGCTGCCCGAGGCGGATGTAGCCCAGACCCACGTCGAACAGCGTCTGCAGCTTGCGCTTGATGCCCGGGATGTTCTCGAAGAACGCGAGCGCGTCCTCCACGGTCATGTCGAGCACCTCGGCGATGTTCTTGCCGCGGTACGTCACCTGCAGCGTCTCGCGGTTGTAGCGCGCGCCGCCGCACACCTCGCACGGCACGTAGATATCAGGCAGGAAGTGCATCTCGATCTTGATCTGGCCGTCGCCCTTGCAGGCCTCGCAGCGGCCGCCGTTGACGTTGAACGAGAAGCGGCCCGGCGAGTAACCGCGGGCCTTCGACTCCTGCGTCGAGGCGAACAGCGCGCGGATGTCGTCCCACAGGCCGATGTAGGTGGCCGGGTTCGAGCGCGGCGTGCGGCCGATGGGGCTCTGGTCGATGTTGATCACCTTGTCGATCTTGTCGAGCCCGGTGATCTTGCGGTACGCGCCCGTGCGGCGGTGCGCGTGGTTCACGCGGTTCGCGAGCGCCGGCGCCAGCGTGTCGGTGACGAGCGAGCTCTTGCCCGAGCCGGACACGCCCGTCACCACGGTGAGCGTGCCGAAGGGCACCTCGAGCGTGACGTTGTGCAGGTTGTTCTCAGTGGCGCCGGTGAGCTTGAGCGAGCCGCGACGGGGCTTGCGGCGCTTCTCGGGCACCTCGATGCGGCGGCGGCCCGACAGGTAGTCGGCCGTGAGCGAGCCTTCCGTCCGCATGATCTCCTCGGGCGTGCCGATGGCCACGATGTCGCCGCCGTGCTCGCCCGCGCCGGGACCCATGTCCACCACGAAGTCGGCGCTGCGGATGGTGTCCTCGTCGTGCTCCACCACGATGACGGTGTTGCCGAGGTCGCGCAGGCGCTCGAGCGTGGCGATGAGGCGCTCGTTGTCGCGCTGGTGCAGGCCGATGGACGGCTCGTCGAGGATGTACAGCACGCCCATGAGGCCCGCGCCGATCTGCGTGGCCAGGCGGATGCGCTGCGCCTCGCCGCCCGACAGCGTGGCCGTCGCGCGTTCGAGCGTGAGGTAATCCAAGCCCACATCGACCAAGAACTTGAGGCGCGCCTTGATCTCCTTCACGATGGGACCCGCGATGTGCTCCTCCGAACCGTGGAACGACAGGCCGTCGAAGAACGCGAGCGAATCGGCCGCGCTCATCTCGGTGACGTCGTGGATGGAGCGATCGTTCACCGTCACGGCGAGGATCTCGGGCTTGAGGCGCTTGCCGCCGCAGGTCTGGCAGGGCACGATGGCGAAGTAGCTGGCCAGCTTCTCGCGCTGCGCGTCCGACTGCGCCTCCTGGTAGCGGCGCTGCACCGCGGCCAGCACGCCTTCCCACTCGATGTACCAGTACGTCTCGCGGCCGTCCACGGTGACGTAGTCGACGCGCACCTTGGTGGTGCCCAGGCCGCGCAGGATGCCCTCCTGCGCCTTCTTGGGCATGTCCTCCCATGGGGTGTCGGCGTCGGTGCCGAGGTGCGCGGCCACGGCGCGCAGCACCTGCGGGTAGTAGTTGCCGGTTTTGAACGGCGCGATGGCGCCCTCGTTGAGCGACAGCGACGGGTCGGGCACCACGAGCGAGGCGTCCACCTCTTCGCGGCTGCCGATGCCGAGGCAGTCGGGGCACGCGCCGTAGGGCGCGTTGAACGAGAAGTCGCGCGGCTGCAGCTCGTCCATGGAGTGGCCGTGCTCGGGGCACGCGAGCGCGAGCGAGAAGATGTGCTCGCCGGCGCCGAGGCCGCCCGTCGCGCCGGACGAGCGCCCGCCGCCCTCGCCGAGCGGCTTGCCGTCGTCGCCCAGCACCTGCACGAGCACGCGCCCGTCGGCCAGCTTCGTGGCCAGCTCCACCGCCTCGGCGATGCGGCTCGTCGCGCTCTCCTTGAGCTGCACGCGGTCCACCACCACGTCGATGAAGTGCTTGATCTTCTTGTTGAGCGTGCGCGGCTCGCCGTCCAGCTTCACGATCTCGCCGTCGATGCGCACGCGCGAGAAGCCCTCCTTCTGCAGGTCGGCGAACAGCTTCGTGAACTCGCCCTTGCGACCCGTCACCACGGGCGCCATGATGATGGCCTTCGCATCGGGGGCCAGCGCGAGGATCTCGTCGGTCACCTGGTCGGTGGTCTGCTTCTTGATGACGCGGCCGCACTCGGGACAGTGCGGCACGCCCACGCGCGCGAACAGCAGGCGCAGGTAGTCGTAGATCTCGGTGGTGGTGCCCACCGTGGAGCGCGGGTTCTTCGACGTGGTTTTCTGGTCGATGGACACCGCGGGCGACAGGCCGTCGATGCTGTCGAGGTCGGGCTTCGACATCTGGCCCAAGAACATGCGCGCGTAGCTCGACAGGCTCTCGACGTAGCGGCGCTGGCCTTCGGCGTACATCGTATCGAACGCAAGCGAGGACTTGCCGCTGCCCGACAGGCCCGTGATCACCACGAGCTCGTCGCGCGGGATGGTGAGGTCGATGTCCTTGAGGTTATGCTCGCGGGCACCTTTGATGACGATGGCGTTCTGTCCCATGTGGCGTGTGCTTCTTCCTCGTGTTCGCAGCGCGCCGTCCGTTTCCGGAGCGAAGGCGCCCTGCGCTTCTGGATGCTTCTTTGTGCAAATGCTTATTGTACCGCAGCAAGTGGCAATTACCCACAAAACAAGAACAAGAGTTCCCTTTCCAAAGATTTTGCACATTATGTTCGCATTTGCCGCCGGAGGCATCGCCGAGGCAACCGGCGCGTGCCGAACCCGCAACCGATCCCCCGACCGCTTTGTGCGCGATGCATCGCGAAACTGGCCGATGCCGCATTGTTTTCGAGGGGGATACTCTATACTTGGAGCGCGCGGCTTGCTGAAAGGATCGCCCGTGGACTTTATGGATGCGCTCTCGGTGAATCTGGTTCCTTTTGCAGGGCTTTTCTTTCTGCTGTTCATCGTGCGCTCGAACCCGCTGTTCGACAAAAAGCAGACGAAGCTGTTCACCATCGCCATCGGCGCCACCCTCTTCATGCTGTTGGACATATCGCTCGACTTCGTGTTCGCCCAACGGGGATCGGACGGCTACGCCTGGGCGTTCAGGCGCGTCACCTCGTTCTTCAACTTCGCGGCGGCCCCCGTCGTGCCGTTTTTGCTGTTCAGCATCTTCAAGAAGGGGAAGCTGGCGAAGCTGCAGTACCTGCCGCTTCTGGCGAACGTCCTCATCTGCTTTCTCAGCCTGTTCTTCAACGTGGTGTTCACCATCACGGAGGCGAACACGTACGCGCGCGGGCCGCTGTTCTTCGTGCCCATCGGGATTTCGGTGTTCTACATCGTCATGCTCATCGCACGCCTCGGCACCGTGCACACGCGGCAGAAGAAAACCGAGCGGCTGTTCCTGCTCTGCGTCATCGTGCTGCTCGCCATCGGCATGTGGATGGAGATCGGGCTCTCCTACCGCTTCATCAGCTGGGATTGCTCCGCCGTCGCCATCATCGCCTACTACCTGCTGCTCAACGTGCACTATTCCACGCTCGACACGCTGACGAGCATCTACAGCCGCTCCGTCTACGCCAAGGAGATCGAGGCCATGGAGCGCTCCGCCCATCCGCGCATCATCGCGCTGTCCGACATCAACGACTTCAAGTCCATCAACGACCGCTTCGGCCACGACGTGGGCGACGAGCACCTCGTGTCGTTCGCGGAGATACTCACCGTCTCGTTCGCCGGCGTGGCCACCCCCTACCGTATCGGAGGCGACGAGTTCGCCCTCATCGCCAAGGACGACGACGTGGCCGCGTTCGAGTCCGCGCTGGCCGACGCGCACGGGGAGGCGAAGCGTCGCGGCATCGATTTCGCCTGCGGCTTCGAGGTGTACCGTCCCGGCGGAGCCAAGGCCGACGAGACGATCCGCGACATCGACCAGGCGATGTACCGCAACAAGCGCGCTATGAAGGAATCGCTTTAGCGCGACGCCGAAACCGGCGCGCCCTCTGCGCGCTCCCCCGCGCCGACCGTGCGCACCCGTTCCGCCATCTCGTCGAACGGCAGGGCGCGGGCGTACAGGTACCCCTGGAAGAAGGAGCATCCCAGGCGCTCGAGCAGGTCGCGCTGCTCGGCGGTTTCCACGTATTCCGCCAGCACGGTGAAGCCGAGCTGGCCCGACAGATGCGTGATGGACGAGACGATGTCGGCGTAGCGCTCGTTGGCAAGCACGCCCTTCGCGATGGTGCCGTCCAGCTTCACCACGGTGAACACGCTCGTCTCGAGGTACTGGAACGACGTGCGGCCCATGGAGAAGTCGTCGATGGCCAGCGGGATGCCGGCATCCACGAGGCGCTCGAGCAGCGCCGAGGCGCCCTCGTCCCAGCGCAGCGCCTCGCGCTCGGTGGCCTCCACCACCACGCGCCCGGCATCGAGGCCGCGCGAGCGCACGCCGTCGATGATGAACTGCACGCCCTCCTCGTCTTGCAGCAGGCGCGCCGTGGCGTTGATGCTCACGCTGAACGCGGGATGCACGGCGCCGGCGTGCGCGAGCGCCTCCATGCGCACGGCGTCGTCGAGGGCGCATTCGAACACGGCGCGTTCGAGCGCATCGAGCGCGCCCGTCTCCTGCGCCAGCTGGATGACGAGCGGCGGGTACACGGTGCCGTACAGCGGATGCTCGAAGCGCAGCAGCGCCTCGGCCCCCACGGCCCGCCCCGCCGTGTCGAACTGCGGCTGGTAGTGCATGGCGAGTGCGCGCTGCTCCACCGCGAGGCGCACGTCCTCGGCAAGCGACGCCGCCATGGCGCCGAGCGCGCCCGGCAGCGCGGTGAGCTCGACGTTCTGCCCGGCACGCTCGGCTTCCACGCACACGGCCATGAGGGCGCGGTACTCGTCGTTCTCGCGCTCGGTGGCCACGCGTTCGTACCACCGAAGAAACGGCAGGTAGATGAGCGCGCCCAGCACGATGCACGCCAGCTGCAGCACCGCCCCCGCCACGGAGCCGGTGGCCAGGTAGCCGCCCACCACGGGCGGCGTCGTCCACGACACGTCCATGATGACGGGCGGCACGAGGCCCACGGCCATGGCGGCGTAGGCGATGACCATGTTCACGAGCGGCACCACGATGAACGGCACGAACAGCACGGGGTTCCATACCACGGGCAGGCCGAACATCATGATCTCGCTCACGTTGAACACCATGGGCAGCGCGGCGAACGCCGACAAGCGGCGCACGTTGCGCCGACGGCCGAACAGCAGGATGGCCACCAGCAACGACAGAAGCGCCCCTGCGCCGCCGATGGAGGCGAACACGTCGAGGAACGTCTTCGTCACGATCTGCACGGGCTCGCCGCCCGCCGCGAGCGCCGCCGCGTTCGCGGCTGTGCCGGGCACGAAGATGCTCTGGGCCACCGCGTCCAGCATGTTGCCGCCGTGGATGCCGAAGAACCACATGACGTTGTTCATGAGCAGGTACAATAGCCCGCTGCCGAGGGTGGCCGACGCGAGCGGGAACAGCGCGCTCACGCTCGCGAAGAACAGCGCCTCGACGCTCTCCACGCCGAACAGCGACGTCACCGCCACGTTCACGCACGCGAACAGCGCCACGACGAGGCCGATGGGGATGAGCGACGTGACGGCCTGGTTGAACACGCCGTCGATGTTGTCGCCGTAGCGGCGCTTGGACGGCAGCGCCCGCACGAGCCGGCAGTAAACCATGGACGACAGCAGCCCGCACATGATGGCGATGAACAGCGAGCGCGTGCTGAGCACCACCTTGTCGAAGCCTGCGGAGCCGAATCCCACGCACATGAGGTAGGCCGCGAGCGCGGCGAACGGCGCGCCCTGCGTGAAGAAGTCGCCGAACCGGCCGGCGTAGGCATGCGCGTAGCGCAACGAGATGGCCACGGCAACGTACAGCGAGAAGATGCCGAGCGTGGCGGCGTACGACACGTCGAACAGGTTCTTGAACCACGGGGTTGCGGCGAGGAACTCCCGGTAACCGGGCAGCGGCAGGTTGAGGAAGATGAGGCTGAACGAGCCGATGAGCAGCACGGGAATGGTGAGGATGAGCCCCTGGCGAATCGCCTTGAACGCCATGACCTCTTCAACGCGCGCGAACCACGCGAGCAGTGCGTTCACCTCGACCCCTTCCATCGGCATGTCAAGCCATTTTACGGTACCGGGGCATGCGAGAACAAGCAACGATTTTGCAAAAGGGGCGAGGGCGTCCCCCCCCCGTCCCGAACCCGCATCCTGCATCCCGCATCCTGCCGATTCGCGGGCAAATCACGCGTGCGCGCAGCGGGCTCTTCTGGTATCCTCGCGCTGAGACCACGAAGGAAGATCGCATATGCCAACACAGGACAGCCCGAAAACCGCCCAGCGCCGCATCCGAGAGAAGCGCACCATCTCGCAGATGGTGGCGCTGTACTGCGCCGACAACCACGAAGCGAGCGCGCGCACCGAAACCGCCCACTGCGGCGAGGCCGTGTGCCCCGACTGCGCCGCCATCGACGCTTACGCCGTGCTGCGCACCGAGCGCTGCCGCAAGATGGACGCGAAAACGTCGTGCGAGCAGTGCGGCAACCACTGCTACAAGCCCGAAGAACGCGACCGCATCCGCGCCGTCATGCGCTACGCCGGCCCCCGGATGCTGAAGAAGCACCCCATAGCCGCCGTGCGGCACCTGCTGGGAAAATAGGGAGAAGCGCTCCCTTCCGCACGCGCTTGGACTCTATTCTTTGCGCGTGCGTTAAACCGTGCGACCCGCCCGTCTCCCCGCACGCGCAAGGGGGGTGCCCGACGGGGGGGGTGCCCAATGG